>CALUTU010000011.1 GCA_944323785.1 uncultured Bacteroidales bacterium | reverse complement strand
AAGGTCAACTTCTTCTACGGTGCCCGCAGCCTGAAGGAGGCCTTCTACCTCGAGGACTTCCACGAGATAGAGCGCGAGTTCCCCAACTTCAAGTTCCATCTGGCCCTCGACCGTCAGGATCCCGAGGCCGATGCTGCAGGAGTGGACTACAAGGTCGGCTTCGTTCACAACGTCCTCTACGAGACCTACCTCAAGAACCACGAGGCTCCCGAGGACTGCCTCTACCTGATGTGCGGACCTCCGATGATGACCCAGTCCGTTCTCAAGATGCTGGACAGCCTCGGAGTACCTCCCGAGAACATACTCTTCGACAACTTCGGCTCATAGTCCCTCCGCGGACTTCCGCAGCCGACATTATAGAGACCTGCCCGGACGACACGGAAATTCCCCTCGTCCGGGCTTTATTTTTCCACACCAGCCCCAGAAGTCAATACTTCCAAAGTATGTAACTGGTATTGTCCATAATAACGTCCGGGTCGAAGATACCGGACGCGATTCTATTGCCGTCCCGGTCACGGCCATAAGCGTATGAATCGCCACCTACTAGATAAATCGCAGCATCTACATTCAAGTCCTCAAGGACATATGAAAATCGCGGAAATGTCTCAGCCTCAAGAGTCTCGACAATAAAGTCCTGACCGTCTTTAAGACACAATGCCCTGCGCCGGCTGGAATATTTCCATCGGCTGGACTCCTTCACGTACTTGCCGCCAGCGATCAAACCGTATTGACGGAAAAAATAGCCTCCGGATAATATTGCCTCTTGCAAGGCCGCAGGTTCCTTATCATAGCCTATCGATATATTGCCGTCAATTATCGCACACCATCCCAACTTGGTCCGTCCCTTGGCGATTTGCTCTCCACGCAGTACGAAGTCACCTAAAATCTGCATATTATCAGCGCGTATATCTGCAGCCTGAGTTATAAAAAAGATGGTTGAATCTTCAAAATCCGGCATTCCGATCATCAACGACGGCTCTCCGCCTACCGGTGTAAAGATGCGCACAGGCACTCCGGATATTGTCTGCTCCTCCACCTCCACATACGCCGGCGCAGACTGTACACTGTCAACCATTTCCTCCTGCTCATAGAAGCCGCGCACCACCTCCTGTTCCTGCTCATCCCGGTCAGCTGCATTCCCAGGCTCCCTCACCAACAGCACAGCCGAGACAATCCCCGCTGCCAATACGACGGCCGCCAATATCCACCACCACGCCCTGCCGCTCTTATTCTCACCGGACTGAGAATCTCCGATGACGCGTATCTCATCATCCCGGATTTCCGGTATATCCTTATTCTCTTTCATGGTCACTCCTTCTCTATCAATTCCTTAAGCTGGCGCAACGCATCCTTTGACGCTGAGACAGTGTGGCTGAAAGTCCGTGCGTCGGAAAGGACAAGCTGCTGCTTTGGGATATTAATGTAATGTATATAGTTACGATTGATTATCAAGCTCTTGCCGATGCGGATAAACACATTTCCGTCCGTTTCCAACTGCCTGGCAATAAGGGTCTCCAACTGACCGAGCTGCACCGTCAGAATACGGCTGCCGCCGTCCGCCTGAATAAGCGTCGAATAATTGCCGTCAGAGGAGATATACACCACACCCTCCGTGGCCACACGTACCAGATCGACAGACGTGGATATGACTATGTGCCTTCCCATTAGCTCCTTTAGTACAATACTTCGGTAAATTTTTACCGAAAAATTTACCGAAGTATTGCATCTTTTGTAAACATCAATAAAACAAATTGAAGATAAAAACGTATATTATGCCACATAATTGACTGATTTATGGCGGATAAATAACATATTTGATAGAATTGTCTGACTATGATTTTGACACAGCGCAGGCAATGCTGGAGACAAAGAGATTCCTTTATGTCGGGTTTATGTGCCATCAGGTCATTGAAAAGGCACTCAAGGCATATTGGAGCAAAGTACTGGAAGAGCCTCCTTTGAAGATTCATCACCTGTCAAGGCTGGCTTTAAAGTCAGGTCTGATGGCAAGGTATCCGTCCTATAAGGAGCTGCTGATGAAAGTTCTGACGCCAGAATACTGCAAGGAATTGTTAAACAAGACAAAAACACTTCAATTATGGATAAAGGGCAGGCTTTAGATATAGCAAGGAAATACAAGGCAATGGTAGCTGAACACCTGCCATTGAAGGCGTTGTATCTCTATGGCTCATACAGCAAAGGGAACTACACTGAGGAAAGTGATATAGATATTGCCGTAGTGGTTTCAAAAAGAAGTGAAAACTACTTTGAAGACACTCCTTTACTCTGGAAGTTAGGCAGGAAAGTAAGCTGTCTGATAGAACCGGTCCTACTGACAGAGGATGATGACAGTCCTCTTTATGAAGATATTCTCAGGACTGGGGTACTGGTGTGACACAATTTATTGCGTCAACTTAAGTCCTGCTATTCCAATCAAAATATGACGTGAATAATTTGCCTATTCGCGTCATTAATTCTATATTTGCGAATAAACCGAATGGACATGAGACCAATATACATCTGGCAATATCCTGAATGGCCTTCTTTTACATGGAATGATTCCAGGCTCATAGCCCTGCTCTCAGAGGTACGCAACCTCGAAGGAATGATACAGGGTATGATGGACGGACTGGGATTTAATGTACAAAGCATGACTGCACTCAATGTAATGACCGAGGATGTGCTGCGCTCAAACGAAATTGAGGGCGTGATTTTGAATTCTGACAAAGTGCGGTCGTCCATTGCAAGGCATTTGGGTATTGACACCGCAGGTCTTCCACAACCAGATCACTATACCGAGGGTGTTGTGCAGATCATGATGGATGCTGTGACAAACTGCAACAAACCACTCACCCCGGAACGCCTGTTCAACTGGCACGCCGCATTGTTCCCTACCGGACGAAGCGGTATGTATCCGATTACAGTCGGGGCATACCGGACAGGCGGTGAGCCGATGCAGATAGTTTCCGGAGCGATGGGTAAGGAAAAAGTACATTACGAAGCACCGCCGTCAGATGTTGTCCCTGATATGATGACTGATTTTTTAACGTGGATAAATTCTGACAACACCGTAATCGACCCTGTACTGAAAGCGGCAGTAGCACACTTGTGGTTTGTTGCCATCCACCCATTTGATGACGGAAACGGGCGTTTGACGCGGACTATAACCGATATGCAGCTGGCCAAGGCAGATGGGTTCCCTTTGCGTTTTTACAGTATGTCGGCAGAGATACTGCGTGAAAAAAAGGCCTATTACGAGATTTTGGAGCATACTACGAGCAACTCTACGGATATTACAGAGTGGCTTGAATGGTTCTTGAATACGATGAAAAGCTCCATTCTCAGGGCAAAGGAAACTGTAAAGAGAGTTGTATGCAAATCCTCTTTCTGGCAACGGCACCGTGAGATACCGATGAACGAGAGACAGGTGAGAGTGGTCAATATGCTCTGGGACGGCTTTACAGGCAAGCTCACATCCTCCAAATGGGCAAAAATAACCAAGACTTCACAAGCCACTGCCCTCAGGGACATAACTGACCTTATAGAGAAAGGCATACTGACAGCGGCAGCCGACGGAGGACGCAGTTCCAACTATTTGCTGAAAGACGATGCCGACCAATATGGCGGCAAAGAATGTTGAAATACGGAACAACACAAAGGGCACTCCCAGAATCAGAGTTTATCCAACTCCCGCATCATGCGCGAGCGTCTTATGTATTTCTGCCGGAACAAAGCGACCAGCCCGGACACCGCCTCCGCTCCCCCGTTCAATCTGCGCATCTGCCTAAGCACCTGCACAACATAAGGATATGCCTTGACATTGACATTCTTCTCAGCATAATCCTTTATCAAAGGAACGAACATTTCCAACAGCTGCTTAGAATACATATCCTTCAATACCTCCGAATACCGCATCAATGCTTCCAAACGGCTGTCAGGTCTCAAGTTGGCAATCAGATTCAGAAGACGGTCATATTCCTTTTCCTCCTTGAATATCTCCGCCTGAGAACAGTGAGCATAACTGGAGTAATCGCAAAGCTTAGTATGGTCAATCAGCCTGTCCAAATACTCAGGCCACTCATCAGCACTCACCAACTTCTTAAGCCTACGGTATTCCTCCATCTTAAGAGAGTTTATAAACAACTTAAGGGTAGTGTCCATGACACCGCCCGCATCTCCCTGTCTCTCATAAATCTCACGCTTCATCTCCAACCACTTGTCCTCCGTTCCCCGATGTCTCATCTTTTGCGCCAGAGCGATACCCTTGTCCAGCATCGCATAGGCCTTGCGGTACTCTCCCGACGCAACACACCTGTCCACCTCATCCTTGCGTATCTCCGGAAGATAAAGATAATGACGCACTGTGTCTTCCGCATCTTTCACCCTGCCCAAACCGGTAAGGAGCGTCACTCTCCGGCGCACCCAGTCCGCAAGACGATACTCAGATTCTGTGCTCAGATGAGCATCTATCATTTTCAGTACATCCTCCTTAGACAGCACCCTCTCACTGACATCAGCTACCAATGCGTCCATATCGAACATATCATAATCCGTATAAACCTCCTTCTTCGACATCCGGTCCAGCTCCTCCGCTATAAACCGTTTGAGACCGTCCCCGGTCCTGCCGTCATCAATTATTTTATGTATCAGAGCGCCTGCCTCATCACACACATCGGGGTCTACTGAATTGCTGTCAGTATAGTCATAGTACTCATATTCATCCGCAAAGGACTCCAAAGTCTGAAGCGCTATAGCCGCGGCGGCATCCATCCGACCGGCCTCCAACAGCAGCTGCCCCTTTTTCAAAATACCGTAGATATTCGCACAACAGATATACTTTCTCACCTCCAGGCGATAGGTATCAGGATTTCCGGACAATTGCTTCTTCACGACAGCTCCGAGCAGTTCCTCCCTGAAAGCGGCATCTTTCTGTGCATATCTGCCGACAAAGTCCCGCAACTGCTTGTCTGTCAACAAAGATACTTTGTCAGACAAATCCGCGGCGCCGTCAAAAGGCCCGACTGTCCTTTCTTCAGGCACTACAGACTCAACATTGGATTCAACTTCCTCATATTCAGAGAAAGCCGACCTCTCATTGCGCAGTTTGAGCAGTACCGCCACCACGTGCTTGCACATATAGCCGTCATATGGACAGTCGCAATCCCATGAGACAATCTCCCCGTCCTTAACACAAACCTCCGTCTCATAATCCATTGTTCCGGCGACCACCGCACACCATATACCGGGAGCCGTCTCATCCAACTCCTCCACAAGACCATCCTCATAATAATCCTCTCCCCTTCGGAAAATCACTGCAGAAATCTCATTCTCAAAGTCATCCAATCTCATAAAACATTCTCCTTCCGATTGTTTTCAATAGAAGAACAGATCGCCTTCGACGCGGTGCCATCTGCGGTCCGTGAGGTCGCTGGGTCTGACGAGGAAATAGTACATGCCGCAGTCGTAGAAGCGCAGGCCCCAGCGGTCATCCTCGTCTATCTGCAGCAGGGACAGGCAGCCCGGATGAGCCTGGCGGATCTCGTCCTGATACGGCTCGCCCAGCAGGATGTGACCGTCGCCGCGCGGAGATTCTGCCTTGGAGAAAAGCATTTCCTCTGCAGGCCGGAAGACACTCTCATCCGTCCCCTCCCAACACAGTTCATACGGCACTAGCCCGTCCTCCCGCTCTGTATAAATCACCGCAGGAGAATCATGATAGTCCAGAGGAGAACCGTCTTCTCCGAGAAAATAGTCTATCGGTGCGAAGAAATAAAGCATCCCGCTGTGCGGCAGCAGCCCGTCCGTATCCAACCCTGCGATATCCTTGCAGCGTATCTGGCAGACAAATGTCAACGGCTCCGGGTACGTGCCGCCGTCCCCGTCCTCCACATCTATGCAGGGATACGCCATCCCCTCCGGCATATCCGGCGCACCCCACCAGTGACTCCGCCCGGTGAGATCCCGGTCCGTCAATCTTGTTTCAATCCGTATTGCCATAAACACATAATTAGTTTGGCAAAACTACGAAATTTATGCTGTTTTTTGAGTATCTTGCGGCATAAAAACAATCAGACTCATCTACCCGCAATGGCAGGGCGGGGATATAGCGCGGTGGATTCCGGAAATAGAGGACCGCGCGAGGTCGGCCAGGGGATGCTGGCTGGGAGCGCAGCTGCTCAATTTCTTAGTTCCGGCAGGCAATAATCAGGAGACCTACACAGTACCCGTAAGCCTGGGCCCGTGTGAGCGGACAGTGACGGACGGGGTAATGGACCGTGACATCATCGCGGCCCAGACGGCTGCTGCTCTGGACATATTGAAAGTGGCGGCCCCGGACCGCATCGTCACATTGGGCGGGGAGTGCTCGGCAAGCGTGGTCCCCTTCACATATCTGACGGACAGGTACGGGGACGACGTGGCGGTGATATGGATTGACGCGCATCCGGACATCACCCTCCCCGGAGACGTGTACGCCGGATATCACGCTATGGCCGTAACCGCATGCATGGGCCTCGGGGACAGCAGGATAGTAAAGCAGTTGCCGGCACGTATAGAACCGCCTATGTCGTAATCCTGGAACGACATGGTGTACGGAGAGATAACAGTCGAGAACTCGACCCTTGACGATCAGGTGCTGCTCAAGAGCGACGGCATGCCCACCTACAACTTCGCCAACGTAGTGGACGACCACCTCATGCACATCACCCACATTATCAGGGGATCGGAATACCTGTCGTCCAATCCGAAATACCTGCTGCTGTACAAGGCATTCGGCTGGGAGGCCCCCGAATATATCCATCTGCCCCTGATCAACGGCAAGAACCCGGACGGAACCATAAGCAAACTCTCAAAGAGACACGGAGCCGTCAGTTTCCAGGCACTCCTCGAGCAGGGATACATACCGGAAGGCATCATCAACTACATAGCCATGCTTGGATGGTCCCCGAAATCCGAACAGGAAATATTCACTATGGACGAGCTTATCGCCCAATTCTCGGTAAGCGGAATACACAAAAGTCCCGCCGTATTCGACTACCAGAAGCTGGATTGGGTCAACGGCAAGCATATCAGCATGATGGACCCGGCAGTATTCCGCACGCTGGCCCTGCCTTTCTCCGGTATGGAAGGCACTGCGCTCGAATCCAAATGGGAAAAGACCGCGTCATTGCTGCAGTCCAGAATAGGAAAGATGTCCGAGATACCGGAAAAGACCGCTTTCCTGCACGAACTGCCCGACTACAGCACGGAACTGTTCATAAACAAGAAGAACAAGTCCACTCTCGAGACATCAGCTGCGATATTGAAAAAGGCAGCCAATACCCTTTCTACAGTTGATGACTGGTCTGAAGAAGTCCTTCTGGATACCGTCACAGGCATGGCTTCCGAAGCCGGCCTCAAGATAGGGCCGTTCACATGGCCCATAAGGATCGCCCTGTCAGGACTGCTTGTAACCCCGGGAGGAGCAATCGACCTGCTTTACATTCTTGGAAAGGAAGAGTCCCTAAGAAGAATCACCAAAGCCATTGAAAAAATTTGAAACTTTCTGTCTCATTCGTTGTCCGTACAGAAAATTTCAGTAATTTTGAGAAAACTATACCACATAATTCAACAACATCAAACCTTATACAGTATGAAAAAGATTCTATTCATGA
Source organism: uncultured Bacteroidales bacterium (assembly GCA_944323785.1). GTDB lineage: Bacteria > Bacteroidota > Bacteroidia > Bacteroidales > UBA932 > Coprenecus. Next base: position 76,106 of record CALUTU010000011.1, on the reverse strand, counting down.
CAGCCGCAGCACTGATACTTTCAACGGGCTGCGACAACAACGACGGGCCGACCTACAATCCGGACCCTCCTGAAATCAAGACTGCCGCCACTCTTTCCGTTCCCGAGCAAGGAGGCCAGGTAGAAATAGCATACGAGATCCTGAACCCGACATCGGACGGCGAGCTGACTGCCACTTCGCCCGATGAATGGATGCATGACTTCGTCGGCATAGACAGCACTACGACCACTTTTACAGCGGACAGCAACAGCACAGGAGAAACCAGGGAGGGAAAGATCCTGCTCGCATATACATACGGTGACGGCCAATCCGTATCCGCAGAGATAAGTGTAAGCCAGGCCGCCATAAAAGAAGACCCGCCGGCACCCGAGCCTGAGTACGATTACAACTTCGATCTTACTGACTTTACAGGTTACTACTACGGGCCTTCAGGCAACAACGGAGAACACCGCTACTCCACATATATCTCCGACATGCCGCTGATAGAGGGTCTGCCCCAGTCTGAAAGCACCTACTACCTGATGGAGATCTATGCCGCAAATGCACCGGACAATGAAAACGCTCCACTGCCTCCTGCAGGAACGTACACGCTTAGCGAGCCCAAAAGTACTGCGGACATGACATTCTCCTACGATTATTCGAAAGCTTCCGTCATGAGCCCCGACGGAGAATACACTTCCAACATCTACTTCGATGAAGGCACTCTCACCATCGAATATGATGGCAGCAATATCGTAATGGATGCCGTCCTCACTGACGAGGAAGGAATGACCCATCATTTCACATACTCCGGCGAGGCCGTCTACGACAACTATTACTCAGGTGGAGATGATGATGACAACAAGCTGTCAGTCAACCTCGACATCACAGCAACAGCTGCCACTGCCTCCTATATTTCAGACAATGACGGTGTCATGAACGTCAGTCTGCAGATGACAGACCTGCTCATAGGTGAAGACGGCTCAATGACTCCTCCAGGCAGCATTCTGTACATAGACCTGTACATGCCGGCCGATTTCAGCGGCGCACTTGCCACCGGGCAGACATATAATGTCGGAGGAACTGCCGAGTACACTTTGTATCCAGGCCAGATTTCCGACTATTCAGGTGCCGTATATTATGAAGGAACGTACGTAGAACATGCAGAGAACCTCGATGACATAACTTATGGAATAATCAACGGCGGAACAATGCAGATATCCGGTACTACGGACAACTATACCATTATCTGCGATTTCACCACAGACAACGGCTTCAGTGTAAAATGCAGCTATTCCGGTCCTCTGAGTATAATCGGACTACCATAACAAGGTTAGACAAATAACCTGCCCATAAGCGACAAAAAATGAAGTCCCCCGAAAGCCGGATCACAGCTTTCGGGGGACTTCATCAATCTTGCGGTACGGAAATTCAATCAATGCTGCCGAAAGGCTGGATTCTCCTGACGGTCTCACTTACCTCCGGCACTTCAGTAACGGTACGGGACGCAGTTGCCGTCACGCCATAAGGATTGAAGCCGTCCACAGGAGACACACCGCTCTTTGAGAAATTCAGCACTATCCTCGTGACAGGACCGAAGTTGCCTTCAGCATCCTCAGCCACACCCATAAGAGTAATGACAGTATTCCATGGAGCATAGAAAACATATTCCGGCTCATTCTTGACTCCTCTTGGATAAAGTTCATCTATTATCCTCTCATCTGAGAGATAATCCTTATCAGAGCAGTCTCCTTCAAAAATATGATAGTAGTAATTGGCTGTACCGTCACTTACTTCCGTGCTTACAGGAACCACTGCATAGCCGGCGGCATCACCCAAGGCGGGATACTTCTCAGCGACCTCGTCTCCGTCATAATATTCGTCCACATTGAGGTCGATATGCACATCGGCAGGGACAAGTATCTCCGTACGGAAAATATCCCCGAAGTAAATTTCCGTAGCCAGTTCGCCTGTTTCAGCATAGACTCCCACTGCGAACGGCTTGTACTCTGTGTCGGAGTCAAGCGTCTTGAATGTCGAGGAGGATTCTCCGGTAGTCGTCAACTTGGACATGTAGTCCACCATGTCCCTGACATATCCAAGTCCAAGATAGTACTCGTACTCGGCATTTATGATTCCGATCACATCTTCCTGAGAATTGCCCGCCTCCACAAGATTCCAGTAATACCTTGCGTTTTCAGGCTCGGGATATACGGTCACAGTAGCACCGCGCTGTGTCACATCCTTTATTTCAAAGTCAAATACAAGTGACGACGGATCCACCTCATTCAGTGTGGTGAACGTATGCGTGAACAGCTGTGTGGTAGGCACACCGTAATCGTAACCGAAAGCATAGACCATATACTCTGTTTCCGGCTCAAGATCGCTTCTGTACATCACTCCGTGGCCTGTCTTTACAAGGTATGAAAGATTGTCACCGTACTCCTCAAGTACTGACCTGATAATTGCGTCATCCTCCATTCCCTTGAATATGACCGCCTTCTCAATAAGTGGAACAAAAGGATCCAGATTGGACGGATAAACGGACACTTCCGCATAGTTCACTCCCAGCTTATCCACCTCAAACTCTATAATATTGTCTGACTGCTCAATAGAACCGGTAGTGAAATCTTTCACTGTAACCTCTCCTATCACACTGCAATCTTCTCCTATCGCACAGGCGAACGCATAGTAATCCTTTTCCGCATTCAGTTCCGTGAACTCTACCTCCTTTTCCCCGAAGTTGGCCAATTCCTCGAATATCTGCTCATCCGTCATACCGTCCCGCATTCTCATCAGGAATATCTCATCCGACATGAACATCTCCGCAGCGCCAGGCCACTCCCCGCCATAGAATTTCAGGAAATCATCGGCTTCCATCAAGTTAATGTAATACGCCTGCTCAGGATCCGAAGGACTGGCCTTGACAGTGACTTTATTGCCCGACACGTCCGTACTCAGCTCCACGACACAGTCACTCTGAGCCTTTGTCTGTGTCTTGAACGCCTTACGGCTGATCCCGGTAGTGGTCTCACCCATTACAGTCATTCCGTATGCGAACATGTAGTATTCGGTCTCTGCCTCCAGATCATAGAACACGAAATCCGAGGACTCGCCCTTATAAAGCACCTCTTTCTCAAGGAAACTGCCCAGATTCATACCTAAGGAAGATGCCGTAGTGCTCAGATAATCCATAATATACTTGAAGAACTCATCGTTGGATTCAAAACCGTCCATATAGCCTTTTCCTATGACAAGGCTCAGATATGTCCTGTCGGAATCGACCGGAATGACCGTATAGGAAACCGAAGACGAGGTCAGATTGTCGATGACAAACGAAAACTGATCCGAAGTCTCTCCCTCAGCACCGTCCTGCACTACATTGAAAGTCAAGGTAGACGGACCATAAGCCAGCAGAAGTTCCGCTGTCCGCTCCGCCCCAAGCATATTGGGAGACACATAGAACGCAACAGCACCGTCGTGCTCCGTATCCACATTCGTTATCCAGTCCACAGTATCGGGTACGGATACCGATACCGCATACTGGTCCGACGGATTGATGACAGAATACTTGAACTCACACCATCCTCCGTCATAAGCCACATGGACATCTCCTTCCGTGCCCGCTTTCAGTTCCGGCTGGAGTCTCTTCTCATCATTACTGCATGACGTAACCACCGACATGTATACCGGCAACAATGCCATTATTGCAAAAACAAACCCTTTTTTCATAGTCCTTACTTTTAATTAATATAGGCGAATATAACATATTATCTACGATATTCAAAGATTTTCAGGAAAATATGGCTGCCGCATCCACACTGACCTACCTTTTCCGAAGAGCGACAGAATGAGGGAGAAGGCTGTTGCAGCGGTTGCCGAGATTCTTGACTATACAGAAAGGGACGGCTGCAGGGGAAAACGTAAGGACGACATAGCCGGAAGGCGCACCGTGCAGGACGACAGGATCGCGACGCATACAGGACAAGGCCATATCAAGCCCCACATTCACTTCCGGAAGACTGTTTCGTCTGTAAACCTCACTCTGGATCAACGAGTATTGAGGCTGAATCACCTGACATGCCCCAGCCTTGACCTCAGCCACTGCCGTTCCGGACATCATTATGCTCAGACCCGAAGAAGTCTCGAATGCCTGCATTACGGCACACACTTCATCCGGAAAGGCCTTCAGCATATTGCCTTTCTGGAAGACACGAAAACCTTCCTTTACCCAGCCAGGACTTTCAGCAGTCCTATAAAGGAATCTGCCATCCCCCTTGTTCCATTTTTTACGGTTACGATTTCCTTGAGTACAGGCCGGACTATCAGCCGCTGCACCAGGCAAGCGCAGGGCCGAAAAGAAAAAGCCCTCCCCCGCCCCGATATCTCCGGGATAGAAATGCCGCTGTTCCAGAATCTCGAAGCCGTATTCGGAGGCCAGCCAGGCGACATTGTCCTCATCCTCGAAATGATTGAAGGTGCAGGTCGAATACACTAAGAGACCGCCCGGACGCAAAGCCGGAAGCACGTCCGAGAGGATACGGCGCTGACGGGCCGCACAGAGCCGGACATTATCCACAGACCACTGGGCCACCGACTCCGGGTCCTTGCGGAACATCCCTTCCCCGGAGCACGGCACATCGGCCACAATCACATCGAAACATCCCGGAATATCTGCAAAATCCACCGGATCATTGTTGGTGACAATGACATTGGCGGCCCCCCACTTGGAGACGTTCTCACACAGCACGGATGCCCGGGAACGGATGACTTCGTTGCTCACCAGAAACGATGTGGGAATATCCCGCAGCATGGACAGCAGATGCGTGGTCTTGCCGCCAGGAGCAGCACACAAGTCCAGCACGGCAAATGCTCCGGAAGGACGGTCTTCCCTCATCTGCCTCATAATCGGGAAAATCCTCTCGAGATACATGGAAGAAGCCTCCTGGACGTAATATGTACCGGCATGAAAGAGCGGATCCAGATAGAATTCGGGACGGGTCTCCAGGAAACTGCCCCATTGCGAGAATGTCCTGCGCGCTCTGTCAACCGGAAGCCAGGACAAAGCGTCACAGACAGCCTGATCAGCACTCATGTCTGCAGAAGGCATCTTGAACGGATTGAGCCGTACGGCAACTGATGGAGCCGTATTCTGAATAAAATAAAGAACCTCCCCCGCTCTTTCAGGACCGAGGGAGAGTGTAAGCTGTGCTATAAACTGTTCCGGCAGCATCGGCATCGAATCCACAGCCGTCAGCTGAAACTGACCGGCGGCTTGATGTCGGAGAAGTCCACACTCTGACCGGCTGCCAAACTGTTGATGGCCTTCTCTATCTGGTCGGTAATGCTGTCCACCATCTCCTGCAGCTTGTTGCCGATCATCATCTTCATCATGAAGTTGAGTTCGGCCGTAAGCTCTATATGGAACAGAGTCGAGTCTATGCCGACAGGATCCATGAAGAACGATATCGTGAACGGCAGGAAAGACTGGCCGTCATCCTTGAGCACCACCAGCGAGAACGGCTCGCGCCTGTCTACGACAATACCGAACTTGATGCCCTTGTACTCAATATGCACACTGTCCTTGTCGGCCTGTATCTTGCCGCCGTACTCCTCGGGAACATTCTGCACCAGGAGGCTCAGGTCGGAGAACAGACTGAATATGGTCATAGGAGGCCGCTTGAGCAGCACCTCACGACCCTTAACGCTGGTCTCACTCATGATCCTTGCTCCATTTGTCAGGATCGTAACGCCACTCCTTCAGCATCTTGGCATCCTCTTCCTTCACATAGCCGGTATCGACGGCCACATCTATGAGGGTGTCATAATTGGAAAGAGTGTGCAGCTCTACGTCAGCATTCTCGAAAGCGCGGCGCGAACGGTCGAAATTGTAGGAGAAGATGGCGATCATGCCTGCGACATGTACCCCACACTTGAGAAGCGCGTCCACAGCCGCCAGACTGCTCTGACCGGTAGAGATAAGGTCTTCGATGACCACCACGCTCTCACCCTGATGGAGGACACCTTCCACCTGGTTGCCCATGCCATGGTCCTTGGCCTTGGAGCGGATATACACAAACGGCTTGCCCAGCATCTCTGCGACGATGGCTCCGTAAGCGATAGCGCCCGTAGCCACGCCGGCTATCACGTCCACTTTCTTGAAGTCCGCCTTGATGACCTCGATCATCGACTCGCAGATAGTCTTGCGGAACTCGGGATAGGACAGGGCCTTGCGGTTGTCGCAATAAATGGGTGAGTGAAGTCCGGATGCCCAGAGAAAAGGCTTTTCAGGACTGAGCTTGACTGCCTCGATATCCAGCAGTCCCTTTGCAATCTTATATTCCAGATTTTCCATACGCATATCCTTCAAAAATCGTTCAAAGTTAGTAATTTTTATTCAGAAATCACAAAACGCAGAAAAATGTCACCAGAAAAGGGACGGAAAAATCCACTACGAACCCATGATATATGGACAGGACGGCATACCGTTCTCCACAAGTATTGGTTATTATCGGCAGGGTGACATCCGCAGTAGTGGCTCCTCCGGCAGCTATGGGAGCCAATGGACCGAACCATCGTGCCAGCAGTGGGGCTGCCAGAAGGGTAATGAACTCGCGGACAATATTGGCAACGAGCGCGACAGTGCCCAGTTCGGCTCCTTTATACTCCGTTATGATGATACTGGAAAGCGAATAGTAGGCAAATCCGGAGCCGACTGCCATAGTCTCCTGGACACTGCGGTGCGGAAGCAGCAGTCCCATCAGAGCGGAAGCGGCCAGAGTCCCGATGACAGTACACAACGGCAGCAAGGCAAGTCCCGGACTGAGTCTGCGGAAACTGCCTATGACATCCGGACTGTTGCCGATACTGAAGCCCACAACGAATATCAGGGCATACAGGGCGTACACGGCTATACCGGTTTCGGTGACATCAAACGGAAGCAGTCCATACAGCCCGCACAGAATCCCGGCTGCGAAGAATGCCACGATCACGATACTGTCTGCCACAGCCCTCAACCCGGTGCCGCCATCGCTCCCGGCCGTAGATTTTCCGGAGCCGGATTCTCCGTGCATACCTTTCCGATCATCCGAAGCACCGCGTTTCCTGACAAAGGTCCACAACAGCAAGGCCATAACACAGCTTCCCGCAGCGCATGCCACGGCCACGCCCAAAGCCTCCAGCCCAAGTGACGGCAGACTCTGCATCACCATTCTGTTGCCTCCGGCCTCCAGACCGAGAAGAAAAAGCAGCAGCCATATAAGAAAGACTGACAGCCTGCCCGTCCATGCGAACCTTCTGCGCCTGAGACACCATCCGGCAATCAAACCGCCTGCCAGAAATCCGAAAACCGCGAACATCGTCTTAAAATTTTGCCGCGCAAATATAACAATCCGTTTCACTTTTTCCGTAAAAATATCCCGCGGATGCTTCCCCTGCAGTTCTTCTGAGGCGTTCTTCTATCAAGACGACATCATGGAGCACAACAGGTATGCGGACAAAGCATCCCACGACTCTATAACTACGCCTGCATCGTGGAAACAGGATACTTCATGAGTCAGTTCTTTTGATGACAAAAATAGTAGAAATCGCCGGATTTCTCTATTTTTGTACTCGGTTTACAAAACTTCATATTATGAGTGATGATATCCGCTGGGAACAGAGATTCAATAATTACCGCAAGGCTTTGGGACGACTGTCCCAAGCTGTGGACATCGTCCAAAGGCAAATGGAATGGGACGAGGATGTGGACGACCTTATCAAGGAAGGACTCATCCAACGGTTTGAATACACACATGAACTGGCCTGGAAAGTCATGAAAGACTATGCTGAATATCAGGGATATTCCGATATAAAAGGTTCCCGTGACGCTTTCAGGCGCGCACTGGAGATAGGGCTGATCTCGGATTCCCGCTGGATGGAGTCAATAATTGACCGCAATCAGACATCACATCTGTACGATGATGACATATCCGGGAATATCTATCTGTCTATATTGAATGTTTACTTCCCGCTCTTTCAGGACTTTGAAAAGAGGATGTCGCTGCTGCTAAGCAAAGAGCACGATACTGAACCTACATTATTCTGATTACCATGCCGTTCGGACTCAAAGACATAGAGATTAACCGACTAAAGCAGCTCTTTGCGGCGGATGGACATATTGAGACCGTAATCCTCTATGGATCAAGAGCAAAGGGCACATATAAGCCGTTTTCCGATGTCGATATTACTCTGACTGGGGATGATCTCACTCATGAGAATCTTGTCCGACTGTCCTTGGCAATAGATGACCTGCTTCTTCCGTACCAGTTCGACATCTCGATACTGAACTCACTCAGGAACGAAGCACTTGTCTCGCAGATACTCTCCACCGGCATCACCATCTACCGGAAACACCAAAAGGATGATCAATAGTCACTGCTATTGTAACTGTTGGTACAGCAGCAGACCGTCACTCACAATTCAATGATAATCAATAATTTATAAAAATCGCCTGTTCTTATCGACGTATCTGAAGTCAACATGAGACACGGGTTGCACTCATAAAGCATTGTAAATCACAATATTGCATTTCACAGGTGTTACTCAGTTTACCGTTTCCGTTCCCCGAACACGCCATTCTGAGGAACGGACACTCGGCGCCGCCGCTTCCCGGACAGGAACTTTTTAACCCAAATCCATTGAGTGCATCTCATCAAAGAAGAAAAAAGATAGAATTTTTCACATAATCCGGAACTAAAAAAGACTTGCAGGAGATATATTGAAAAAGGGCTGGAATCCGACGATGGGACTCCAACCCTTTAATCCGGCTAATTCCTGCATTACTTCGAGGTGATGACAATCTGGTCTCCGGAAATATCCACCAGTACAGGCTTGTCCTTGGAGACAGAACCCTCGATGAGATCCTTGGCCAGCATATTGACCAGCTCGCGCTGGAGGATACGCTTGATGGGACGGGCACCGTAGGCCGGGTCATAACCCTTCTCGGACATATAGTCGATAAACTTCTGACTGAACTCTATCGATATGCCGTGCTCTTCCATCTTCTTCCTCAGAGCGTTCAGCTGGAGGTTCAGGATGCCGAGTATGTCCTTGCGGGTCAGAGGCTCGAACATGATGATCTCGTCGATACGGTTGATGAACTCCGGACGCATGGTCTTCTTGAGGATATCGATGACGGCCCGGCGGCATTCCTCCAGGACATCGGTCCTCGAAGCCTTGTCGTCGATGTGTTCGATTCGCTGCATGTACTCCTGTATCACCTCGGCTCCGACGTTGGAGGTCATGATCAGGATGGTGTTCTTGAAGTCCACCGTACGGCCCTTGTTGTCGGTCAGACGGCCGTCGTCCAGCACCTGCAGCAGGATATTGAACACGTCAGGATGCGCCTTTTCAATCTCGTCCAGCAGGATCACCGAATAGGGCTTGCGGCGCACTGCCTCTGTCAGCTGGCCACCCTCATCGTATCCGACGTATCCCGGAGGCGCACCGACCAGACGGGAGACACTGTGCCTTTCCTGGTACTCGCTCATGTCGATACGGGTCATCATGTTCTCGTCATTGAACAGGGCCTCGGCAAGGGCCTTGGCCAGCTCTGTCTTACCTACACCGGTGGTACCGAGGAACATGAACGAGCCTATGGGCCTCTTCTCGTTCTGCAGTCCGGCACGGCTTCTGCGCACAGCATCGGCCACGGCACGCACGGCCTCATCCTGACCCACCACTCTCTTGTGCAGCATGTCCTCCATGTGCAGCAGCTTGGTCTTCTCGCTCTCAAGCATACGGGTCACCGGTATGCCGGTCCACTTCGACACTATCTCGGCTATGTCCTCCGGCTCCACCGACTCGTTGATAAGCGGGTCCGGGTTGGCCGCCTTCTGTGCCGTGAGCTCGTCTATCTCCTTCTGAGCCGTGGCTATCTTGCCGTACCGCAACTCGGCCACACGGCCATAGTCACCGCTGCGCTCCGCCTCGTCAGCCTGGAACTTGTACTGCTCTATGTCCGCACGCTTCTGGGAAATACGCGACAGCAGGTCTTTCTCCACCTTCCATTTGCGGTTAAGGTCTTCCAACTGAGCTTTGGACTCCTTGATGGAAGCCTGTATCTCGTCCAGCTTGGGTGAACGGCCCTCACGCTTGATGGCCTCCCTCTCGATTTCCAGCTGCCGTATCTTACGGTTCAGCTCGTCGATGGGGTCGGGCACCGAGTTCATCTCCAGACGGAGCTTCGACGCGGCCTCGTCTATGAGGTCGATGGCCTTGTCCGGAAGGAAACGGTTCGTGATATACCTGTGCGAGAGCTCCACCGCCGCTATGATGGCGTCATCGTCGATATGCACCTTGTGGTGGTTCTCGTATTTCTCCTTCAGACCACGGAGGATGGAAATAGACTCCGCGGGAGTAGGCTCGTCCACCATGACCATCTGGAAACGGCGCTCAAGAGCCTTGTCCTCCTCGAAATACTTGCGGTACTCCTCGATAGTCGTAGAGCCGATGGCCCTAAGCTCTCCACGGGCCAGGGCAGGCTTCAGGATATTGGCAGCGTCCATCGCACCGGATGAGCGGCCGGCTCCCACCAAAGTGTGTATCTCATCGATAAACAGGATTATCTCGCCCTGACTCTCTATCACGGCATTGACAACGCCTTTCAGCCTTTCCTCGAACTCGCCCTGATATTTGGCACCGGCCACGAGGGCGCCCATGTCCAGCGAATAGATCTCCTTGGTCTTCAGGTTTTCAGGCACGTCCTGACTGACTATCCTCTCGGCTATGCCTTCCGAGATAGCCGTCTTTCCGACACCCGGCTCACCGACCAGTATAGGATTGTTCTTCGTCCTTCGGCTCAGAATCTGGAGCACCCTCCGGATTTCCTCATCCCTGCCGATGACGGGATCGAGCTTCCCTTCTCGGGCACGCTGGTTCAGATTGACCGCGTACCTTTCCAGGAACTCCTTGTTGTTATTGTTCTGCGGGTAATTCATATTATTCATAACTTTTCTCCTTTGTTCATATAATCACTCAAAAAGCCTGCCGTTAAGATTTTATGACATTATGACAGTTTTTTATTACATTTGTCCGTTTAAATCCATTTGAAACACCCATAATGAGCGACACACACAGCACCCGACACACAGGCAACGGCCTGCGCCTTCCTCTGGTTGAGTCTTTCTACTCAATACAGGGCGAGGGATACAATACAGGCAGGGCAGCATGGTTCATCCGCCTGGGAGGCTGTGACGTATATTGCCCGTGGTGCGACTCCAAAAATACATGGAATCCGGACAGCCATCCGCTCACACCTGTGGAAGATATAATAGGTGAAATCATCTCGTCTCCGGCCGCCAATGTCATAATCACCGGCGGAGAGCCGCTTATGCACAATCTGGACGCTCTCTGCTCCGGATTGAAGGACAGAAGCTACAGCATATTTCTGGAGACCTCCGGCACGCATCCGCTCAGCGGACAGTTCGACTGGATCTGCCTCTCTCCCAAGAAACACTGCCCCCCTAAGACCGAAGTGCTGAAGGCTGCGGACGAGATAAAGGCCGTAATCAGTTCAGAGGAGGACTTCGCCTGGGCCGAGAGCTGCCGGGCGCAGACCAAGGACGGCTGCCTGCCGTTCCTGCAGGCCGAATGGAGCCGCCGGAACACCGTTATGCCGCTGATAATAGAGTATGTGAAGCACCACCCAGTCTGGAGAATATCGCTCCAGACCCACAAATACATGAATATACCTTAATTAATTCAATAATCATTATGTCTGTAAAACAAATCATCACAGTACTGTGCATCGGATGCATGATCACCCCGGCACTCTCCGCCAAGAACAAGAAAAGCAAAGAAGCTGAGCCGGAAGGATACAAGTTCACAACCGTCATCGAGAATCCCATCACCTCGATCAAGGACCAGGCCAGCTCAGGCACCTGCTGGTGCTTCTCGGCTCTGTCATTCTTCGAGTCAGAGATCCTGAAGAACGGCTATACCGACTCTCTTGATCTCTCGGAGATGTTCATCGTACACAACTCCTATCAGGAAAAGGGCGAGAAGTTCGTAAGGCTCCACGGAGTCCTCAACTTCGGCCAGGGCAGCTCTTTCGGCAACGTGCTCTACGGTCTCAAGCACTACGGCATCGTGCCCGAGTGGGAGATGAAGGGCCTCAACTACGGCACTGACGAGCACCGCCACAACGAGCTTGACGGAGTGCTCAGGGCTTATCTCGATGTAATCGTAAAGAATCCCAACGGTACTCTCTCCACCGCCTGGAAAGAAGGTTTCAAAGGTATCCTGGACGCATATCTGGGTGAGTGCCCCGAGACTTTCACAGTAAACGGCAAGGAGTACAATCCCCACACCTACATGGAGTCCCTCGGCATCGACCTCGACGACTACGTTGACCTCACATCCTGGACACACAGGCCGTTCTACGAGAACATGGTCATCGAAGTGCCCGACAACTGGCTCTGGGAGTCATCCATGAACGTTCCTCTTGACGATCTGATCGCTATCATCGACAACGCTCTTGAGAACGGCTACACCGTAGCATGGGCCTCTGACGTAAGCGAGAGAGGCTTCACCCGCGACGGACTCGGCATCGTACCCGACTACGACAAGATGGAGGTAGAGCTGAAGGAGACCGGCACCGACCAGGCCCGCTGGATCGGAAGTTCAAAGAACGACCTCTACAAGAAGGCGTTCGAGGCTCCCTGCCCCGAACTGGAGATTACCCAGGAGATGCGTCAGGAAGGCTACGACAACTATCAGACCACCGATGACCACGGTATGCAGATCTTCGGTATCGCCAAGGACCAGACCGGCAAGAAATACTACATGGTGAAGAACTCATGGGGCGATGCCGGAAAGTATGACGGCATCTGGTACGTATCCGAGGCTTTCGTAAGGTACAAGACCATGGACGTACTGGTCAACAAGAACGCCATCCCCGAGGAGATCAGAGCCAAGATGAACCTCTAAGCATCTGCTTTGAGCATGGGCTTCAGGAAACACATACCGAATACCGTCACCTGCCTCAACCTCATATCCGGGGCGGTGGCGGTTATCATGGCCTTTCAGGACAGACTGGACACGGCCCTGGGATTTGTAATCCTGGCCGCCGTATTTGATTTTCTGGACGGTCTGACAGCCCGTGCCCTCAATGCTTACTCCGACATAGGAAAGGAGCTGGACTCCCTCTCGGACACCGTGAGTTTCGGACTGGCTCCTTCCCTTATACTTTACAACTATCTTAACGGCTTCACTGCCGGAATACATCCATATATCTGCTATTTTCCTCTTATACTCGCGGCATTCTCCGCCCTCAGGCTGGCCAAGTTCAATCTGGACACCCGCCAGAGCGAGAGCTTCCTCGGTCTGCCGGTACCGGCTTCCGGGCTCTGCGCCGCATCCCTGGCCGCCTTTGCCGCCCACTACGAGCAGACCGCCAATACTTTCCTGGCCAACAATTTCGCCATCCCGGCCATCACCCTCATACTGTCCTTCCTGATGATCAGCGAGATTCCCATGTTCTCCCTGAAATTCAAATCCCTGAAATGGAAGGCCAATGCACAGCGGTACACATTCCTGTGCATAACAATACCCGCCGCAGCCGTTCTTCTTGTCCTGAAGATTCACTGGACGGGCATCGTATTCTTCATCTTCGCGTTCTACATCATCTGGAACGCGGCAGCGGCATTATTCCGAAAACTGTCTGACAAGTAACTCTATCGTCCTGTCAGCACTGTCTCCCTTCGCTCCGAAATAGAACTTTATCTTCGGCTCCGTACCCGAGGGACGCACTGTCACCACTGAACCGTCCTCGGAGAAGAACCTGAGCACGTTGGACTTGGGCAGACCTGTCTTATCGGGCTCGGTATAGTCTATGACCTTGAGCACCGGCGACTCTCCCAGGTGCGAAGGCGGATTGTCCCGGTAGCGTCTCATCATGGCCGCTATCTGCTGCGTACCGTCTATGCCTTTCTTGGTCAGCGACACCAGCTTCTCACGGTAGATACCGAACTCAGCGTATATCTTCTGCAGCAGGCCGTACAGTGTCAGGCCCTGATCCGCAGCCCAGGCGGCGCACTCGGCTACGAACGAGCAGGTAATCACGGCATCCTTGTCCCGGACGAACTCGCCCACATTGAAGCCGTAGCTTTCCTCGCCTCCGCAGATGAAAGTCCTGCGGCCCTCGTTCTCACGGACTATCTGGGCGATATACTTGAAGCCCGTAAGCACGTCGTACATCTGTACTCCAAACTTGTCGGCGATGGCTGTCAGCAGCTCTGTGGTCACGATGGTCTTTACACAATACGTATCCTTGTTAAGCTTTCCAAGTTCTTTCCAGCGGGTCAGTATATAATAGGTAAGCACCGCGGCGGTCTGATTGCCGGTCAGCAGCACCATCTTACCCTTGTCGTCACGGACGGCCACACCCACGCGGTCAGCGTCAGGGTCGGTAGCCAGCACTATGTCGGCACCCTTGGCCTCAGCCAGCTCTACGGCCATCTTCAGGGCCGAAGGCTCCTCGGGATTGGGCGAGACGACCGTCGGGAAATTGCCGTCGCTTACCATCTGGTCCGCCACAGGGAACACCTCTGTAAAGCCTATCTGCCTCAAGGCTCTGGGCACCAGACGCACACCGGTACCGTGCAGAGGAGTATAGACGAGCTTGATATCCTTGTGACGTGCGATGGACTCAGGCGAGAGCATCAGCGACAGCACCGAATCCAGATACACCTTGTCGGTCTCCTCTCCCATCATCTGAATCCTTGAGGCACCCTCCTCCCCGAACCTGACCATAGAAGGATCCGCTATCTTATTAACCTCATCTATCACTGCGGTATCGTGAGGCGCAGTAAGCTGGGCACCGTCCTGCCAGTACGCCTTGTAGCCGTTGTACTCCTTGGGATTGTGCGAGGCCGTGATCATCACGCCTGCATGGCAGTGATAGTGACGTATGGCGAAGCTGAGCTCAGGGGTAGGCCGGATATTGTCGAACAGATATACGAGGAAGCCGTTGTTGGCGAATACCTCGGCGGTAATCCTGGCGAAATCGCGGCTGTTGTTCCTTGAGTCATAGGAGACGGCCACCCTGATCTCCTCCCCGGGGAAAGCCTTGGCAATGTAATTGGCGAATCCCTGAGTGGCCATACCCACAGTGTACTTGTTCATGCGGTTGGTTCCCACGCCCATTATACCGCGCAGTCCGCCCGTACCGAACTCCAGATTGCGGTAAAAGGCATCTTCCAGTTCTTTCTCGTCTCCGTGAAGGAGAGCATTGACCCCGGCCCTGGTCTCCTCGTCATAAGCCGGACCTGTCCACTGCATTGCGACTTCTCTGTAATTCATATCTTTTAAGGATTAGTTGTACTTTCTGAGATCATAGTAAAATATCTGAAGATTCCCCTCGTCGGGCGAAATGGCGGAGACATACACCGTCCCCGGCTGTGAACCGCAGCTCAGTCTCGAGCCGACATACCTGACTCCCTCCAGGACATAACTTCCGACCAACCGTCCGTCCCAGTCCATCTGGAAAAGATACAGGTCGTGGTCGGTATTCGCCCCGTCTACATTATCCTCATACAGATCGTAATACCTGCCGTCGTAGATAAGATAGACATACTCTCGGTCGGAGCAGGCGGACAGATATGTATTGGCTATATTTCCGGAAAACAGCAGCTGGCCTTCCGCCACCGCATAGTCCGTACTTTCATGACGCGGTCCGGTAATCCTACGGTTCACGGAAAGGTCCTTATTCAGGATAAATATCTCAGATTCCACACTGTTGGCGAAAACCACCCTTCCGCTCTCGGGATGCACGGCCACCGGCCCCTGCACCACTCCGGCCGTCATGATCTTCGATGCGTCGTACGGAGCCTTCCCGCCGTCGGTATAGAAAAACAGGGGTTCGCCGTTGTGTATGTCCAGGTCATCGTTCTCGAAATAAAACGGGTTGAGGGCCAGCAGGCTGTCCCCGCACGAAACCAGGGACAAGGTAATGAAATCGTATTTTATCTCTCTGGCGATTCCGGCATCAGGAAAGTCTGCGCACGGAATCATGAACAGCCTGTTCTTCTGTATATCCACCACCTGCAGCGTATCTCCGAACATATTGAAAATCGGGACTAACACTTCCTGCGGACCGTTGCCGTAGTGCAGCAGTTTCCCGACCACATTCCCTTCCTTCAGGTCATACACTTCCGCCGCAAATTCCTGGGTCTCCATCTCGCACACCGCATACCGATCTCCATACACAAGAGCTGAACCTGCGAAAAACAGTTCCGGCAGATCGTAAACCTTATCCGGAGCTATTGCCTGAGCTTCCGTCAGAACTTCGGGAGACAATTCTGTTTCCAGGGTACTGCTGTTTCCGCATCCTGACAGTAGAATTGCCGCCACGACAGCCGCGCAAATAATTCTTCTCATAGTCTCATTTTCGATTCATCGTTGCAATTTACAAAATTTCCAGAACAAATCCACAAATAATTCCCCTCTTCGGCTTAATTTTGCAATATGGCATACCAGAAATTCACAGAATTTATCATTGCGCATGAGGCAGACAGTCCGGCGGAGCTGATGCTGCACCGGGAGAGGTGGCCGGACATTGACATGACGGAGGCGGTCAAGTGCATCCAGGGACGGGTAAAGGCCCGGAGCAAGCTGCCACTATGGTACGCCGAGCCCGGACTTCTCTATCCGCAGTCCCTGCCCCTGGAACAGTGCAGCTCGCAGGCCACCGCCCTCTACAAGCAGCGTTTCGTGAGCAGCGGGGACAGGGTGGCCGACCTCACCGGAGGCCTCGGCGTGGATTCGTGGAGCCTCTCGCAGGCAGCCGCATCCGTAGACTACTTCGAGCGTTCGGAAGAACTCTGCGCCTGTGCCCGGCACAACTTCTCCGCACTCGGCAGGAGCAATATCACGGTCTGCCACGCAGAGACGACCCCGGAAATGCTCGGCAACATCCCGTCCGACTCATATAGCCTCATCTACCTCGACCCGGCCCGCAGGGGCAAGGACGGCGGCAGGGTATATTCCCTCAGGGACTGCGAACCGGACATCACCGCCCTATGCCCCGAGCTGCTGCGCATCGCCCCCCGCATCCTGCTCAAAGCCTCTCCCATGGCCGACATCCGTGTCCTGCTGTCGGAACTGCCCGAGGCCGCAGAAGTGCGCATTGTCTCCCACAACAATGAATGCAAGGAGGTCCTGCTCCTGATGCAACGGGGTCATAGCGCCTCTCCGGAGGACATTCCTATTACGGCAGTGGAAATCCTCGATGACAGTGCCTCGCAGACAGCAGTATTCCATTTCTCCCTCCGAGAAGAAACGGAGGCTGTTGCAGAACTTGCTGCCCCATCGGAAATCACCGGCTTCCTTTACGAGCCGTCCCCCGCCCTGCTCAAAAGCGGAGCATTCAAACTTCCTGCCGTCCGCTTCGGTCTGCGGAAAATCTCCGCCTCCACCCACTTCTATGTCGGAAACTCTGTTTATAAGGATTTCCCTGGTAAGATACGCCGCATCGTGGAGGTACTGCCGTTCAACAAAGCCGCCATCCGCGATTTCCGGAAGAAATACCCGTCCTGCTCCGTCACCGCCCGCAACTTTCCGATGACCTCCGAGGAGTTGCGCCGCCGCCTCGGCACCTCTGAGAGCGACATCCTCCGCGTCCTGGCCACCACCGCCTCCGACAGCTCCCGCCTCCTCATCATCACCACAATTTAATACTGCAAGGGTGTACGAAAAATCTGCATACTCGGTACACCCTCAAAAAGTGAAGAGCCTCAAAACCTATAAGAATGCGCTGTAGGGGAGGTGTTGCAAAACGCCTGCATGGAGGGTGTACTGCATAACGATAAAAACGGTACACTCTCGCAGGGCAGACAGCAGTAGCCGGGCGAAAAAGATAGTGATTCCGGCCTTGACTGTTACTGAAAGAATCTCTTGTTGAAGTTGACCAGGTAGAGCTTTTCGGTGGCGCGGGTGAGGGCCGTGTAGAGCCACTTGAGGTCTTCGAGCGAGAGAGTGTCCTGCCAGAAAGCGTTGTCCACGAAGACGCACTTCCACTGGCCGCCCTGGGACTTGTGGCAGGTGATGGCAGTGGAGTACTTTATCTGCAGGGCATTGTAATACGGATCCTCGCGCACGGCGGCATTGCGCTTGCGCTTCTGGGAGATATTGTCGTAATCGGCATACACCCCTTCATACAGAAGCGTCTGCTTGTCAGCCGGAAGCGAGGCTGTCTCGGATGCAAGTGTGTCCAGGATGACCTTGGCCGTAATCTCCACGTCGCCGTAATCCGGAAAGGCCAGCACCGCCTCGGCGAACTGCAGGCCGTAACGCTCCTCGTAATGCGATATTCTGATCAGCTCGGCTATATCTCCGTTGGCTATAAAGTCCAGTTCCTCTATCTTGTCCAGAAACTGATAGCAGTTCTTGACCACCATCAGCCGGTCGCCTCTGGAAAGAGTCTCCTCGCGGGAAAGCACGGAACCGCGGATACCCTGATTGTATCGGTTGGCCCGCTTGTTGGAACGGCAGAGCACCACCGTCTCCTCTATACCGTAACGGCTAATGGCATCATCCAGCGCCTCTATCAAGTCCCCCCCGCCGATACTGTCCACATCGTCAAAGCCCCGGGTGACCAGATGCGGATATTGCGTGCAGTCTCCTGCGACTATCGCCTGACGCACCTGAGTAGCATTGAAGAGTATTCCGGACGAGTCGGCCTGACGCACCACCTGGTCCAGCTCCGCATAATCCACACGGGCATACATACCGACATAATCGGGATCCAGAGCCGGACTGGTGTCCAGAGAGACCGGAGGCAACTGAGCCCTGTCCCCTATCAGCACCAGCCTGTTGCCTTCGCCCTGCCGGATATAGTCAATAAGGTCCTCCAGCAGATTGCCGCTGCCGAACATGGAGTTGTCCGACATAACGGTTATAAGCGAGGCCTCGTCCACGAAGTAGCATGTTCTCCTGTCCTTATTCAGGTCCAGGACAAACTTGCCGCCACCGGCATCCATCGATTTCTGCCTGTATATCTGCTTGTGTATCGTGGTGGCTTTCTCGCCGGTATAGCCTGACAGCACCTTGGCCGCCCTGCCTGTCGGAGCCATGAGACGGTAACGCATCCCACATGACTTCATGGCCCGCACAACCGCACCGACAGCCTCGGTCTTGCCCGTACCGGCATAACCGTTTACTATCATTATCGCACCGTCACCGCAGACAAAGTCGGAGAACATCCCGAAAAGACGTCTCTGACATTCAGTGGGTTCAAATGGAAAGTCATCCAGTATCCTCTGCAACAGAAACTCCCGCACCGCCATGACATCACACTTTCTTGAATATGAAGAACAGCATCAGCAGAGTGTATATCTCCAGACGGCCGAGCAGCATCTCCACCGTCATGACAAACTTGGCGAAAGGCGTAAAATGAGAGAAATTGCCCATCGAGCCGCATGAGCCGAAACCGGGACCGACATTGCCCAAAGAAGTCATTGAGGCCGATATCGCCTCCTCAAACGTAGGGCCTGTAATACCTATCAGCATGGCTCCAAGTATAAAGATAAATGTAAACGCCACGATGTACATGACCGCCGAGCGGATTATTGAGGGGTCTATGACATTGTCCCCGACCTTGACCGGTATCACGGCATTGGGATGCAGCTGCTTATATACATTGGACTTCAGCACCTTGTAGAATATCCAGATTCTGTCGGCCTTGATGCCTCCGCAAGTGGAGCCGCTGCAGCCGCCATGGTACATGGCGAACAGAAGCAGGAAAATGGAGAGCAGTGGCCATACAGACGTATCCGCAGTGGCGAAGCCCGTAGAACTTATTATGGATGAGAACTGGAAAAACGACAGACGCATGGCCTCGCCGTATGTCTCAGCATCTCCGTTGACCTTCAGATCAAGACCGATGATGATGGACATCAACAGGCAGAATACCATGAAGTACTTGAACACAGGCGACTTGAGCAGTGCCGTAGAACGCTTTACGAACAGCGCGTACACCATCCCGAAATGAAGTGTGGAAATGTACATGGTGACTATGCATACGATCTCTATGGCAAGAGAGTCATAATACATGATAGAAAGGTTTCTGGTACTGAAGCCGCCAGTCGACACAATGCTCATCGCATGATTAACCGCATCGAAAAACGACATGCCAGCAACCATAAGGGCCGCTGTCGTGAATACCGTTATCCCGACATACGTGGCCGCAATGACCCTCACCGTCTCCTTTGAGCGCAGACGGTAATTGTCCTTGGACAGGGATGATATCTCTATCCTGGATATTCTCATGCGGAACATGCTCATGGAGGGAAGCACCAGGAGCATGAAGACCATGACTCCCATACCGCCTATGAAATGCGTGGAGGAGCGCCAGAAGAGCAGCCCCTTAGGCAGGGCCTCCACATCCGTCAGCACAGTCCCTCCGGTAGTAGTATAGCCGGAGACAGACTCGTACCAGGCATTGGACAGAGTGAACTCCCCTCCCCATAGCACATAAGGCAACATCCCGAAGATACAACTCAGGAACCAGGAGAAGATCGTGATGGCAAAACCCTCGCGGAGATTAACATTGTCCTGTCCCCTCACAAATATAAGGGGAAAACAGCCCACCATGGCCGTAATCAATGCACTCAGAAGCAACGGAGAGAACGATGAATCGAACCCGTTCACAGCTGACACTGCCAAGGAGATGAACATGAAGATAGCGTTGAAGACCAACGCTATACCGATATAGCGAGCAACCAGTTTGATGTTCATGACTTCCTGTTCTTGAGAGATTTGTTCTCGTCTATTATCTCCTTGATCTCCTCATTCATGGACTGAATCTGGTCCCCTCCATAATCGAAAGTGACATTGTAGCTCTTGCCGGACTGCCTGTAGTCCCTCAGGCCTCTGGACATCTTGACCACCGGCTTGATGACATACAGGCCGAGGAGATAGACAAACAGGATTATGAGGATAATACTTGCTGCATTGGCCACCACTCCGGGCATGATGGAGCGATAATAACTGTCCTGAAGACTGTTGTAGTTGTCTGTCAGTATGGTCTGCGAGCTGTCGGACAGCCGCTGGAGATAATTGCGGAACTTCTCGTACACCACCTGCAGACGGTTGAAATACCAGTCAGTGCGTTCTTCCTGAGGTCTAAGCCAGACTGACTCTATCTCACGGGATACCTGCATATAGGCCGAATAGGCATATCGAACAGAATCTGTCATCTGCCTCTCCTCCGCTGACCTCATCACCGTATAAAGCCTGTCGATACTGGACTCGAATTCATCAGTGGGGATAGTCTCCGGCTGGGCCAGAAGTCCGTCGTCCCCTATCTGGCGGAAAAGATCAGAATGGTATCTGTCGCAGGTATTCAAAAGGTTCCGGGTCAAGTCCACCGTCATTATGCTGCTTGATATAAGATTGGAGATATAACGGCTCATACGGCCGAATTCAAAGAAGGCCATGACCCCCGAAAGCAGAAGCATCATCACGATGACCAGAGACGCCACATATATCTTGCTCCTGATACCCAGCTTGACTTTTCCGAACATTGACATACAGCAAATAACACTTTATCGGACAAAGATAGTCAATCTATTCAAATACGGATTGAGAAACTAAAAAAAGGAAAGAACAGAAGACTCCGTTCCTTCCTTTCAAACAGGTAAATCGCCGTATAGAACCCTAATAATACAGCGTGGACAAACTGCACCTTTTCAATCTATCCGCGGCATATGGCCCCCAACTCTTATGAAACAACTTTTTTGCCGCACCTGTTCCTTACGAGGGACATATTCATTAATTCACATAGCAAAAATACGTCTTGATTGCTTTTCCTCGAAGAAAATCACATACACATTATTTGTACAAACACAGCCATGACATATATCAATTGTTGTACAAAAGCCTTTTATAGGGCCTCTAGTTGAACTTTGACAGAAATTCCTGCATCGAGACATTGTCTCCGTTTATACCCAGTTTCCTGCGCAGTCTCCCTCGTGCGGTATTGATACTCTGCACCGACTGGCGGGTGATATCGGATATTTCTTTCGTCGTAAGGCTCATATTGAGAAAGACGCAGAGCCTCCTCTCGTTAAGAGTGAGCGAAGGATACGCCTGTATCAGATTACGGTAGAAATCCGAGTCAAACTTAGGAACGAAAGACTTTATCTCCATCCACTCATCCCTCTTTTTAGCATCCTTAAGGTCACCGCATATTCGCGCCAGTTCTTTTTGCAGTTCCTCATCCTTCATCCTCGCCCCAAGCCTGTTGAGATTTTCTATAGTGTCATTTACGAGACAGTCTGTCTTATACTGCTGCATCTGCTTCAGTTCCTCGATTTCCTTTCTTGCAGCAAGTTCCTGTTCCCTGCGCCTTATCTCATACTCACGACGCTTGTACATCATAACTGCCAGAGCCGATATCAAGACAAGCAGGAAGACGCTCACTGACAACCAGACTGCCAGAGCCCTTTTTCTGGATAGCTCCTCTTCTCTCTGTTCATTGAGCAATTTTTCATTCTGGACTTTGAAGAGCTCTATGACGGCCCCCTCCCTGTCGTATTGCTTTGAAGCCGTATAATAATTGAATAGCGTGTTATAAGCATTCTCATAATCCCCCCTGACAGCGTAAATCTCCTGCAGCAGCTCCAGGCACGCCTGCCTTCTCTCCCCGAATTCGCCCAGACTATACAAGTCCACGGCCTTATGCAATGAGACTATTGCAGCATCAAGATCTCCCTGCCTATAGTCTATTATCGCGGAATAGTAATAATACTGCCCATTCTCTCCCACATCCGTCAATATCGGTCTTGCTGCATCAAGATACCTGCGTGCGGCATCAAAGTCTTTCGACCTGATCGACATAAGGCTTATGTTAATGTAGACCTTTGACAAAAAGGAGGTATTGCCTGACTGCCGACACAATTCCGCACATTCCAACAGCAGTTTTTTGGTCTCGACCGAGTCTGACTGGCTGTAAATATATACCGCCATGTTATTAAGGGCCAGTAACAGCATGGAGGTATCTCTTATAGACTCAGCTCCTTTTGCACATTGCCTGAAATAGTCACTGGACCTGTCATAGTCCCGACACGCATAATAAAGAGCTCCAAGCAGGTTCACACACTCAAGATGCTCCTTATTTTCCCTTCCCTCCGAGTATACGTCCATAGCATTGTTGACATGCACGAATGCCTTGTGAAACGTGCCTGTCCTGTAATACAGTTTGGCTAGCTCCAGTTCATTCCTGGCATAATCCTGCCTGTGTTCCGGACTCTTGCCATATCCGGCAGAAGCCAGGCTCCGCCATCTGAGCGCCTCGGAATAACGGAAGGCCTTGTCCAGATACTCCGCCAGGTCTTCCGCCATCACGGCTGTCTGCACATCCACCGAGGCAGAATCTATTCTGGATAGAATTACGGCCGCAGCATCCATAGCGTCGGGGACATCCCCTTTCTCCATGGAGTCCCCGTACAGACCCAGCAATACCGAATCCTGGCTTTCAGCTGAGACTTTCACCGTTACGGACAGAAATGACAGGACAACAAACAGACACAAACGCAGATATCTCATAAGGCAAGTTCCTTTGTGCGGACAAATGTACAAAAAAGCCACCAGAAAATCTGATGGCTTACTATAAATACTTTATCTGCCGTCTATCTGGCGTTGCCGATATAGCGGGCCATCTCCAGCACCTTGTTGGAGTAACCCCACTCGTTGTCGTACCAGGACACAACCTTGACAAATGTCGGGTCAAGCTGGATACCGGCCTTCGCGTCAAAGATGGAAGTACGGGGATCGTTGCGGAAGTCCGTGGACACGACTGCCTCGTCGGTGTATCCGAGGATGCCTTTGAGCTCTCCCTCAGAGGCCTCCTTCATGGCCTTGCATATATCCTCGTAAGTAGTGGCTTTCTCCAGTTCCACCGTCAGGTCCACTACGGACACGTCGGAGGTGGGAACCCTCATGGACATACCGGTCAGCTTGCCGTTGAGCTCAGGAAGCACCTTGCCGACAGCCTTGGCCGCGCCTGTAGATGAAGGGATGATGTTCTCGAGGATACCGCGGCCGCCTCTCCAGTCCTTCTTGGAAGGGCCGTCCACTGTCTTCTGAGTAGCTGTAGCCGCATGGACTGTGGTCATAAGACCTCTCTTGATTCCGAACCTGTCGTTGAGCACCTTTGATATAGGGGCCAGACAGTTGGTGGTGCAGGATGCGTTGGAGATAATATCCTGTCCCTTATATGATTTCTCATTGACTCCGTAAACGAACATGGGAGTGTCGTCCTTTGACGGAGCGGACATGATCACTTTCTTGGCACCAGCCTCGATGTGCTTGCGCGCTTTCTCATCCGTAAGGAAAAGTCCGGTGGACTCCACTACGATCTCAGCACCGACCTCATTCCATCTGAGGTTGGCGGGATCCATCTCCGCAGTAAGGCGGATGGTCTGACCGCCCACGATAAGATTACCGTCCTTCACAGACACTTCGTGGCAGAAGGGTCCGTGTACGGAATCGTACTTCAACATGTAAGCCAGATACTCAGGATCGAGGAGGTCATTGATCCCCACTACCTGAATGTCATCAGAGAATTTCTCCACGGCTGCACGGAAAACCATACGTCCTATGCGGCCGAACCCATTGATACCGATTTTAATTTTTGCCATAGTATTAAATTTTAATTCTACTAGCAAAGATAGTCATTTCCGGCAGAAATAACCTATATTTGCGGACAATATTTTACAATATGAGATCTACCAGAGAAATCCTAATCACAAACGACGACGGAATAGACGCTGAGGGCATCCACGTACTGGCCGGAATCATGGCCGGATACGGCAATGTCACGGTCGTGGCGCCCCTGCACCCGCAGTCCGGAAAGTCCGCTGCCCTGTCCATGGACACCCCCCTGTACCTGAAGCAGGTCAAGGACGAGCCGGGCCTTCGTGAATACACATTCAACGGCACACCGGTGGACTGCGTCAAGATAGGCATCAACGAGTGCTTCCCAAAAGGCGAGCTTCCCGACATAGTCGTCTCGGGCATCAACCACGGAGCCAACTGCTCAGTGGCCTCCCTGTATTCCGGCACCCTCGGAGCCTGCATAGAAGGAACCGTCTATGAGATACCTTCGATAGGATTTTCCCTGTGTACACACAAGCCACACCCGGACTTCAGCCCGGTACTCAGGTACGCCGGCACCATCATCGAGAAGTTCCTGGAGTTTCCTCCTGACAAGGACACCTATCTCAATGTCAACTTCCCGGCCATCCCGGCGGACGAGATTCTCGGCATACGCATGGCCCGCAGAGGCCGTGGACGCTGGGTAGAAGAGTTCGACACCCATTACGATGAGAACGGAGGCAAGTATTTCATGATGGCCGGACACTTCGAGAATCATGAGAAAGAGGGCTCGGACGGAGACCACTGGCTGGTATACCATAAATACATCACTGTCGTTCCGCACCGCGTGGATACTACGGACTATGCGGAGATGGAGCGGCTGGGCCGGGCCTGGAATCTGTAAGCCATGAGATACTACATCATAGCCGGCGAGGCATCAGGCGACCTGCACGGGGCCAACCTGATGAAAGGCCTGCTGCGGCACGACCCGTCCTGCGACATAAGGTTCTGGGGCGGAGGGAAAATGGCGGTCGTCGGCGGCACTCTAGTCAAGGACTACCGGGACAATGCCGTCATGGGCTTCGTGGAGGTGCTCAGCCACCTGGGCAGCATCCTGCGCAATCTCCGCTTCTGCAAGGAGGACATCCTGCAGTACAGGCCGGACGCGGTGATTCTGATTGACTATCCGGGATTCAATCTCAAGATAGCCCGCTTCGCCCATGAAAGAGGATTCAAGGTCTTCTACTACATCCCTCCGAAGGCATGGGCCCGAGGAGAGTCCAGGATCAGACTGCTGAAAAAGTACGTGGACAAAGTCTTCATAATCTTCCCGTTCGAAGTGGGGTATTTCAAGGCAAAAGGCGTGGATGCCGTCTACAACGGCAATCCGCTGGTGGACAACATCGGCAGCACTCCGTCAGTACACCTGTCACGGGAAGACTTCCTCCGCACCCACTCCCTGACGGACGACGGGCGGCCGCTGCTGGCATTTCTGGCCGGCAGCCGCAGGATGGAAGTGGACTACCTTATGCCCAGAATCGTCCGCACCGCCGCCATACTGAAGGAAAGAACTGGCGGCAGATTCCGCTTTCTGCTGGCGGCAGCCCCGTCCATAGATCCGGAATACTACGGCAAATACATAGGAGACAGCGGCATCGAGATCATACAGAACGACACCTACGGAGTCCTGAGCCATTCCGAGGCGGCCGTGATCTCCTCAGGCACGGCAAGCCTGGAGGCCGCGATTATAGGTACGCCCCAGGTAGTCTGCTACGGGATGAATCCCATAACCTATTTCCTGGCCAGGCTGGTGGTCAGGCTGGACACCATCTCGCTGGCCAACATGATTCTAGGCAGGCATATTTTCAGGGAACTGCTGCAGGGCGACTGCACTCCGGAGCATATCGCGGACGAGGTGCTCCGCATGACGGATGACAGGGCA
This sequence comes from uncultured Bacteroidales bacterium, assembly GCA_944323785.1. Taxonomy (GTDB): domain Bacteria; phylum Bacteroidota; class Bacteroidia; order Bacteroidales; family UBA932; genus Coprenecus. The sequence goes on along the minus strand of CALUTU010000011.1, from coordinate 49,549 downwards.
TACCGCAGCCGCATGATAAAGGACTACGACGACATGCGGGCTATGCTAGGGGAAAGAGGCTCCGCCGAGCGCACCGCAGCCGATATCGAACAGCTTATAAAAGGACTCTGATCATGGACTTCTACAAATATCAGGCGGCCGGCAACGACTTCGTGCTGGTAACTTCCCTGGAAAGCAGGGCGGATATTTCCACAGATGAGGTAATCAGACTTTGCGACCGGCGTTACGGCATCGGAGCCGACGGGCTCATCATCCTGGAAGGCAGCATGGACTATGACTTCGCCATGCGGTTCTTCAACAATGACGGCTCGGGCGGCATGATGTGCGGCAACGGAGGCCGCTGCATAGTGGATCTGGCCGGGCGTACCGGCATACCGGCTTCGGGAAAGGACGGCAGCTGGGTCTTCGAAGCCCCGGACGGCATTCACCGCGGCAGGATTGTCGCCTCCGAGGGCAATAAGAGCATCGTCTGTCTGAGCATGAACGACATCACTTCCGTTGAGCCCGTAGAGCTGCCGGAGACGGAGGGTCAGTACAGCAAGGCTTGGCGGATGAACACCGGTACAGATCATCTGGTAATGTTCAGGAATGACCTGAACATTCTGGATGTCCTGAAAGAGGGCCGCAGATGGAGATACGACAGCCGGTTCGCACCCAAAGGCGTAAATGTCAACTTCGTACAATATTCCGGCCAGGAGGAGGCTCTGAGAGTACGTACATACGAAAAGGGAGTGGAATACGAGACGCTGTCCTGCGGCACCGGCATCATAGCCTCGGCCGTCGCGGCATGGATGAAAGGCGACCGCCGGGAAAAATACACGCTCCGGTCAACCTCGGACACCTTCACGGTGTCGTTCAGCCATCGGAGCGGAATATTCTCAAACGTCGAACTAACCGGACCCGTAGAACTGGTCTTTCAGGCACACCTCTAACCTTCCGTTTATCAGAGCGGGTGAAATGCAAGGCATAACACAGCAGTTCGCCTGCTATGATAAACGGACTCCCCGGGGACCGAAAATTTTAGTGCCGACGCGAACCATATTGCTGCCCATCTCCACCGCGATATGATAGTCGTGCGTCATCCCGAACGACTTCAGGTCAAACTGTCCCAGGAAAGGATAATCAAGAGCCTTGATGCTGTCGAACACTGAGTTCAGATGAGCGAACTCCCTGCGGATAAGTTCCTCGTCCTCCGTGAGGGAGGCCATGCCCATGACCCCGCGGATGCGGACCTGAGAGGGATATTTCTCATTGTCCCCGGACTGACGGGCCTGCTCTATCCCTGCAAGGAAATCCATCACCTCCTCATCGGAGAAGCCCTGCTTGCTCTCCTCCGAGGCTATGTGCATCTCGAGGAGCACATCCACGCTATAGCCGTTCTGGCGGCACCAACGTTCAATCTCGAAGAAGAGCTTCGGGGTATCCACCGAATGAATCAGCCTGACATACGGCACGGTCATCTTTATCTTGTTGCTCTGCAAATGACCTATGAAATGCCACTCTATATCCTTGGGCAGGGAGAGGGCCTTCTCCTTGAGTTCCTGGGGACGGCTCTCGCCGAAGACCCGCTGGCCCGCTTCATAGGCCTCGAGGATCTCCTCTCCCGACTTGAATTTGGACACTGCCACGAGCTCGACCCCGGAGGGCAGTTCCTGCCTCAGCGACAGGATATTCTCACTTATGTGTCCCATTATATTTCCTCCTTATATATTATCTTCGTCTTTGCTGCTGCCTCTGCTGCTCGCGGATGGCCTCCTGCTGGGCCTTCTGGATGGCCTCAAGACGCTGCTGGAACTTGGACTTGGGCTTGGCCGCACCTTTTACGGATGCGGCGCGCACCCTGGCCATGATCTTCTCCTCATCCACGAAGAAACGGCGGATGATCCAGGTCTGAAGCATCATTATGAGGTTGGAGAGCAGATAGTAGTATGTCAGACCGCTGGAGAGGTTGTTGCAGATGAACAGCATGAAGATGGGCATGAAGTAGAGGGTCATGTTGCGCATACTCTTCATCTGGGGATTGTTGTCCGCGCTGCTGCCCTGAGTCATCCTGGCCGAGAAATACATACTCAGGGCGCAGAGGATGGCGAAGAGACTGACGTGGTCACCGTACAGCGGTATATTGAATCCGAAATCGAGAATCGAGTCGTAGGTACTCAGGTCATCCGCCCACAGGAAGCCTTTCTGACGGAGCTCGAACGAGGCCGGGAAGAAACGGAACATCGCGAAGAGCACCGGGAACTGGAGCAGCATGGGGAGACAGCCTCCGAACATGCTCACACCGGCCTTGCGGTACAGGTCCATGGTCTCCTGCTGTTTCTTCAGGGCATCTTCCTGACGCGGATACTTGGCGTTGATCTTATCCAGCTCGGGCCTGAGGACATTCATCTTGGCCGAGGACATATAGGATTTGAGAGTCAGCGGCGAGATGACCAGCTTGATAAGCAGGGTCAGCAGCAGGATGATGATACCGTAGTTGCTGATGAAGCGGCCGAAGAGGTCAAATACGGGGATGATGACACCCCTGTTGATCCATCTTACGAGCCAGCCTCCGAGGGGCACTATCTTCTCAAAATCGTAATCGTAGCTCTTGAGGGTACGGAAATGGTTGGGACCGTAGTAGAACTCGAAGGGCACGGTGACATCGGCACCCGGGTCGTACTGCACGAGGGCCAGCGCCGAGCAGTTCATCAGGCGGCGGTCCGGATCGGTCTCAGGATAGAAATTCAGCGAGAGGTTGCCCGACTCGAAATTATCCTTTGCCCTGAGTATGGCCGAGAAGTACTGCTGCTGGAAGGCCAGCCACTCGATACGGGTAGTCACTTCCTTATGCTGACCGCCGGAACGGGCTCCGCGCATCATGCCCAGATTCTCCACCTTCTTCACCTTTCCGGGATACTTGTAATCAACGGTGGAGTACATCTGCTCGTTCTTGTACCCCCTCTCCAGACGGGGCACATCCATGTTCCAGGCTATCTCGAACTGGGATGCGTTGCGGGGAATATGGGCGTCCATATTGACCATGTGTACGTCAAAGTCCACCATATAACTGTCCGCAGGCAGATAATATCTGTGCTCTATGTATGAGTCCTCGGCGAAATACAGCCTCATGACGAGGGTGGAGTCCGTGCTGACCACCTTTTCGTAGGTAAGGTCGCCGGTGTTGATATACTGACTGGTGTACAGCTGCAGACCGAAGTCGCTGTATCCGTCCTTCATCAGATACAGGTCGGTGCTGTCACTGGTGTAGTAATCCTTGATCAGCACGTTCTCGGCCTGACCGCCCTTGGTCGTATATCTGATCTTCAGTTTATTGTTTTCCAGATAGTAGAACTCCTCACCGCCGTTGTAAGCCGCCTCGATGAAAGGATTGGCATACGTGCTCCGGTATGTCTGCTGACCATCCTGGTCCGCAACGGGAGCCCCAGTGCTGTCTGTCTGCGCCTGAGCCATCTGCTCTGCGTACTCAAATGCCTTTGCGGCAGCTATCGAGTCCTGTACTCTCTTAACCTCGGCCTGCTCCCTGGCCATCCTTGCATTGAAAACCGAAAAGCCTATAAGCAGGAGTCCTATCAGCGTGATGCCGATAACAGTATTCTTGTTCATGCCTTATTCCTGAGCGTCCAGATTGTGTATTTTCTCTTCAAGTTCAGCAAGTTCACTCTTTGCCGCGTCAATCTTCTTCTGGAATTCCCTTACCAGCGACTCGGCCTTCTTGGAACTTGCGAAGAATCCGATATTGTTCTCGTATGTGGCAATCTCGCTTTCCAGCTTGCGGAACTTCTGCAGCAGACGCTCCCTTTCCTGACGGGCCGGACTCACCTCCACCCTGCCGCGGGACCTCTGCATACGGCCTCTGCCTCCTGCAACTCTGAAATCAGGGAACTTGTCGGACATGGCCGCACGGTACTGTTCCGCAATCCTCTCCTTCTCCTTGAAAGGCACGAAACCTACCGCATTCCATCTCTCGGAGAACTCCCTGGCCGCCCTATTGTCAGCATTGATGTCGCCTGTAGACACATAAGCGCCTATCTCCTCTATGATCGCCTGCTTTGCCCTCAGATTGTCCACATACTGAGGATCCACACCGCCGTAATTCTTCTCCTTGTTGTCGAAGAAATGATCGCAGGCCGCACGGAACCTTGCCCAGATCTGGTCGGACTTCTTGCGGGATACAGGGCCTACCTCCTTCCACTGTTTCTGAAGCGAGATCAGATAGTCGGTAGTCTTCTTCCAGTCAGTACTGTCCTGTACTGCCTCAGCCTGCTCGCAAAGAGCGATCTTCTTCTCCATATTGCCGCTCATCTGCTCCTTGAACTCCGCATAGAACTCCCTCTTGCGGTTATAGAACTTATCGCAGGCAGCCCTGAAACGGTCGTATATCTTCTGATTGTCCTTCTTGGAGGCGAAACCGATCTTCCTCCACTCCTTCTGTATCTCCTCGAACTCCTTGGTCACTGAATTCCAACCGTTGGAATCCTTGATATCCTTGTCAGCCAGAGCCTCTGCCTTCTCGCAGAGAACGGTCTTGGCCGCCAGGTTCTCCTTCTGCTGCACCTTCAGCCCCTCGAAGTAAGCCTGGTGCATCTTATTGATACGGGAAGTGGCGGCGCGGAATCTCTCCCATATCTCCTCGCGGAACTCCTTGGCCACAGGGCCGCACTCCTTCCACTCCTCATGCAGTTTCTGAAGCAGGTTGAACGCCTCGACTACATTCGGATTGTTCTCCAGAGCCTCTGCACGCTCGCAAAGCTCGGTCTTCAGTTCCAGATTCTTCTTGAAATCCAGATCGCGGAGCTCATTGTTTATCTTGACCAGGTCGTAGAAATTCTCGACATTGTGCTGATAGGTGTCGTACACGTCCTTGATTCTGGCCTGGGGCACCGGGCCTATCTCACGCCACCTTGTCTGGAGGGCCCTGAATTCGGGGAAGATCTTATTGATGTCCTCCGTACTCTCCAGCAGCTTCTTCAGTTCCTCTATGACTTCCAGCTTCTTCTCCAGATTGAGCTGTTTCTCGCGCTCCAGATTCTGGAAATACACTGCGCGACGGGCTTTATAATTGGCGTACAGGTCTTTGAACGCACGCTCTATCTCTACGAAAGGATTGACTGACACCTCCTCGTCTTCTTTTGCAGGAGCGGCTTCCGGCTCTCCGGCAGCCTCTTCGGGCTCGGAAGAAGCAGCCTCCGGTGCGGGCTCCGCATCAGTCTCGTTCTCCGGCATCTCCACATAGTCGGCCGAACCGGGAAGTGCATGATATCCCGAAGCGATCTTCTCCTCTTTCAGAACTTTATAGAAAGTGGCCTTGATATACTCAGCCTGCCTGTTCAACTCCATGATGTCCCCGTTCTCCACGAGATTGCGGAATGTCTCCACTATCTCTTTCAGGCTCTTTGAGGACAGTTTCTTAAGTTCCTCATCACTGATGACCGCTCCGCGCATCTCCTCAACGGCAGTCTCCGCCTCTGTCTCAGCAGCCACGGGAGTCTCAGCCGCCACGGAAGCAGCGGCATCCGCAATCTCTCCGGCAGCCTCGGCAGATGCACCGGCAGCCGTGGTCTCCTCCGCGACAGGAGCGTTCTCGGTAGGGTTAACATTCAGTGTTTCAGAATTCTCTACGGAATTTTCAGCAGTACTCTTCTCTACAGAAGGATTCAAGGTCTCGTCAATCATATTCAATATATTAAAATCAACTCGCAAATATACATTATTTTTTAAAAGAACCGCTGTTTTAAGTAAATTTGCAGCCGTTATGAGGATAGACATTATCAGCGCAGTGCCGGACCTGCTCGAAAGTCCGCTCAACCACTCCATCATCAGACGGGCCAGGGAAAAGGGTCTGGTGGAGATACATATCGTCAACCTGCACGACTATGGCAAAGGCAATTACAAGCAGATCGACGACTACGGATTCGGCGGTGACGCTGGGATGGTCATCAAGCCGGAGCCTCTGTACAGGGCCATCACCGACCTGACCTCCCAGCGCGACTACGACCATGTCATCTACACCTCTCCCGACGGCGAGACACTTGACCAGAGTATGTGCAACAGCCTGTCCACCTGCGACAACATCATCATCCTCTGCGGCCACTACAAAGGTATCGACCACCGCATAAGGGAGCATCTCATCACCAAGGAAATCTCCATAGGCAGCTATGTGCTCAGCGGAGGAGAGCTGGCCGCCTGCGTCATCTGCGACTCAATCATCCGCCTCATCCCCGGAGCCCTGACAGACGAGACCTCGGCCCTGTCCGACTCCTTCCAGGACGGGCTGCTGGCCCCGCCCATCTACACCCGCCCGGCCGACTTCATGGGCTGGAAAGTGCCTGACGTGCTTCTGTCCGGCAACCCGAAACTTATACAGCAATGGCAGGAAGAGCAGGCCTTGGAGCGCACCCGCCGCCTCCGTCCCGACCTCCTCGCCGGTACCGACCAGACCGACTGATTCACTGATTCATCTTCATTGATTCATCCACACTACCGGGGGCATCACTACTTTAGCCTGAGTCTGCCCTCCTCCTTTCTATCCGTAAAGAACCGGAATGTGGCGATTGTGCGGTCAAATACCCGAAGAGAGGCCGTAAGCTCCCGGTAACTCGCCACCGGAATGTCCTCGACCGACAGCGGACAGAAGGCGACTATACAGTTTTTGTTCCCTGCCTCCAGCAACTGACAGTAGAACCTGCGGAGCACCTTATCCCCGGAACCGATCTCCATGCTGAATATCGGAAGGTCCTTTATATCGCATCTCACCTCCATCTCAAAGCACACAAGAGCCGGATTGACCTCCACCTCATCGCATAATTTATCGTAATGTATGTCCGAATGGAATCCGGTGTAATGACGATAATCGACCGACTTGTCGAAATACAGATACCGGCCGACCGGCTTCCTGACCTTCAGATAGGCCGAATAAGGGACGAACATCTCCTTTACAGGCGCCGCAGGACGGATGAACTCAAACCTGGCCCACTCACGACAGTACATGGGAAGTCCGCCGCATTCAAATGTGCCGATACAGTAGACGGTATTCGCCTCCAGCATATCGCAGCTGACAGGAAGGGTCAGCGTCAGAGTGTCCTCAATCTGTCCCACAGGCATGGAATATTCCACCTCGGTCATGCTGACGATCTTACCGAGGATTTCCTCCTCTGCCTTCCGGCAATCCTTGCCGTAGTAGTCCAGTATCTTCCGATACGACTGACCGTCCACCTTTATGGACGACGAGACCTGGCCCTTGGCGAACTCCCATTGATTATACCTGTTCATCACCTCCATAAAGGCCCGGCAGTCCTCGTCCTTGATGATTGCCAGCCTTATCCTGACGGTCCTGGCCTCATCCGGATTTCCGATGCTGTGTACCTCCTGCTGCAAGGTTATGCCTTTGACGTCCTCATCCCACAAAAAACTCTTGTATTTCATATCCAGCACAGGCTCATGCCCGTCCTTACAGACATCAATCAAAGATGTAAAATAGTTGAAAAAATACTTGCGTCCGTTCTCCATCGTCAGTTTCTGTTTATATCGATATTCTGCAAATATACAGATTTAATGATTATCATTATCCGCAAGCCTGCCCCTTTACCTTAAATCCGGACACATTGCCGGCCCTACGGTGTACTTTCACTCTGGACGGCATCGCCTCCCCGCTCCCTTGCCACAACGGCAGCAAATCCCACGATTCGGTGACGTTGCGGTAATGTCTTTTCTACACAACCGTTGCCACAGGCATTATAGACAGCATCGACCCGCCGTGCCCCTGCCACAACGGCAGCAAATCCCACGATTCGGTGACGTTGCGGTACAGATATTTTCAAGTGCAGCAATTAAATTCTGTGATTTTGCTAACATCTTAATTTTTAACCACATCCGTTACAACTAAAAAGCAACGTGAAGATTGGCCTGCATTGTCTGCTATCGAGCTAATACGGTATCCCGTTCAGATACATTTCCTCCAAGTTCAGTATCACCGTCCTGAATTGCTCCAGAAGGTCCAGCCCCAAAGTACCGTCCTCTTCTCCTCCCAGATATTGAGGATTTTCCTCACCGCCTGTATGCAAGCCGACTCCTGTATCCACTGTCACCGAATCGAGGACAGCCTCACCGTTTCCTATGCGAAACTCTTTATACGGCAGACGGTAAGCGCGGGTACTGTTGACACCGCCCACACCGGCAACCCTCAGGGAATCCGGTGTTCCCGCAGCCACAACCTCCTCCTTGTGCTGCAGGTACCAATGCGGAAGAAGCGTTGTCCCGTATCCACCTGTATCAAAATGCAGATACAGAGGCCGCCCGTCTCCGTCTGCAGCAGCCACGTGCAGGACCTCACTGTCCGTCCTCAGCATATTGCTCTCCCCCAGCGGATTTGAAGAAGGCACTGCCGGGATGATGAACTGGCGGTGCTCAAAATCCAGCTGCACTTCCTGCATACGGAGCATGAGGGGCAGACCGATGACCGGAGGCAGCAGCATACCAGTACTGTCCACTTCCGCATTACCCGTCCGGATGTCTACGATAAGGAACGGGACATTGGCCCACACCATGTCACCAATACGCAGTGTATCCGCCATTGCAAGATGTCCCTGCTGCATACCGATCCCCGCCATCGGTATGACTGCATCCAGAAGACGCAAGCCGCTTTCGTATGCCTGCCTGGAAGATATGATATTGACACCGGCACCGGTATCGAATACCAGAGGACTTTCCCTCCCGTTGATGCGCCCGTCCATTGCTATAAAATGCCCTTCGGACGCTTTATCCCTGACCGTATGCATCGCATTATCAATCTTCATCGGAACGCGGTAAGTGCCTGCGGGATGCAGAGGCCGGCAGACAGGGCCGTTTTCGGCGAAAACGCGGTACTGCCGCGCCATGATACTCAGCCCTGCGGTCTGCGTACTGTCCGCACCCATTGCTTCCAGCTGGCCGCACAGGCTATGCATCAGATCTGCCGCTTCCGCATAGCGGTCGGTACGCGCCAGGTTCATTCCCAGCAGCACCGCCATGCTTAAAGTATTGTCGCCCAACTCCTCCTGATGATTGTTCAGCAGATCTCCCAGCACTGTGCACGCCGAGTCAGGTCGGTTGAAATAGTGGTGCGTCATTGCCACTGCCATCTTATACAAAATAGGGTTGACGGAATCCGCCGGAGTAACATTCAGCTCGTGTGCCAGGTCGAACCAACGGCCTTCGTTCATGCACGTCCCGATGCGCCCGTCAGCATTCTGCGCCTGAGATGCCAGCATTGCTGCCGTGCTCAGAAGAAGGATAGTGAGAAATCTTTTTGCCATGATTGTGGATACTTTTACCGCAAAAGTAAAACTTTTACCGCAAAAATGTACGCGTTCAAAAACGGCGAGGGTCCGCACCGCATACACGGATTGTGCTCTGTGACAGCAAAAAGACATAACATTCAGAAAAATTTCAGATTATTTATTGTTTTTCGATAAAATCACTATATTTGCATATCGATTAACAATAAAAATTTACCGAATTATGAAAAGAAACACTAAAAATCTACTGATTGCCGTAACAGCAATAGTCGGCATCATCTGCATTGTAAATGCCGTATGGCTTATCGTGCAAAGCGGAAGCGTAGCCGGATGGTTTACAGACTACAGGAATATTGTCTACGGAGACGGCGCCGCTGAGAACGGCAGCAAAATCGTATGGCGCAACGATGTCCTCGGCTGGCAATACTTTATATTTTATGGGCGCCTGCTCTTCGGCATCGCTTTCGACGCTCTGCTGCTCCTGTTCATGATCAAGTCCATTCTTGCCCTCAAATCAGGAGCATTTTTTCTTAAATCAAACACTTACATACTGATATCCGCCGCAGTATGCAACCTACTGTACAATTTCTGCAATGAGAATATCCGTATTCTAATCTACGACACATACAAAAACATCACTGATGCTATGCTTCTGACTCCGCTGATACTCTTCGCCTTCTCCCTCATCTACGGCCTTGCGGTCAGAGTCAGCGAAGAAAACAGACTCACCATCTAAACAAACAGCCATGGCAATAATCGTAAACATAGACATAATGCTCGCCCGCCGCAAGATGTCCTCCGGCGAGCTGGCCGCAAAAGTCGGCATCACCCCCGCAAACCTCTCGATACTCAAGACCGGCAAGGCCCGGGCCATCCGCTTCACCACCCTCGAGGCCCTCTGCCGCGCCCTCGACTGCCAGCCCGGCGACATCCTCGAATACCGCGAGGACAGCCATTAACGGCAGTAGCCGTACCGCACCAAGTCGCTGCGGTCCCGGACCTGATGGACATAACCGTCGGAGAGCAGGAGGACTTCGTCGGAGACTTCGAGGAGGGCGTTGTAGTTGTGATCGGAGAGGATGATGCCTTTGGAGGACTTCTGGCGGCGGATGAGGTCCTGAATCCGTTCCACCGCCACCGGGGCGAGGAAGGAAAACGGCTCGTCGAGGATGCAGAACGGAGCCGGGGAGCACAGCACCAGCCATATCCCGGCGATGCGCACTTCTCCCGAGGACAGTTCCCGCACCTGGGCATCCTGATATTGTGCGAATTGGGGAAATGTCTCGGCTAGTTCTCCGTAGTCCATCGCGTAATATTCGAATATCCGGTGCAAGGTCATCTTCGGCGGCAGGAAGTTGCCTTGAGGCAGGTACTTGAGACAGCGGGCCACGGAGCTGTTCCGGAAGAGGCCTCCGGTCACGGACCACGGCAGCCATGAAGTGCTGCCGCCTTGCAAGGCATCCGAGACGGTTTCGTCGTCCACCCGCACAAAGCAATTCTGAGTCCTAAGCTGCCCCATCACCGCACGGAACATCGAGGACTTGCCGCTTCCGTTGCGGCCCAGCAGCCCCGTGACCATGCCGGTCTGAGACCGCAGCCAGGCTCCGTTCAGGACATTCTGCCGTCCGAACGAGAGGGTTATGCTGTCGGCGAGCAGCGTATGCACTTTATGTGTCTCAGTACTGCAGGGCATTTTTAATCAAGATTATAACGGTCAGTCCCACAGCATATACCGCAAGGTCGAGAATCACAGCCGCAGCCGTCATCCGGTGCGGATAGAGCCCGAGATTGATATAGAAAAACTCCCGGTCGCCCCGGCCGCGGTCCAACATTCTAAGCAGCACCAGTATCCCGGTCAGGAACAGCTTCATCAGCGACAGCATCCCGGCCATCGCTGCGAGTCCGGCCCTATCCGCGTCCATCGCCGCCAGAGCAATGAACGCAGACAAGCTGCATATCCCCGAGACCATCAGGAAATTTCTGGCGTACATAGCCGTCAGACTCGCCCTCTGCTTAATGCTCAATCCCAGCCGCATGATCAATCCAGCTGAAAAAGCTCATTGACTGTCTTCTCGAAATAGGCCGAAAGTTTCAGTGCCAGCTCGGTGGAGGGAATGAACTTCCCGTTCTCGATGGCGTAAATGGTCTGGCGGGAGACTCCGACGGCCTCGGCCAGCTGCTGCTGAGATATGCGCAGGACAGCCCTCTCGACGCGGATGTTATTCTTCATGGCGGCTCCTCCATCTATAGACCCACAGACTCGCTTTGAAAATAACGATGTAAAGGAAAAACATCGGGATAATTGACAGATAATTATCCACTAAGCTGAATTTCCACCACAGATCGTCACCCTTCTGCAAAGGGAGATACATCTGGCCTACATTGCTCACGCAGAACCAGATTATGGACAGCACAAATGCCACGCAAGCCGCAGCAGCCAGCGACCTTCCCCGCAGCGACTTAATGAATTCGTCCTCCTGCCTCTCCTCCGAAAATGCTATCAGCAGCAGTGAAACAGCGGTCACGACATAAACAGCCGCGACAAATAGTTTCGTAACAGCCTCGCTCATCGTCATGTAAAGTCCTACACCAACAATTAGACAAGTCACCATTAAGGCAACAGCCAGGAGTATCCATCCTGCCGTCTGCCATTTGTAGGAAAGAAGATAATGTTTAGTTTTCATATCTGTTTTATTTATGTAAATTTTACTTGTGCAAATGTAAAGTATATTTTACATACATGCAAATTATTTTTAGCAAAATACAAAATATCCGGCGACGAAATCCAGAAGGTGACGGGTCACACCACTTTTTTCTGCACCTACTCGAAAGAAAATGAAGCGTTGGGATGCCAAGCCACAATACAAACGACTGACAGTAAAGCAAAACGTCACTGCTGAAGGGCTGCGCTATGGCTCGACAGCGACCTTGATGACTCCGTCGGCGTGCGAGGCGAACAGGCTGTAGGCCTCCTCTATGCGGGTGAGCGGGAAACGGTGGGTGATGAGGGGCGTGGCATCGATACGGCCCTCAGCTATGAGACGGAGTATCTCGGGGCAGTCGCAGCCGTCCACCCCGCCTGTCTTGAATATCAGGTTCTTGCCATACATGTCGGGCAGTGGAAGGACTTGGGGACGGTCATACATGGCGACAATGGTCACTACGGCATTGGGACGGGCACACTCCCAGGCCATGCGGAAAGTCTCCTCCGTACCGGCCACTTCCAGGACGGCATCGGCTCCTCCATGGGCACTCAGACTCCGGACCGTCTGCAGGCAATGCTCCGGATCCGTTACCGTCACTTCGGGATAATGCTCCAGGACAAAACACCTGCGCTCGGGGGATTTCTCGCACACGATGATGCGGCGGGGTCTGCGCAGCATCGCGCAGAGCAGGGTGCAGATACCGGTAGGACCGGCCCCGATGATAAGGACGGTGTCCTCCTCAGGAACGATTTCAGAAATGCGGGCAGCCCAGAACCCGGTAGCCAGCAGGTCTCCGGTAAACAGCGCCTGAGCATCACTCACCCCGTCCGGAATGCGGGTCAGTCCCTGATCCGCATAAGGCACCCGGACATACTCGGCCTGACCTCCGTCTATACGGCAGCCGAGGGCCCAGCCTCCGAGCGGGTCGCTGCAGTTGTTCACATAGCCGTGACGGCAGAAGAAGCATTCTCCGCAGAATGTCTCAACATTGACCGCTACCCGGTCGCCCGGACGGACATTGTCCACGGCAGAACCCACAGCCTCCACCACCCCGACCATCTCGTGTCCGAGGGTGATGCCGGGCACAGCCCTGGGCACGCTCCCGTGCAGGATATGCAGGTCACTCGTGCAGATGCTCCCGAGAGTCACCCGCACTAAGGCATCGCGCGGCCCCTGCAGCTGCGGCTCCGGTTTGTCGAGCAGGGCCGCCTTTCCTTGTCCAAGATACGTATAAGCCTTCATCCTCAGAAACGATAACCGACCATCAGCGTCACTCCGGGATCGGGCTGTTCTCCTGTAACCGAATCCTTGTTGATATATGTCCGAGCAGTTATCATAACCGCCTGCTTGCCCTTAGTCAGGAACTCCACTCCTATTGATGGAGTCAGGTTAGGCGACCACATCACACTGCCGGCCGCAAGACGCATTGCACCCAGTTCCAGTCCGGCTGTCGCCTGAACCCTTGCCCCGACCGGGAAATAAGTCTTCGCATGCACACTTAGAAAAGTATACGACGGGATATATGGTCTGCCTCCCAGATACAACTGCTCTTCAAGGCTCAGTCCCAGATACAAGAAACGCACCCCTTCCCTATTGAAACGGATACCGTGCGAGGTATGCAGGACTCCGCCCACTTCCCTATATTCAAAATATCCAGCTCCGACCGACACGCTGCCCTCATATCTGACAACTTTTTCCTGAGCGGACGACGGCATTGCCGCAAACACAGACATCGCCAAAGCCGATGCCGCGATAATGATAGATTTCACAGAGTTTATCATAACCAATAATTTTTTCGCTAATATAGCGAATTTCCAGCAAACTCCACCGGAATATCCTCATTTGTTGGTAATATGGCGATTGAAGATGCAGATGGCACACTTTTGGTGATGCCTGAAAATCATGACATATACCAAACAAGCCACTTTTAAGAGAGAAAAGATTGCCTCTCCGTCGGACGGACTGGCACTCAGCATCATAATCTGCGAACCGATGACCGCGCCAAAAGGCATCGTGCAGATAGTACACGGAATGTGCGAGCACAAGGAGCGGTACATCCCGTTCATGGAATTTCTGGCAGCCAACGGATTCGCAAGTGTCATCCACGACCACCGGGGACACGGGGAATCGGTACGGTCAGCCGAAGACCTCGGATACTTCTACGAGGGAGGCTTCACTGCCATGATCGATGACATCAAGGCCGTGACAGAACGAGTAAGGATGGAGCATCCAGACCTGCCGCTCATACTCATAGGCCACAGCATGGGTTCAATGGCGGTGCGCTCTTTCGCAAAGCGTTACGATGACATGCTCTCAGGCCTCATCGTCTGCGGCAGTCCGAGCCGCAACAGCGGAGCACCGGTAGGCAGGCTGATTGCGCGGCTTTACGCCCTCCTTGCCGGGAAGAAATGCCGTCCCCGGCTCATCCAGCGTCTGGCATTCGGCTCATTCAACCGGCGTTTCCGCCACGAAGGCTCACCCAACGCCTGGGTCTGTTCCGACCCTGAAATCGTCAGGAACTACGACAAAGACCCGCTATGCAATTTTCAGTTCACCGCAAACGGTTTTATCAACCTGTTCTCGCTGATGCAGGATGCCTACAGCATCTCGGGATGGCATCCGCGCAGGCCGGACATGCCGGTGCTTTTCATCTCCGGCGAGGACGACCCTTGCCTTATAGACCAACGCAGATTCGACCACGCCGTCAGGGCCATGCGCCGCGTCGGCTACAGCAACGTACAGTCCCGGCTCTACCCGAACATGCGCCACGAAATCCTCAACGAAAACGGCAAGAAAGCCGTCTGGAACGACATTCTCTCATTCTGCTCCCGGATTGCCGATGACGTCAGGCACACCTGCCCTATGCAGTAACTATTCTAATTCAGAAGCCCTCTCTCAGGGGATTTGCTCCCTGCGGTCGCATTTCCCCTGACGCCTGCGGCGGGACCAAATGGACTGCGAAGCCCCCTCTCTCAGGGGATTTGCTCCCTGCGGTCGCATTTCCCCTGCCGCCTGCGGCGGGCATTGCAAAAGGGAACAAAAATGCCGCTAGAGCAAGCTCTGCGGCATCTTCGTTCCCTTTTGCGGAGAGAGGGGGATTCGAACCCCCGGAACCCACAAGGAGTTCAACAGTTTTCGAGACTGCCCCGTTCGACCACTCCGGCATCTCTCCTTTTCGATTCTAGATGCAAATATAACTGCAAATTTCCAATTTCATCAAAACTTTCATACGGAATTTTGCAATGTGAAAATAATCATCCATATTTGCAGAAGAAGAGGTGCCGTAACGTCCCGCGGCAGCCCGACAGCACAGTAACATTTTAACTTTGGTTTTATGATACGGATAGATGAACTTACATTCAGCTACGGGGGACGTCGTGTGTATGACGGTCTGAGCACACACTTTGACAAAGGCGCTGTCTACGGTCTCCTGGGCAAGAACGGGGCAGGCAAGACGACGCTGCTCCGCCTGATGGCCGGACTGATGGAGTGCGGCGGAGGAAAGATTGAGATCAACGGCTGCGAACCCTACAGACGGAAGCCGGAGTTTCTGGACAGACTGTATTTCGTTCCGGAGAGCATGAACGCCCCGGACATGCCGGTAATCGATTATGCGGCAGGATACGGAAAGTTCTACTCGGGCTACAACGGGGAGGCTCTGCTGAAGTACCTGGAAGAATTCGAGGTGGATCCGCACGGGAGACTAAACAGGCTCTCTTTCGGGCAGCGCAAAAAGGCACTCATAGCCTTCGCCCTGTCCCTCAATGCGAAAGTGCTGCTTCTGGATGAGCCGGGCAACGGACTGGACATCCCGTCCAAGTTGTGCCTGAGACGCCTGCTGTCTCAGTATGCCCATCCGGAAAGGACCGTAATCCTGTCCACGCATCAGGTCCGGGACATCGAGGACATCGTGGACCATATCACGGTCATCGACAACGGCCGGCTGATGCTCAACACCTCTGTAAGCGAGCTCGAAAGCACGGTAGCATTCGTGCGGTCCGACCGCATCATGGCCGATACGCTGTTCAGCGAGAAGGTGACAGGAGGCTACATCAACATACTGAAATGCGAGGACACGCCTGGCTACAATACAGGTAATCTGGATATGGAGGTCCTGTTTGACGCATGTACTATAGGCGGCAGAAGTTTTATTCAATATTTGACGGCAGCATCCGGCGGAGACCGGAAGGAGGTGGATTATGTGCTGTAAATCAAGCAATATACAGAATATAAGGAGGCTGACAATAATGGATCTGAGGTATGGGGCCGGCAAGGTATGGCCTGCCGGTGCCGTGATGGCCGGGCTGTATCTGGCCTACTGGACGGTAATGCTGCTGACCGGCGCCGGCGCCACACCCGAAGACCGCATACCGGTACTGTACATCGCGGCACAGTTCTTCGCGTTCTGCGTACCGGCTGCAGTATACGGGTACGTCAACAATCCATCCGACGGCATAGGCTATGCGATGCTGCCCGTCCGGACCTGGGTGAAATTCGCGGCCATGATGCTGGTCTCCGTCATCGCCATTCCGCTGGTCTTCTACATCGGACTGTATGCCATGGACTGCCTGTTGACGGCGGTCAGTGGCGGCAAAGGATTCTCCGGCATGATATGGAGCACGGAAAGCGGCATAAGCTTCGGAGGATTCTGGTATGATTTCGGGAAAATATGCCTGTATCAGTCGGTGTTCGTATTGGGCAATCTGCTGCTGAAAAAACACAAGGTGGCTCTGACCTTACTGGCAATGCTTTTCCTGCACGGATTCTGCATCGGAGTACTGCACCTTGACAAAACCGGCGGAGTACTTCCGGCGATACTGTACTCCTACGCACTGCCGGTACTGATATGGATACTGTCATACCGGTGTGTCAGACGGCTGCAATACAGATAATGCGACTGCCCGGAGATTCTAGTAAATGTACTCCACATCGGACTTTTTAAAGCGTAGGATACGGGTGTCGCGCGTTCCCGCCCCATTCTTGTGTAGATAGAATGCATCCATATTGCCGGCGATGTACCATCCTTCCCCTTTCGGAGAGTACACTCCGAAGAGTATGTTGTTGTAATGATTCGCATGCTGTATACCGTCATCGTTCCACTGGGCTCCGGGGCCGTACCACACCACAGGCTCATGCTCAGGATAGTCCGGTGAGGACATGGCCGCATAATAGAGATTGGATATTGTCTGGCTTCCTACAGTCACATTGTCCTTCCGTTTCTGTACCCGCTTGATAATGTCATGGCCTTCCCACGGTGTCTTCAGCCGGTGCGTACCGTTCCACATCATCCATACATAATCCGTTGCATCGAATATACGGTTGAAATCCTCCATGGATGGCAGTTCGTAACCGTCCGGAGACAGGGAGTCGGCCGGCAGTTTGTTGATATGCGCCGGTACATTCATGCTGAATCCATCCATCACCAGCACGCCGTTGTTGTCGACAACCTTCATGCCATGGCCGCTGGCGCCCTGATAAGCCCACTGCCACAGACTGCGGTATTCATCCGCACTGCACACCGCAAGATAATCGAACAGACTCATACCCGCCGCCACTGCAGGATCCTCAGATGAGAGTATCTGGTCGTCAAAGCTGCGGGAATTGCCCATTGCATTGTACTTGCACCACCATATCCCGTGAAGCCAGGTGACGGGCAGTCCGTAATTGCGACGTGTCACAGTATATTCCTCTTCTATCACGCCATTTGATATGACAACTACAGCCGACTGCCGGCGGCCATTGGCTGTCGGGTCATTGGGTCTCCAGCCGCCTACTATCCGCCAGCGGTTATTGCCTGCGGCATCCAGTCTGACCCACGGGTCCTCTCCTGACGCAAATCTGACCGACACAGTACTGCCTTCCGGGAGAGTCAGCACCCCAAGCTCATTGTCCACATAACGGCCGAAGTCATAGGCATAGCCTTCTGAGTCAAAATCCATTTCACCCTCTATATACGCCGGATTGGAAGACAGTTTCAGGACAATACGGTCTTCAGGATAGACCCGCTCCAGTCCTTTGCGGCGGAACTGCAATACAGTCTCCCCTCCTTGAACACCGGGAGCGTACAGGGCCTTGCTTATCCTGAAACGGTTCATGTCGTCAGCTCCGGAATAAGGAATGGCATCCACAGAAAGCAGATAACCCTCTGCAGAGACCAGTTCCAGTTCCTCGTCACTGTCCACGGATATGATAAAATCAGATGCAAAATGAGGCAGAACCAATGTCCTGCCTCCGTCCAACGCCTCAACCCCGTAGGGCAGGCCACTGCCGTGTACATCCACGGCAACGGCCTTGCTTCTGTCCGGTGTCAGCTCCGTGTCACCACCTGAGCCCCAGTCCTCGAAGGTAATATCCAGTGTAACATCTATGTTGTCCTTCCGTACGGTAAGGGTATAGACAGTATTTCGGAGAACATCTCCTGAAAGAGTCTTGGTCAAGGTATAGCTCTTACCGTCCAGCACCGCCTCAACCTTCACTTCTATACCATCATTGGCCTGCTCATAAAGATACATCACCGCCTGAGTATCAGATGTTACAGGCTCGTCGAAAGTGACTTTTGCCACATCCCTTGACACATCCGCAGGAGAATACTCTCCGTCCACCGGGAAGACATAGGCAGACTGCGCCACATTGCGGAATTCTATCCCCGTCACGGACGCAACCCCTGCTGTCCTTATCTGAAGGTCAAAACGTGCCACTCCACGGCGGAGAGTTACTGGCAGCTCAGTCTGCGATGGACTCACACCGTCCAGGCTTACACTGCCGCTGAAAAAATGTGCCGGGCCGTCACGGTTGGTAGCCAGTCCCAGACGCAGCCACTCCTCCTCGGTAATATTTCCAGACTGCAGCGCAGTAAGGTCTACAAGACCCGCAGTATTAGCCAGCACATACATATTGCCGGAATAGCCGGTCACCTTTATCTCATAAGCATTGCCGGAAACGGGTATATTCTCGAATACGGCCGTCATGCGTCCCTTGTCAAATATACAGGCCTGCAGGTCATCGACAGTATTCTCTCCGTCGAGCGACAGGCCAGAACCCTCATACCCGGAGACAGCGGCCCTTACTATCCTCTCTCCTCCAGGTACCGGAGAAGGTCTTTCCTCTACGTTACATGCGGATGCCAGCATCAGCGACATCATCAGCACAGTTGTCCAATTCTTTTTCATCTTTTTTAAATTTAAATGGTTAGTAAAATGTTTTTAATAAATATACTCTACGGGTGTCTTGACACACCTTATAGTCCTGGTCTTGGTATTGTTGTGCGCCACGAACTTCAGCCAGTTCTGTCCGGGACGGTCGGAGGAGGCATATCCCTCAAGTCCCCAGCTTCGTCCGCTGCTGCCGTATGTAGCCAGCAGGATGTTCATGCGGGCCACATCTCCGGCCGCGGTACTCCACTGATGGCCAAGACCGAAGAGCACCCAACGGTTACCGTCAGACTCAAACTCGTAAAAGGACACTGTTCCGTAATCCTGTCCGAGAAATTCCGCCTGCCGCTCAGCAATGGTGACTGTAATCATCTTTCCTTTACGGTTGGTGAATGTCCTGGTACCCACCCCGCCGAGATTGTAGTCATCACTCGCCGCCAGATAGGCGAAGTCATCGTAAGACGGTATCTGATAGCCGTCCGGAGCCATGGCCGCAGGATCCAGCAGACCGAAATCCCCTCCGTAGGCCTTCATGCCCTCGTAATAATATGCGCTTCCATTGTGACTGAGCACGAGCCCGTCCGGATTGCCGGCCTGATACTGGTCTCCCATCAGTGCAAGCAGGCTGTCGTCCGGCATAGTCTGCAGGAAGCTCATAAGATCATCCTCTACCACATACGGCCCGCCGGTAATCTGGTCCTCAAAACTACGCGCATTGCCACGGAGATTGAAGACAGCCCACCACGTTTCACCTATCCTTGCCACCGGCAGTCCCCAGTTGAGCCGCCTTACCGCATATGCCTCACGGTTGCCGCCGTCATCATCGGATATGACCAGCAGCCCCTCCTGTGTCCGGCCGTCAGCTGTCGGATCATTGGGCCGCCATCCTCCCAATATCCTATACACACGGCCTCCGTCATCCTCAGCCTGAAGCTCGGCCTTCATCCACGGCGCATCATGCGGAACTTCCACGGTCACAATCTTTCCGGCCGGGACACTCACCGTTCCCAACACTCCGTCCACATACCGGCCGAAATCGCAGACTCCACTGCTGTCCAATGCAAGCATTCCTCCCAACTTTATCGGACTTGCCTCTAAAACTATCACGACTCTTCCTATTGACAATTCTCCCTGACGCACATTGAGATACAATCTCTCAGTCTTGCTGCCCGGCTTCCTGGACACGCTCGTCACCCGTATTCCATCATCCCCAGGCACTACCTCGGCATCCGCAGAAAAGCCCTCTACCGCGATTTCCGCATCCCGCGCCGCAGACAGCACCAAAGTATACGAGCCTCCTGTATAGGCCACAAAGACACTGTCACCCATGTCATTTACCCTTACGCCACTACCCAGTACCGAATTGTCAACATCCACCGCTACGGCAGGGACATACTCCGAACCCGAAGACGGTCCCAGACCCCAATTGTCATAGAGCACCAGAGCCGAAAGTCCGGCCCCGTTTCCACTCACCTGCACCGTATAGACATTATTGCGTTCCAATACACCGGGCAGAGTGACCCGCAAACGGTGCAGAGCACCTTCCAGTCTGGCCGCCACCTCCACAGCAGCATCAGTACACGACTGCTCCGGCACATACGCCAGGACATCTCTCCCGCCTGTGAGCGGAGTCTCCCCATAGTCCCGGACAATCCTCATCTGCCCGGCTGTCTCCGGCACTGACACATCCTCCGCACGAGGCATCACATATCCTTCTCCATACAGTCCTGTCACCTCCACAGACAGCACCTCTATCCCGGCTTCGGCAACAGCGACATCCATACGTGCCACAGTCCGGCGCATACTCACCGGCAGAGTGCCCGCCACATTGTCACGCAGTTCTAAAGAACCGGTCATCAGCAGGCCCTGCCCGGTCATCTCCTCCACAGGAGCCGTGAGTCCCATAAGTTCCTCCTCCGTGACATCCCCGGGGATAAAACCGTCCACAGCCGCCAATGCCGAAGAATTGGCCAGCAGATAAAGCCTGCCAGATATCTCTGATGGCTCCAGGATATAAATATTATCTCCGTAACTTTTCTCCAAGGGCAGCACTTCCCGAAGCACTCCGCTTTCAAACCTGAGCGCAGACACATCATACACATCCTGACCATCTACATCCATCTTGACCGTCAATGCCTCATGCAAATCAGCCTGCGGCCTCTCATCTGACGGCGAGCATCCGGAGATAAGCACCGCCATAAGCAATATTGGTCTCAAATACTTTTTCATCATTACTTGTATATGTTCGGATTGGCCCTGCTGTCAAGCCAATGGGAAGACTCGACCGGCATCTCCGAGATGTTATTGACATAAAATCTGTTCATTAGCTCTTGAGCCCACGGTCCGTAAGTAAAGGAACTGTTGTGACTGTAGCCCATCACGTGACCAAGCTCGTGAAACATGACCTCACACGCATATTCAGAGGTATAGTGGTCCAGCCAGCCTCCCTGCCATGCGCCGAAAACACTGCCGCCGCCAAGACCATAGACATAATTTCCAGTGTAGACAAGGCCGACATTGACCGTCCTGTCCTGCCTCATCTGAGAGAGTATTGTCTCTACCGACACCTTGTCGTCCACTCCGCCATTGCCATAAAGACGGTCCTGATTGGCCCACAATATCTCCTCATGCTCCGGCATATCTATCATATAGGTGAAATTGAGAAAGAACGCCACGGCTTCGCGACAGTGTACCGGTCTGATGCCCATCCAGTTGCCCTGAGGGCCTCCGTCCGGTTTGTCAGGATCGCCACCGTAAAGGTCAAATCGGACATTCCAGCCGTGCCGTATCTTCTGAAGCTTGCTCCAGTAGGTATCAGATGAGACTATACTGTAGTCAGCCTCAGCCATCTGCTCAGCCGTCAACTGCGGCAGCTCCACTATCCTGCCCGACCCGGTACGGTAGAGCAGCGATGCGGACAGAGCCGGTATCTCACCGTAAAAATCCGCAAAGGCAGGTATACTGTCAAAATAGGCCAGGTCCACATATTCTTTCCCCACCGAAGGGATACGCGCCCGTATCAGTACGTCCTTCAGGGGCTTGGGAGAATAAAATCGGACACTCAACAGCCCCTCGCCGGTCACGGATATCTGCAACGGTCTGGCCGTATTGAAATTACGCAATGTCTTGTCAGTATAGACAGCATGCGGCTCGTCATCCTGAAGGATCCGGCCATGATTGCCTGCCGCATATGTCCTGTCCGTGATAAACATGGTTCCGCTCCCGTCATCCGGATGGACTGGCTCGACGGACACCGAGGTTACCCGATTGGCAACGACGGCCTCCAGCGAAACGGCATATTCCCTCCGGACAGTCTCGCCGGTATATGTGCGCGATACTATTTCCACCATGCCGCCAGAGCCGCCGTCCGGCACAGTCGGAATCAGGAAAAAGCTTCTGTCCTCCATCAGGTCCAATGTCATATCCGCCCTGTCCGCAGTACCGGCAAAATTTCCGTCAGCCGTTAGTCCTGAATAGAATACCGGAGAGCTCAACCCGACCACAGCAGACTTCAATGCACCCTCGATATACTGATTACGGAAATTGAGAGCCACATCCAAGCGGCCTATTATGCGCTCCTGCACAATAGTCTCCGGCATGTCGGACACTAAGACCATTCCGCCCGGACCGTCCTCCGGCCAGACCGAAAAGGCCGTTGACGAATAAAAATACTCCGACCCGACAACTCCTGACTCCGGAAAACTTATCCACGTCTCAGAGGCATTGTCGACAGAAGCGAACCTAACTCCGTCCTTATCCGCATCCCCCTTCACTCCTGCCACCATAAGACGGTATCCGCCAGGCTGAAGTCCCTCGATATATACGAGAGCAGTGTGCGGCTCATAGCCCACCTTTACATTGCGGACTATAGAACCGACGTCATCCGCAACCAGCAGCTCTACCCGATCATAATCTGCCGATGAAGCAGCACGTGTCATGGGCTCACCTCCATCAAAACCGTAATACTGAAGTCCTGCGGTGATACGGTCTCCTTCTGTCCCTGTTGAAGGACACGCCGGTCTCTCTTCCAGAGAACAGGAAGCCAGCAGAGTCACAATAGCCGGAATAATTAGTATATTTGTGTAATTTTTCATAACGGGTGCAAAAGTATTCCGGCCTGCGGCCATTTTCCGTAACAATTGTTACACCCGCTGCGAAACAAACTGAAACTTGACATGGATTGCGACATTTACAGCCTCCCGCTATTTTCTGGCGGCAATAAAGAACTCATTGACAACATCCTGCAGGAGAATCCCGCAAGACACAGGCTGTACGCCAAAGGGGATATCATCGCCCTTCAGGGCTATGTCTGCAAGCAACTGTACCTGCTGTGCAGCGGGAGCGCGTACGCCAGAATGGTAAGCGAGGAGGGCAGGGAATTCACATTGGACACACTGAGCGCCCCTGAAGTGCTGGCCTCGTCATTTATCTTCAGTACAGACGGCATCTTTCCCGTAACCATCATCGCCGCCTCCGACTGCAGCATCTGGCTCATCAGCCGGGAAGCCATGCTGCGTATCCTGAAAGCCGACCAGACCGTCATGCAGAACTACCTCAGAGTCATCTCCGACCACAGTATGTTCCTGAGCAACCGCCTCGTGGAGTTTGCCCTCCAGACTCTCTCATCGCGCATCGTAAGCTACATTGAGAACAACGGCCCGATATCCAACCTGCAGGAGACCGCCTTCATCCTCGGCGTCGCCCGCCCGTCCCTCTCCCGCGCCGTCTCCCAGCTCGTCTCCCAGGGCACCCTCCGCAAAACCACCGACGGCTACGTCCTCACCTGAGAAATTCCAAGGACCTTATCATTATTTTCGGACAACACTTAATATTCAACTATATTAATTTGTATTCAGCAATACAAATTTAATTATTGTTATGAAACAATTTCAATTAAAATGAATAAAAATACAGTATTCTTCATTTATCCTGATTGAGAAGGCTCACAATCGTTTCCTCGGTTACGGTCGCTGTTGTGGAAATACGATGCGGACACAATCCGAACTTAGTGAGTATTTGGTTCTTTAGGGCATCACGTGACTGCTGGGCTTCGCTGTTTTTATGAAAATGCCAACCGTCCACTTCGATGGTCTGAAGCGGCCTCTTGGTAAGAGAATTATAAATCAAAAAGTCCACATGCGCAAGAGGGCTTTCTGCAAACGCTTTCTCCCGCTCATCCAGCATATCCCAGTCAGCAATCAATCTTGACAGAGGATAATGGCACAGGACACCTGTATTTGCCAATCCCGACTTGGCTATTCCTTTAATCAGCATGTCATACACAAGGTTTTCAGAGAGATACCCAGCACCGACCGAGTGAGCCTGCTCATACGCCAACCGTTCCGCCGTATACTGCTTATACAACAAATCAAACACTGAATGAAGCTTACTCTCCTTCACTTCAAAGTTGTTGTACTGGACATAAGCGATAAGCTGGGCCAAATTAGAGCTCTGCGGCATATCATTGCCATTGGTGACTATGCACAGATGTGTCTTGGCACGTGATATTGCCACGTTGAGCAGATTGGGGTCATCTGAGAACTCCGTCGGCACATTATCAACCGTACTCATGATGATGGTATCACACTCACGTCCCTGATACTTGTGTACCGTACTGGCAATATCTGTCCCTATCGCCTTATTGATTTCCTCCGCCTGCAACCGATAGGGAGTAATGATGCCCACACTACCAACATCCGCATATTCCGGCATCACTTCCTGCGTTACCACATCAATCTCACGCTGGTTGAAATGCCCGCGGGCATGATTTCCCTTGACAGTCCGTACAACCTGCAAGACCTTATCCTCGCCCATATCTGTGGTCATGGCCACCAATTCGCCGTCATAGAACCGTTTATTGCAGAATCCGATTATTTTGGGATGGCAGCGATAATGCTCACGGAGCAATGTCACCGGCGCATCCTTGAAGACTTCCACACAAGACTGCAGGAAGCTGTGCGTGGCGGCATTGTATCTGTCATCCACATTGTACTCTGATTGGATAGCGTTCAATGCCTGTGCCTCCTCCCTGCTGACCACATTGGGGAGCTGCTTGTCATCGCCTACAATTACGGCATTCACGGCACAGGACAAGGCCAGCGCACCTGTCTTTATATCAACTTGTGACGCCTCATCCATAATCACGTAGTCAAAGACCATATCCTTACTGATACAGCTCTTGGCAGAATAGGTTGTACTCAGCACGACCGGATACTCCTTCAGGAATGCCGCAGTCTTCGGTTTTATCTCTCTGACTTCAAACTTTTGCCTTTCTCCTGTGCCATAACGATCAGCCATCCTGCTCTTCAACACTGCAAGTGAAGTCGAGCGCAAATCTTTTGTCCGCTCATCGAGATCCATAGATTGCAGCATCGCAGCGATTGAGCATAGTTCCTCTTCTATTTCAGTCTTGCGCGAAGAATAATACGCAGCCTCCAATGAACGTGTCACATAAGACGGAGCGCTGCTGAGAAACCGGAACATTCTCATACCGAATGCACAAGTCCACTTTAACCTGGACCACAGACCCGGCTTGCGCCCGCTCGCCCTGATCTTCATCTGATACAGATTAAGCAGCCTCATAAGCACGGCTGAGCTCATCCCGCCTAATTTTTCATCGCACGATTGCTCCCGTCGGGCCATATTCTCGTATTTCATCTCTTTCAGTAAGGCATCGTACTCAGATTTGAGCCCAGATTGACGTATCTGTGCCTCAAATCCCTTAGTCACAGCAAGCAACGAATCCCGCGCACATAGTTTTGCCGGGACTTCCTCTATCGTCCAACCGCTCATATCCGGATAATCGGGTTGATTGGCAACGAATGCCTTCTTATTCTGAGCACTGCCTAATTTGGCCACAATAAAACCAAGACATTCTTTCTCAAGCTTTTCCGCCACATTATCGACGGCAGAATTGTTGTTCGACACAACCAGCACCGTTTTATCCGCCATAAGCAGATTGGCGATGATATTCAAGATGGTCTGTGTCTTGCCTGTCCCAGGAGGACCTTGAATGATACTTACCTGATGTATCAATGCGGCTTCCACAGCAGCCTTCTGGCTTGCATTGCATCCGAACGGATAGTATATCTGCTCCGGACAGTTATATGAGGCCAACCGGGCTCCGTTGCCAAGATACTGCACCAATGGAACATTATCCCGCATAACATCCACCAAATCATATTGCTTAGAAAGAATACTGTCATCTTCTTCCGTAATCAGACTTGTCTCTTCGGCCAATTTACGCAAGTAATCCCAGACAGAGCCTCCATCTTTATCCAGACGTGTGCGGGAGACATATACTTCCGTACTTTCAAGATTCTCATAATAACCGTTGTTATAAGTCACATGATAAAATGTATGCCGCCCATCCGTGAAGCGGAGGAGTTCTTTGACATTCGTTATATGACGATTGTTGACATACAGTCCTTTATCCTGAAGGTCCACAGTCTCTGGATGCGAAAGACACAACAGTCTCGCATGATTATAATTGAACACTCGCGGAGACGAAGAGAACCGCACCGTCCAAAGACCGCTGCCGCTCTCACTTATCGAGACGACTTGCTCCGTGATGAACATCCGCTTATCTCCTCGCCTTTCCAAATCCACAATCATGTACAGCCTTGCATCCATAACAGTAAGTGACACACAATGTTCAACTGCCAATAAACCCTTCCTGATCGTAGCCTTTATGGTATCTGTGAATGCACTCCACAAGAGAGGCCACACGGGAATCTGTAATCTTCATTTTGCCGAATCTACTGTACTGATTGTCATATCTTTCACTGCTGCCTGTTGATATTCTGTACTCATAATCTTGCGGAATCAGGAAAGAGGACCTTTCCCCGAGACGTCTGTAGTACTCACTCTGGTAAATATGGATTCCTGCCAAGTCCAAATCTCCGAAATGGACATACCGGTTGGGGATTGAAATAAGCCATTGCATAAGGTCACGACTCTGCTCCTGAGGATATCTGGAGACAAACAACAACCTGGATTCTTTTGGAGATATGGACTCAAACAGCGGCCGTTGCTCTCTGATGTATCTGAAATTCTCGGCATTCTCAATGCCTACAACTACGGTGTCTCCCGGAATTGAGAATGTATTAAAATCATAGATGAATGCGAATGTCCCTTCCTCAGGCAACAGGTTGAAAGACTTTCCCGCCAACATAACAGGTATCGGCTCATAACAATTGACCATAAAGCCGTAGAAGGTACGGCGCGCTATAGTCTTGGAATTCCCGGTCATCCTCACCTGCTCAGCACGGGACGCACCTCCTTCCTGTAACAGTTTACAATACTTCTCAAGATCTCTGATATCAAAATGAGCAGCAATATAATCTCTCAGAGACCGCCCGTCCCTTGCACGATAACTCTTCCTGCTGCCTCGGGTGACGGCAACAAGTATTCCGTCCGAAACCATCCATTCGAACAGTTCTCCTTTAAGTATACTCGACGGCAACGTATCTCCTTTTGCCAGCCTCAGCAGTTTTTCCGTCTGTGCAACTGTTATTCCCATCCTCAAATTTATCTTATAGTCAGCAATGTTTTTACTACAGTATTGTTCCTGTCATCCTTGCTCAGAGAATATGTGTACTTGTAGACCTGAGCATTGTACGTTGTCGGAGAACTGTTTATCAGGAAAATATTCCTCACGTTGGCAAACTTCAATATACCTTCCACATTATCAGGATGCAGTTTGCCTATCTCATCCATCATGCAGTGCAGCCTGAAATCCCCGAAATGCTTGGATATCTTCCTCTTGAACACATTGATAAGCATGATGTTCACCATCGATTTCACCAATATGTCCGTTCCGTCCGAGCCGACATTGGAGAGTTTTTCCACCCAGTTGGTGTCGTTGTCATTCTCCATGACCTTGAACTCCAGTTTGAATGTATCAGACAGGGTTATCCTCTCACGTTTGCGGTCTAAGTCCATCATCTCTATCAGGTTCACCAACAGCTTTACAGCCTGCTCGTTAGTCTTGCTTTGGGACTCTTCTGTCGAAAACAGGTTCAGATTTCCAATATCAAAGCCATATTCCTCATCAAATTTCTTGATATTGATAAGCTGCTGCATAAGCCTGTCGCTGCTTTCCACTGCACGAAGCTCTATTTCCTTGATTACACCTGCGAAATTGTTTTCCCTGAAGTCCCGGTTTATCTCGTTTATGGTGGCTCTAATCTCGGCGCCGTGCCTGTCAAGATCTCCTACTTCCCTGGCAATCCGCTTGATTATGTCGGCATACAGACCGCTTGTACGGGTACGGTACTCCTCTATCTTGTTGTTGGATATGAATTCGTGCAGTTCTGACGCAAATTCCACGTAATCCGCTTCGGTATTGAATTCTGTTCGGAAATGGAATGTATTCTGAGGTGAGAAATTGCTCTTGAATACAGTAACAGCTTTTTTGAATTCCTCCATCCTCTGCTGCAAGCCGCTGATGTTGTCCCTTAAGTTGTCCAGGATAGAAGACAGTTGTTCCTGAGTCTCCTGAGTCCCGGCCCCGGCAATATCGGAGGGGCATGTGGGATTGTTTAAAAACTGATTGACTCTGTCAATGGCTTCTTCAAGCCTCGCCTTCTCACTCTGCAGGGACTGGACTTCCCCGGAGACCGTGCGGATTTCCGCCTCTTTTTTCTCTCTTCTGAGGTCAAATTTATGCTGCAGCTCACTCATCTTCTCCTGCAGCCGTTTCCGTTCCTCTTTCTTGGACTGTTCCAGATCAAAATACTCCTTCTTGTCTTTCTGCCAGGCGTAATAATCTTGTTTATGATTCTCAATATAATCCAGAGCGTCGTTGACCTGTTGCAGCTCCACCTTTATCTCCGCCAGTCTGTTTACATCCACGCCGTGTCCTTTAAGCTCCGCATCCTCCTGCGCCTCAAGTTCCCGTCTGCGCACTGCGATGTCAGCCTCATGCCGCTTGAGTGCTGCATTGACATCTTCTTTTTTCTGCCTTGCAAAAGTATCAATATCCCTTTTCCTGCGCTCCACAGATTTGCGCAACTCTTCTTCCTCCTTCCGCTTCTGAGCGCCAGTCTGCTGCTTTAACGTTCTTTGCCTGGCCAGCTGTTCCTCTATCTTCCCTGACTGTCCTCTTATATCATTCAACTCTCTGTCTCTCCATTCTTTGAGTTTTTCCTGATATACGCCCATCTCTTTCTTGCAATGTCCTATATGTGCCGGAATCTGCCCTAACTCCGCTTCCATGTTGATTCTCTCCTTGCGGAGACTCTTTAATTTCACCGACGGCTGACGTTCCAGTTCTTCAATATCGCCATCGAGCTTCTGCTGCCTCTCTGCCGCCTTATTGTCAAGTGCGTTGATTTGCTGCTTATATTCATCTATCTTTGAGCGTATTTCCTCAGGAGTATTTACAGTCCTGTCCACATTCTGCAGTTCAATGCGGATTCCATACAGCGTGTCCGAGTTTCCGGCTTTGCACGGCTCGAGAGAAGTACTGTAAAGCAGGGTATCATTCGCCACCTTGCCTATGTTGTCCTTCCATCCGGCGGCATTATCCTCCAACCACTCTATGAAAGAGCCTTTCTGCCCGGCTAAGAGCTCATCGAGCCTGGCTATTTCCTGCTCCAGCTTCTCTTTGGCATGACTTATAGCAAGAAGGTCTTTCTCGCATGCATTCTCAAGCTCTTTACGCCTGGATGCCGTATCATTTGTTATCCGTTCTATTTCCCGCTGCTTTTGATTAAGTTCCACGGTTAAGGCATGACTTTTCGCCTCCAGTCCACGAATCCGCTCCGCCAAGTCTTCTGTTTCCTTCTGATAAGGATTTAACTGACGGATTTTCTGTTCCTTTAGTCTCAATTCTGTCTTGTCGTGCGTAAGTCCATCTATATTCTCCTGTATATCATCCTGTTTCTGTTGATAGAGAGTATTCAGGCCACTCAGTTTTGAGGCATACCCGGACTGAGCTTTTGCGACATCTTCCGTTTTCACACGTTCTATTTCATTGATCTGCTGTCCGGCCTGCAGGCGGAACTCCTTAAGACTGTTGTCCAGTTCCTGTCTCAGAGCCTCATACCGCATTCTGACACTCTGGCTCTTATCCGTAAGGACATTCTCCTGACTTAGCAACGATTTTCTGCGGATACCCAGCTCCTGCTCCTGCGCCATTTTAGCGATTAACGCATCTATCCCTATATCAGAATAATGCTGCATTCTGGCCCTCACCTCTTTGAAAAAGTTTTTCAGAATACCTTCTTCCTCTTTCAGGGCATCCCTTTCCTTGTTATATTTGTCATGTTCTTCGCTCAACAGCCTTTTCAGGCGGGCCAGTTCCCGGGATTGAGCAGCGATATCCTCCTCCAACAAAGGCAATCTGCCCATATCACGCTCCATTGCATAGTTGAGTTTTGCGCACAATTCTCTTATGCTTTTCCCAACCACCTCGTATAGAGAATAATCTGCAATGACCTTGTCTGCTTCTGCCTTTACTTTTACCTTACCGTTCTTATCCTTTTTATACCATTTCCATATATCCTCATACTGCTGGCGGAAATCTTTCACATACTCTCTGTAGAAATTCAAATCTATGCTGTCTCCCGCAAAATCCATTGAGCTGATAATGGTGTCCTTAATGACACGCGACTCCAGACTCTGATTCAGGAAAATATTCTGAATAGTCCTGGGCACATTCTGGTACCGCGAACTTTCCATCAGGTTGAATCTGCGCAGATCCTTGGAGACATTCTGAACGTTTCCATAGATTATATCCCGGAATTCCTCGTAACTCCGTATGATGTTGCTGCGGTAGACTTTCGTCCCGATCCGCTCGCTTATCCGACCCCACTCATACCTTACGCTATTGTCCTCTTCCACAAAAAAGTGCTTCTCGTAAGGACAGTCCACAATACGAAAGGCAACCCTCCCACTCGACAAAAAGGTCATTACGAAGAAATGTCCGTTTTCCCTGCAAACCTCATATATAATATAGGAGTTCGGGTAAGGAAAGTAAAATTCGTCATAACTTTTCTGCTTATCCTGGGTCCGTATGCCCAACTTGCTTTTGTCCACATTGTAGAAGAACAATATGGCACGGAGCAGTGTTGACTTCCCGACTCCCTGCGTACCTATGAAATGTACATTCCCGTCAAGCTTGATTTCCGCATAGGGGATGTGCGCGCTGTTTATGAACACTATCTTATTCAGGTATCTCATCTCTCACCTCCTCATCAATGTTTATGCAGGAAATAATCTGCTCGATATAATGAAATGCAGATGTCACCTGATACCGTTCCTCCGTCTCGTTCGTCTGTTCTGCAAACCCCATGCTCACCAATGTATTTGCGAGAGCCTCGAGCTTATCCCGATTGGACAGTTTGTCCTGAAACAGCCTTGACAGCTTTTCCTTCAACTCAAGATCAGACGAAAGTCTTATCTCCATCTGCGCCAACGAGAACTGAGTCCCGGCATCAAAAGTGGTGTCATAAGTCTTCAGAAAATCCAGATAGTCAATCCAGGAAAAGAGAGACTGCAGTTTATTCTCAATATTCACCCTCGGTTCTTTTCTGCTGAAATAATAAAAACCGTCTCCCGCAGACAGATGAAAGTCTATCTTGCGGAAATAATCCTCATACTCCGCCTGACACTCCTCGATATCATTGTAAATGGCTCTGGTTTCAGGATCTACGCTGTTCCCTGAAATGAACTGTCCTCTGGACAGTCTTTGGAAAACTTCACGGGTATATTTCATTTTGAATAGATTAGAGGGTATTCAATATTCTTGACGGTTCTGGTCTCAGACAAATATCTCAACCGTCCGTCGTACTGTGAGGCCAACTGCAGAAACAGTACAAGGCGCATCTCCTCATCTGCCGGTGTCTCAAACTCATAATTCCATACATAGCTGAACAGATCCCTTCCCTGTGCCATGAAACCGTTCATGATTGCCGCATGGTCGAACATCCGGCTGATTTCCTGGTTCTCAAAAAGATACTCATCATCTATCCTGCCTGCCAAACGGGACTTGACAGTAGTTTTCCTGGACAGCCTGCGCCTTATGCTGTTGAGTATTTCCAATGCAGAATCATCATTCCTAAGAAAATCCAATGAAACACGGGTAATGTATTTTGGCTGTTTTTCCATCCACAGGTCATTTGTCTTGCCGAGCACGCTCCTTATATCCGTACATTCCTCAACCATCAGCTGATCCTTCATGTATTTCAACTGCCGGATTTTCTTAACCAACTTGCTCTGATACTCTATCCGATTCAGATAATCTATAATCTGAGCCGATATCGAGATAAGGGCATGGGACGACTCGTGCAGGCCTTCCCTTACCTCGCTTACAGTCTGCTTAAGTCCGACATCCGCTGCTGCATTGGCAAAAAACACAGTCTGCTCGTCCATGACTTTCTCGGTCTGCCTGACCAACTCTGATATCAGTCCGGCCTTTTCATCAAAATCCCGCAACCGAAATTCCTTTATCCTGAAATTAGGCTCCTGCTTGTATGTCTGCTCCACATTCCGCTTAAGGTCAACGACATTCCTCATAGTGGCATTCTCAATACTTTTGAAAGTATGGCGTATCTCTCTAAGATACTGAGACCGTCTGGCAGGATTATCAGTCGCCAGAAAAGAATGTATCCCCAACTTCAACTTTGAGATATAGGTCTGCACAGAAGCAATGTTTATATCCTCATTGACCGCCAGCACCTCTTCAAAAAAACGCTGGTAAGCATCGTCCAGTTCAAGTGTATCCCCTGAGCGGACTATAACTCCGAAATCTATGAGATGCCTTACCTTGTTCTCATCACCGTCAAGAGTCTCAACAGCATCATCGTACTTTATAGACACTGTCTTCCTCTTGATGAACATGTCGTTCAGCAGCCTGGCTCCTTGCTGAAGTCCTCTTGTCAGTTCTTTTATCGAGTTATACGTAGGCATTGCAACGCCAAGTTATTAAATTTTTTATTAATGCGCAAGAAAGACACCGGAAACATCACTCAGTGAGATTCTACTGTTATCCTGAAACTGAGACCTTTTGGAAGTGCCGGTGCACCCTGATTAATTGTATGTCTGACTATCAGACACTCTCTTTTATACACCGCACCGCTGCTTCCAAAAGCCGTCTGCCAGCCGCTACCCGATCTCGTCGAGTTCCAGCCAGCGGAGCTCTTTTTCGTCCAGGAGGCGGGTGACCTCCCCGATACGGACGGAGTCAGAGGTGAGCTGGTCGGAGGGCAGAGTGCCGGAGCACAGACGGGCCTCGAGAGCCTTCTTCTCCTCCTCCAGGGCCGCGATGTCCTTCTCCAGCTGCTCCTTCTCCATCTTCTCCTTATAGGACAGCTTAGGTTTCCGCTCTCCTTTCCATGAGTTGGCCGGAGAAGCCACACCTGTAGCAGACACAGCACCCTTGGCGGCATTTTTGGCCTCGGCCCGACGCTCCTCTTCCCTGTCCTTGAGGTACTGCCTATAGCCGGAATAGCTGCCGACAAAGTCCTTGACCATACCGCCGCCCTCGAAGATAAAGAGATGGTCGGCCAGCTTGTCCACAAAGAAACGGTCATGAGAGACAATCAGCAGTGAGCCGGTAAAGCCGGCCAGATACTCCTCCAGGACATTGAGGGTCATCAGGTCCAGGTCATTGGTAGGCTCGTCAAGAATCAGGAAATTGGGACTGCGCATCAGCACGGTCAGCAGATAAAGCCTGCGCCGTTCCCCTCCGCTGAGCCTTCCGACCCTGTTGCGGTGCATGGACGGCGGAAACATAAAATAGTTAAGAAATGTCATGGCAGAGACTTTCTCACCATTGCCGATGGTCACCACATCGGCTATCTCCGACACCGTGTCGATGACGGTCTTCTCATTGTCGAACTTTATGCCTTCCTGACGATAATAGCCTATTCGCAGGGTCTCTCCCCTGTCTATGGTGCCTGAAGACGGCTCCAGAGTCCCGTACAGCAGGTCCAGGAATGTACTCTTGCCCACTCCGTTGGGCCCGACAATGGCAATCTTCTCCCCAGGGGCGAAGTTGTAGGTGAAATTGTCCACTATCGGGACATCTCCCCAGCTGTAGCACAACCCCTTGCAGTTGATTATCTTCCTGCCGAGACGGGCCATGCCGGCTTTGATTTCCATCTGACGGTCATCCCTCCGCTGCTCCGCCCTGTCCTTCAGGTCGTAGAATGCGTCCTTGCGGTATTTGGCCTTGGTTCCCCTGGCACAGGGCATGCGCCGCATCCAGTCCAGCTCGGTCCGAAGCAGGTTGCGGGCCCGGTCGGTGGCGGCGTTGAAATTCTCGATACGCTCCTGCCGCTTCTGCAGAAAATACTCATAATTGCCGTTGTAGCGGTAGAGCTGCCCGCCGTCCAGCTCCAGAATCTGATTGCATACTCTGTCGAGAAAATACCGGTCGTGAGTCACCATGAGCAGGGTGCAGCGCGAGCGGGTCAGATAGTCTTCCAAAAACTCTATACTGTCCACATCCAGGTGGTTGGTCGGCTCGTCCAGCACCAGAAAGTCCGGCTTGCGGATAAGGGCGGCTGCTATAGCAGTGCGCTTGGACTCGCCTCCGCTGAGCGTACCGGCCTTACGGGAAGGGTCATCCAGATGCAGCTGCGAGAGGATGGCCGCCACCTCATAGTCCTGCACGTCATGAGCCTTGTTACCGGCTCCTTCCAGTACGATATCCGCAATGGTCCTGTCCGGGGCATAATGCTGGTCCTGCTCCAGGAATGCGACAGTAATATCCTTTAGAAAACGCACCTCGCCCTCGCCGTCCGAAGAGTCCTTGCCGGCGATAATACTCAGCAGTGATGTCTTGCCGGTACCGTTGGGAGCCACCAGGGCTATCTTGTCCCCCTCGTCTATATGAAACGATATGTGGTCAAACAGCACTCTCGGGCCGTAAGACTTGGAGACATTGACTACTTCCAGATAACTGCTCATCTCTAACGGTTGCCGTACATATCCTCGTAATACTTCTCGTAAGCTCCCGAGGTGATGTTGTCCATCCACTCCTGGTTGTCAAGATACCATCTGACAGTCTTGTCTATGCCCTCCTCGAACTGAAGGCTGGGAGACCAGCCAAGCTCACGGTGCAGCTTCGTCGCATCTATCGCATAACGCAGGTCATGGCCGGCACGGTCAGTGACAAATGTTATAAGACCGTCCGAATAACCTTCCGGATTACCGAGGATGCGGTCCGTGGTCTTGATGATGACCTTGATAAGGTCGATGTTCTTCCACTCGTTGAAGCCGCCGATATTGTAGGTGTCGGCTACCTTCCCCTCATGAAATATCAGGTCGATGGCCCTGGCGTGATCCTCCACGTAGAGCCAGTCGCGGACATTCTCCCCCCTGCCGTACACGGGCAGAGGCTTGCGGTGACGGATATTGTTGATGAACAGGGGTATCAACTTCTCGGGAAACTGATAGGGACCGTAGTTGTTGGAACAGTTGGTCACTATCACAGGCATACCGTAAGTGTCATGGAACGCCCTTACGAAATGGTCCGAGGAGGCCTTGGACGCACTGTACGGGCTGTGAGGACTGTAACGGGTAGTCTCACGGAAGAACTCGTCCCCGTAGACCATGTGCGCGCTTATGTCCGAAGGCACTCCTTCGGGACGGGTCAGCTCCAGTGCTCCGTACACCTCGTCAGTGGAGATGTGGTAGAAACGTTTTCCTTCCCAGTCGCCGTCCCAACTGTGCTTGGCGGCCTGAAGCATGGACAGCGTACCGAGCACATTGGTCCTGGCGAAAGTGAACGGGTCCTTGATGGAGCGGTCCACATGGCTCTCAGCCGCCAGATGGATGACTCCGTCTATCCCGTACTTCTGAAAAATACCGCAGACTGTCTCGAAGTCGCAAATGTCGGCCTTGACGAACTCGTAATTAGGGGCATTCACGATGTCCTTGAGGTTGGCCAGGTTGCCGGCGTACGTCAGCTTGTCCAGATTCACTATGCGGTACTCGGGGTACTTGTTGACGAACAGGCGAACCACGTGGCTGCCTATGAAACCGGCTCCGCCGGTTATCAGTATATTGCGCTTATAATTCATAATTAATACAAGTTGTCATGGTAATCAAACAGTTCGGAAACGTCCTTCAGGAGCGGATGCCGGGCATCCTTTTCCGATAAAATAACATCCTGCGGGCTCACCTTCCAGTCTATGCCCAACTCCGGGTCATTCCACGCCACGGCCCCCTCGCTCTGCGGAGCATAGAAATTGTCGCACTTATACTGGAACAATGCTGTCTGACTCAGTACACAAAAACCGTGCGCGAATCCTCTGGGGATGAAAAACTGACGGTGATTGTCTCCCGACAGCTCGACTGCCACGTGTCTGCCGAATGTCGGAGAACCGCGGCGGATATCCACGGCCACGTCCAGGACTGTTCCCTGCACTACCCTCACCAGTTTGCTCTGGGCAAAAGGAGGTTTCTGAAAGTGCAGCCCCCGCAGCACTCCGTATGAGGAATACGACTCATTGTCCTGCACAAACTTGACCGGACGTACTTTCTGCTCAAACTCCTTCTGATTGAATGATTCGAAGAAATAGCCCCTGGCATCCTTGAACAGACGGGGTTCGATAATGACTACCCCTTCTATAGCTGTCTTTATTACTTCCATAGCATTATCTTGCCGGTTTCTCCGCATCAGCTGCAAGCTGAAGCAGATACTGTCCATACTGATTCTTAAGCATCGGAGCCGCAAGCTGCCTCATCCTGTCCGGGGTTATCCATCCCTGTTCCAGAGCGATACCCTCCAGACAGGCAATCTTCAGCCCCTGCCTCTTCTCTATCACTTCGATAAATGTGGAAGCCTCCGCCAGCGAATCGTGAGTGCCGGTATCCAGCCATGCGAATCCACGGCCCAGTGTCTCCAGCTTCAAGCGTCCGCGGTTCAGGAACTCCTGATTGACTGACGTAATCTCCAGTTCACCTCTCGCCGAGGGTCTGACTCCGGCAGCCACCTCCACCACCTCGTTCGGATAGAAATACAGACCTGTAACCGCATAGTTGGACTTGGGACAGGCCGGCTTTTCCTCTATACTGAGTACATTGCCGTCAGAGTCCATCTCCGCCACACCATACCGTTCAGGATCCGCCACCCAATAGCCGAAGACCGTCGCAATGCTGTCCTTCTCAGCCCTTTCCACAGCCCTTGCCAGCATCCCTGTGAAATGGCTGCCGTAAAATATATTGTCTCCCAGTATCAGACATGCCGCATCGCCTCCGATAAACTCCCTGCCTATGATAAAGGCCTGGGCCAGTCCGTCCGGAGAAGGCTGCTCCGCATACTCGAAACGCACGCCTATATCCTGACCGTCTCCCAGCAGACGGCGGAACCCTGGCAGGTCCTGAGGCGTGGATATTATGAGTATATCCCTGATGCCGGCAAGCATCAGCACCGATATGGGATAATACACCATCGGCTTGTCATATATGGGCAGCAACTGCTTGCTGACACCCTTCGTAATGGGATAAAGTCTGGTACCGGAACCTCCGGCAAGTACTATTCCTTTCATTTCTATCTATTTAATTATTAGCTTCAGTGGTTGTGTCTTCCTTATGGCGGAGAGGAATCTTCTCCCATTGTATCGAATCCCCGTCAAACCGGATACGGTGGTGCCTGCGGACAGAATCCCGGCGATGGTTCCAGTCGATGCGTGTACGGGCCGCCGCCCTGTCTCCCCAACGGTTACGCTCGCTTGCGCTTCTGAAACGGCGGGTAATCTCATCACTGAGATTGAGCCGGAGGGAATCTATCCTGCGGGTTTCCACCGGGGTTACGGCATTCTTGTATTTCGCCCGGCCTATGCCGAAACGCATATCATCCAAAGTACCCCGGATATTGAGCCCGGCCTTGAACGGCAACGGAGACCTGAGTATCGAGATATGATAGTCAAAACTCATATCCAGATTCTGCACGCCTCCGACAGCTGCCTTGTAGCGGTCTATCTCCACCAGGAACGGATAGATGTTCACCGCACCGTCCTCCACGGTTATATTGACCGATATACTGTCGATGAGATTCTCCTCCTTGTTCTTGAACATCAGTTTCTTGGATATCTCCGCAAATGTCTCGCCGTCCATCAGCACCAGGGAGTCGCCACGGATGTACATTGCCGAACGGAGAGAAGGTATCATGATGTTCAGGGTGGAGTCAAGGACACCCTCTGCAGCCACATCCACCTGTACTTTTCCCTTGAATGACTGAAGCATCGGCACCAGAGAATCCACCGATGGCGTAGCGTCCACCAGAGAAGCAATGTCTATATCCTGCACCTTTATGTCAAATCCGGCATATCCGAACTTCGACGAGGCTGCCTTGTATATCAGCGACGCTTTCAGACTGGCACTGTCAAAAGCATTGATGCTAAGATTCTCCAGATACACATGGCTGTCCCTTACCTCTGCCCTGCCGTCTATGTTCCGGAAGACATATTTCCCGAAGCGCATCCTGTCTATATCCGTAGTCAGTTCAAAATCGACATTACGGGGAACCTCAAACAGCCGCATGGAGGCAGATGACAAGGTATCGGCCTCTATCTCCTTCTCGGAGGCTTCCGGCGATGCAAATGCCCTCATCAGCTGATTAAGATTGAGATTTCTGGAGCTTATATCCAGATTGGCCCGCAGCATGTGACCACGCCTCAGAGCACCGTACAGATCATGCACTGTTCCGGAAAGCACCACATTGGAACGGCCTACCCTTATAGCGGCTTTCTTCAAAGTTATCTGTCTGTCTCCGAAATTGATCACCGTCCTGTTGAAACGCACGGGAAGGGCACACTGCGGCACTTCCGCCACCAGACGGTTGAACCTCACCGAACCGGAAGGCAGCCAGAGAGAGTCACGCACCTTGTCCGCACTGACCTTAATCACTCCTTTCTTCATACCCCCGGTGATATCTCCGGCCTTGGCGAATATCGAGTCCGTCTCCACCTTAACTGTCAGCCTCGGAAGTTCCGGATTTTTCTTCTGCGGCTTTACGGACGCGGCAAGTTCTCCCTTAAGGCAGAATACCCCCAGAGAATCTCCCATTCCGCCACGCAGACGGCTGAACTCCACAGATACGTCCGGACGCCAGAGCGAATCTCTGACCTTGTCCGCACTGAGTTTGACGGTACCCTTACTGAATCCGCCTCTTATATCTCCGTATTTGAAAAACAGCGTATCCGTCTCCACCTCCAGCGAGGCTCTGGGACGCTCAGGAACATCAGGCTGAGGGCCGAGCGAGGCAGCTGCCTCTCCACGGCCGCAGAACACTTTCAGCGAATCTCCCACAGCCGCACCTACCCTGTTCATACGGAAATCCGCCTTTATCCGGAATACCTGAGTCGTATCCCTTGGACGGGTCGAGATGACCTTTAACTGCAGACTGTCCGCCACGGCATTAGCCCAAGGACTCTTCAGATGCAGTTCAGACACGTCTCCGCTCAGTCCCAGAGCCTTGCCTCCGAAAAACTTCAAGTCTATGTCACCCACGGCATCCAGGCCTCTGCCCGTATCCTTGACCGACACCCTGTTCATCTCCAGCTTACCGGCTGCGAATATCCGTCCGAAATCCTGGTTCTTAACCGTAGACAGCCGCGTGCGCACCTTCAGATCCGCGTCAATCACTCCGGAAAGTTCTATGCCTTCCTGCAAAGGAAAAGTCTTGGCTATGCTGCCCAGATCTATCCCTGCCCTCATATTCAGGGCTATCAGAGGATCCTCGAAAAGTTCCGTCACCTTAGCATCAGCCAGCACGTCTATGTCATTGCCGCGCAACTTGAATATCTTCAGGTCCAGATAGGACTCCTGTTCCCTGGCCAGATCCACGAATGCATCAAAATCAGCCGTCAGACTGTCAATGCCATACGGCAGCCCCTCATAGTGAGCCGAGGCATCATCTATCTTCAGACACAGGCTTACCGTCGGCATCAGACCGTTGCCATAGGAGCCCCTCACTGTCCCTTCCAGCATGACTGTTCCGTCCGCCGTCAGGTCCTGATGCCTTACCACCGACTCCGGAATCAGATTGAGAGCCTTCTCGACAGACGGAGCCACTGCCCCGAACGCCAGATCCACGTCCACCGCCCTGCGGGCAGAGTCTCCCCGCAACGTACCGTTAAGAGACAGACTGATATCATTGATTCCCAGATCCGCATTGCGCAGCACCACCTTCATGCTGTCGGCATTGAAACCGACATCAGTGTTCAGGGACAACGCCGTCCGCCTCACCAGGACATTCCTCTGCTGCATGAAGAACAGATTGCCGCACGAGAGTTCCACAGCAGCCGCAGCCCCGCGCACCCCGGCACCTAACCTTATCCGGCTGTTCACGTCCCTCACCATGGCATAGACATCTGTCGAACGGTCATTGAACACGATATCGGCATCCTTTATCCTCAATGAGCGCAACACTATGGATTTCGGTCTGAAACCGCCGGTGGCGGAAGTGTCCTCCACCGCGTCGGCGTCACCGGCTGCCGACATGACATTCCAGTTGGCATTGCCGGAAGAGTCTCTCCACGCATATACCCTGGCACTGTCCAGCAGCACCCGGCCTATCACTATGCGGTTGTCCTTGAGCAGAGGTATCGGGTTGAACGCCACAAGGCAGCGTGCGAACCGCAGCAGGGAATCCCTGTACGGACGGGATGAGGACATACTGTCGGCCCCGGTCATATGCCTGACCAGCTCGCCGTCATCTATCTTAAGCGTGAAACGCGGAAAGGTCGAGAAAAACGTCACGTCCACCTTGCCCACTCTCACGTCTGCATCGAGATAAGTGTTGGCCGCCTTCTCCACCATGGGCGTAAGCCTGGACGGAGTCAGCACCAGCCACAGCACCGCAGCTACGGCCACGATACACAGTCCCAGCAGTGACCCCAACGAGATCAGACTGACCTTCAGCGTCTTTTTCAACCCAGGTTTCATTGTTCGCTTTTATTTGTTCAGAAATGTACGGATATTCTCCTCGAGGACTTCCACTAAGCGGATACGGGCCTCGATGCTGGTCCAGCCTATGTGCGGCGAGAGAATCAGCCTGGAAGGGTCCTTTACTCCGGCTATGTAGGGATGGTCTATCGGCAGCGGCTCAGTTTCAAATGTATCGACCGCAGCTCCGGCTATCAGGCCGTCGTTGAGGGCTCGTACCAGATCGTGCTCGTTGATGATGCCGCCTCGGGAACAGTTGACGATATAGGCACCCTGCTTCATCCGGCCCAGTTCCACGTATGTGATAAGGTCCTTTGTCTTAGGACTAAGAGGACAGTTTACCGACACTACATCGCTTCCGCACAGCAGTTCCTCCAGACTCACACAGGGATAAGTCCTGCAGTGTCCCGTACCGGAAGTCGAGTAATAGGAGACCTCCATCCCGAAGACCGTCGCCAGCTCCGCCACACGCGAGCCGATATTACCCATACCGATGATACCCATCTTCTTGCCCTTGAGTTCCCAGAAAGGATTGAGTACGTCGGAGAACATCCCGCTGCGGGAATAGCGTCCGTCGTGACAGATCTCATTGAAATACATCCCGTGGCCCACCAGATTGAGGATGTGCATGAAGCACACCTGGGCCACGCTCTCGGTCGAGTACGCCGGCACATTCCTGACCGGTATGCCCCTAGAGGCTGCATAGTCCACATCCACGCAGTTGACACCGGTAGCCGCCACGCATATCAGCTTCAGGTTGCGGGCCGCATCGATCTCATCTCTGTAGACCTTCACCTTGTTGGTTATGATTATATCGCAGTCAGCCACCCTGGAGGCAGTCTCATCCTGCCTGGTCGCGTCATAAAACACCGTCTCACCGAACTGCTTAAGTCCATCCAAAGACACATCCTTGCCGACAGTCGCGGCATCCAGAAAAACTATCTTCATACAAACGTATTTTTAATTTTCAGCAAATTTAAAAAATATTCTACTTTTGTTTAAAAATACTGCATACATGAAGACACTGATACTCTCATGCGACATGGGCGGAGGACATAACTCCGCGGCCAAGGCCCTGGCCCAATGGGGCGGACGCAACGGGATAGAATGCGAGACAGCCGACACCCTCTCGTTCATCAGCACCGACTTTTCCAGGACGATGTCGGACCTGTACATCTTCACCACCAAAAGCAATCTGATAAAGGTCATCTACAGGACAGGCGAGATCGTGCCCCGCTCGCGCAGAGTCAAGTCCCCCGTTTACGTGGCAAATAAGATCTACTGCAAGCGTCTCTGCGACCACATCCTTGCAGGCGGCTTCACCTCCGTCATCTGTACTCACGTCTTCCCGGCCGAGGCCATGACCGCCCTGCGCCGCGCCGGTCTGCTGCCCTCCGGCCTCAGAACCGTCTTCGTCCAGACCGACTACGACGCACTGACACTGATGAAGGACCTCGAGGTGGACGGCATCGTCATCCCCCACCCCCACCTTATAGAGGAATGCGTGGCCATCGGAGCCCGCCGGGAGCTGCTGTATCCGTTCGGGATCCCGGTCAGTGAGGAATGCTGGAGACACGTGGACAAAAACACAGCTAGGGAAGAATGTACCGGCCTCTTCTCCGGCAGCGGCCATATTGACAGCAGTGCCCGCTGGTATCTGATAATGTCCGGCAGCATGGGATTCGGCAAGACCGGGGAACTCATCAGGACAATACTGGAGGCCGAGGGCCGAGGAGTAGAAATCCTCGCTGTCTGCGGCAGCAACACCAAGCTCCGCAACCGCCTCTGCAAGGATTTCGGTGAAGAAACCAATGTCCACCCCATCGGCTTCACAGACCGCGTTCCACTGCTTATGGACGCCTGTGACGTGCTGTTCACCAAACCGGGCGGTCTGTCCAGCACAGAAGCCGCTGCCAAGCGCATTCCCCTGATCCACACGACTCCCATCCCCGGCTGCGAGACCGACAACGCCCGCTTCTTCCACTACCACGGCATGTCCTACAGCACCACCGATACCGCCCAGCAGGTCGCCGTCGCCCGCCTCCTCTGCACCGATAAAAAATTCAGGGAAAGCATGACCACCGCTCAGGCAGCCAACACCTTCCCCGATACTTCAGAGCAGATCTTCAATCTACTCAGATAACACTACCTGCCGTTCCACTTGAGGGCCTTGAAGAGCTCTACAACTACGAGAGGAACGAAAGCCAGGAGAACAATGATACCCCACTGGTTGGGAGACATGGAGACGAACTCGAAGGCACTCATCAGAGGCGCGATCAGCAGCACCGCTAGGGTCAGCACGAGGGACATCAGCAGGGCGAAGATCA
Organism: uncultured Bacteroidales bacterium; assembly: GCA_944323785.1. GTDB lineage: Bacteria > Bacteroidota > Bacteroidia > Bacteroidales > UBA932 > Coprenecus. Next base: position 6,188 of record CALUTU010000011.1, on the reverse strand, counting down.
GCGGCTTGTTGTTCAGGATGTTGAACTTGAAGCGGGACTCCGTGTTGGAGTGCAGGTTGCCGGCGTGTACGAGCTTGGCCATGATCAGCGATGCGAAGGCCATGGTCTGACCGAGGGCCTCGCCGCCCTGGTTCTTACCTATGATAAAGGCAGTGAGGGTAATGGCCGTCACCATAAGACCCTGGTAGCTGATACGCCAGATCATGCCGCGGTCCATGAACTGCTTGCCCTTGCCGCGGGGGCTCTTGCTCATCACGTCCTTGGCTGCGGGGTCGAGACTTAGGGCCAGGGCCGGGAAGGTCTCGCTGACGAGGTTGATCCACAGAATGTGTATAGGCAGCAGGGGAATACCCATGTTGAATATCGATGTAATGAAGAGCAGAACCACCTCTCCGAGGTTCGTAGACAGCAGGAAAAGGATGGTCTTTAGGATGTTGTCGTAGATACGGCGGCCTTCTGAGACGGCGGAGACGATGGTCACGAAGTTATCGTCCTGAAGCACCATGTCAGAGGCGTCCTTGGCCACTTCCGTACCGGTGATACCCATAGATACTCCGATGTCGGCCTTCTTGAGGGCCGGGGCGTCATTGACACCGTCACCCGTCATGGCCACTATCTCACCTCTCTTCTGCCATGCCGTCACGATCCGCTCCTTCTGCTCGGGAGCGATACGGGCGTAGACCGAATATTTGTCCACATTGGCGTCGAAATACGCATCGTCGAGCTTCTCAAGGTCAGTACCTGTAATGGCCAGGTCGCCCTCCTGGAAGATGCCGATCTTCTTGGCTATGGCCAGAGCCGTCACTTTGTGGTCACCGGTAATCATCACCGGACGGATACCGGCGCTGCGGCACTCTGCAATGGCGCCGATGACCTCCTCGCGCTCGGGGTCTATCATTCCGACCATGCCTACGAATATCAGATTACGCTCGACCACCTCCATCTCAGACGAGACCTCATCCATGGGCCTGTACGCCATTGCCAGCACCCTGAGGGCCGACTCGGCCATAGTCTCGTTGCGCTTCTGCAGGTCCACTATATCGGATGTAGTTATCTCACGCACCCCGTCAGCAGTCTCTATCCGGTCGCAGGCTGAGAGTATCTCGTCCAGACCGCCCTTGACATTGGCCCTGAGCGTGCCGTCTTCCATGCGGTTGATGGTCGTCATCCTCTTGCGGGAAGAGTCAAAGGCCACCTCTCCTACCCTCGGGCAACTGACTTCAAGCGCGTCCTTTACCACACCCTGCTTAGCACCGAGGTCTATAAGGGCTATCTCGGTAGGGTCTCCCACCTTGGTAGTGGTGCCGTCGCTGTTCTTGACCAACTTGGCGTCGCAGCAGAGCACGGCTATCGACACCAGACGGTCGATATTGCCGCTGACCGCATAATCCTCCACCACCGTCATCTGATTCTTGGTAAGCGTACCTGTCTTGTCGGAGCAGATAACGGTCGTACAGCCGAGGGTTTCCACCGAGGGCAGCTTGCGGATGATGGCGTTGTGCCTGGCCATGCGGCGCACACCCATCGACAGGATAATGGTCGAGATGGCCGGCAGTCCCTCGGGGATGGCCGCAACTGCCAGGGAAATAGCCACCATAAACATGCTGATGACCGGACGGCCGTAGAGCACGCCGATAAGGAATATCACAGCGCAGATTACGATGGAGGCGATGCCTATCACCTTGCCGAGCTTCTCCAGACGCACCTGCATCGGAGTCTGGGTCTCGGAGTCACGGTTGAGCATATTGGCGATCTTGCCTATCTCGGTATTCATACCGGTACCGACTACGATACCCTTGCCGCGGCCAAATGTCACCACTCCGCTGGAGAACGCCATATTCTTCCGGTCTCCCAGAGGCACTTCCGTCTCCGCGATGGTCTCGGGAGACTTCTCCACAGGCACGGATTCACCGGTCATGGACGACTCCTGTATGCTCATGTTCACCGACTCGGTAATCCTGATATCGGCCGGCACGATGTCGCCCACCTCAAGGACTACGATATCGCCGGGCACCACGTCCTCCACATTGACGATGTAGGACTCCCCGCCGCGGATGACCTTGGCCATGGGAGCCGCCATCTTCTTGAGGGCATCCATGGACTTCTGGGCCTGGAATTCCTGGTAGGCACCGATAAAGGCATTGAGCAGCAGGATGCCCATTATAATATAGGTATCCAGCAGGCCCTCGCCCGTCCTGACACCCATGACGCCAGAAATCACGGCGGCTATGATCAGCAGAATGATGAGAAAACTCTTGAACTGCTCGAGGAACATCACGATGAACGGACGTCCCTTCTTCTGCACCAGAGTGTTCTTGCCGTACTTCTCAATCCGTGCGGCTATCCCGTCGGGACTCAATCCCTGCTCCGCATCGGTCTGAAACTCCTTCGATACCTCCTCGATGGAATGGTTGTAGTATTGCTTCATATCGTAAGAATTAAAATCGGCTGCAAAATTGGCACTTCATTCCGTATAAATTGTTATGTTTGCTGCAGAAAAAATGTAGAAAAAGTCGGATTTCAATATGAATTCGGAGCAAAATGGCTTTACCATAGGACTGTGCACCGCCGGAAAGCGGGAACTGCGCATCAGCGGACGGAGCTGGGAGATAGTTCCAGGCTGCCTCTTCATCCTGATTCCACAGCAGTTCACGGAGGACATATCCTGTTCCAAAGACTTCAGCGCCAGGACCCTCAGTGCCTCTCTTGAAGCCATCCTGGAGCATCCCAGCCCGGTGGACATCAACATCCTCAACATCACCTTCCTGCACCCTGTAATCCAGCTCCTGGAGGACAGGGCGGCCCGCCTTCTGGGATACTACGATTTCATTGAAAAACGGAACAATGATACCGGAAACGCCTATCACGAAGAAATATCCAAGACACTCCTCTATGCACTCATGCTGGAGATCAGCGACATCTACCGCAGTATTTCCGGAGACCGGAGCGAGGTGACCAAGCCCCGCCAGGAACAGCTGACCGACGACTTCTTCAAGCTGCTGACCGCCCACTACCGCAGCGAGCACAACGTAGCCTTCTATGCAGGCCGGCTCAACCGCACCCCGAAATATTTTTCCGAGGCCATACGCCGCATCAGCGGACGCTCCGTATCCGACTGGATAGCCACCATGCTGCTGAGCGACAGCAAGCTGCTGCTCCAGACCACAGACATGACCATACTGGAGATATCGGAGGAACTGGGTTTCTCCAGTCCTTCGGTATTCGTGCAGTTCTTCCGCCACCACACCGGCACCACCCCGCTGCAGTACCGCAAGCAGCTATAGCAGAGGACTTACCAGACGGGCTACCGATTCGTAGAACTTGTTGCGCAGCGGACGCTTGTTCCATTTCGCCTTGGACACCAAAGTACAGCGGGAAAGATCCTTGTGGAAACGGTCTTCTATAATCTTTGCACACTCCGGGTCGTAGATAACCGACGTGACCTCAAAATGATGCTCGAAACTGCGGTTGTCCATATTGGCCGAGCCGATGATACAGTATTCTCCGTCAATACTCAGCACCTTGGAGTGATTGAAACCGCGCTTGAACAGGTACACCTTGACCCCTGCGTCTATCAGTTCGGAGATATATGACATCGTGCCCCAGTTGGTCAGCCATGTGTCCGACCGCTCCGGGATCATCAGCGACACCTTTACATCCGACAAGGCCGTAATCTTTATGGCGTTGAGTATCGTCTCAGAAGGTATAAAGTAGGGCGTAATGATGTAGATATGGTCCCTGGCCTTGGTTATGGCCGTGAAGTAGCACTGCATGATGGCCGCCCAGTCGCTGTCCGGACCGGAGGAAAGTATCTGGGCATAATATCTGTTGCCGCCTGCCGTACCGGTAGTCAGCATCTCCTTGTCCTTCAAGTTGACCATCGGAAAATACATCTTCCGTCTTCTGACATTCTTATTCAGGATAAAATATCGGTCCAGCAGGAATATAGCCTGCAGGGACATCACCGACAGGCCCTCTATGCGGACATGGGTGTCCCTCCACTCCGGAAAATCCCCGCCGTCATAGTAGCGGTCCGCAATATTCACTCCTCCCAGAAAACCGACTTTACCGTCCACCACCAGAATCTTCCTGTGATTGCGGTAATTGACTATCGGAGGCAGGAAAAGCAGGTGAAACGGCGAGAAATTTAGAATCTCCACCCCGGCATCCTGCAGCTCCTTCAGAAAGGTCTTTCCAAGATGGCGCCCCCCGAATCCGTCGTACATCATCCTGACCTCAACTCCCTCCCTTGCCTTCGCCATCAGTACCTCCTTGAAAGCATTGCCCACACGGTCATCCTCGATTATGAACGACTGCAGGTGTATATGTGTCCTGGCACTCCGCATCGCGTCAAGCATTGCCGAAAGAGCCTCCTTGCCGGAAAAGAAGATATCCACCTTGTCATTGGCCGACAGCAGACTGTACGCGCTTCTGAGGTTCTGGACTATGATTTTATGGCACCTCCTTACTTCCTGAGGAATATTGTTGCGGTCCTCAAACCGTACCAGCATCTCCTTGCACAGCTCCTTCCTCAGCCCCAGATCACGTGCTCCCTTACGGCTGAACATCTTGTCTTTCCGGAAGTTGCGGCCAAAGAAGAAATACAGCAGGATACCGATATAAGGCAGAAGCATCATCACCAGAACCCACGAGAGAGTCTTCACCGGGTCCCTCTTGCTGGAAATCAGCTTTATCGACGAATATACGGCAATCGCTATGTTCAGCGCATACAGCAGAGATGTGAATATCGGCCAGAAATTCAGGAACCACATAGGCTATTTCCTCCCAGTATACAGATAAGCGACTCCGCCGGTCATGGACTCCGCAGTGACTTCCCGGAAGCCTCCCTCCTCCAGTTCCCTGCAGAACATCGCCGGAGCCGGAAAATCAAATGAGGACTCGGGCAGATAGGTATAAGCATACGCCTGTCTGGATATCAGCCGTCCTATAGTCGGAAGCACATGCTTGAAATACATGGTATAAAGTCCGCGCCACAGCCTGTTTCGCGGTATCGAGAACTCCACTATGGCCAGTATGCCGCCGTCTTTCAGGACACGTCTGAGTTCCGTTATACACCGGGCTCTTATGTCGAAATTACGGATACCGAAAGCTATGGTGACACAGTCAAATGCACCGTCACCGAAAGGAAGTCCGGCCGCATTGCCGTATATGAATTCTATATCACCGGCCTTTGTCCGGGCGATGGCCAGCATTTGTTCTGAGATATCGGCGCCGGTCACATCAAGGCCTTGTCTTTTAAGTGCTATCGAGACATCCCCCGTTCCACAGGCCACGTCAAGAACCTTTGCCTGAGCTCCGGCGGGTACCGACTCCACGACCCTCCTGACCAGCCTTCTACGCCAGGAACGGTCTATTCCAAAGGAGAGGAGATGATTGAGCCTGTCGTAAGTCGGCGCAATCGAGTCGAACATCGACGAGATGGTCTCCTGGTCTTTCTTAAGCTGTCTTGCCGGCATAGTCTGAGATAAAACCGAAAGAACGGTCGTCCATTCTGAGTTCACCCTTCGTCACATGGCCGAGAAGCGTAGCATCTATCCCGTGATTGAACATGAAGTTCACGAAATCCTCCTCCTGTTCATTATTGACAGAGACTATCGCCAGGTATTTGGTGTTGCCATAAAGAAACTCATCGTCACTAAGATCCGAGTCTCCCGTAATATCAAAACCGAGCGCATTGGCCCTGCAGCATTCGACCAATGAGTGAAATATACCCTTGCCGGATATCCTGTGAAGGGAGGATATGAAGCCGGCATCAATGCTTGTATTGAGATAATCCACTGCTTCAGAAGACGTTATAAGGTATAACGTATCGCCCTTCTTAACAAAACTACTCTTAATCTCTTTCATGGTCCGACGTTTTTTATCAAAATTTGATGTAAATTTAAGAAAATTTCTAAAAAAAAATTTCTTTTTCCAAAAAACATCGTATATTTGCAGCCCCAATGAGCCCAGATGGTGAAATTGGTAGACACGCTACTTTGAGGGGGTAGTGCCTGTTTAAGGCGTGCAAGTTCGAGTCTTGTTCTGGGCACAAAAAGTCTGAATTGGCTGATTCAGACTTTTTTTTGTGTACCCCATGGCGGCTGGATTTCTCGGCTTCTGCGCAATTTGGACTTCGTCCACATATACTGGGGCGCCTCGGCAATTGCAAGTAAACTTGCATTGCT
>CALUTU010000010.1 GCA_944323785.1 uncultured Bacteroidales bacterium | reverse complement strand
ATCAGAAGCCTCTACGGCGAGCTCGACATCGACGGTGTCACCATGAGGATACCCATCGAGCAGCACAGCCTCGCCTCAGGCCTGGAGAATCACGAGCTCGGTGCCGTTGGCTCTGACGGCAATATCCTGCCCGGCGAGGTTCCCGTACTGACCTTCTCACCGAACGGAGTCTCCTTCAACAACGGATTCTTCTTCGGTCAGGAGACCTCTGAAGGATGGTCCGTGACGACTGTGGTCAATCCCGGTTCGTCATCGCCCGTGGAGCCGCTGCCGTAGTACTGTGCTGCGGTTGTATTCAAAGGGGTTGCCGGTAATCCGGCAGCCTCTTTTTTTTGGTGGGGCAGAATAAAAGAAGAGGGTGAATTCTAAGTTAGATCCACCCTCTTTACCTGCTCAGCTACATAATCTACAGAATGCTGAATACGACGTTAAGTCCTGCCGTCACTATGGAGACCATGCTCATAAGCTTGATGAGGATATTGAGCGAAGGACCGGAAGTATCCTTGAAGGGGTCGCCTACTGTATCTCCTACCACTGTGGCCTTGTGGGCATCGGAGCCCTTGCCGCCCAGGTTGCCCTCCTCAACGTACTTCTTGGCATTGTCCCAGGCACCGCCGGAGTTGGCCATGAAGATGGCGAGCACGAAACCGGAGCCCAGAGAGCCGACCAGCAGGCCGACAGTACCGGCCACTCCGAAGAACAGGCCTATGAGTATCGGCACTATGATGGCCAGCAGCGAGGGGAAGAGCATCTCCTGCTGCGCACCCTTTGTGGATATGGCCACGCAGCGGGCATAGTCGGGTGTGGCCTGACCGGTCAGTATGCCCTTTATCTCACGGAACTGACGGCGCACCTCGGCCACCATCTTCTGCGCGGCGCGTCCCACGGCGTTCATGGTCAGACCGCAGAAGAGGAAGGACATCATAGCACCGATAAATACTCCGGCCAGCACTGAAGGATTCATCAGGTTGATCCTGAAATACTCCATGAAGTCGGGGATGGTTGCGGACGCTACCTCCACTGTCCGCCCTGCCACGTCTATGGTGGTCTCCCCTATCCTCTGCAGACCTATCTTTATCTCCTCCAGATACGAGGCCAGCAGGGCCAGGGCCGTAAGAGCTGCCGAGCCGATGGCGAATCCCTTGCCGGTAGCGGCAGTGGTATTGCCGAGAGCGTCCAGGATGTCGGTACGCTCACGTACCTGAGGCTCCAGGTTGCTCATCTGGGCATTTCCGCCGGCGTTGTCGGCTATAGGGCCGTATGCGTCGGTTGCCAGGGTGATGCCCAGGGTGGACAGCATACCTACGGCTGCGATACCTATGCCGTAAAGTCCGAGACTCAGGTTCTGGGCAGTGAGCATATTGGTCACATCAAAGCCTATGGCGCATAGATAGGCCAGTATGATGGCGGCAACGATGGTTATCACAGGTATGGCCGTGGATATCATTCCAAGGCCCACTCCGGAGATAATCACTGTAGCCGGACCGGTGGACGAGCTCTCGGCCAGTTTCTTGGTCGGCTTGTAGGAATGGGACGTGTAGTACTCGGTAGACTGGCCGATGATGATACCGGCGACAAGACCTACGATCACCGAGCAGGCTATCCAGGCCCAGTTGGGAATACCCAATATATAAAGTATGCCGAAAGTGGCGGCGGCTATCAGGACTGAGGAGACATTGGTACCTACACTGAGTGAGTGCAGGAGCTGCTTCATGCCGGCGCCCTCCTTGGTTCTGACCAGATAGATGCCTATGATGGAGAGGATGATGCCGACAGCGGCTATCAGCATCGGAGCAAATACGGCCTTGAGCTGTACCGATGCATCGGCGTAGGAGTAAAATGCGGATGCGCCCAGAGCGGCGGTCGCCAGTATGGAGCCGCAGTAGGACTCGTACAGGTCCGCGCCCATGCCGGCCACGTCACCTACGTTGTCACCTACATTGTCGGCGATAGTAGCCGGGTTGCGGGGATCATCCTCCGGTATACCGGCCTCAACCTTACCGACCAGATCCGCGCCTACGTCAGCGGCCTTGGTGTAGATACCTCCGCCGACACGTGCGAAGAGAGCCTGAGTGGATGCGCCCATACCGAAAGTCAGCATCGTAGTGGTCACCACTACCAGTTTCTGAGGGCCTTCCGCCCCTATAAAGTGATCCAGGATCAGATACCAAAGCGAGATATCCAGAAGTCCCAGACCCACTACTGTCAGTCCCATGACGGCTCCGGAACGGAACGCCAGTTTAAGACCCGAGTTCAATGAACGGCGGGCAGCGTTGGCAGTCCTGCCCGAAGCGTATGTAGCTGTCTTCATGCCGATAAATCCGGCCAGTCCCGAGAAAAAGCCTCCGGTCAGGAAGGCAAACGGCACCCAGTGGTTCTGCACGTCGAAACCATAGGCCAGGACGGCGAAGAAAGCGGCAAGGATGATGAACACGATAGTCACTACCTTGTACTGTTGTTTGAGATAGGCCATCGCACCCTTGCGTACATAGGCGGCTATCTCCCTCATAGTCGGAGTGCCCTCGTCCTCTTTAAGCATCCTCTTGTAAAAATAGAACGCAAATCCCAGTGCGATGAGAGAGGAAACAGGCACCAGCCAGAATAATAAATCTACAGACATAGTTGGAATTAGAATTAAGAAATCGGTTAATTATATGTTTATCTGATGAAAATCACAGTCTTTCAGAGTCGGATCAATGGACATGGCCGTCCTGCGCAGCACCTGCATGTCTCCGGTGGAATAAAACTCCCTGATCCGGAGGCCGGACGGGGTGTCGCGGATTCCGTCCACGACTCTCCGCGTCTGCGCAGCCACAGCCGGCGCAGGGTTGATGATACGGACTGACGGGCCCGCCGCGGCGGCTATCTGCTCCTGCAGGAAGGGGAAATGCGTGCAGCCCAGCACTATCACGTCCACCCCCTCATCTTTCATGGCAGCCACATATTCCCGGATAAGATCATACGGCACCACACCCCTCTCCACCGCCTCCACAAGTCCGCGGCCCACCTTCTCCACGATCCGGACATCCGAGGCGTACTTCATGACCGTGTCCCTGTAGAGACTGCCTTTAAAGGTATTGGCCGTTGCCAACACTCCTACGACCCCGGACCTGGATGCCAGGGCAGCCGGCTTGACCGCCGGTTCCATCCCCACAAAAGGGATATCAAAAGTCCGCCTCAGATACGAGATGGCGGCGGCCGTAGCCGTATTGCAGGCCACAACCACCGCCTTGGTTCCACGGGACAGCAGAAATCTGACGACTCTGTCCGCCCGTTCGATTATGTAATCCGAAGATTTCTCTCCATAGGGACAATGAGCGGAATCAGCGACATAGGCATAGTCCCTCCCAGGCATAAGGGCATTGAGCTCCTTCCATACCGACAGGCCCCCTATTCCCGAATCGTAGACTCCGATCATCGCAGGTTATTTCAGATACTCGTCCAGCAGAGTCTCTATATCCCCCTCGGCAACCTTACGGCCTATGATATTGCCCTCGGCATCCACGAATACGTTCTGAGGAATAAAGGACACATTGTAGAGCTGTCCGACCTCGCTCTGCCAGAACTTGAGGTCAGAGACCTGAGTCCATGTCAGACCGTCCTCCTTGATACCCTCAAGCCATGAGTCCTTGTCCCGGTCAAGGGAGACACCGATAATATCGAATCCCAGCTTGTGATACTCATTGTATATCTTCACCAGAGTGGGATTGAAATTACGGCATGGACCGCACCAGCTGGCCCAGAAATCCAGCATAGTCACCTTGTTGCCCTTATAGAACTCCGAGAATGTCACGGTCTCTCCATCCGGATTGTTCAAGGTAAAGTCCGGAGCCTTGTTGCCGACGGACAGACTTAGTTCTTTCTGCAGATACTCATCCAGTTCCGCCACGTACTTATTGTCAGCGAACGCAGGATCGGCCTTATATGCATCCATCATACTGGAAAGAGAGTCCGTCTCAAGATACATATACTCCTGCGAGAGAAGATACAGAGCGAAATGGGAAACCGGAGCCTCGGCCACAAGGGCATTCTTCATATTCTCCACATCTTCCTGATACCGATTATATGTCTCCATTGCTTCCTCGCGCTCGGCTTCGGTGGCCTCGGAGCTGCGCAGCACATCCACGGCAGACATTACATCATACCTGTCGGCTATCTCTTCCGCTCCGGCACTGTATCTGTTCATCATCGTCTGCGCCTGACCTCCTGTCACCACAGACTCAGAAAATGCCGTATCACTGCCATTGACAGTAAATACTTCATTCTCCAGAAATACTGAAAGCATCCCCGGAACACCGTCTATCGATATGATATAAGGTTCCGGTGTCACAACGGTTCCCTTGAACTCAAACTTTCCATTAACGACATCCACTGTATCCCTGAACGGGTTTTCCCTGTCCTGGTTGAACAGATAGGCCTTTCCGTTGACCAATGCCTCGCTGTCTCCGGCAATGGTTCCTTTCACGGTATACTCGCTACCGTTGTTGCAGGCAGCCGCAAGCACAAGGGCAGCCGCCAAGATTAGCAATTTCTTCATGACTGTAAGTATTAATTAGTTATTTGTTCTCATCCATAAACCACTCCTTGTACATCATATAGCCCTGGGCATTACGGTGAGCCGAATCCCTGACCGCCTCAGTACCGTCCTTCACCTTCTTGGCCGGCACTCCGGCATAGACTCCCGGCTCCAGCTTTGAATTGCTGAGCACAACAGCCCCGGCTGCGATTATGGAACCGTCGGCAACCTCCACTCCGTCAAGCAGGACAGCTCCCATACCCACCAGCACGTCATTGCCGACCTTAGCCCCGTGAATCACTGCGTTGTGCCCGACCGACACATCGTCACCTATCTCCACCACGGACTTCTTATATAAGGTGTGCAGCACTGCACCGTCCTGGATATTGACCCTGTTGCCCAGTCTTATCGGATTCACGTCTCCCCTGAGCACCGCTCCATACCATATACTGCAGTCGTCTCCTATCTCCACATCTCCGATAATCGCCGCATTCTCAGCGATAAAGCAGTTCCGTCCTATCTTCGGCACAATCCCGTTCAGAGGTCTTATAACAGCCATATCCTATATCGTTAAAAAATGACCTACAAATATAGAAAAAATAATAAACACGTCCTACATAAAAAAGGACCGCATCCTTCAATCGGATACGGTCCCTTAATCGTAGCGATTCGCCCGCTATGACACGACGGAATTAGATGATTCCCTGCTCGAGCATAGCCTGAGCCACCTTCATGAAGCCGGCTATGTTGGCACCCTTGACATAGTCTACATGACCGTCTGCCTGTGTACCGAACTTAACGCAAGCCTCGTGGATGCTCTGCATGATGAAGTGCAGCTTGTCGTCAACTTCCTGTGCGGACCAGCTGATGTGTGAGGCGTTCTGGGTCATCTCGAGACCTGAAGTAGCCACACCACCGGCGTTGACTGCCTTACCGGGAGCGAAGAGGATGCCCTTGCTCTGGAACTCGTGGATAGCCTCAGGGGTGCAACCCATGTTGGATACCTCGCAGCAGCACCATGTACCGTTGGCGATCAGCTCCTTGGCATCGTCACCGTTCAGCTCGTTCTGGAATGCGCAGGGCAGAGCGATGTCGCACTTAACGCTCCATGCCTTCTTACCGGCTGTGAACTTGGTGGCCTGAGGGAACTTGTCGTTCATATCCTGAACTTTGTTCCTGTTGGAAGCACGCATAACGAGCATGTAGTCGATCATCTCGTCGGTGATACCGTCGGGAATCTCGCAGACTCCGTCAGGACCGGAGATGGCGATAACCTTTGCGCCGAGCTGTTTAGCCTTTGTAGCGGCACCCCAAGCCACGTTACCGAAGCCGGAGAGAGCGACTGTCTTGCCCTCGATGCTCTTGCCTGCGTGATGGAGAAGGTGCTGTGTGAAGTACAGAGCGCCGAATCCTGTAGCCTCAGGACGGAGGATAGAACCACCCCATGTGCCGCCCTTGCCGGTGAGGACTCCTGTATTGTACTCGCGGGCCAGCTTCTTGTACATTCCGTACAGATAGCCGATCTCACGTCCGCCAACTCCTACGTCACCTGCAGGAATGTCGGTATCGGGGCCGATGCATCTCCAGAGCTCATACATGAAGGCCTGGCAGAATCTCATGATCTCAGCATCAGACTTGCCGACGGGATCGAAGTCAGAACCACCCTTTGCACCGCCCATAGGCAGAGTTGTCAGAGCGTTCTTGAATGTCTGCTCGAAACCGAGGAACTTCAGCATGGAAGGAGTAACTGCCTTATGGAAGCGGAGACCTCCCTTGTAGGGGCCGATGGCTGAGTTGAACTGAACCCTGTAACCGAGGTTGGTCTGAACCTCTCCCTTGTCGTCAACCCAGGTAACCCTGAATGTGAAGATACGGTCAGGCTCTACGATTCTCTCGACGATCTTAGCCTTCTCGAACTCGGGATGCTGGTTGTAAACCTCTTCGATGGACTCAAGCACCTCGCGGACAGCCTGGAGGTACTCTTTCTCGTTACCATACTTGGCCTCAAGTTTGGCCATGATTTCTGAAACTTTCATATTTTTTGTGTTTTAGTTATGTAAATGAAACTGTTTTCTTACTTATTTTACTTCCCATGTGGAGCCGCTGTGCAGCAGTTCATCCATATTGTGAATAGTTGATTTGGCCTTGACCTCCTCAAGCTGGTCCCTGACATTGTCGTCGTAAGTCTTGTCAGGCACGTCCCTGATAACTCCGAGGGCAACCGGGAACTCGGGCCATTTCATGTCGATGAGCATACTGTGCATACCCATATCCTGAGTGTGGGCATCATGTACCAGTATGTCATCCTCGGTGAAACCGCCCTCGCCGATGGTCACCACCTTAAGCTTCTTGTTCTCAAGAATCAGACCCTTGTCTCGGTTCTTGCCGAAAATCATCTTCTCACCATGTCTGAGAACTATCGTCCTGTCAGCCTTTACCTCCTTATCGGAGATCTCGCGGTGAGAGCCGTCGTTGTATATCACGCAGTTGACGAGCATCTCGGTCACAGAGCATCCGTCATGCTTGGCGGAGGCCACGAATATCTCCTGATTGAGCTTCAGCTCCGAGTCTATGCTTCGTGCAAAGAATGTGCCGCGCGCACCCATAACAAGTGCTCCGGGGTTGAAAGGATGCTCAACCGTGCCGTAAGGCGACGTCTTGGTGATCTTGCCCAAAGGAGATGTCGGGGAATACTGACCTTTTGTCAGTCCATAGATACGGTTGTTGAAAAGGACGATATTGATGTCGATATTGCGCCTGATGGCGTGTATGAAGTGATTTCCGCCGATGGCCAGGGCATCACCGTCACCAGTGGCCTGCCAAATAGACAGTGTCGGATTGGCGACTTTCATACCGGTGGATATAGCGGTGGCACGTCCGTGGATGCCGTGGAATCCGTAAGTGTTCATATAGTACGGCAGACGCGACGAGCATCCGATACCTGAGACGAATACGAAACGCTCCATCGAGTATCCGAGATCCTCCGCCACCTGGGGAAGAGCCCTCTGAAGAGAGGCCAATACCGAGTGGTCACCGCATCCGGGGCACCATCTTACTTCCTGATTGCTTTTGAAATCCTGTGCTGTATATTTCATGACTGTATCCTCCTATAATAATTCATTGACTGCATCCACGACATCCTTTACGATGAAAGGCTGTCCCTGCACCTTGTTCAGCTGATAGTAATGGAACTTCTGGTGCTTTGCACGCAGATAGTCGGCGAACTGTCCGGAGTTGAGCTCGCAGACGATGATCTTCTTGAACTTCGAGAAGACCTCCTCGGTGTTGAGGGGAAGGGGATTGATATAGTCAAAATGAGCCAGGGACACGCTCTTGCCCTGCTTGTGGAACTCCTTGACAGCAGTATAGAGATGGCCGAATGTTCCGCCCCAGCCGACGATAAGTACCTCGCCGCTCTCGTCTCCGATAACCTTCAGCGGCGGAATGTCGCGGGCCACCAGTGCCACTTTCCTGGCCCTGGTGTCCACCATCATCTGGTGATTCTGAGGATCGGAGGAGATGACGCCTGCGGGGTTCTTCTCCAGACCGCCGACTCTGTGCTCCAGGCCGGGGATGCCGGGACGGGCCCATCTGCGGACGAGGGTCTCGGGATCCCTCTCAAAGGGTGCGAACTTGCCGCCGCACTCGGAAGCGTCGTTGATGAAAGGAGGATGTATCTCGGGAAGATCCTTCATGGAAGGTATCCTCCAGGGCTCGGATCCGTTGCCGAGGAATCCCTCGGTGAGCAGGATGACAGGCATCATGTGCTCCATGGCGAACTTACCGGCGTAGAATGCCTTCTCGAAGCAGTCCGAAGGAGAATGAGCGGCCATCACCATGATGGGGCACTCTCCGTTGCGGCCGTAAAGGGCCTGATGCAGGTCGGTCTGCTCGGTCTTGGTAGGTATACCTGTGGACGGGCCGCTGCGCTGAACATCCACGAGCACCAGAGGCAGTTCGGTGATCATGGCCAGTCCGAGAGCCTCCGACTTCAGGGAAAGACCGGGACCGGATGTAGTGGTTACGGCAAAATTACCTGCGTATGCGGCACCGATGGCTGTGCATATGCCCGCTATCTCATCCTCGCACTGGAGGGTCTTGGCCTTAAGCTCTTTATGGATGGCCAGCTCTTCCAGAATAGCCGTGGCGGGAGTGATGGGATACGAGCCGCAGAACAAAGGCACTCCGGACTTCTCGGAGGCTGCGAGCAGGCCCCATGCCGTGGCCTGGTTGCCGTTGATGTTGCGGTATATGCCTTTTTCCTGCTTTGCTGGCTGCACGTAATAGGTGTTGGCTATCGCATGTATGTTGGATGCGTAGTTGAAGCCGTCCTTGAGGACTTTCTTGTTGGTGTCGATAAGAGCCGGTTTCTTCTTGAACTTGCGCTCCAGATACTCGAATGTATGGTCGAGTTCCTTGTTGAACATGAAGAAGCACATGCCGAGGGTGAACATGTTCTTGCACCTTACGATGGCCTTCATGTCCAGACCACTGTCCTTGAGGCTCTCCTTTGTCAGGGTGGTTATAGGAGACACGATGATGTTCCTGTCACCTATGCCCAGCTCCTCAATGGGATTCATGGTCTTGAATCCGGCCTTCTGAATGCCCTTCTCGTCGAAGGCATCCTCATCCAGGATAATTGTAGCCGTAGGCTTGGCCCACTTGGCGTTGGCCATAAGTGCTGCGGGATTCATGGCGACAAGTACGTCGCAGAAATCTCCAGGGGTATTGATCTCAATAGAACCTATGTGTACCTGAAAACCGGACACACCTGAGACAGTACCCTGAGGCGCCCGGATCTCTGCCGGGTAATCAGGGAATGTAGAGATCTCGTTGCCGAAAAGTGCGGAAGAATCAGCGAACAGCGTGCCTGTCAACTGCATACCGTCTCCCGAGTCTCCTGCGAACCGGATAACGACATCCTCTATATCAATAACTTTGTGTTGCATTATTATATTGGTTATAATTTCATACAAATGTAAGGATATTTCCTAACAAAACGAATAATTTCAGAAGTATTTTATAAAAAAGAGAAAGGACTTAGCCATATCTTAAGGCAGTCCTTTCTTTTATACAGATAACCTATTGTCCTTCAAACACTAAAGCTGGGGCTGAGCCTGGGGCAGCATCTTGTCCAAAGGAATACCGAGCTCTACCTTCACCTGCTCGGTGACATCCATGCTCTGCGTCGTGTCGAAATAGGGAATCATTCCCATTGATGTATCAAACACATATATAAGTCCGTTGGCCTTGCCCACCTTGGCTACGGCCTCATTGGCCTTCTGCTGTATGGGGGTCATGAGCTGCTGCTGGAGGTTGTTCATGTCCATCTGGGCGTTCTGCTGATACTGCTGGAGACGGGCCTCGAGGTCCTGAATTTCCTGCTGCTTTGTGGCCAGGACTGAGGGAGTCCAGTTGGCGCTCATCTGCTGATATGTGGTGAGCTTGGTATTGTACTCCTCTATCATCGCGTTATATGTCTCCTGCATAGTCGCGCTGAACTTCTCCATCTCCGCACGGGCCGAGTCCATCTCGTCCATCAGAAACATCACCTCCTGCATATTGATATGCCCGAATTTCATTCCCTGAGCGGATGCCAGGGTCACAGCAGAGAAAACACTCAATGCTATTACAATAACTTTTTTCATTTTAACTGTTCTTTTCTTATTATAGACTGCAAAATTAATAAAATTTCATATCATTAGAACTGCTGGCCTATCACGAAATGGAAATTTGAGCCTCCTCTTTCCATACCCTGCACGGGGTCAAAGCCCCATCCCCAGTCTACTCCGAGAAGTCCGATCATAGGCAGCATGACTCTGACACCGATTCCTGCAGAGCGCTTTATCTGGAATGGATTGAATTCCCGGATATCCTCCCAGCAGTTACCGCCTTCAAGGAAAGCCAGCACGTATATGGTAGACTGAGGCTGCAGAATGACAGGATACCTCAACTCTATTGTAAACTTGTCATACACATGACCGACATAGACCCCGTCCTCGTTCATAGGAGTCAGGGAATAATTCTGATAACCTCTCAGCGCGATAATCTCCGAACCGTAGGTATTGTAGCCGGACATACCGTCACCGCCGACCTGATATCCTTCGAAAGGAGAGTATCCCAGGTTCTTGTTGTAATACCCCAGATATCCGAACTGCGCCCTGGTCATCAGCACCAGATCATCGAACAGACGCACATACAGGGCCCCTTTGAATGTCCATTTATGATATTCTATCCAACGGTAACGCTCCTGATCCGTCATCGAGGCATAGTCGGTATTCTTGTCCCTGAACAACGAGTACGGAGGGGTCAGCTGGAGA
The DNA here is from genome assembly GCA_944323785.1 of uncultured Bacteroidales bacterium. Taxonomy (GTDB): domain Bacteria; phylum Bacteroidota; class Bacteroidia; order Bacteroidales; family UBA932; genus Coprenecus. Next base: position 76,571 of record CALUTU010000010.1, on the reverse strand, counting down.
GACACCTGGAAATCCGATCCCTCACGCGGATATACCATCTGGTCGGTGGAGTTTCTGGCCAGAGTAATCTTATAGCTGATGTTGTTGGAGCGTCCTGTATCAAAGAGGAAATTGTACCGCCAGTTGTGCAGGTTGTACGTCTGCCAGCTGAGTTCGTGATAAAGGACAAAATAGCTGTCTGGCCATTTCAGACGGCTTCCCAGCGAAGCCGCTATACCGTAAACCTCATAATACTCGTCCGTATTCTGATAGAAGTAGTAAGAATTCGTCTGACGGGTATAGTATCCGGCCAGGTTGAAAGATGTCGGTTTCTTTCCGAAAAGCCACGGTTCTATGAAATTGATGGAACCCGCAGTATAATATGTTCCATTTGTCTGAAAACGGATAGAAAGAGTCTGAGCATCCCCTAATGGAACAGGACGCCAGGCGCCTCTCTTGAACATCCTCTTAACAGAGAAATTATTGAAACTTACACCGACTGTTCCGACGAAGGAATATCCGCCCCATCCTCCTGAGAGCTCAAACTGGGAGTTGGGCTTTTCCACCAGATTGTAAGAGATATCCACGGTATTGTTCAGCTGATTGGGTATCACTGAATAACCGCGCGTGTGGTCCAAAGCCTGCTCAGGGTCGAAATTGCCCATAGAGGCTATCTCCCTCAACGAACGCTCAAGCATGGACTGACTGTACAGATACCCCGGCTTGGTAAACAGCTGACGTCGCACCACTTTCTCGTTGGTTATGGTGTTGCCGTTGATGATTATCTTGTTGAATGTAGCCGGCTTACCCTCCACCATCCTCAGTTCCACATCCACCGAGTCACCGACGATATTGGTCTCGACCGGTATGATATTGAAGAATATGTACCCCTGGTCAGCGTACAGGGTATGAATGTCCATGAACTCTTTCTTAGGATCACCGAACAGTCTCTTCTCCAGGTTCACGACATCATATACATCTCCCTTCTTGATCATCAAGACCGCATCCAGCTGCTCCGACGTATAAAGAGAGTTGCCGGTCCAGGTTATGTTGCGGAAATAGTATCTCTTGCCTTCGTCTATGACAAACTTGATTCCCAGACGGTCCGGCTCTACATAATATATGGAATCACTGACGATACGCGCATCCCTGTAACCGGCCTCGTTGAAGACACTGAGCATGGACTGCTTGTCGTTCTCGTATTCCTTTTCATTGAACTTTTTGGTCTTGAAAATGTTACGGAAACGCATATCCCTTGTCTTGGCCATTGCGCCTATCAGCTTGCCTTCAGGAACATGATCATTACCCTCAAAGGTTATGGTCTTTATCTTGACCTTGGACTTGCGGTCTACGACAAAAGTGACGCGCACCGCATTCTTTACCACTGTGTCCCTGACCTGAATCACGTCCACGTCAGCATTGATAAATCCCTTCTCCTTGAAATAATCCTTTATAATTCCAACTGATGAGTTGATCACATAATCCGACAGGGGAACATTACGGCGCAGGCTGAGCCTGTCCTGCAACTCTGTCTGCTCAGAGTTCTTGATACCCTGGAAATTCCATCTTGAGACCCTTGGCCTTTCCTGCAGACACAGCGCCAGATACACTGTATCCCCCATCGCTGAAAGAGAGTCAATATTGAGGGACACATCCGAAAAATGTTTCTGAGCCCATATCCGGCTTACCACGGATGCTGTAACATCTCCCGGCACCGTTATCTCCATACCTTCCCTTAGACCGGTCAACGCCAGAATCTGCGACTCACCAAGATACTTGACTCCCTTAACCCTGATACCGCCCAGCACATATTTTTTTGGATGAAGATAATCTACGACAACGTCCTGAGAGTTCTGCTGCGCATACAACAACCCCGCCGTCATAAGTGACAATACCAGGAAAAGTACCCTTTTCAATGTCATCATTTGGAATCGCTTGTTTCAATTTTTATCTGCTCGCCCGTCTTCCCGAACCGTCTTTCCCGGGAAGCGTAACTGTCAAGTGCTGTCCGGAACTCGGTTTTGCGAAAATCGGGCCAAAGGACATCCGTAAAATAAAATTCGGTATATGCACACTGCCAGAGCATGAAATTACTTATCCTCTGCTCCCCGCTGGTCCTTATCAGAAGATCCGGATCCGGTATACCGGCTGTTGCCAGATAGTCCCCGAAACGTCCCGCTGGAGCACCTGCCGCCGCAAACTTCAGGGCAGCCTGCTCTATGTCCCATTTACCGCTGTAGCTCAAAAACACCACGAGCGTCAGCCCCGTATTGTCCGATGTCTCTTCCATCGCCTCATCTATATCCCTCTTCAGGTCTTCCGGAAGACGGCTCCGGTTGCCGATTACGACAAAGCGGATATTATTCTTACGGAAAGTCGGCTTCTCATTGAGAATGGACACGGCCATAAGACGCATCAACTCGGAAACCTCCGCTTCCGGACGGTTCCAGTTCTCTTCCGAGAATGCGAAAAAACTCAGATATTCAATGCCTGTCTCCACAGCCAGTTCCGAACAGGCACGGACACTCTCCGCCCCCTCATGATGTCCGAACACCCGTTCCTTACCGCGCTGTCTGGCCCAACGCCCGTTCCCGTCCATTATTATCGCCACATGTCTCGGCTGTACACCTTTATCCATATATGCTTTCAATATTTTATTCTGTCATTTCTGCGGTCCTCTCCCCAAAGCAGTTTCTCATTCAATGCCTCAAAAAAGCCGGCCTTTCCGAAGGTAACACACGAGAGAGCGAAATCCGCTTTCCGCACCGTCACCTTACTGTCCTCGGCGACATCCATGAAACGGTTGTCCACCGACAGCAGCGCACGTCTTCCCCCTGAACGTATAATGACCTCCACTTCCGATGTATCGGGCACTATCAACGGCCTTACATTGAGATTGTGCGGGGCCATCGGAGTAATGATGAATACCGAAGAGTCCGGCACCACAACCGGGCCTCCCACGCTGAGAGAATAAGCCGTAGAGCCGGTAGGAGTCGCTATAAGCAGGCCGTCCGCCCAGTAAGTAGGTATGCGCATCCCGTCTATGGACACTTCTATACCCAGCATATTCGGGCCGTAACGCTGCATGGTTATCTCATTGAGCGCATAGGGATAGAAATCCTGAGCAAGACCACCGTATGACACTTCCAGCAGACTCCTCTTCCTGACACTGTAATCCCCCGCAATCATACGGTCTACTACTCCGCACCCCGCATCCGTACTTCCGGCAGAGGTAAGAAAACCCAGCCTGCCAAAATTAACTCCGGCCACGGGTATTCCCCTCCTGCCCACCATTGTAAGAGAACTGAGGAATGTCCCGTCTCCTCCCAGAGAAAGAAATACATCCACATCCGCCGGCAGATCTTCCCCGGAGAAGAACACCTCCCCCGGAAGAGAAGTCATACCGGCCTTTCCGAGACAGTCTGCCAGCTCGGAAAAAAACGACAGTCTCACACCTTTTATAATAAGGTGCTCCAGCAATGTCGCTATCCTTCTTGCGGTGTCCGGACCGGTATTGCGGCCATATAGAGCAAAGTGCATGTTTCTATTATCCTATATAAATTGCAAATATTGCGAATTTATTTTGATAAAGCCCTATTTTTGCAAAAAAACTCATACTTTTGCATTTTGAATGATTTATAACTCTACAATACAGAAATGAAGAAAGTCAACCTTATCCTCAACATCGTACTTGTGCTGGCTGTCGCCGCATTATTCGTACTGCATTTCACCGGCAACAGAAACACCGAGAGCACGGCTTCCGCAGAAGACAGCCGGATAACCGCAGGCAGCGGCGACATAGTCTATATCAACCTCGACACTCTGGTCAACCAGTACGATATGTACAACGACCTCCGCACAGAGCTTGAAGGCAAGGTAAGCGCCATCGAGAATGACCTGAACAAGAAGGGAAGAGCCCTTGAGAACGACATGAAGAGTTTTCAGGAGAAATACCAGAAAGGACTTCTGACACGTTCTCAGATGGAGACCATGCAGAACGAGCTGATGACACGCGACCAGGAGCTCCGCAATCTCACCCAGCAGAAGCAGATGGAGCTGGCCGAGGAAGAGAGCGTCATGTACAACAGGGTAATGGATGCCATAAAGACCTACGTTGACAATTATAACAAAGAGAAACAGTATTCCCTCATACTCACCACCACAGTCACCACAAACTCCGTGATAAGCGGGGACCAGGGCCGCAACATCACAGGCGAGATATTAGACGGCCTCAATCAGGAATACATCAGGAACCGAAATAAATAACTGCCTTGAAAATAGCCATACTATCGTGTTTTCCACCTTTCCGCGGCGGAATCTCCCAGTTCAACACCTCCCTGTATCAGGAGTTGTCGAAAGGGCACACGGTACAGGCGTACAATTTCAAAAGACAGTATCCTGAGTTTCTTTTCCCGGGAAAGACCCAGTACATAGAAGACGGATCGCGGCCTCCTTTCGAGGCCGTTCCGGTTCTGGATACAGCCAATCCATTTTCATATATCAGGACAGCCCGCGCCATCTCCGCGTGGAGACCGGACCTACTGCTGATGCGGTACTGGATGCCCTACTTTGCTCCGTCACAGGGATATGTCGCAAGGCATATGCCGTCCGGGTGCAAGGTCATATCCATTCTGGACAATGTCATCCCGCACGAAAGACATTTCTGGGACGGACCGCTTACCCGCTACTATCTCGGCGGACATGACGGATTCGTAGTGCTTTGCAACGCAGTCAGGGACGACCTGCTGCATATCAGACCGGATGCCAGGCACATAGTCTCTCCGCATCCCATCTACTCCAACTTCGGAGACAGCATCCCGCAAGCCCAGGCCCAGGCCGAACTGGGACTGGCTCAGGATAAAAAGACACTGCTGTTCTTCGGACTCATCCGGGAATACAAAGGGCTGGATATCCTTCTGGAAGCATTCTCTGCCCTGGACAGTTCATACCAGCTGCTGATAGGCGGAGAAGCCTACGGATCATTTGAACGTTATCAGAAATTGATAGACTGCTCTCCGAACCGGGAGAGGATTCACCTTTTCAACCGGTTCATCAGCGACAATGAGGTGGCCCGGTTCTTCTGCGCATCTGACTTGTGCGTACTGCCGTACAGATCAGCGACACAAAGCGGCATCAGCTCCATCGCATATCACTTCGGCCTGCCTATGGTAACCACAGCTGTCGGAGGTTTGAGGGAAATGATCGGCGGGCGGGGCACGGGACTTGTAACGGAAGAGGTAAGTGCAGATGCCATACGCGAGGCCGTTGAAAGATATTTTTCCAGTCCGCAGATACGTCTCCGCTGCATGGATTCCATCAGCAAGGAAAAGGAGCGTCTGTCTTGGAGACGGTTCTGCTCCAACTTGATAGATTTTTACAACACCTTATAAAACATTCGGTTATGAAAGCAATTACACAGACAGACTTCAATTTCAGACATCAGACCGGCAAATACGAGGGCAAAGTCCGCGATGTCTATACCATAGACGACAACTTCATAGTCATGATCGCCACCGACAGGATATCCGCCTTTGACGTCATCCTGCCCAAAGGTATAACATATAAAGGACAGGTATTGAACCAGATAGCATCCATGTTCCTGGACGCCACTTCCGACATAGTCCAGAACTGGAAAATCTCCACACCGGACCCGATGGTCACCATAGGATACAAATGCCAGGGCCTGCCGATTGAGATGATAGTCAGAGGCTACCTTACCGGCAGTGCATGGAGGGCCTATAAGAACGGAGCCCGTGAGATCTGTGGAGTTCCTATCCCGGACGGAATGAGGGAGCACCAGAAATTCGAGACCCCTATCATCACCCCCACGACAAAAGCCGAGATCGGCACACATGACGAGGATATCTCCAAGGAAGAGATACTGCGCCGCGGCCTGGTATCCCCTGAAGATTATGCCAAAATAGAAGACTACGCCCTTCGGCTGTTCCGGAGAGGCACGGAGATGGCCGCACAGAGAGGTCTTATCCTCGTGGACACCAAATACGAATTCGGCAAGAGAGACGGTGAGATATATCTGATAGACGAGATTCATACTCCGGACTCATCCAGGTACTTTTATGCAGACGGCTATGAGGAAAGATTCGCCAAGGGCGAGCCACAGAGACAGCTCTCCAAGGAGTTTGTCCGCGAATGGCTGATGGAGAACGGATTCAGCGGGCAGACAGGACAGAAAGTCCCTGAGATGACCGACGAGCGCGTCAGGATTATCTCCGAAAGATACATTGAGCTGTTCGAGCACATCACCGGCAAGCATTTCGAGCCGGCTGAATACGGTGATGATCCATATGCACGTATCGAGAACAATATAAACAACACACTTGCCCGACTGGTATGAGACTGCTGACAACCGTCCTCTGTTTCCTGGTTGTAGCCTGCGCCACGGCTCCATTGGCATTCTCTCAGGACTTCGTTCCCACGCCCGTGGAAATATCCAAGGAAAAGGTCAACGTAAACGGAGAGATATTCTACCTGCATAAGGTACTGCCGAAACAGACTCTATATTCCATTTCCAAAGCCTACGGTATACCTGTGGAGGTCATACAGAAAGTCAATCCATCCCTAGCAGATGGTCTCAAAGCCGGCATGCTTCTGTACATACCGCAGACAACTGCCGCGGATACAACCGCACCGGCCGTGGGAAACAGTACAAAGCAGACCGTAGAGCAGACTTCTGAGAAGCCTGAAGCGAAGACGGAGAAGCCGCAGCGTACAGTCAAAAAGAAAAAATACAAGAAGTACAATGTCAAATGGTATGAGACCCTTGATGATGTCGCGGTAAAGTTCAACGTAACAGTCGATGCCATCATCGCTCTCAACGACATAGACACCGCTTCCGGCAAACGGATACGGGGGATTATGATTCCGGACAAGGAGTTCATAAGCAGTATGCAGTCCGGCCCGTCCGTAAAGGAAGACAGCGAAGTCACCCCTGCAGCTCAGCCAGAGGCACAGAGCATTGTTGCCGTCCCTCCGGGGCTTAAACGCACCTCCGGAGCCTATGACGACGGGCCATATGTAATCTCCGTAGTCCTGCCGTTCAATGCCAGCCGGCTTACAGGTAACTTGAACGCATATGCGGCTGACTTCTATGCAGGCGTACTTACTGCTGCCGGACAATTGAAAGAGGAAGGCTTGATGGAACATTTTGTCATCAACACAGTAGACCTGAGTCAATATGACAGCTCCTGGGACATGATTGCCGACGGTGCGCTCAAAGGCAGCGAACTCATCATCGGCCCGATCTCGGAGAGAGACCTCCAGCCTGTGGCAGCGTTTGCCAAGAACAAAGAGATTCCTGTTGTGTCCCCGCTTGACCTCAATACCGCTTCGCTGGCTGACGGCAATCCGTATTTCTATCTGTTTCCTCCGCAGTCCGACCTTGCTTTGAGCCATCAGATAGACAGGATATCCGACAACAGGCATGCCCCTGAGTCATCCATAACAGTCATCTACGAGGACGGCACCGACAGTTCAGAGCTGACACTGGAGACATTTCATGAACTTACGGAGAAAGGGCTGCAGTTCAATAAATTCAAATACGATTTCCTAAGCGGCCGCGGAATTGACAATCTTATGAGCCAGTCTCTGAGCCCCACTCATACCAACAGGGTAATAATCCCGTCTATGAACGAGGCGTTCATAACCGACGCTCTGAGGAATCTCAATCTGATAAAAAGCTCATACGACTACCGCATTGAAGTATATGGTATGAGCCGATGGAAAAGTTTCGAGACCATTGAGTCCAATTATCTCCACGCATTGGACCTGCGGCTGGCCATGTCCTACTATACCGACTACAATGACTCGCTTACGGTAGAGTTTATCAACAGATACCGGGAAGCATTCAATACCGAGCCCACATCCTTCTCTTATCAGGGATACGATATCCTCACATTCTTTGTCAAGGCCATGAACACATACGGCAAGGACTTTCCTGCCGCGATAATAAACGAAAGGAAGAACCTGCTCCAATCGGATGTGCTCTTCCTTCCGGTCGCTCCCGGCTCCGGCTGTGAGAACCGGGCCTTCAGGGATATATGTTTCACCAAGGGCTGGACTGTCGTCACTGAGCGATAACGCCGCAACGGGCGTTGAATTCCTCTATCCATGACCTCTCAGCTGAGTCAAGCATATCGAAATTGACCGGCGAGAGGTCTATGGGAAGGGCCGTCAGGGTCTCGAAGCTGTAGAAATCTTCGTATTCATGGCCATCATGCTGTACGACAGTGATTACATTCTCGTGCCGGATACCGTACTCACCCTCGATATACGCAGCCGGCTCATTGGACATCACCATACCCTCCACCAGCGGCACCCTGTTCTCCTCCATGCGGATGCTCTGAGGACCCTCATGCACACACAGATTGTGGCCTATACCGTGGCTGGTGCCGTGCAGGTACATCCTTCCGGCCTTCATGACAGGGCCACGCGCCAGGATATCCAGCAGACAGCCTCTCATTCCCTTACGGAACACAGCCATGCTCAGGTCTATCATGCCTTTCAGGACAGCGGTATAGTCATCTTTCTGCCTCTGAGTCAAGGGCCCGAGCGGTACAGTCCTGGTAGTGTCGGTTGTACCGTAGGTATACTGCGCTCCCGTGTCAATCAGCAGAAAGCCCTCCGGACGGATGACGGCACTTCCCTGCTCAGAAGGCATATAATGAGGCATGGCGGCGTTCGCACCGAAGGCAACTATCGCCGGGAAACTCTCTCCGAGATAGTCGGGACACTCGCTGCGGCACTCTATCAGCTTCACCGCCACATCATACTCAGTGATACCGTTGCCGACATTGGCCTTGATCCAGTCAATGACCTTTGCCATAGCCTTCGCATCCTCGATGAACGCCTTGCGGAAACCTTCCAGTTCCACAGCGTTCTTGACAGCCTTCATCATGGCAAGCGTTCCGCCAGGCACTGGATCAGGGACATAGGGACTGAACGGGGAGCGCTGATGCACATTGTCCATAGCCGCAAAGAAGTATTTGGCTGTTATCTTGCCGGAAGAGAAAATCCTTACGCACGTCTTGGGAAGCGCCTTCAGGAACCGGCCGAACTCCTCATAGTCCTTCAGTATCACGCCCTGCCTGTGCAGAGCCGCAGCGGCCTCGTGTTCCAGCATCTCCTGACGCAGGAAGAGCGTTATACATTCCTCCGTCACCACCGCATAGGACAGAGCCAGGGGATTGTACTCGATGTCCGTACCTCGGATATTGCACAGCCAGGCGACCTCGTCCAGAGCCGTCACCACATAGGCGAAAGGTACGGGGCCCCGGAGTTTCTCCACCAGACGGCCGTGCTTTGAAGATACGGACTCTCCGCTGACAGTCTCGTCCACATAACGCACAGGATTGAACTGCAGGGCAGGACGGTCTTTCCAGACTTTATCGAAAGGATCCTCGATCAAGGCCGGAGACAGGGGAGCCAGCGAATCCATCATCTCCATATACTCCGAATACGGAAACAGATCCTCGTCCATAGCCACTATGTCATCCGCCTCCAGACGGGCCTTGAGCCAGTCCGCAATTGACGGTGTACCCTCCACCTTAAGTTTCATCATCTCTATCCCGCTGCCCTCCAGCTGGGCCGCTGCCTGTATGAAGAACCTGGAATCCACCCACAGCGCGGCTTCCTTCTGAGTAACGACCAGGGTGGCCGCCTCTCCGGTGAAACCGGACAGCCATTCCAGTACCTTATAGTGATCAGGGATATATTCCCCGAAATGCGGATCCGTCGAAGGGATAATCATAGCCGAGATATCGTCCCCGGCAAGGACCTTGCGGAGAAGGTCGAGACGTTCTTTTCTTTCCATTTACAGTATTATGAATGATTAATCGTTTCCTGCATTGCCCAGGAGATCGCGGGCATTCTGTACAGCTGCCGCCGTCAGCTCCGAGCCGCTCAGCATACGGGCCACCTCCATGACTCTCTCCTCCCCTTCTATGCGGCGGATACCCGTGGCGGCCTTGCCGTCAGGGCCGAACTCCTTGTACACAAGGTAATGAGAGCCTTTCTTAGAGGCTATCTGAGGCAGGTGCGTGATGGCGATTATCTGCATATCCCGCCCCATCCGGCCTATCATGTCGCCCATCCTGTCGGCAATCCTGCCTGACACTCCGGTGTCTATCTCGTCGAATATCATGGCCGGCATGGAAGTGTACCTTGCCAGAAGTCCTTTGAGTGCCAGCATGACCCTGGAGAGCTCTCCTCCTGATGCTACTTTGGAGATATCTCTGAGAGAATGTTCCCCGTTGGCCGAGAACATGAAATCCAGAGTATCCGCACCGGTGGCTGTCAGCCTGTCCTTGGCTGAGACCACAGCCTTGAATACAGCGTGAGGCATCTCCAGAGACCTGACAGCCTCCTGCAGAGCCCCGGAAAGAGCCTCGGACGCAGCCTGACGCTGCTCCGAAAGCCTGCGGGCCAAAGCCTCCCTCTGCTTTCCCAGTTCCTGCTGCCTCTGCCTCAGAGCCGACAGCCTCTCGTGCATCTGCTCCGTACCTCCGAGCGCAGTTGCCAGAGAATCCCTCAGGGCTATAAGCGCGTCCACGTCGGCACAGCCGTATTTTCTTTCTAAGGAATATATCAGGGACATCCTCTCCTCCACCTCCTCCAGTCTCCGGGGCGAGACCGTCACAGAAGAAGATATGTCCTCTATTTCTCTCTCTATGTCCGAAATCTCTATCTTGCAGGATTCCAGCCGGGCGGCCAAAGACTCAAGGCGGTCATCCCAGGCCGAGAATTTTGACAGACGGGCAGCGGCCTCCTTAAGCAGCTGCGCGACGGACAAGCCCTGGGGATTAAGGCCGGCATAGGCCGCATCCAGGCCTGCACGGATGTCCTCCGCATGAGCCAGGGCCTTCTGCTCCTGCTCCAGAGCCTCCATCTCTCCCGGTACAAGGGCGGCTTCCCGCAGCTTATCCAACTGGAACTGACGGTACTCGGCATCCCTCTCCGCCTCGGCTATGGATTTCTCCAGCGAAGCCGCCTCCTCCTCCACAGCACTGTACCCGTCATATACCTTTCTATACTCATCCAGTAACGGAGCCGTACCTGCAAAGTGATCTATCACCCCGAGCCTGTAGTCGGGGTCGGTGAGCAGCAGATGCTGATGCTGGCCGTGTATGTCGATTATACGGCCCGATATAGCCGCAAGCTCCGCCAGCGACACCGGCTCGTCGTTGAGAAACGAGCGGGAACGTCCGGCAGGGGTGATTACCCTGCGGAGTATGTATTCCTGACCGGACTTGTCGTGGAACTCGGCCTCCACCACACAGTTGCGGGTATTGTCGCTGAAGACCGATGAATCAGCCCTCTTGCCCAGAACAAGGGAAAGGGCTCCCAGAAGTATGGACTTGCCGGCACCGGTCTCTCCTGTGATTATCACCAGACCGTCCGGAAACGTAATGTCCAGAGAGTTTATAAGAGCGTAGTTGGATATGGACAGACGGCTCAGCATTGTCCCAGCAGTCTTTCAAGTCGGTCCACAAGTGCGGCGGCGACATCGGCCTTGGACTCCAGCGGCAGACTCTGACTGTCCCCATTGCGGAAAAAGAACGTAACCTTGTTGGTATCCGTACCGAAACCGGCACCCGGATCTCTCAGGGAGTTCAGCACTATCATATCCATGTTCTTGCGACGGAGCTTGCTCATGGCATTGTTCTCGGCATTGTCGGTCTCCAAAGCAAAGCCGGCCACCACTCCGTCCTGACGGCGGCGCGAGCCTATGGCAGCCGCGATATCCTCAGTGGGGACAAGCGTCAGCTCCATCCGCTCTCCGTCTTTCTTTATCTTGGACGTACTGGGTGAGGCGGGAGTAAAGTCCGCTACAGCCGCACAAAGCACCGTTATGTCGCTGCCTTTATCGTATTCTGCGACTGTGGCCTCGTACATCTGACGGGCTGAGACCACATCCACAATCCGTACGCCCGGCTCCGACGGTCTTACCGCAGCCGGTCCGGAAACCACCGTCACCTCCGCTCCCCTGCGGGCCAGCTCATCCGCTATGGCCGAGGCCATCTTGCCGGAAGAATGATTGGAGATGAAACGCACAGGATCTATGGCCTCCCTAGTAGGCCCGGATGTGACCAGGGCCCTGCGGCCTCTGAGACTGCCGCTGCGGGAAAAGAACGACTTTATCCTCCTGACTATGAGCTCGGGCTCCTCCATCCGGCCCTTGCCGTCCAGACCGCTGGCCAGCTCCCCGGACGCAGCCTCGATAATCTCCACTCCGCGTGTCCGGAGTATATCCATGGACTCCTGAGTGGCCGGATGCGCGTACATGTCCAGATCCATGGCCGGAGCGGCCATTACCGGACACTTGGCGGACAGATATGTCGTCAGCAGCAGATTGTCGGCTATGCCGTGCGCCATCTTGGACAGGGTATTGGCCGAGGCCGGAGCTATCAGATACAGGTCTGCCCAGAGGCCCAGCGAGACATGACTGTTCCACTGTCCGTTCTCCGGGTCAAAGAACTCGGTGAGAATAGGATTGCGGGACAGGGTGGCCAGTGTCAGCGGGGTTATGAAATGCTTGGCGGCGGCGGTCATCACCACCTTCACCTCCGCTCCCTCCCTGACAAGCAGACGTACAATATAAGCCGCCTTGTAAGCGGCTATACTGCCTGTAATACCCAGAAGTACGTGCTTTCCTCTCAGCATCGGAAGATACTATTGCTGTTCGTCCACCTTGCGGTAATAAATCTCGCCGTCACGGAACTCCTCAATGGCTACAAGCGTCGGCTTGGGAAGTCTCTCGTAGTGCTTCGAGATCTCTATCTGCTCGCGGTTCTCGAAGGTCTCCTCAAGAGTGTCGGCATAGTTGGAGAACTCCTCCAGTTTCTGGCTGAGCTCCTGCTTTACATTGGCAGAGATCTGATTGGCCCTCTTGGCGATGATCATCACTGTCTCGTAGATGTTGCCGGTAGGCTTTGCCAGCTCCGAGAGATTCCTGGTAATAGTGTTTGTAGGTACCTGTTTGATTTCCATCTTATTTCTTATTTAAAATATTCTGAACCTTAGCCGCGAGTCCGTCCAGTTCCTTACGGTACTTGGAATCGGGGAACTCGCTCACAAATGTGAAATAGTCATCCGTAAATGTCACATATCTGTCCCTCTGTCTGGCCGCAACGCTGTTGACGGCATACTTGTAGGCAGACATCACGGTATAGTACATGATATCCTCCCGATAGACATTGTCCGCGTCCTCCTTCAGCACCAGCTTAAGCGCATAATGTGCCGCCTTGTAATCCTCGATGGTATAATACAGCTTGGCAGACTCATACTCTTTCCTATCCAGTCTCTCCTCCAGTCTGTCTATCATGGCATGGCACTGTGCCGCATACTCACTGCCAGGATAATCGATCAGATAATTGGTAATGGCCGCGAGGGCCTTATAGGTAGGAGTCTGATCCAGTTCGTAGCGATACGTGCTGCTGTACAGGCAGTCCAGATACATAAAACGGGCTTTGTCTGCAAACGGACTCCGCGGATACACATTGATAAAAGACTCAAAAGCCTGCTCCGCTGCAGCCATATCCCCATAGCAGTAATGGGAATACGCAGTGTAGTACTGAACGGTATCGTCCTGAGCCGTACCTCCCACCGCTATCTTAAGGCTCTCGAACATACCGGCTGCCTTCGCATACTTTCCGGCATCGAACAGATCGAACGCCATCTTGTACTTCGCCGGGATATCATGACTCTCCAGCATCAGCTCATACTGGCTCTTACATGACTGAAAAGCCAGCAGCATGACTGCTGAAAGCACTGCTGCGACAACCGACCTGAACGGGACATTTCTCATATCATTCATCTTTCCGAACTTACAAAGATACATATTTATTCTTAATATACGCTTCCAATCTGTATCCCCACACTAAAATTATCGCCATAGCCCATCTTGCCAAAAGCAGCACCCACCACGCAGCACCTATGGACGCAAGCAGGAACAAATCCTCCAAGTTGCTGTGACTGATGCCGATATGTAGATTGAGGCCATTTATGTCCGCCTTCCGCAGCTTGTCATTTCCGGCCTCCTCTATCATAGCCGCAGCCCCATAGGCAAGGCCGAGCGTATTGGCTATAATCCACAGCACCGAACATCTGGCCGAAAGTCCGAAGACCCTCATCACCGGTCTCAGCATCCTGGATATCAGCCTGATTATCCCGAACTCGGCCAGCAGGGCCTGCAGAATATTCAGGGCAAATATGATAACCAGCATCTTGGGGACCAGCACACACACGTTCATGAGCCAATCCAGCACCGCGTCCCGGAACTCGGGTCTTCCTGACACGGCATCCATGACCGCAGCCTCGGACACAGTCTCCGGAAGCAACAGATTCAGAACGTATGCAAGAATTATTCCTGAAAGAGTACGCACCAGCACCATCAGCAGCGCAGGGCTTCCCGTCTTCTTCTGCACGGCCGTCTCCACTATCATATTGTGCGAGCACAGCACCATCACACCGAGTATCGTCACAGCCCTCGCGTCCAGGTCCAGGGCGACCGCAGCCGTAACTGCCGAATACATATTGACGAAGTAGCCCGAGACATAGGCCAGGGCGGCCTCTCCCGGGAGTCCGAAATGCACGAACAGAGGCGACAGGACAGCTGACAGCCAGTCAATGAATCCGAAATACCCCAGCAGCATAATGGCAAAGGACACCCCTACCGTGATCTTAATCATCCACAGCGCGGTCTTAAGTGTGGACGGCAGCACTTTCCTGACAGCTGCGGCACACCTTTGTCTGAATCCGGGGACTTCCACTTTCGGGCTCTATTTCAGGTTCCAGTGACGGGTAACTTTCCGCTCTATCGGGCCGAATATCCACGGGCGGATAAGGGGAGCAAACAGCCAGCCTATCTTGTTGATCAAGCCCGGAATCCTGCCGGAACGGCCCTTGAACATCATATTCATGGCCTTGCGGGCAGCCGTCTCAGGCCTGATCATGATGCCGAGTCTGCGGGCCAGACGGCTGTACTTGGGCGGCAGACCCAACAGGGGCGTATCCACCGCTCCGAAATAGATGGCGGACACAGTGACCCCCGTCTTCTGGCACTCGGTCCTGAGCGCACGGGTAAAGATGCGGGTAAACGACTTGGTCGAGGCATAAGTGGTGAGAAAAGGGAAAGGGAACCACGCGGCCAGGGAAGATATGTTCAGTATATAGCCTTTGCCGCGCTCCAGCATCCCCGGCAGGAAATACCTGCAGAGCATGGCCGTCGCATGGTTGTGTACCATGATGATGCTGCTCACCTTCTCCGGCGGCATATTGCGGAAATGCATCGGATGCAGCATCCCGGCGTTGTTGACCAGCACCTCCACCTCGGCCTCCGGCCTCTGCTCCCTGACCGTATCGAAGACTCTCCGGGGAGCGTCCACCGCCGACAGGTCAACGCCTACCGACAGGAAATCCAGATCGGGATACTGCCCGGCCATATCGTCCCGGACGGCATCCGTCTCGTTCTGGAAGAGGGCCACGATGATGACATTGTAGCCCTTCGCGGCCAGAATCCTGACATATTCCAGACCCATACCCGAGGAACCGCCGGTGACAAGAGCGTATTTATTGTGACTTGACATAAAATACCTGAATTGAAGTCCGCAAATTTAGAACTTTTATCGTATCTTTGCTCCTATATCAACACAAACACTTACTATTATGGCATCAATCAAAGGAACAAGAACCGAAAAGAATCTTCTCGCCTCATTCGCCGGAGAATCCCAGGCCAGAGGCAGATACACCTACTTCGCAAGCGTGGCCAAGAAAGAGGGCTATGAGCAGATAGCCGCCATCTTCCTGGAGACAGCCGAGCAGGAGAAGGAGCACGCCAAGAAGTTCTTCAAATTCCTCGAGGGCGGTATGGTAGAGATCACATCGACATACCCCGCGGGAATAATCTCCACCACTCTGGAGAACCTCAAGGCCGCCGCCGAGGGCGAGAATGAGGAATGGACAGTCCTCTATCCCGAGGCCGCCAAAGTGGCCAGGGAAGAAGGTTTCACCGAGATAGCCGTGGCATTCGAGATGATAGCCAAGGTCGAGGCCGAACACGAGGCCCGTTACCGCAAGCTTCTCGAGAGAGTAGAGACAGGTACTGTCTTCGAGCGTGACGGCGAGATCTACTGGCAGTGCCGCAACTGCGGATACGTACACAAAGGCAAGAAAGCCCCGGAGAAATGCCCTGCATGCCAGCATCCCAAGGCATACTTCGAGCCCAAGAAAGAGAACTACTAAGAGGGCTTAGTCGCTGAGCCCCGAAACAGAAAAGGCTGTGTCTGGATTTCCCGGCACAGCCTTTATTGCATCCTGAATTGTATCAATTTACGGCAGCACGATCCGTGTCATAGCACTAGAACACCTTGAATCCCATAGCTTTGCGAGCGAGGGCCAAGGTAGCGGAGGCACTGGCACGGGCCTTGTCGCGGCCTTCCGACACCACCCGGTGCAGATAAGCGTCATCGTTGTAGATGGCATCGATGCGCTCTCGTATCGGCAGGGTCACCTTGCAGATATCGGCTGCAAGCTGCTTCTTAAGGTCTCCGTAACGGATCGAGCAGTCGTTCCATTTCTCCTTGAAATACTCTACGGTAGACGGCTCTGACACAAGTGCCATGAGGGTGAAGAGGTTCTCTATGCACTCGGGCATAGGACTGTTCGGCTCGACGGGACCGCTGTCGGTCAGGGCCTTCATCACTTTCTTGGTGATGGTCTTCTCATCGTCGTAGAGATAGATGCCGTTACCCTCGCTCTTGCCCATCTTTCCGCTGCCGTCCAGACCGGGCACCTTGATGAGACCGCTTCCGAAATTAAACGCCCTCGGCTCAGTAAAGACCTCCTCGCCGTACATATTGTTGAAGCGGCGGGCCAGAACCCTGGCGTACTCCAGATGCTGCTCCTGATCCTTGCCGACCGGCACGAAGTCCGCACGGTGAATCAGGATATCGGCGGCCATCAGAACCGGATAAGTCAGAAGGCCTGCGCTGATGTTGATGCCCTCGTCGTTGTGGTCATCCTCCGCGACATCTTCCAGACGGACATTGCGGGCCTTTGCCTTGGCCAGACGCACTTTATCCTTAAAGGTGGTGGTACGCTCCAGCTCGCCTTTGTAGGATATCATGTTCAGAAGCACATAAAGCTCGCTCACCTCGGGCACGTCGCTCTGCACGAATATCGTAACCTTCTCCGGATCCAGACCGGCGGCCAGATACTCTGCCAGGATAGTCCTTACATTGGCGTGAAAGTCATCCGGGTGCGGATGAGTGGTCAGCGAATGCAGGTCCGCTATGAAATAATAACAGTTGTAATCGTCCTGTATCCTCACGAAATTGCGGAGGGCACCGAAATAGTTGCCCAGGTGAAGATGTCCTGTGGAGCGGATACCGCTTAATACTGTCTGCATAGCCTAGTCCTCCATATTGTTCATTGCCTCACGGATCTTGCCCTCTATCTCCTCTGTCAGCTCCGGATTGTCCATAAGCAGTTTCTTGACCGCATCCCGGCCCTGGGCCAGCCTGGACTCACCGTAGCTGAACCACGAGCCGCTCTTCTTGATGATATCGAACTCCACACCAAGGTCTACAATCTCTCCTATCTTCGAGATACCCTCGCCGAATACTATATCGAACTCGGCCTTGCGGAAAGGAGGAGCCATCTTGTTCTTGACGATCTTGACGCGGGTACGGTTGCCTGTGGGATCGTCTCCGTCCTTGAGCTGGGTCACCTTGCGCACGTCGATGCGGACGGAGGCGTAGAACTTCAGGGCATTGCCGCCGGTAGTGGTCTCGGGATTGCCGAACATCACGCCGATCTTCTCGCGCAGCTGGTTGATGAAGATGCAGCAGGTGTTGGTCTTGGAGATATTGGCCGTCAGCTTCCTCAGGGCCTGACTCATCAGCCTTGCCTGCAGTCCCATCTTCTGGTCTCCCATCTCGCCCTCAATCTCGGCTTTGGGAGTCAGAGCCGCGACTGAGTCCACCACGATGATGTCGATAGCCCCGCTGCGGATCAGGTCGTCGGCTATCTCAAGAGCCTGCTCGCCGTTGTCCGGCTGGGATATGAGGAGAGTGTCCACGTCCACTCCCAGGTTCTTCGCGTATGTGCGGTCGAAAGCGTGCTCCGCATCGATAATGGCCGCGAAGCCGCCGGCCTTCTGGGCCTCCGCTATGGCATGTATGGCCAGGGTCGTCTTACCGCTGGACTCAGGACCGAATATCTCGATCACCCTTCCCCTCGGATACCCGCCGATTCCCAGAGCGTGATCCAGTGCGATGGACCCCGACGGAATCACTGAAACATCCCCCTCAGGACGGTCTCCGAGCTTCATGATAGCCCCTTTACCGAAATCCTTTTCAATCTTGTCCATTGTTGCCTGCAAAGCCTTGAGCTTGGCTGCGTTAGCCGCCGCAACATCATTCTGTTCGAGTTCTTTTGCCATACTTCTTCAATTAAAATATCCGCAAATATAATCTAAAATCCGAACCATAGCAATATCAAAACGGCTATAAACGTTTATATACACTTCCACCCCCTGAGACACCGCCCCTACAATGTCAGAAACTGTCTAAATCTCGATTTTTTTGCAGGATTTAGACAGTTTACGACAAAATACGCACCCTTATTCCATAGTTTTGGCCAGTTCCACTGTCATTTTGACTATATCAGACAGCGTTAGCCCCTCGGCCTCGATCTCAATCACAGTAATGGAAGAGCATGTTCCGGTATTCACAGCTCCTGTCTTATCTATAATCACAGTCTCGCCCGAAGCCGATTTCTCCTGCTGCACCATTAAAAAATTACTGATACTATGACTGTCTTCAGCAGGAACATAATAGAATGTAATGTCGCTCCCTTCTTCTGAGAACCTAAGCAATTCCTCCTGAGAGTCACTGTTCTGTGCTACAAACCTGCCGATGTCCTGCCTCAGATTCGTAGCCGTTGACAATTCATCTGACGACAGGATGTATACTCCCGTCATCTTGTCTAAATCCAATAACGGAGCTATATCCGGACTATCATTTATATGCAGATTGGAGATTTCAATCAAGACACTGTCCCCAAGTGTCTGAACCATTGTTTTCAGCAATGACTCAGACACATACAAGGCTGAGACCGCAGGAGAATCCTTATATTTATCATAAATGGCCTTAAAAGACCGGCTATCCTCAACCTCCCGTTCAGGGACGGCAGATGCGAAAATCCTGACGAACGAAATCAACAGAACAAACAATGTTACAACAACTCTTTTCATAAATTGACTTATTTTAATTATTCTTCAACTGAGTCTTCTTGTACAATCATGGCTTCTATGCCTGAAGTCGTATTCTGAACGACTTTCTCTATATTGCCGGCGGCAAAGGACATACCCTTGCCCAGATTCTGACCGATAAGTCCCAGTGCCTCCACCACAGCCGCGTAGGCTTCCTCAGGATTGTCAAACGTATCCTCAGGCTCTTCTATATGAAGCGGTGTAAGGAACGCCACAGCCGCTATCGCAGCAGCAACCCCTATGGCGGAGACGGACGCAATCAGCCTCATCCTGCCGCTACGGCGTCCGAGCTCCCGGTCCACCGTCCGCTCTATCATCTGATAAAGGTCCTCCGGAACAGGTACATTCTCATCCGGAATCCGCATCCCGGACAGTCCCCGAAAGAGGGCCTTGTCCCCGGTGGAAGCCTCATCAAGCCTCCCGGTCAGCTCCTGCTCCTCCATGGCAGAAGTCTGTCCGGCATAGAAACGCTCCAACAATTCCGATATTTTTAAATTCCCGCCCATTTTTTAAATTTTTACCTGTTTATAAATTTCGATATTTTTTCCTTCAACATCTTTCTGCCTCTGGATAGTGTGACCCGGATATTGACCTGACTCATACCGGTCAGTGCCTCTATCTCGGACATTTCCATCTGTTCGAGGTCTCTCAGAAGCACCACCTCACGCAGTTTCCGGGGCAATGCGGTCAGGGCCTTCCGCACCAAAGCCGCCTCCTCCCTGCCCTCGACCGAAGAATCCACAGCCTCGACCGCCGGGCCTCCCCTCACCTCCGTCACGTCCGCCGCCATCCGGAGGACATTGTGCCCGCGCCGCCGCAGAATGTCCGCACAGACATTCTGCATCATCCTGACACAGTAGCCCTGCGGATTGCCGCTCCGCAGAGCCCGGTCTCCCTTGCGGCAGAGCCTCACATACAGCTCCTGCACCGCGTCCCGGGCATCTTCCCCGCTGCCCAGCATCCGGAAAGCGATGCGGTAGAGCAGCGGGCCCAGCGGCAAAAATGTGGATTTGAACTCCTCTGTATTCACTTAACTCTATTAACCTTTAAATCATCTGTACCTATATAACGCCCGCACCTCTCATTTTGTTACAAATATCTTGATTTTTGTTATCTTCGCGGCCGGAAATATTAAGATATGGTACTGAAATACATCAAAGAATACGTCATCATGACTCTCGGACTGGCCGTGTTCGTCTTCGGCTGGACCGCATTCCTCAACCCTCATGAGATTACCGGAGGCGGCATCGCCGGTCTTGCATCAGTGATTCATTACGGCATCAACAGCATCCCCGTCTCCTACGCCAAGTTCGCGATAGACATACTGCTGCTGGTCGTAGGATTTATCATCCTGGGCAAGGGATTCGGCATCAAGACGATATACTGCGTGGCCATGAGCTTCGTGTTCTTCCAGTTCATGCCCATGATTCCGGGTCTGACAAGCCTGTCCGCCGGCATTACGGACAATCTGATCAACGCCCTCATCGGAGGTGCCATGAGCGGTATCGGCATCGCCATCATCATCACCCAGGGCGGCAGTACCGGCGGTACAGATATCATCGCGCTCTCCATCAACAAATACAAGAACATCTCTCCAGGACGTATATACCTCGTATGCGATTCTCTTATAGTGATGTCGATTCTGCTGGTCAACGACAAGACCCTGGCCGACGTTGTATACGGATTCGTGGAGATCATAGCCTTTTCCTACGCCGTGGACATGTTCCTGACCGGTTCGCAGCAGTCCGTACAGACCCTCATACTCTCGGAGCACAACGACGAGATAGCGGCCAGGCTCCAGACCCTGAGCATCGAGGGCAACCGCTCGGTAAAGTCCGTACAGTGGTCTACTGAGGGTGAGAAGAAGATGCTGATGGTAGTCAGCCGCAAGAGCTATTCAAACGACATCGTAAAGACAGCCAAGCAGATAGACCCCAACGTTATCCTCATGACGGTACCTGTGACAGCCGTTTACGGTATCGAGGGGAAAAATCAGTAATACTTCCTACGACACCCTGTTCAGGTCCTTGACCAGGACATTCTTAATCTGCAGCAGCAGCTTGAGCCGGTGCATTATGTCCTGCTGGGCCTCAGTGTCAGCGTCCTGCTGCATCTGCCTGAGACTTTCCATGAGCTGCGAGCAGGTGTATTCCACATATTTGAGTTTGTAGACCAGCACTGCCTTGGGGACATTCTTGTCTATCACATTACGTTCCGGAATCTGGGCCTTGATGTATTCCTTCACCTTCAGCTCGTACTTGTCCTCTGTGATATCCACCACCGTCTTAGTCACTTCCGGATCACCGCAGTTGACCATACGGTGCATTATCCCGGTCTGAAGGTCATCAGAGGCAGGAACCGTCTCCCCGGCAGCATCCAGCAGTTCCTTCCGAAAGTCAAAATACAGCCCGTATATCTTCCGGTACAGGGGATTGTGAAGCTCCAGGTCATCATTGGACAGGTTGGCGGAGATATATTCGTTCACGGTTATCTCCATCACCGGAGCCTCCGCCCCGTACTTCTGATGATCCTCGAACGTCATCAGGCACTCCCCGAACTTCAGCAGATAATACAGCAGCTCCCTTTCCGACAGGTCCAGGACCGGGACCGGACTGAAAGACACCTGCCCCGCACCGGTACCGCGGTCCGCCCCAGAAAACTCTCCTACCGCCGCATCGCCCTCCTCGACGGCAGCGGCATACCGGGCCTCCTTCTCCTCCCTCCTGCGCCGCTCGTATTCTCCTGACTCTATCTTCCTGCGCCTTATCCGCGCCACCTCGGCAAAAAGCATGTCCTCCTTCATGGACAGCCGCTGAGCACACTGCTCGACATACAGCGAGCGCGTTATCTGATCGGGTATCACCGCTATGGTGTCGATGATATCCCTTATCAGCTCAGCCTTCTGTATCGGATCCTTCTGGATGTCCGATGAAAGCAGCGCATACTTGAACTCTATGAAATCCGTCTCGTGCTCCTGGAGAAAATCCAGAATCTCCTGCCGGGTATGAGCCCGGGCAAACGAATCCGGATCGTGACCGTCCGGCAGCAGGGCCACCTTGACGGTCATACCCTCCTCGAGCAGCATATTGATTCCGCGCAGAGCGGCCTTGATACCGGCCGAGTCTCCGTCGTACATCACTGTCACATTGTTGGTAAAACGCTTTATCAGCCTTATCTGCTCGACTGTCAGGGATGTGCCCGAAGAGGCGGTGACATTCTCTATCCCGGCCTGATGCATCGATATGACATCGGCATAGCCCTCTACCAGATAGCATTTCTGCGCCCTGGCTATTGCGGACTTGGCCTGATATATCGCATACAGGGAGCTGCTCTTGTGATAGATCTCGCTTTCGGGAGAATTGAGGTACTTGGCGACGCTCTTGTCGTCTTTCAGCGTCCGGGCTCCGAAAGCTATGATGCGGCCGCTGAGCGAATATATCGGGAAAATGACTCTCTCGCGGAACTTGTCCACCAACTCTCCTCCGTGCTCATAGCACAGGCCGGTGGAGATCAGGAACTCTCTCTTGTACCCGGCTCTCAACGCAGCCTCTGCCAAGGACGGCACCGGCGGCTCTCCGGCAAATGATCTGCCGGAAGGCGACCAGCCCAGCCCGAATTTCCGTATGGTCTCCTCGGAGAAGCCGCGCTTCTGCCTGAAATAGGACAGTCCCACGGAATGTCCCTCAGCGGAACCGAACAGCATGTCGGTGTAGTATTTGGCCGCAAACTCCGACACGGCCATCATCGACTCTCTCTTCAGACGGTCCTGCGCATCCTCCTGAGTCTCTTCCTGCTCGTGTACCTCTATTCCGTACTTGCGGGCCAGATATTTCAGGGCCTCGGGATAGGTCATCTGCTCGTGCTCCATGATAAAGGTTACGGCACTGCCGGCCTTGCCGCATCCGAAGCACTTGAATATACCCTTGCTCGGAGAGACAGAGAACGACGGGGTCTTCTCGTTGTGGAACGGACAGCATGCGATATAGTTCGCCCCGCGCCGCCTGAGCGTCACGAAGTCGCTGATCACGTCCACGATGTCAGCCGCGTCCAGTATCCTGTCTACCGTTTCCCTGTCTATCATAAGCCAAAAGTAATAAAAAAACCCCCTCGTCATTCACATGAAGAGGGGGAAAAAATAACATTATGAAAACATAGTAAATCTCGCTCCCCTTCCAGGGCTTGAACCTAGGACTCATAACGGTTTACATTCGGGCGTAAATCAATGAGTTGTATTAGTCAGCACGTATTGTCACGAAGATTATAGAGGTCTCAGCTCAACCGTCATTCCCATTGCCGCTGCTATCTTGTAGAGTGTTGCGACCGTGGGTATGGTCAGACCTCGCTCCACACGGGAGATATAGCCTTTGTCGGCTCCTATGCGTTTGGCCAGCTCTGCCTGTGTCAGTCCTGCATTCTTCCTTGCATCCAGAAGAATCTGAGCATTGTACTCCTCCCATGCATGGTTTATCGCTGCTTCTCTCTGAGGCGTGCCTTTTGCTCCGAACTCCTTCTCAAGTTCTGCGCTAACATCGTAAATGTCATTTGTGCTCATAATATTCATTTTTTAACTTTATTGCCTTGTCTATCTCGCTTTTAGGGGTCTTCTGCGTCTTCTTCTTGAAGCAGTTGAAGAGAATGACTATCGTATCTCCGTCATAGGTAAAGAACAGCCGGAACTCATTGTTTCCATAGTTCACCCTAAACTCGTATATTCCGTCCCTTATGAACTTGATGTAATGATGCGGTATCTTGTCCTCCGTCTCAAACAGCAGCAACGCACGCATTATCTTCTTCCTCTCCTGCTCCGACAACTTTGCCATGAATTCGGCATAGTACCCCTTGTATGCGATTATCCTTTTCATACTGCAAAGATACTAAAGTTATATAAAAATACAACCCAAAGATACATAAAAAACCCCCTCGTCATTCACATGAAGAGGGGGAAAAAATAACATTATGAAAACATAGTAAATCTCGCTCCCCTTCTAGGACTTGAACCTAGGACCCCCTGATTAACAGTCAGGTGCTCTAACCAACTGAGCTAAAGAGGAATTTCCCTTTAGGGACTGCAAAGATAGATATTTTTTTTTATAAGCCAAAAATAAATTAACTTTGTCTTGAAAAAATTTAAGCATTTATCTATGGATGTCCATCTTCTTTCCCGTCTCCTGAAGGAGCTGATCATTGATAATGACCGCATTGCGCTTCCCGGAATGGGATATTTCCAGGCAGAGCCGATGCCGGCATATTTTTCCGAGGACGGAAAGACCATCTACCCGCCTTCCAAGCGGATATCGTTCAAGTGGGACGACAGGGCATCCGGAGATATGCTCGCGGCTTATTATACCAAGACATACGGCATTGACAGGAACACTGCCGACATAGAGCTGGACACCTTTCTAAAACAGCTTAAACCGATGCTCCATGAAAGGAAATTCATAGACTTTCCAGGAGTCGGGAGGCTCAAACTGACTTTGGACGGCAGCGCCTACTTTGTAACCGACAATACCGACGGAGGAGTGTTCTCACAGGCCTTCGGATTCGAGCCGGTAATATTGAAGCCGGTCACCAGATCTTCAGAGAGCACGTCCCGACCCGATGAGACTCCTACGGCCACCTGCGAACCTGATACGACAGATATACACAACCCGGAGCCGGAACAGGAACAAGAAAAGCCCGGACCTGCTCCGGAAAACGGCACCACCACTCACGAAGGACGAAGCAGGATATGGATCATACTGCTGTCTGTCGCAGCGGCCATAATAATAGCCGCTGTCATCCTTATCTTGCTCGGACGCAGCGGCCATCTTGATTCACTCATCTACAGCGACGAGGAGCTGGAACTGATACAGCAGCAGGGAGCCTAGCCTATCGTTGACCCATTTTTCAGAGTCTCTTCGGGAGAGACAACACGCATCCTGCCGTCGGGCTGGCGTGCCATCAGTATCATGCCCTTGGACTCTATACCGCGTATCTTGCGGGGAGCCAGGTTGGCCAGGATGCAGATCTGCTTGCCGACCATCTGCTCAGGCGTATAGTACTCGGCGATGCCCGAGACTATCACCCTCTTGTCTATACCTGTATCTATCGTGAGTTTCAGAAGCTTGTCGGTCTTGGGCACTCTCTCTGCCTCCAGTACGGTGGCCGTGCGGATATCCATCTTCCCGAACTCGTCGAAAGTACACTCGGCCTTCTGCGGCTCGATCGGAGCTGCGGCAGCCGCTGCGGCGGCATTTGCCTTGCGGATATTCTCCAGACGCTCCATCTGGGCGTTTATGGCCTCGTCCTCAATCTTCTCGAAGAGAAGTTCGGCCTTGCTGAGCTGATGCCCTGCGGGCAGCAGGCCGCCGCAGCCTATATTGTCCCACTTCAGGGTATCTTTCGGAAGATTCAGAATGTTCAGAAGTTTCTCCGAGGAGAACGGAATGAACGGGGCGAATGCTATGGCCAGGTCGGCGCAGAGCCTGAGGGACACATTGAGAATCGAGGCGGTGCGGTCCATGTCGGTCTTGGCCACCTTCCACGGCTCGGTGTCGGTCAGGTACTTGTTGCCCAGACGGGCCAGGTTCATGGCCTCCTTGAGGGCCTCGCGGAAACGGTAGTGCTCCAGAGCCTCCGTGATGGCAGCTTTGATGGCCGGAACCTGCGCGAGGGTCTCGTCATCTATGGCCTCATGTCTGAGGTCTGCGGGGACCTTCCCGTCGAAATACTTATGGGTCAGCACCACGGCGCGGTTGACGAAGTTGCCGTAGATGGCCACGAGCTCGGAGTTGTTGCGGGTCTGGAAGTCCTTCCAGGTGAAATCGTTGTCCTTGGTCTCGGGAGCATTGGCGCAGAGCACGTAGCGGAGTACGTCCTGCTTGCCGGGGAAGTCCCGCAGGTACTCGTGCAGCCAGATGGCCCAGTTGCGCGAAGTGGAGAGCTTGTCGCCCTCGAGGTTGAGGAACTCGTTGGCGGGCACGTTCTCAGGCAGGATGAATCCGTCTCCGTAGGCTTTCAGCATACAGGGGAAGACGATGCAGTGGAAGACGATGTTGTCCTTGCCGATAAAGTGCACCATCTTGGTGTCCGGACTCTTCCAGTACTGCTCCCAACTGTCGGGAAGAGCCTCAATGGTGTTGGATATATAGCCTATCGGAGCGTCGAACCAGACGTAGAGCACCTTGCCCTCGGCACCCTCCACTGGCACCGGGATGCCCCAGTCGAGGTCGCGGCTCACCGCCCTGGGCTGCAGGCCGCCGTCCAGCCAGGACTTGCACTGACCGTAGACATTGACCTTCCACTCCTTATGATCCTCCAGAATCCACTGACGAAGCCAGGGCTCGTATTCGTTCAGAGGCAGATACCAGTGCTTGGTCCTGCGTTTCACCGGAGGGTTTCCGCTCAGGGCCGAGCGGGGATTGAGGAGTTCGTCCGGACTGAGAGTGCAGCCGCACTTCTCGCACTGGTCCCCATAAGCGTTCTCGTTGCCGCACTTGGGACATGTTCCCACGATATAGCGGTCAGCCAGGAACTGCCTGGCCTCCTCATCATAGTACTGCTCGCTCTCCTTCTCGATGAACTTGCCGTCCTTATAGAGCTTGCTGAAGAACTCCGAGGCCGTCTTGTAATGAGTTTTGGACGTGGTCCTGGAATATATGTCGAAACTGATGCCGAGCTCCGCGAACGAATCCTTGATCAGTTTATGGTATTTGTCCACGATATCCTGGGGAGAGCAGCCCTGCTTGCGGGCCTGTATGGTAATGGGCACTCCGTGCTCGTCCGAACCGCCGACGAAGAACACGTCCCTGCCGCACATCCGGAGATAACGCACATAGATGTCGGCGGGCACATATACTCCCGCAAGGTGTCCGATGTGAACAGGTCCGTTGGCATAAGGCAGAGCGGACGTAACAAGATAACGCTTAAATTCCTTCATATCCTATCTGTATTTTTGAAAAACGCGGCAAGTTATAAATTATTTTCTTATCCTGAGAATGAACTCGAATGTATATTCACCATAAGGCAGCATATACTGCTCCAGCGGCAGGGCGCCCCAGGAATCTATACATCCCACGCCCATCTGCCTCAGGTCAAAATTGACGTAGGTCTCAGGTCGGGGCTCCAGTTCCGAAGGATGGCGCACATAGTGCGGCGAAAGCAGATCCAGGTCTTCGATGGAATAATTCAGGGCCGTGGCGGTGAAGGGTACCGAAGCCACTATCTCAAGACCTGTACCGGTGCGGTCCACCACCCTCCAGTACCTCAGACCGGTACGGGCACCGCTCTCCTGAGGACGCACATAGTCGTACTGGTACAGGTCAGCCACATCGGCACGGTAACGCCCTATCATGGCAGCTCCGCAACGGTCGCCGTAGTTCTCGAACGGTCCGTATCCGTAATAGTCCACCTCGGAGAAACGAGGAGGCATCACCATGCTCATGCCGAAACGCATCAGCGGTGCTACTTCGGCAATCTTCTCACCCGGCATCAGATGCTCGGTCACGGCTATTTCTCCGTCGGCATTGAGCAGGTAGGTCATCCTGAGCACTGCGCCCACCGAACGCACCTCATACTCTGTCTCCACCAGTACCCCTTTATCGGTCTGCTCCGCCCTCATATCCTTTAATTTCAAGCCGGGCTCACGCCATACAGCACATTTATAATGCAGTCCGGCTCCGTCGTCGTTGTCCGTGACCGCCCGGTAAAAATTGGGCCGCAGCGGCTGCTCCAGCAGATCCACCCCGGAGGCGAACGGGGCCACGTACCTGGATGAGCTGCGGTAAGCCGGCTGCGCATTGCCTCCTCCGTATGTAAGTTCCGAGGACGAATGTGCCCCGGTTGTCACCAGACGCTCCAACCAGCCGGTCGTGCGGCTGAACTCAGCCCTCCATCCGTTACCCTCTACATAATAAAGACGGAAATCTCTGGACAGAGCAGGTGCGTTATCCTCAGCCGGGAATCCTTCCGCCATCAGTGCCTCATACTCTTTTTCCGCATCGTATTCCCTGACCGCCAGCTGATCCCAGGCCAGCACCGTCCCGGCATCCAGCAGCCCCTCGGCCCTTTTCAGGCTGTACTCAAGATTGAGCAGTATCTCCTTGGCGTCAGGACAGTCAGCGACTGCATCCGCTATAGGAAGAGTCAGCTGCGCCGCAGACTGCGGACCAACATTCAGGTCCTCCACCGAGCCGGAAGCCACAGGCCGCCCGTCAGCCGTCAGAGTCCAGTCCAGACGGAATGCCGACAGGTCGCGGAAGAAATACTCATTGAATATTCTTATCTTTCCTGAAGCCGGATTGTCAGATGACGTCAGGATGGAACGGTAGTGATAGGCGACCTCCATAGCCGTAGGATGCAGGCTGCGGTCCGAGGCCACGAATCCGTTGTTGTTGAAGTTGTCATCCGACGCATCGTACTTATTGTAGCTGCCTCCGTAAGTCGCGGTTGCCCGGCCGTCCTTCTCATAACGGATGATGGCCTGGTCCACGAAGTCCCAGATAAAACCGCCCTGGTACTTGGGATATTTGCGGACGAGGTCCATGTACTCCCCGAAGCCACCCATGGAATTGCCCATTGAGTGAGCGTACTCACACTGGATCAAGGGCTTTGCCGGATCTGTAGCCAGATATTTCTCACAGTCCTGAGGACTCCAGTACATGGGACAGAAGACATCACTGTGAGGCGTATTCACATAAGTCCTGTAATCCAGAGACCTCTCGTAATGTATGGGTCTGGACGGATCGTAACTCTTTATCCACTCATAGCAGGCCGCGAAATTCTCTCCGTCTCCGGCCTCATTGCCCATACTCCACAGGATAATGCTGGGATGATTGATATCCCTTTGTACCATCCGGCTGTTACGCTCCAGATGCGCATCCCTGTAATCCGGATTCTTGGCCAGAGTCCTGTCTCCGTAACCCATACCATGCGACTCGACATTGGCCTCATCCACTACATACAGACCGTAACGGTCGCACAGATCGTACCAGCGGGGATCATTGGGATAGTGGCATGTACGCACGGCATTGATATTAAGGCTCTTCATTATCTGAATATCGCGCAGCATCTCCTCCTGTGAGACCAGATATCCGCCTTTTGGACTCATCTCGTGCCTGTTCGCGCCCTTTATCAGCACCGGCTGACCGTTGACCAGCAGCTGACCGCCGCGTATCTCCACCTTGCGGAATCCTACATTGACCGCAACCTTATCCGACACGCCGCCGTCACCCACGGCCACAGCCTCCAGACGGTACAGCCAGGGAGTCTCCGCCGTCCACTTACGTGGAGAGCGTACACTTGCCGACGCATGGAAACTGCCGTCATCCTCCACGTCCGCCACAGACGACCACACGGACTTTCCTTCAGGAGACCTCAACGTAAGTCCGACTCCAGTCACCCCTGCAGTGACCTTTCCCCTTATGGAGAGGCTGCCGTTGCGGTACGACGCATCCAGGTCCGGGACAGCCTCCACAGTCTGCACCCGCTGTTTCGGACGGGCATACACATAACTTTCCCTGGCGATGCCGGAAAGCCTCCAGAAATCCTGGTCCTCCAGATACGTGCCGTCACACCAGCGGAAAACCTGAAACGCGAACAGATTGTCCCCGGGCTTTACGAAGTCAGTGATGTCAAAGACGGCCTCCAGCTTGCTGTCCTCGCTGTAACCCACATACTCGCCGTTGACGTAAAGCGTAATATTGGAAGTCACCGAGCCGAAATGCACGAAGACATCCTTGTCACCGCTCCAGCCCTCAGGTATCTCCACCGTACCGCGATAAGTACCGACATGATTCTGGAACACCGGCACGTGCGGAGGATCGTTCTTGAAGAAATTGCGCCAGGCATAGCCTACATTGACATACAGCGGATCACCGTAACCGTTGAGTTCCCAGATTCCCGGAAGAGGTATCGTGCCCCATCCGCGGTCATCATAGTCCACCTTATAATAATCCACGGGGCGGTCACATGAGTTTTCCACCCAATTGAACTTCCAGATGCCATGCAGGGACACAGTCTCCGGAGTCTCTATGTCGAGAGTCGCGGACATAGGCTCGCGGCCGACCCCATTGACATACGGGTTCCCCCATGCTGAATCCGCCTCCACAACCGCAGCCCGGTCTACGCTCTGCGCCAATACACTGCTGCATATCAACGACATAAACACTAACACCATCTGGATTTTTCTCATAACTTCACAATTTTAATTAACGATTTGCGAAGTTAATTATCTTTGCGCGATTTTTCAAAGGGAGAGGGAGCATTATGCAGAATAATATATCCATAAGCAGAGGACACGTGCTGAGAGAATGGCTGCCGCTGGTGGCACTTGCATTCTCCACTTTCATATTCAACACTTCCGAGTTCATACCCATCGGGCTGCTGAGCGACATCGCCGCAGACTTCGCCATCACTGAGTCCAAGGCCGGCGTACTGATCACCGTCTATGCCTGGGTCGTGGCCATAGCCTCATTGCCCCTGATGCTCATGGTCTCCGGCACCGAGTCCAAGCGGCTGATGCTCGGCATATTCGGCCTGTTCGTCATCAGTCACGTAGGCTCGGCTCTCTCCACCGGCTATTACATGCTGATGCTTTCCCGCATCGGAGTCGCCTGCTCCCACGCCATATTCTGGTCGATTGTCACCCCGCTGGCGGTCAAGATCGCCCCGAAAGGCAGAGGCTCCATCGCCCTGAGCATCATCGTCGCGGGCTCATCCATCGCCATGATAGCGGGCCTGCCCCTGGGCCGCGCCATCGGACTGGCAGCCGGCTGGAGAATGACATTTCTGCTTATCGGATGCACGGCTTTCGCCGTGATGCTGCTGATAGCGGCTGTTCTGCCCAGGACACAAGGCGAAAAGGCCTTCTCACTGAAGCAGCTTCCCGGCTTGCTCAGGACCCCTTCACTGCCGGGCATCTATCTGGTAACTGTACTGTCAGTCACAGCGCATTTCACAGGATACAGCTATATCGAGCCGTTCCTGGCCCAGATTGCCGGATTCAAAGCCGGCTCCATCACCATGATTCTCACCCTTTTCGGCATTACTGGCATCATCGGCAGCCTGCTGTTCTCCAGATATTTCGACTCACACCGCAGCTTCTTCATGCGCTACGCCGTCATCGGCATCGGCTGCTGCCTCCTACTGCTGCGTCCGGCAGCCATGACACACCAGACAGCCGTGACGCTGTGCATATTCTGGGGGCTGGCCAACTGCTTCTTCAATATGGTCTTCCAGTCCGAGATCATCCGCACCGTCCCCGAAGGCACGTCCATAGCCATGTCCATCTACTCCGGCATCTACAATGTCGGCATCGGCAGCGGCGCCCTTATCGGCGGCCTGGTCTGCTCGGGCATCAGCGTAGGTGCCATCGGCTACATCGGCGGCCTCATCAGCATCGCCGCCTGCCTCTGCTGCACCATCTACCTCCAGCCCCGCCTCCGATAGGGTGCCCATGGCACAAAAAAGGTCTGAATCGCGCGATTCAGACCTTTTTTTTGTGCCCGGAACAGGACTCGAACCTGCACAGCCTTGCGGCCACTAGTCCCTGAAACTAGCGTGTCTACCAATTTCACCATCCGGGCAGACACATTCCGTTAAATGGGAGTGCAAAGATAATACTTTTTCCGTAAGTTGTATCACCTAAGTGCGATTTTCTATTCCGCTGCTGCCTGAATGACGTTGTCAATCTCAGCTAGGATGGGATAGAAAGCATTGTCATCCAGCGAGGAATACCTGCCGACAAGAGCCCGCAGCTGTGTCAGCACAAACTGACGGGACACCCGCCACTGCTCCATATCCACCGTCACTCCCTTGAGCCGGAGATAAGCCAGGAAACGGTTCTCCAGATCCATACTGTCCAGCAGGGCATTCAGTTCATCAAGCGAAGCCACGTCCCGAAGCTCACTGCGGTACTTATCCGCCGCCTCGGAGGCATACTTGACAGTCAGGGCCTGACGGTTGATCTGTATCAGAAGGTCGGTGACTCCGGCCGTATCAATAGGCACGAACACATCCGGGATGATGCCTCCGCCGCCATAGACCACATTGCCGCCGGGGGTAATGTATTTAAGCGAGTCATTGCGGGCTATGCTGTCCGCGCTGGTCATCTCCCCGTGTACATACCGCTCGTAGATATCGTAGATATAATCCGCACCGCCTCCGGGCGTATACGGCTTCTGTATGCAGCGTCCCGTAGCGGTATAGAAACGGGCTACGGTCAGACGGATACCGGAATTGTCAGTGAAAAATATAGGCTCCTGCACCATACCCTTGCCGTAACTGCGGCGGCCGTAGATGAGTCCTCGGTCATTGTCCTGCATCGCTCCGGCGAATATCTCGCTGGACGACGCACTGTTCTCATTGACAAGCACGGCCAGTTCTATATCCTGGCACTTGCCGCTGCCGTCCGCATAAAAGTTCTGACGGGGACGATGGGCACCCTCCATATACACGATAAGACTCTCCTCAGGCAGGAACTCGTTGGAGAGCAGCAGGGCCTGGTCCATATACCCGCCTGAGTTGTCACGCAGGTCAAATATCAGCTTGGTCATACCGGCCTCGAGAAGCGCAGGCAATGCCGCCTCGAATTCCTCATAACTGGTACGGGTAAACTTCGACAGTTTCATATATCCCGTAGTATCATCCAGCATATAGGCCACATCTATGCTCTTCACCGGTATCTTGTCACGGGTCACCTCAAACTCCACGTTCTCCCCGTCCCTGAGGATATCCAGCCGCACCTTGGTCCCGGACACCCCCTTCAGCATACCGACCAGCGAATCCTGATCTATCCGCACACCGGCGACATTCTTTCCGTCCACTGTCATAATACGGTCTCCGGACATCAGACCGGCCCGCTCGGAGGGACCTCCGGCTATCACGCTGATGACTATGGCCGTATCCTCAGGCACATTGAAGGTGATGCCTATGCCGTCGAAGTTTCCCTCCAGTTCTGCATTGGCCTGCTTCAAGTTCTCCGGCGGAAGATAAACTGAATGCGGATCCAGATCTCCCAGTATCACCGGAAGTATCTCCTCGGTCAGTTTACCACGGTCTATGTCATCCACATAGTTCTGGTCTATCTGCTGAAGCACCAGTTCCAGCTTATCCCATCCGTGGCCGTCCACATAGTATCTGTCCGCATTGCCGCGCATCATCACCACACGGGTGACGATACTGCCGGCCAGCAGCATAATGACGGACCACAGAACCAGTTTCAGAGTTTTCATATATTGTCGTACTTGCAGACTTCGATTCCGGCCCGGCGCAGCAGTTCGATACCGTCCTTGACGCTGTACTCAATCATATACACCACCCTCTTTATTCCGGCCTGGATGATCAGTTTGGAACATTCCAGACACGGAGCATCGGTAACATACAGCGTGGCGCCCTCGCTGTTGTTGCCGGACTTGGCCACTTTGGTTATGGCATTGGCCTCGGCGTGAAGCACATAAGGCTTGGTCTTGCCGGTGGTCGGATCCTCGCATATATTCTCAAAGCCGGACGGGGTACCGTTAAAACCGTCCGATATTATCATCCTGTCCTTGACGAGCAGGGCCCCCACCTTTCGGCGGGTACAATACGAGTTCTTGGCCCATACCCTCGCCATTTCCAGATAACTTCTGTCAAACTGCTCTTGCTTTGTCATATCTGTAGTTTAATTGTTGGAACGCTGATAAAGATATCTCTTTATGCTCTTTTTCGGGGTCTTCTCGAACTCTTCGGGGAAAAGTTCGACCGCTCCCACCTTGCAGTAATTGGGCTGATGAGCATTCATCTCCTTGATGCTCTGCTGAATCCTGGCCAGCATCTCATCCTTGGAGAGTCCGTCAGCTGCGGCCATCTCCGAATCAGGATAGACCAGGGCCCGGAGCCCGTTGTTGTCCTCTATGACCAGGGACTCATTGACATAGGGCATGTTGTTGATCTCACCCTCTATCTCCTCCGGATAAATATTCTGGCCTGAAGGTCCCAGAATCATACTCTTGCAGCGGCCCTTGATAAATAGGAAGCCGTCGGAATCTATGATGCCCATATCACCGGTGCGGAACCATCCGTCCTCGGTGAAGGCCTCGGCCGTAGCCTGCTCGTTCTTGTAGTAACCCAGGAAGACATTGTCGCCCTTGACCAGTATCTCTCCCGGAACATTCTGAGGATCAGCGGAGTCAATCATCACCTGCATCCTCGGTGCAG
This sequence comes from uncultured Bacteroidales bacterium, assembly GCA_944323785.1. Classification (GTDB taxonomy): domain Bacteria; phylum Bacteroidota; class Bacteroidia; order Bacteroidales; family UBA932; genus Coprenecus. The sequence goes on along the minus strand of CALUTU010000010.1, from coordinate 42,130 downwards.
CCTTGCCGCAGGAGTAGAGCTTGGTCTGGTTCCAGCGTGCGTATGTGATGATAGGTCCGCACTCGGTCATACCGTAGCCCACCGTGAAGCGGAATCCGATACGGCGGAAAAATGCCTCGGCCTCGCGGTTGAAAGCCGCTCCACCTATGATGACCTCGTCGAACTTGCCTCCGAAGGCCTCGTCCAGCTGGTGGTTGATCTTCTTGAGTATCTTCTCGTCGATGACGGGAAGTCTCAGCAGCAGGCGGATATCCCTGCGGTTGATCAGAGGCTCCAGCTTTTTCTTGTATATCTTCTCAATAACCAGCGGCACTGTCACTATCAGGTCCGGCTTGACCGTTCCCATGGCATCGAGGATGATCTTGGGGGTCGGGAGCCTGGTAAGAAAATGCACGTGACAGCCTAGACAGAACTCTACCAGGAACTCGAACAGCATCCCGTACATATGGGCCGTAGGCAGCATGGAGACGCAGTTGGAGGCGTTGTCCAGATGTCCGTGTACCTCAAAGCCGAACAGGACGTTGGAGAGGATGGAACGGTAAGGCAGCATCACACCCTTGGAGAAGCCGGACGTGCCTGACGTATAATTTATCATGGCCAGCTCATCGGGGGAGTCCTCATAATAACTGACGCAGTCGGGATGGAAGCTGTGCGGGTATTTCTTGCCGAAAAGTTCGTTGAGATGCTCTCTCGTATGGGTTATCTTGTCATTGGACGCATACAGCAGGGAAAAATCATTCATCAGAATAATGGCATCAAGGCCGGGCATCTCCGACTGGGAGAGGCCGTCCCATACCATGTCGCCCACGAACAGGACGCGGGCATCGGAATGATTGACAAGATGATAGATGTTGCCGCTCTTGAACTCGTGCAGCAGAGGCACAGGTACAGCCCCGTAGGTCAGGGATGCGAGAAAAGACACCGCCCAGTTGGCCTGGTTACGGGAGCATATCGCAATCTTGTCGCCCCGTTTCAGTCCGCACATCTCCAGCATGATATGTATCTTCTCGATCTTACGGGCCACATCCCTGTAATAGAGAGTGACACCGTTGTAATCAGACAGAGCCGGACAGTCCCAGTTCTTCTTTATGCTTTCTTCTATGATCTTATTCAGCGATTTAGGATTCATACACATTAATGTTTAAATTCTGTCATTTATCAAAAAGCCTGCATATCGCACAGATGCGAGTAGAGTCCTCCTGCCTTGAGCAGTTCCGTATGAGTACCCCTCTCCACTATGCGCCCCTCTTTCATCACCACTATCTCGTCCGCATGCTGTATCGTGGACAGACGGTGGGCGATGACTATGGAGGTGCGGTTCTTCATCAAGTTGGTGAGGGCATCCTGTACAAGCCTCTCGCTTTCGGTATCCAGAGCCGAGGTGGCCTCGTCCAGAATCAGAATCGGAGGGTTCTTCAGCACCGCCCTGGCAATGGCGATACGCTGCCGCTGGCCGCCTGAGAGCTTACCTCCACGGTCTCCGATATTGGTGTCATAACCGTGTTCCATCTGCATGATGAACTCATCCGCATTGGCTATCCTGGCAGCCCGTTTCACATCTTCGTCGGAGACATGCTCCATACCGAAGGTGATGTTGTTGCGGACAGTATCATTGAACAATATAGCCTCCTGAGTCACGATACCCATAAGAGATATAAGCTCCTTGGGATAATACTGCCGGATATCCACGCCGTCTATGAATATGCCTCCTTCGGAGACATCATAGAAACGCGGCAGCAGGTCCGCCAATGTTGACTTGCCTGCCCCGGAAGGTCCCACTATGGCTATCATCTTGCCCTTGGGAATCGTCAGGTCTATGTTCTTCAGCACATAGTCAGTAGAATACTTGAACGATACATCGCGGTATTCGATGGCACTGGTGAATTCCGATACATGCACCGGATGCTCCGCCTTGCGTATCGACGGCACCGCATCCAGAATTGCAAATATCCTGTTACCTGACACCAGACCTTTCTGGATATTGGAATACGCCGCCGCTATGGCCTTGGAAGGCTCCAGAACCCTCCAGTAGAATGCGATATACACGATAAAGTCCGAGAGTCCCATTCCCAACTCTCCGCGCATCTGCAGCACCCCACCATAAAATAAGACGGCCGCCGCCACTGATATACCGAGAAATTCTGAAAGAGGGGACGCCAGCTCCTGACGGGTATACATGGCGCGGCTCACGGCCTTGTGCTCATCATTGGTACGCTCGAAACTGTCTCTTACATACTTCTGAGCATTGAACGCTTTTATGATTCTCGCTCCTGATATGGCCTCCTCGAAATGGCTGATTATTCTACCCATAAGAGCCTGTGTCCTGGTCGCTCCTCTTCTAAGTTTCCTGGTGACGGCACCTATGACAAATGCCGATATGGGAAGTGTTATCAATGTCAGCAGAGTCAGCTTAGGAGACATATAGAAGAGACCTATCAGGAAGCCTATCACCAGCAAGGGCTCGCGGAATATGATATGGAAACTGCTGGCCACGCTGTTCTGCACCTCATTGACATCGTTTGACACGCTGGAAAGGATGTCACCCTTGCGCTGCTCCTGAAAGTAATCTACGTTGAGCCTGGTTATCTTATGAAAGAGGTCAGTGCGGATATTCTTCATCACGTAAGTCTTCATATTCACCAAGATCTTCTGGGAAAGGAATCTGGTCAAATTGGACAAAAACGATGTGATAATCAGCACAAGACATACAAAAAGCAGACTGCGGAGCACTCCGCTGGCCTCCATAACCCGCGTCAGATAATACTGGAACACCCCGTAAAAATAATCCACGCTGAGGGAAAACTCCGGCAGAGCAGTATACTTCTCAACGGCGTCCGGGTCAAACAGGACTTCCAGCAACGGCTTTATCAAAGCGTAGTTGACAACTCCGAATATTACGGAAAGTATTGAGAAAATCAGATATCCGGGCCAGAAACGATGATAAGGTCTGGCATAGGAAAGAATTCTTGTAAACGCTTTCATTGTACTAATCTACTGCTTTTTATCATCTTCAACCTCCTCATAGTCCACATACTCGCCGATATTGTCCCCCACTATCTTCTCATCAGCACCGGCATCCTTACCGGAGACCGAGACCTCTCCCTCCTTCCTGTCCCTCCGGAATCCTTGCCAACGCTGAGAAGTACCTCTAATTCGCCTGAGCACATAGAGCGGCAAAGCCAGGACCAGCAGCACAGCTCCGAAAACTATAAGCAGTATAATATTAATAAGTGCCATACATTGTTCTATCTTTTTCTAAATGATCCGTCTGACAGATCAAGAATCATCTCTTTTCCATCTGCAACCGTAACTGCCACCTCATGCGAGGAGACCGGCTCTACGGATGTATCTTTCTTTAGTTTCCGTTTTTTTGTAAAGTCAGCACATAACGTGCCATGTGAATCATATATGAGACTCTGGTACGAGGTGCGGACTACCCAATATGTCTTTCCGCCCACTTCCAGACATTCAGGCAGCGACATTATGCGCTCGCTAAGCTGTATGTCGCTCCATCCGCTGCATCGTTTACCGGACAGGTCATACTGAGCGATAGTGTTGTCAGTATGCAGAATCATCATAATATAATCCTTCGTACCCTTGAAATCATAGATGTCCGGTCCCAAAAGGATGTCTTTTTCCAACGTAACCGGGAAATCACTGACCCTGCGCCCAAGTCTGTCCAGCAGATAAACCTTATTACCGGCTCCAAAGATCATCTGGAGCTTGTTGTTCTTCAGATAATCGATCTGTCTTACTGTTCCGCAGAGAGGTTTGTCAAATTTGACCGTCCACACAGGGTTACGCGATCTGCCCAGAAGACGCAGATCATAATTCTTCAACTGTTCAAGATAATTTGTCGAGCCGTCTATGAAGTTCTTCACCGGGAAAGGACCGGAAGGCACCGTAACCGGAACATCCTCCACAACCATATCCTCTGCAAGGACATTACCGGGCACAGGCAACGATTCAATATCCTCTGAATACATAGATGCCCTCACACCCAGCCTGTCGCCGGCGCGATAAGTATTGAGTACGGCAAATTCAAAGTTCTTTTTTCCAAGACTTTTTTCTACTGCATCCTTATATTGTTTTTTAAAGAATGTCCCTATCGAGTCGGCATATCTGACAACATTTACAATCATTGTCATACAAGATACCTCCCGAAGTTCGTCAGCCGCCGGAGTCTGTTCCAGATACTCCCGCAGTGAGAAAAATGTCCCCCGTTTCCATTCCTGTCTGAGAGCCTGTATCTCATTCTGCTCTCCGACAATAATCCAGTCTCCTAAAGCACAGTAGGCATCCTCGGCTGAAGGCCGGAATACCTCACCCATATAAGCCGGGATATACCCTTTGAACAGATACGTACAGACCGTATCCTTATAGTTTTTCAACGCTTTCTTATTGTCCGTCCTGAAAGCCATTATTTTATGTTCCAAGCCGTCAGAAGCATACGAGAACACCGAAAGTTCCTTGATATCCAAGGAACCGACAAAGTCACCGGCAGAGACACCCAGGCTGTCCTGCTTTGAAACCACGGCATTGACATAATCATAGTCTTTTTTACGTCCGGATGCCGCCAACCAGCCATGATAAGCCTTTATATATTCATCTGCCGACGATAGAGGAACTGTCAGCACATAAGATGCATTATACGGCACTATGGAATATACGTCGGGCCTGCTGCCTCTCTGCGAGATCAGCACATCGGCATACCTCCCTCCGGAGCGTCCGTCTACCAAGCGTCCGTCAAATGTCTCAGGAGAGTCTCCGTCCTCCAGTCCGAAAGCTCCCCAGTCGGTTATACTTTGAAAAAAAGACGCAAAGGACACATACTTACGGTCTGCAGCTCCGGAAAACAGCTTGCCGAGATTGGAGAAATTGACATGCAGGACACCTCGGTCCGAAGTAACACCGGTAATATCGGAATACAGAGGTTCGTCCTTGATGGAAGTCCCGTTTTCAAGATGTCTAAGAGACGATTCCACTATGACCATAGAAGGACTGGCTATCAAAAAACGGCCATAGACAGCAAAGGAAGCATCGGGAACGGCTGCCTTATGCACGGCCACCTGTCCGTACCTTTTCTCTATAACACCCCCGCATTCATCCAGCACGTCCTCCAGGAACAATGCCGGATCAGTTTTCTCCGGGATGGAAAGTACCAGCAAAGGAGAAACCGCATTCTTGCTGGAATAGTGCATTGACAAGGCGGCTTCCCATTCTGACGAGACTGAGGGAATGCACCCGATCAGTCTGCCGAGCGCACTCCCATCATCCGTCAAATTCTTAATTTCTGAAAAAGAACCGGTTTCAAAGAGGAATATGGCATCGGAAGGAACAGCTTCCACTCCGTCTGTAAGCCGGTCCGTTCTTACAGTTTCACTACTGCCTCCGAAAAAAAGAGAGCAGAACAGATATCCTACACCGGACAGCAGCAGCACAGCCACCACCGAGTAGACGATTATACTCCTCCTGTTCATCTAATTATTTCTTAGATATTTTTGTAGATACCGATTTCACTTCTTTCTCCTCCTTCGGTATGGCTTTGCTGACCTTGACCAGCTCCACGTCAAAGATAAGAACACTGTTTCCGGGAATCGGACCCGCACCACGTCCACCGTAGCCGAGCTCTGAAGGCACATAGATCTCTATCCTGCCTCCTTCCTTGGCGTATTTAAGACCTTCGGACCATCCTTTGATTACTCTATTAAGAGGGAACTTGGCACTCTCTCCTCTGTCATAGGAAGAGTCGAATACCGTACCGTCAATCAGACGTCCTACGTAATTCACCTCTACAGTATCGGTTTCCTCGGGAGAAATACCGGTACCCTCCACTTCTATCTTATACTGCAGGCCGCTCTCGGTCTCCACCACACCTTCTTTCTCCTTATTTGCGGCAAGGAACTCCTTACCTTCCTCAAGGCTACGCTCGGCCACATAAGCCATACGGTCTCTTAGAAAACTCTGCAGCAATCTTATCATCTCCTGCTCATCAAGCAAAGTCTCCTCATCATTGATAACATCGAAGAATCCCTTCTTAACCTGATTAAGATTGATTTCTCCTACAGGATTGTTCTTAATGACTTTTCCGAAATTCATACCCCACGCATAGCTGATAGTGTCAATCTGTGCGGTTGTTGTCTCGGGCATCCTGTCTCCTTTCTGATAAGTTCCAGCGCAGGATGACAGAGCTGAAACGGCTGCAAACGCAGCGACGATTGCAATTACTGACTTTTTCATTTTATTAATTTAGTTTTGTTGGTTGTCATATACAGTGCTGCCAGACCGGCACATGCCGCGAGAAAAGATGTCGCAAGTATGGCCAGTTTCCCTGCATTTATCAGACGTGTATCTGCAAATGCCAGGTTATCGATAAATATTGACATCGTGAATCCGATCCCGCCCAATATGCCAAGTGCAAGGACCTGACGCCATTTCGTTCCCTCAGGCAGACCGGCAAGGCCCAGCTTGACCGCCAGCCAGCTGAAAGCAAGGATTCCAAGCGGCTTCCCGAACAGCAGACCGAAGAAAATACCGGGTATCACCGCCGGCATCGGCCCGCCCAAAGACTCCGGGTCAATCATGACTCCGGCATTGGCCAGCGCAAAAAGGGGCATAATGAGGAAATTGACCCACGGATGAAGGGCCGCCTCCATTCGGCACAGCAGAGAGTCCGGACCGGTGAAAGTCCTGACATCCCCTTTGGATGTCCTGGCCGGTATAGTCATGGCCAGCACCACTCCAGCGATAGTGGCATGTATGCCCGAACGGAACACAAAGACAAACAGCACTACGCCAAGAGTCAAATACACCAGCACAGACCGTATGCCAGCCTTATTGACGGCCAGCAGGACAAGAACCGTCACCGCGGCATATACCAGATAGATGAGATGAATATCATGTGAGGGATAGAATAGCGCAAGCACTATTATGGCCCCGATATCGTCCACGACTGCCAGAGCCACCAGAAGCACCTTCAATCCGACAGGGCAGCGCGTTCCCAGCAGTGAGAGCACGCCTATCGCAAAAGCTATGTCCGTAGCCATGGGTATGCCCCATCCGCCGGAAGAAGGCGTTCCGGCATTGAAAACAGTATAGATGACAGCAGGGAATATCATGCCGCCGAGCGCCGCGAACATGGGAAGCATGGCTTTCTTTCTGGTGGAAAGCTCTCCGACAAGCAGTTCCCTCTTTATCTCCAATCCTACGGAAAAGAAAAATACCGCCATCAGGACATCGTCTATCCATGTTCTCAGCGGCATGCTCAAAGTGTTGTCTCCGAACGATACAGTCAGCGCTGTGTCCCACAGACGGTGCAGCCCTTCCATCGCCGGGATGTTGGCGGCAAGCACTGCTGTCACCGCACACGCCATGAGCAGCACACCGCCAGTCATATCGCTGTGGAGCAGCCTGTGCATCAGCACCCGCCGGCGCAGGACATAGACTTTATTCCGCTTCATTGTACTATTTCGTTTAGCAGCCGACAAATTTAATCATTTTTTCTTACGGGAGTACGTCGAACACAGCAAGAGTTTAAAAAGCATCCTGACTCCGACATTCGCATCCCATTCTCCCTGACTTCCCGGAGCGACCTCGCACAGATCGGCTCCGACTATCCTCCTTCCCGACATTGCCAATAAATATAATAGGTAGTCGGCCTGCGAGAACGTCAGTCCCCCGGGCACCGGAGTTCCAGTACCGGGGCAGTATTCAGGAGACAGTCCGTCAATATCGAAACTGACATAAACGTCCTGAGGCAGGGTCGAGACAATGTCCTGACAGATGCTTTTCCATGACTCCCCGCTGAAAAGCCTGTCCTTTATATTGAAATCCGTAAACGGCACAAAAAGTTCCGATCCGGTCATCATGGAATGTTCAGAGGAGCAGAAATCCCTGACCGCTACCTGAGTAATGCGACCCAATCCTTCAGCCTCGGCAGCCGCATTGTACATTATGGATGCATGGGAATACTTAAAGCCCTCATACGCATTCCTGGTATCCGAATGCGCGTCAATATGCAGGATGCCCATACCCGGATATCTTCTTGCAAGGGCCTTGATGAGCCCGAGGGGGACACTGTGCTCCCCACCGGTCAACACCACGGACTTGCCCGCCGACAGGTATTTTTCCGAAACACCCTCCACGTAGGCGTTCAACTCAGCGGAACAGGCGTTCACCTCTCCGCAAAGTCCGGTCAGAGACTCCTGAGGCTGCCCCTGTTCCAAAGCCGAGATTACCTGCTCGGCCGCGCCTCTGGCCCTGCAGTTCAGCTCCCGAAGTCCCCGCTCTTCCGGAAGGGTCCAGACTTTCATCCGGAACGCATCCGGGAATCTCTCGTCGAACAGATCCACCTGAAGAGATGCATCCAGCATCGCCTGCGGACCGTCGGCGGTTCCCTTTCCATAGGACACGGTAGCATCCCAGGGCACCTGCACTATCACAGTATCAGCCTCCTGCTCTCCGCACGGCAGTCCGAAGAAATTACCGTTGGCAACCCCCGGCGCATCGGGGTCAAATGATGTTTTTTCCAAATTTTCGATATTATTTTTCATTTTTTTTGCAAGAAAATAAACTTTTCGGTAATTTTAGACGCGCAAAGGTAATAAATATGAAGATTAGTTCAGAGGAATTACACTCCAATTTAAAGAAGTTTTTCGGTTTTGATACATTCAAAGGGGAACAGGAAAAGATTATAACACATCTTATTGAGGGGAACAACGCATTTGTCCTGATGCCTACCGGCGGAGGCAAATCGATGTGCTATCAGCTGCCGGCCCTGCTCATGCCGGGTACCGCCATCGTCGTTTCCCCGCTCATAGCCCTGATGAAGAACCAGGTGGATGCAATCAGGGGATTTATCTCAGGCTCGGACGGAGTAGCGCATTTCCTCAACTCATCACTCAATAAAGCTCAGATCCAGGAAGTCAAGGACGACCTGCTCTCAGGCGTGACAAAGCTGCTGTACGTGGCTCCGGAGTCACTGACCAAGGATGAGACGGTAGCCCTTCTCAGGCAGATTCATATCTCGTTCTACGCCATAGACGAGGCGCACTGTATCTCCGAATGGGGACATGATTTCCGTCCGGAATACCGCCATATCCGCCGTATCGTGGACGAGCTCGGCTCGGCACCCATAATAGCCCTCACCGCCACCGCCACCCCGAAAGTTCAGGCGGACATACAGAAGAATCTCTGCATGATGGACGCAAAGGTGTTCAAGAGCTCTTTCAACCGGCCCAATCTCTACTATGAGGTCCGCGACAAGGTCAATGTAAAGAAAGAGATGATCCGCTTCATCAAGGAGAATGAGGGCAAGTCCGGCATCATCTACTGCCTCAGCAGGAAAAAGACAGAGGAAATAGCCGAGTTCCTCAATGTCAACGGCATCAAGGCCCTGCCCTATCACGCCGGCATGGACGCCGCCACCAGGGCCAAGAACCAGGACATGTTCCTCATGGAGGAGGTGGACGTCATAGTGGCGACCATAGCCTTCGGCATGGGTATAGACAAACCTGACGTGCGGTTCGTGATTCACTATGACATCCCCAAGAGCCTCGAGGGCTACTACCAGGAGACCGGACGCGCCGGCAGGGACGGAAAGGAAGGCAAATGCATCACATTCTACAGCTACAAGGACATCCTGAAACTGGAGAAATTCATGCAGGGCAAGCCTCTGTCCGAGCAGGAGATAGGAAAGCAGCTGCTGCTGGAGACCGTAGCCTACGCCGAGTCCAACCGGTGCCGGAGAAAGATTCTGCTCAACTATTTCGGAGAAGACTACACCCAGGAGAACTGCGGCAACTGCGACAACTGCCTGCACCCGAAAAAGCTCTTTGAGGGCCAGGAATATCTGGCGACAGTACTGGAACTGGTGGACTCCATGAAAGAGAATTTCAAAGTGGACCATCTGGCCAATATACTTGCCGGAGAGACCAACTCCATAATAAAGTCCTACAAGCACCATCTCAGCGAGTTCTTCGGCATGGGCAAGGACAAGGGCGTCAGGTTCTGGATTGCCATTATCCGGCAGGCAGTAGTCATGCATTTCCTGCACAAGGATCTGGAACAGTACGGACTGATATCCATAACTCCTGAGGGCAAGGAATTTCTGGAGCATCCCCACTCGGTCATGATGGCCGAGGACAGGGAGTTCGCCGACGGAGACGAGGAGGAGGACGAGGATTCGGCGGCCATATCAGCCGTAAGGCACGGCGGCGGAGTCGGAGACCCGGCGCTGTTCGCGATGCTCAAGGACCTGCGCAAGGATATGTCCAGAAAGCTGAAACTGCCGGGATTCGTGATTTTTACGGACCCTTCCCTGGAGGATATGTCCATACACTATCCCATCACCCTGGACGAACTCAAGAACTGTCAGGGCGTAGGAGAGGGCAAGGCCCGCAAATTCGGCAAGGAGTTCATCAATCTTATCGCCAAATACGTAGAGGAGAATGACATACAGAGGCCTGATGACATAGTGGTCAAATCCATAGTCAACAAGTCGGCCAATAAGGTCTACATCATACAGAGCATTGACCGCAAGATTCCTCTCGAGGACATTGCGGAGGCCCGGGACATGGAGTTTTCCGAGATACTGGACGAACTGGAGGCCATCGTAGCAGCCGGCACGAAGATAGACATCAATTATTACATCAGGCAGGCTGTGGATGACGACAAGGTGGAAGACATCTATGACTACTTCAAGGAAGAAGCCGAGACAGACTCAATAGCCGACGCAGTCAAGGAACTGGGACCGGACTATCAGGAAGATGAGATAAGGCTGGTACGTATCAAGTTCCTCTCCGAAGTCGCGAATTAACCTCTGCTAAAGATATCTGTTGAACCAGGTAATCTGCCGCTTGGCATAGCGGCGGGTATTCCGCTTGACCAGTTCCACCGCCTCGTCCAGGGATACATTGCCGTCCAGATAATCAAAGACCTCGCTGTAACCGACAGTCCGGAGAGCCGGCATGTCGCGGTATGCGGCCAGCGAGCGCACCTCATCTACCAGTCCTGCCTCGAACATCTTCTCGGCCCTGCGGTCTATACGGGCGTAGAGTTCTTCTCTGGGCATGGTCAGGATTTTCCGTTCCACATTGAAAAAGCGTTTCTTCTGAGGATTGGTCTTGAACGAGGAGAATTTACGTCCCGTGGAGAGCGTCACTTCCAGAGCCCTTACGACCCGCTGACGGTTGGACAAGTCTATAGCGGCATAGCTCTCCGGATCCAGCTCCCGCAGTTCCTCAGCAAGAGCACCGACTCCCTCACTCATTGCCCTTTCCGTCAACTTTCTGCGCAAGTCCTGATCCGCCGGCGGAAAATCATCAAAGCCATAGCAGACCGCATCGGCGTACAGACCCGAGCCTCCCACCATCACCAGACGGTCGTGCTCCTTGAAAAGTCCGGACAGCAGGGCCATGGCCTCCAGCTCATACCGGCCTGCCGAATAATGGTCCGCCACCGAGTGACTGAATATGAAATAATGCCTGACTTCCCTGAGCTGTTCTTCGGACGGAGGGGCGGTACCTATACGCATCTCCCTGAATATCTGCCTGGAATCGCAGGATATGACCGGAGAGCCGTATTCCTTTGCCAGTTCTATGGCATAGTCCGTCTTGCCGACCGCAGTCGGACCAAGTACTAGTGTCAGGGTTTTCTCCATCCGGTCTATACCGTTTCCTCCCCCTCGGGAAGTTCCTCGTCATCAAAGACCTCTTCCTGAGCGTCCGGCTGAGACGGACTGCCGCCAGAGAACTCCTCGTAGTCCTCATACACTGACGAGAACTGGTCCGGATTCCGGCCTTTCTCGGCCACCAGCACCGGATAGGACCGCCTCGGACTGTATTCCGCCTCCGACACAAAACGCAGTTCCAGGGACAGGCCCTTGCCCATATTGTACACATAACGGACTGCCGCCCCGTCCTTGAAAGCGTCCTCAACGGAGACCTTGTCCATGGAGCCGTCTCCGAAATCGAACAGGCCGATCCTGCGCATTATCTCACCCTTGCCCGACAATGTCTCGAACATCGTCATCTGATCCGGAGAGAATCCCAGGTCCCTGTCCAGAAACTCATGCAGTTTGAACAGACTCATCCTGGTCTCCAGCTCGTATTCCCGCATGAATATCTTATTGCCGGGAATTACCGCCTTGTATCTGAATACTGTCATAACTTTTATTTATTTACTCCTCTCAGAAAACCCACAGTATCGACCCCGTCCGGCCAGTCGTCCAGAGCAGGCCTCTGAGCATAGCCAAAGTTACGGATAATTTTTTGAATTCTGTCCTCATTGGCTCCGATAAATTTTTCCAGTTCCATTTCAGAGCGGTATTCCACATACCACACCTCTCCCACATGCAGGCTCATGTCCAGCGGCCTGCAGAGGCTGATGTCTTCCGACGCTCCCGGTATCAGCCGTCTGAGGTCACGGAAAATGACGGTGCCGCTGTCCAGGAACTCTTCTCCGGACAGGGTAAGTACAGCCCTGTTCCTGCGGTGATTGTCCCTTCCTGGCCGTTCCCAATGCCTAAGGGCGAAAGCTTCGGCAGCAGCCATTGCCCCTGAGAGATCGTCCCCTTGCGGCACCAGCAGGCATGTCGCGCTGCGGCAGCCCATACCGTAGTACAGCAGCATGTCTTCTGCAAGAGCCTCCAGGCCGGCCCGGGCCTCATCTCCCGTGAGCACGGCCATGCTGAACCGCGAGGCCCTGATGATTTTGGGGATATAAGGAAAATATGTTTCAAAATACGCCGCCGCGGCATCGCCTCCCATTGTCAGCAGGGCATCAGGCGTCCAACCGTCGGTCGAGTCACAGAACTCCACTCCGGGGAAAAGCACCGGCAGCAGATACCGGTCCTTCGATGAGAGTTTGACCACCGGCTTCCAGCCCGCCGCCAGCACCGACAGGATATCGTGAAACGCTACCGCCGGGATATTGCCGGCCGCCACCACTCCGCAGACCTTTCCCGATGCCGCCGCTCCTGGAACAGTATATTGTTCCAGCCACTTCCTCAGCACGTCCTCCCTCAGCATCCCTTCCGCCAGGGCTCCGAGGGCACGGCACTGCATCCACGGCGTGAAGAACACATTGTCCCGCGCCGAAAGTTCCACCGCCGCATCCAGCTCCGGCCATTTCTCTTTCCCCTCCAGCCACCCCTCAATCCTTCTCCCCAAAGCCGCATACCTTTCTATAAATTGACCTCTATGCATTTTTCAATCAGTTGACAGCCCAAAGATAAAAAATTTTAGGCTCATCCGCCTTTTTTGCCTAACTTAGGGGCTCAAACGGACAGACATGGATACACAGGAGAGAAACGACACTTTCAAGAGCCTGGAGGCCCCGTCGGAGGGGCTGTATAAGGAGAAAGGCAGCAAGTTTCTCGCTTTTGCATATCCGGTGACATCGGAAGAGGAGATAAAACAGCATCTGGAGCGGATACGGAAAGAATACTACGATGCGCGGCATCACTGCTATGCGTACAGGCTCGGGCTTGAGGGCAATGTGTGGAGGATGAACGATGACGGAGAGCCTTCGTCCACTGCCGGCAGGCCGATATTCGGGCAGATACAGTCGGCCGGACTGAGTGACATACTGATCGTGGTCGTCCGTTACTTCGGAGGCATAAAACTCGGAGTACCAGGTCTGATCAACGCCTACCGGAGCGCGGCCGCTGATGCGGTAGCCCACGGCAGGATAGTGGAGAAAACCGCAACCGAGACCTTTGCGGTGACATTTGACTACACCGGTATGGACCGGGTAATGAAGGTGATGAAGGACATGGGCCTGTCCCCCTCCAGGTTCGATACAGGGAACGAATGCCGCCTGGAGATGAGCGTACGACTCCGCGACTCGGACCGGTTCGTCCAGCGCATGACCGATGCCGAGGCCAAAGTGGAACACATATAATATAAATGATATATGCCTAAAAGTTTAATATCCATTCAGGACTTCACCAAAGAGGAGATACTGCACATCCTCGATGTAGCCGAGGAGATGGAGCACAACAAGTCCCAGACTTTTCTGAGCGACAAGGTCGTGGCCTGCATCTTCTTCGAGCCGTCCACCAGAACCAGGCTGAGCTTCGAGACTGCGGCCAACCGGCTTGGTGCCAGAGTCATCGGCTTCTCTGACGCGGCCAACACCAGTATCCGCAAGGGTGAGAGCCTGAAGGACACCATCAAGATGGTATCCAACTATGTAGACCTGATAGTTATGCGGCATCCCCTGGAGGGCAGCGCACGCTATGCCTCGGAGGTTGCCTCAGTGCCCGTCATCAACGCCGGCGACGGAGCCAACCAGCACCCCACCCAGACCCTGCTGGACCTGTACACCATCAGACAGACCCAGGGCCGTCTGGACCACATCAATATCAACATGGTGGGCGACCTCAAGTACGGCAGAACCGTACACTCCCTGCTCCAGGCCATGAGCCACTTCTCCCCTGAGTTCGAGTTCACCGCTCCGGACGAGCTGAAGCTGCCTCAGGAGTACCGCGACTTCATGGACAGCAAGGGCATCCCCTATAAGGAGACTGCCGACCTGCGGGAATATCTGGACAGCACGGACATCCTGTACATGACCCGCATCCAGCAGGAGCGGTTCACCGACCCAGTGGAATACGAGAAAGTCAAGAATGTATACAGCCTCAATGCGTCCATGCTTTCTGACGTGCGTCCGAACATGAAGATACTTCATCCCCTGCCCAGACTGCAGGAGATATCCACGGACGTGGACGACACGCCCTACGCATGGTATTTCAAGCAGGCCGAGAACGGAATGTACGTCCGCATGGCCATCATCTCATACTTACTCGGTAAAAGATAGGAGGACAGCCTTATGGAAAGAAACGACGACAGACAACTCAAAGTAAGCGCGATAAAGAACGGCACCGTTCTGGATCACATCCCCAGTTGCCAGGTATTCAAGGTAATAGACATCCTCGGTCTGAGCGGATCCGAGCATCCGGTCACATTCGGGGTCAATCTGGACAGCAAGTCCATGGGCCGCAAGGGCATCATCAAGATATCCGAAAGATTCTTCAGGGACGACGAGTTGAACAAGATAGCCCTCATCGCCCCCAACGCCAGCGTGAACATCATACGGGACTTCAAAGTAGTTGAAAAACGGCTGCTGACCATCCCTGAGACCATCTGCGGCATAGTCAAGTGCATCAACCCCATGTGCGTGACCAACCACGAAGATATCCCGACAAGGTTCAGGACCATAGTAAAAGGCTCTGAGATACAGTTGCAGTGCGTATACTGCGAAAAGATTACTGATTTATAATTTTTACCCATTGTCACAAATATTTTGTAACTTTGTCGCTTAATAACGATTAAACATTTTTAACAATTTTTACAATATGAAAAAAGCTTATAATTTCAACGCCGGTCCCTGCGTTCTGCCCAAACCGGCTATCGAAGCGGCTATCGAGGCCCTCAAAGACTTTAAGGGTACAGGAATGTCCGTAATAGAAGTGTCTCACAGAAGCAAGGAGTGGGAGGCCGTTATGGACGAGTGCCGTTCTCTCTGGAAAGAGCTCCTCAACATTCCTGAAGGATACAGCGTCCTCTTCCTGGGCGGCGGTGCATCCCTCCAGTTCCTCTATGTGGCCATGAACCTTCTCGAGAACAAGGCCGGCTACCTGGAGACAGGCGTATGGGCAAAGAAAGCCCTGAAAGAGGCCAAGGGTATCGGCAACGCCTATGCTGTGGCTTCCTCAGCTGACAAGAACTACACCTACATCCCTAAGGGATACGAGATTCCCACAGACCTCGACTATTTCCACATCACCACCAACAACACCATCAAGGGCACTGAGATTCATGAGGATATGGACTGCCCCGTGCCCCTCGTAGCCGATATGTCATCCGATATCATGAGCCGTCCCGTGGACATTTCGAAGTATGCTCTGATCTACGGAGGTGCCCAGAAGAACGTAGGTCCTGCCGGAGTAGTATTCGTTATCGTTAAGGACGAGATTCTCGGCAAGGTATCCCGTTATCTGCCCACCATGCTCGACTACCGCACACACATCGAGGGTGAGTCCATGTTCAACACTCCTCCTGTGTTCTCCATCTTCGTTATGACCGAGACCCTGAAGTGGGTTAAGGCTCAGGGTGGTGTAAAGGCCATGTACGAGCTCAACAAGAAGAAAGCCGGCATGCTCTATGACGAGATCGACCGCAACTCACTCTTCGTAGGTACAGCCGCCAAGGAGGACCGTTCACTGATGAACGTATGCTTCGTAATGGCTCCCGGCCATGAGGACCTCCAGGACGAGTTCCTCGCATTCGCAAAAGAGAAAGGCATGGTAGGTATCAAGGGCCACCGCTCAGTAGGCGGATTCCGCGCCTCCATCTACAACGCCTGCCCTATCGAGGCAGTAGAGGCTCTGATCGCCTGCATGCAGGAGTTCGAGAAGATGCACAAATAATTAAACTCCGCAACCCCGGCATATCCACATCATAACCGGACTGCCGGGGTTCGGTTTTTTCAATAGTTTATAATCAACACTTTAAAATATTCACAATGAAAGTTTTAGTAGCAACCGAGAAACCTTTCTCAAAGGTAGCCGTCGACCAGATCCGCGAAATCGTGGAGAAAGGCGGTCATGAGCTTGCAACTCTTGAGAAATACACTGATGTCAAAGACCTTTATGCAGCCGTAGCCGATGCAGACGCTCTTATCGTGCGTTCCGACAAGGTAACCAAGGAAGTCATTGCTGCCGCACCCAAGCTGAAGATAGTAGTCCGCGCCGGCGCCGGTTATGACAACCTCGACCTGGCAGCCTGCACCGAGAGAGGCATCGTGGCCATGAACACTCCCGGCCAGAACTCCAACGCCGTGGCCGAACTCGCTATCGGCATGATGATCTACATCTCACGTAACCAGTTCACTCCGGGCACAGGCTCAGAGCTCAAGGGCAAGACCCTCGGTATCCAGGCTTACGGCAATGTCGGCCGTCTGGTAGCCGCTCACGCAAAGAGCTTCGGCATGAAGATCATGGCCTTTGACCCCTTCGTTCCCGCTGAGAAGATTCAGGCTGAAGGAGTCGAGGTAGCCGCCTCACTCGAGGACCTCTATGCAAAGAGCGACTTCGTGTCCCTGCACATTCCTGCCACCAATGAGACAAAGAACTCTATCGGCTACGCACTTCTGTCCAGAATGCCTAAGGGAGGCTGCCTCGTGAACACCGCCCGCAAGGAAGTCATCAACGAGCCAGAACTCGTAAAGGTACTCGAGGAGAGACAGGACCTGAAGTACATCACAGATATCGCCGCCACCAACCAGGCAGAGCTCAACGAGAAGTTCGGCAAGAGAGTCTTCGCCACCCCCAAGAAGATGGGAGCCGAGACCGCCGAGGCCAATATCAACGCGGGAGTAGCAGCAGCCAACCAGATCTGCGACTTCTTCGCCACAGGCAACCGCAAGTTCCAGGTAAACAAATAGTCAATAGGAGAGAAACAATATGGTAAAAGTAAAACCTTTCGCAGCTATCCGCCCTCCCAAGGCCATCGTAAAGGAAGTGGCCGCCCGTCCGTACGACGTGCTCAACTCCCAGGAAGCCAAGGCTGAGGCAGGCGAGAAGTCCCTCCTTCACATCACCAAGCCCGAGATCGACTTCGACCCCATCATCGACGAGCACTCACAGCAGGCCTATGACAAGGCTGTCGAGAACTTCAAGAAATGGCAGGAAAAAGGCTGGCTCGTGCAGGACAAGAAGGAGTGCTACTATGTCTACGCCCAGACCATGAACGGCCGTACCCAGTACGGTATCGTGCTCTGTGCCAACGTTGAGGACTACATGACAGGTAAGATCAAGAAGCATGAGCTCACCCGCAAGGACAAGGAAGAGGACCGTATGATCCACGTCCGTATCCAGAACGCCAACATCGAGCCCGTATTCTTCGCATACCCTGACAACACCGAGATCAATGCTATCGTGAAGAAGTACACTGACGGCAAGCCCGAATATGACTTCGTAGCTGAGGACGACGGTTTTGGACACCATTTCTGGGTAATAGACAACGATGAGGACATCAAAAGGATAACAGAGATATTCTCTACCATCCCTGCCTTCTACGTAGCAGACGGTCACCACAGGACCGCCGCAGCTGCTCTCGTAGGTGAGGAGAAACGCCGTCAGAACCCCAACCACAACGGAACTGAGGAGTACAACTACTTCATGGCAGTGGTATTCCCTGAGAGCCACCTCAAGATCATCGACTACAACCGCGTTGTAAAGGATCTCAACGGCATGACTCCCGAGCAGTTCCTCGATAAACTTGGCGAGGACTTCGAGATCAAGGACATGGGTACAGACATATACAAGCCCAAGAACCTGCACAACTTCTCGATGTACCTCGGTGGACACTGGTACTCAATGACAGCCAAGAAGGGCACATACGATGACAACGATCCCATCGGTGGACTCGATGTCACCATCTGCTCCAACCTCATCTTCGACAAGCTCCTCGACATCAAGGATCTCCGCACTTCGAAACGTATTGATTTCGTAGGCGGTATCCGTGGACTCGGAGAGCTCAAGAAGAGAGTTGACTCAGGCGAGATGGCAGCGGCTTTCGCCCTGTATCCAGTATCCATGAAGCAGCTCATCAGGATAGCCGATACAGGCAACATCATGCCTCCCAAGACTACCTGGTTCGAGCCTAAGCTCAGGAGCGGACTGGCTATCCATAAGCTGGAGCGATAATTACGGTGCGGCGCGTCATAGCAGGCAAACAGCTGCGATGCCTTGCGGTTTACCGACTCTGACACACCTTATGCACTTTGATTTAGGGGCCGTAATTGATGTATATCCGTTACGGCCTCTTTTATATAACGCGCGGGATTGGCTTTATTTACCAATGTCTTAATAATCAGATTAATACGATTCAAAAAGGTGCCACGTTGCCTTTTGAAACCTGGACACGGCACCTTTCTATTTTTAAACAGACTGAGTTTCAACCATTTAACCATTTACAGTGTTCCCTGATAACGTATCAAGATTGCACATATGAAACCGACATTAGTAGTATTGGCGGCGGGCATGGGTTCCCGCTACGGCTCCCTCAAGCAGATGGACGGAGTCGGTCCCAACGGTGAGGCCATCATAGATTACTCGATTTACGATGCCGTACGGGCTGGATTCGGCAAAGTAGTGTTCATCATCCGCCACTCATTTGAAAAGGCTTTCCGAGAGATATTCACACCGGAGCATTTCGGCGGAAAGGTTGAGATTGAGTTCGTCTTTCAGGAACTCGAATACCTGCCCGATGGTTTCTCAGTACCGGAGGGCCGCGAGAAACCCTGGGGCACATGTCACGCCGTAATGATGGCCGCTCCTGTAGTCAGCACTCCCTTCGCCGTCATCAACTCCGATGACTTCTACGGCCGTGAAGGCTACACCGTACTGGCCGACTACCTGCGCAGCGTAGACGGACAGACCGGCAAGTACTCCATGGTCGGCTACAATCTGCACAACACCCTCTCCGACTACGGCACTGTGTCCCGCGGAGAGTGCTCCGTCAATGCTGACGGCAATCTAGTCTCAATAGTAGAGCGCACTGCGATTCAGCGTATGGAGGACGGCCGCATCATGTACAAGGACGGGGACGGCCTGCATCCCCTGGACGAGAACACCGTCGTTTCCATGAACCTGTTCGGATTCACCCCGGACTTTTTCGACGAGTCTGAACGTCTCTTTAAGAAGTTCCTCTCCGACCCGGCCAACATGGCCAACCCCAAGGCCGAATTCTTCATCCCTCTGTGCGTCAACCAGCTCATAAACGAGGGCAAAGCCAGCCTCAAAGTACTCAACAGCGATGCCCAGTGGTTCGGTGTCACCTACAAGGAGGACCGTCCCTACGTAGTCAGCCGCATCCGCCAGCTGATAAACGCAGGCATCTACCCTGAGCACCTCTGGAAATAACCCTCTCACCATAAAAGGCCCTGGCCGCACATTGGCAACCAGGGCCTTTGGCTTTATACTCTCCAAATATTATTCGGTCTTAGGGGCCTCGCGGCGGGAGGCGTAGGTGTCGTCGATGGTGTCCAGCTCGGTGTTGTACTGTTTCTTGCCGGCGGCAGCATCGTTGTAGGTGCAGGGGCCGGATATACAGCCGTCCGGACATACCATCATCTCCAGGAACTGGGCCGGAGCCTTCTTGGTCTTCGCGTAGCTCTTGAGCAGGGCGATGTTCTTCTTGTCCATGCCGGCCACCTTGAGGAAGTTGACATTCTCCCCGAGGAACGACTGCACTGCGCCGGCGACTCCTCCGCTCTGTCCGAAAGCGTGAGCCTCCTTGACGGAGAGATATTCCACATGATAAGGCTCTACCTTGTCGAAATCTATCTCATAACCGGAGAAGACGCTTCCGAGTTCCTCGAATGTCATGACGTAATCCACATTGGGATTCTCCTTGGCCTCCTTACGCTTTGCTATGCACGGGCCGATGAACACCTGCTTGGCATCGGGAAACTTTTCCTTGATGACCTGGGCACTGTAGTACATCGGAGATCCGGATGCCGACACGAACGGAGCCATATCCGGAATATGCTTCCTGACGAGCTGGATATATGAAGGGCAGCAGCTGGTGGTCATGAAAGGCTGACCTTCCTGCAGCTTTTCCTTAAGCTCGACAGCCTCGTTGGAGACTGTGAGCATGGCACCCTCGGCGACCTCTACCACTGCCGAAAAGCCGATGGCCTTGATGGCACCGTAAAGTTTCTCCTTAGTGGTATTGAACTGACCGAGGATAGAAGGAGCCACCATAGCCACCACAGACTCTCCGTCCTGGATGCTGTTCAGCACATCGAAGACCTGAGATATCTCGAATATAGCGCCGAAAGGACATGCGTTCAGGCACTTTCCGCAATAGATACACTTGCTCTCATCGATATGCTCCACTCCGTACTCATCCTTGGAAATAGCCTTTACAGGGCAGGCCTCCTCGCAGGGCACGGGAACATATACTATAGCATGATAAGGGCAGCTCTGATAGCACTTTCCGCAGTTGATGCAGAGATCGTGATCTATCACAGCCTGACCGTGATTCTTCTTGTCATGGGTGATGGCGTGCTTGGGACAGTTCATGGAGCAGCTGCGGGCCACACATCCGCGGCAGAGATTGGTAATCTCATAGTTGGTCTTCACGCAAGATGAGCAGGCCTCGTCAATCACGCACATGATATTGTCCTTCTGCTCTCTTTCCCTATTGACCACCCGGCGGGCGTAGTCCGACAGAGGTGTCAGCTCGTCCTTCTCGTCGTTCATGTCGTAACCCAGCAGGGGGAACATCTTGTATTTCCATACCGCTCTCTCCTTATGGACGCAGCATCTGCCCAGCACCTCGGACCTGCGCGGACTCAGCTCTATAGGCAGCCGATCTATATCTGTGCAGAGTTTGTCCTGTTTCCACTTATTAACCATCATCGCCAGCAGTTTGTGGCGCACGATCATCACATTGTTAGTAAAAGCCATAAAATAGGTTATAATATGTTGTTACAAAAACGCTGCAAAAGTAATATAATATCCTCAATCTCCAATTTTTCCGTCAGGATATCTGAATCCTTTCAACGCCAGGGCCACCATAGTGACTTTCGGGCGCGTCACAGAACATGCCGCGACTGTCCTGACCACACTCCGGCGCATACTGCGGAAGTCCCTGTGAGCCTTGATGACAGCCTTGAAAAACGACATCTTTCCCGCCAGAAGATACAGGCAGGCGATAATACCGTCTATGCACATCCTGGACAGCACTATCCGCCCACGGGCACCGTCCGGAAGATTCTTGTACATCATCAGGAGGTTGTTGCGGAAATTGAGGTACAGCTTGCGGGGCGAGTTGTTGGGCAAAGTTCCTCCCCCGACATGATAGACCCTGGAAGAAGGCACCGCCCATATCTCCCAGCCGGCAAGCTGAGCCCTCCAGCACAGGTCTATCTCCTCCATGTGCGCGAAAAACGACTCATCCAGCCCTCCTGACTGCTTCCATAGCCCGGAGCGGACCATAAGAGCGGCACCGGAAGCCCAGAACACCCGGCACGGAGTATCGTACTGTCCCATGTCCTCCTCTACCTTTGAAAGAATACGGCCCCGGCAGTAAGGGAAATACCACCTGTCCACATATCCGCCGCAGGCTCCGGCATGTTCGAACATCGTCCTGCGGTCATAGCTGAGAATCTTGGGCGCACATGCTCCGCAGCGTGGATGCGAGTCCATAAAACGCTCCAGTTCCCCGAGCCAGCCGTCCGTAACCTCTATATCCGAATTGAGCAGCAGATAGTAGTCAAACTTCGCCCCGGAGCGTTCAATCTCCGCAAAGGCCCGGTTGTAACCTCCCGTAAAGCCGTAGTTGCGGTCAAAGCAGATAAGTCTAACCTCCCCGTCCGGCCACGTCTCCCTGAGCCATTCCACAGACCCGTCCTGAGAACCGTTGTCGGCCACATACAGGGCAGAACCGCCTGAAAAGTAAGTACGTGACAGTATCTGCGGAATGAATTTCTTCATGAAATCCTTTCCGTTCCAATTGAGTATGACAACAGCAGTTGAGGACATAATCAGCCGTACCTATAATAAATCTTTCAGTGAAGGCAGACCGACAGCGTTGGAGCCCTTCATCAATATTGACAGTCCTTCCGCCGGCTCTTTTCCAAGAACCTCACGGGCCTCAGCGACATCATGGCAGAACCTGAAACGCGCATCCCCAGCCACAGGACATACAGCCGCCGCTTTCTCAAACTCCTCCCCTACGAAGACCGCTCTCTCACAGTCCTTCATGGCCGCCACCCTATCTATAACCCTCCGGTGCTCATCCGACGAATCCGGGCCGAGTTCCAGCATCTGCCCTAAAATCACCATCTTATGAGGAAAGCGCGATGCGGAGAAATTGTCCAGCGAGGCTTTCATGCTTGAAGGATTGGCATTATAGGTGTCCAGCACCAGCAGGTTGCGTTCCGTCCGCTCCAGCTGCGAACGGAGGTTGGCGGGCACGTATGCCTCCACAGCCGCAGCGGCATCCTTCAAGGCTACGCCGAAATACTGTCCCACACACAGGGCCGCCATCACATTGGGAGCATTGTAAGAGCCTATGAGCCTGGTATTGACACGCAGCATTCCGTCTCCGTCCGGCACATCCAGTCTCAGATAAGGCTCTTCGGCAGTCACCGGCAGGATCTCCACTCCCGCAGACTCCACTCCATAACGTACAGTCCACAGGTCAGGCCGCTGGGAGGCCATCGCACAGAGATTGTCGTCATCCACATTGAGGAAAGCGGTATCCGCCGTCCTCTGCAGATAGTCATACAGCTCTCCCTTTGCCCTCTTGACTCCGTCGAAAGAGCCGAAGCCCTCTATGTGCGCCTTGCCGACATTGGTTATAAGTCCGTAATCCGGAAGCGCGATCGAAGCCAGTGCGGCTATCTCTCCGGGATGATTGGCTCCCATCTCCACCACAGCCACCTCTGTCCGCTCCGTAATGCGCAGCAAGGTGAGCGGCACCCCGATGTGGTTGTTCAGATTGCCTTGCGTAGCGGTCACACGGTATCTTGCCGAGAGCACGGAACAAAGAAGCTCTTTCGTGGTAGTCTTGCCGTTGGTCCCGGTAAGGCCGATAACGGGTATGCGGAAACGGGAACGGTGCATCCGGGCCAGAGCCTGCAAAGCCTCCAAAGTGTCGTCCACCACTATGAACCTGCCGCCGTCGGCAAACCCGCTGTCCCGGGACACCACCGCATACACCGCACCCTTGTCCAAGGCCGGCTGAGCAAACCGGTTCCCGTCAAAATTGTCTCCGCGCAAAGCGAAGAACATCGCTCCGCTCTCTATCCTGCGGCTGTCGGTAGAGACCCCGCTGCTGGAGACAAATGCATCGTACAGCCTGTTTTCCAATTCTCTGTTCATACACAAGATTATTTTCTTCCTGTTGATCCGAAACCGCCCTCTCCCCTCTCACTGGCCTCCAATACATCTACCTCCTCCCACTCGACTCTCTCATGACGGGCCACCACCATCTGGGCTATGCGCTCTCCAGGGTTGATTACAAAATCCTCTGTCGAAAGGTTCACAAGTATCACCTTGATCTCCCCACGGTAATCGGCATCTATCGTCCCGGGCGAATTGACAATTGATATACCGTGCTTCGCGGCCAGTCCGCTGCGGGGCCTCACCTGCGCCTCGTATCCGGCCGGCAGTTCAATATGCAGTCCGGTGGGAACAAGTTGCCTCTCCAGCGGCTTAAGAGTCACCGGTTCAGAGAGAGCTGCCCGAAGGTCCATCCCCGCTGAAAGGGGAGTTGAATAGGAAGGCAGCCCGAAAGGGGAGTTATTGACTATCTTTACTTTCATGTCGCTTATATCGTTTTAAATATTTTTCGGAAAAATAAAGTCCGCCCAGGTACACTCCGATAAGGAGAGTCCGCAGTGCAAGGGTCCATCCGTAAGGGACGGAGTCAGGCAGGGCCATGGCGGCCCCGTACAGCAGCAGCGCGAAGGCTATGACCGAGAGAATCCGGCCCCACTTATAAGGTATGGGATAAAACCTGTTGCCCAGGACTGTACTGAGCACAAGCATGACAAAATAGCTGACGAAATGTCCCCATGCAGCAGCGTGATAGGAATACACCGGCAGGAAACAGATGTTGATGACGGCCGTCACCGCCAGGCCGGCCAGGGTAATGTATATCGCAAATGAGGAACGGTCAGAGAGCTTGTACCACATGGAGACGTTGAAGAGCATCCCCATCATCATATAGGCCAGCAGCATCACCGGCACGATATCCATACCGGCCCGGAAATCCCGCCCGACTATCAGTTCGATGACATCCAGGTAAAAGACGACACCCAGGAAGATGAGCATACAGAACATCACGAAATACTCCATGACAGAGGCGTATACCCGCTTGAAATCTTTCTGCCCGGTATTGGAAAAGAAGAACGGCTCAGCCGCGAAACGGAACATCTGCACGAAGAGCGACATGATGACCGCCACCTTCACTCCGGCCTGATATATACCGAGATCAGCCCTCCACAACGAGTCGTCCACGTTGAAGAAACGGAAGAGGATACGGTCCAGAAAATCGTTCATGACTCCGGGCAGACCGGCCACCATCAGCGGCAGGGAATAACGCAGCATCCTCTTAAGTGTTGTCCCGTCCGGTGACAGGCGCAGGCGGAACAGCTCGGGGATAAACAGCAGGAGGCACACCACGCAGCTCACGACTATGGCGAATATCGGATACGAGAAATCCGGCACTGCCGGAATCAGCCCCGAAAGCAGATTGTCCGGATGAGCCGCCGCATATCCTGGATACCACAGGAACAGCAGCAGATTGGTCCCCGCTTCCGTCAGAATCTTTACCGTCTTGAAAACGGCGAATCTCCAGGCCCTGGACTCACACCGGAGCTTGGCGAACAGAATAGCAGTGAAACAATCGGCGAACAGGATGACACCTATGTAGATATAGATATTCCAGTATCCTCCGTACCCCATCCTCACGGCCAGATCCTTGCCGAACAGAATCATCAGCAGCAGGAAGACCGCCGACACAGCGGACACTGCCAGAAGAGCACTGGAAAAGACCTTTCTGGGCTCATATCCTTCCTTGTTGGCGAAACGGAAGCAGCCGGTTTCCAGGCCCAGGGTCAGCAGCACCTGAAACACCGCAATATAAGACATGAACTCCGTCAGGACTCCGTAATCCGAAGTGGAAAGCGTATAGGTGTACAGAGGCAGCAGCATATAGTTCAGGAAACGGGCCACGATGGTGCTCGTCCCGTAGATTGCCGTCTGCCCGGCCAGCTTACCCAATATCTGTCTCATTCCCATAGCACGCCGTATTTAATTTCTAAGACCGTGTTCCCTGAATATCAGAAAACCTATGTTGAACGAAGGATACCACTTGGCTTTCTCCGCCTTCTCATAATAGGCGCAGGAAAGCGATATCGGTCCTATCGGAGACTGCCATACAATAGCGGCATTGCCTACAAAACCGCCACGGGGAAGAGGCTGCGAATAAGTATATCCTCCACTTGCCGTCTCCAACAGTTCTTTATAAGGCTGAAAATAGCCTCCGGATAGATGCAGGAATACTGTCTTTGTAAACTTTATTACAGGATTTACGGTAAAACCGACATATATCGGAGCCCGGTAAGCCTCCAGCATCAGGGTCCTGCTGTGTATTGTCGGCTGGAAAGCCGGCATGGCCATCATCGTAGATGTATAATCACAGAGATCAAGCGGAGTGGATACCGTAATGTCCAGATTGTAACCCAGCGAGAACCATCTGCCCAGGTCATAATAATCCTCCAGATTGAGCCGGGCCAGAAGAGTGCTCTTAAGCGGCTGGGTTACTGACGTGCCGTCCGCATACATAGTTCCCTCAACGTGCCTCTCATGGCTGAGTATATAGCGGAACTCCAGCAGACGGTGCCGTCCCGAAGACGGATACATGTTGTAATTCAATGTTGTCTGGGCCATCTTCAGCCTGGCTGTAAGATAGGACAGATACGTCCTGTCCTTCTTGTCGTACTGGGAATAGTTCTCTGCCGGGAAATAATCATATCTATTGACACCTGCTGTGGCTCCGAATTCCAGCAGGATGTTACTATTGTAGGAAATCGGAGTACCCATGTTCAGCGTCAGGAAATACTCGGTCTCCCGGATATTCTTGGCCAGCGAATTGGACTGCAGTATTCCCTGGCTGCTCCTGAAGTAATCGAAAGACT
The DNA here is from genome assembly GCA_944323785.1 of uncultured Bacteroidales bacterium. GTDB lineage: Bacteria > Bacteroidota > Bacteroidia > Bacteroidales > UBA932 > Coprenecus. The sequence goes on along the minus strand of CALUTU010000010.1, from coordinate 15,406 downwards.
GCGCATTCAGCATCACCTCATACAGGAACAGCGGCTTGATACCTATGTGCTGCCTGAAATACAGTCCCGCTCCAGTAAAGAACTGCCCTATATCCAGATTGACCGCGGCGTTCCACGGATGTTTGGAAAAATGAGTATGCGACAGTCCAACATACCCCTGCATCAGGGACGAGGAGGAGATATTGCCGCCGACCGAAAGAGACAGCACGTTCTTTGGCGTAGTCTGCAGGCGGAGGATAAACAGCGAGTCGCGTCCCAGTTCAGCTGTCGGGAAGAATGACTGTACGGCATTTGTCGAAAGAACCCTGTAATATCCTCTTTTCGCCTGGTTGAAAGAGAATATCTTCTTCTTATCCGTAATCGTGGCGCTTATATACTGTTTCTGATCCTCAGTCAGGTTACCCTCCACCGACACCGAGTCGAATTTAAGTTCCAGACAACGTTTGCGGAAAGCAATACGCATAGAATCCACCTGCGAGATATCCCTGCGCCTGTGTACTCTCTCCTTGATCTCGTCCATATAGAGCATCGCCGTATCATAACCCTTCTGCACCAGTTCATCTATCTTGTCAAATTCCAGAAGGGAATAATCGTACACTCCCGATATCAGCACACCTTCGCTCTCAGGTATATCATAGTCCGTATCCACAGTCATGATGGTCTCCAACTGTTTGTAAAGATCATCCTGATCCGCGCTTATCGGCTCGCCCTTGACACACTTGGAGCCTATTATGACATCGGGATGATATTTGTTCCTCATTATCTCCCATGGGAAATTATTGTAGAATCCCCCGTCAAAAAGCAGCAGCGAGTCCAGCTTCACCGGCTTGAAATACGCCGGAAATGTCATCGATGCCCGTATGGCAGTCCCCAAATCCCCGCTGTCCGACACATATGGCTGCTTTTTCATCACATCAGCCGACACACAAAAGAACGGAATCATCAGATTATCGAAATCATAGCCAGCCGCAGCCGAGGCATTGGCGAAGATCTGGACAAAGGCTATATCCATCGGGAACGGGGAAACCAGCGACGTAGGCAGTGATATCTTGACCTTGCGCTTGCCTTCCTCCAGCGCCTTCTCATCCCACTTCATATTGACTGTAATCATCGACGGAGTAGGATAGCCCGAATAAAGATGGGTAAAGAACTCCCTCTCCCCCTCTCCCGTATACCATGTCCTGAACTGCTCGGTCTTCATAAGGGATATGATGTCATCCGGAGACAGTCCCACGGCATAAAGGCCACCCACTATGGAGCCTATGGAAGTCCCTGATATGTAGTCTATAGGGATGCCGTTCTCCTCCAATGCCTTTATCACGCCGATATGGGAAAGGCCCTTCGCTCCTCCACCGCTGAGAACAAGTCCGACAGACTGTCCCGACGCCGGCAATATCGCCACGGAATGAAATAAAAGCAAAAATATTGGGATAATTCGGATGTTCATCATTATCTTTGTAAAATTCATTCAAAGATATAGAAACATCATCATGAAATCAAAAATTTTTATTATGACAGCCGCCGCCATATTGGCCCTTTTCTCATGCAACGACAGAAGCAACTATCAATCAGACAATTCCGGCCAGAACGGGAACGACAATCACGATCAGGATACGACACAGGTTCCCCCCATTGACTCTACTCTCGCATTCAACCCGAATGACCTTCCTGAAGAGCCTTTATTCGAGATATACACGACTGAGGGTACCATAACTATCATGCTGTACAAGGACACCCCTCTTCACAGAGACAACTTTGTAAAACTGGCTTCGGAAAGATTCTACGACAGCCTGCTCTTTCACAGAGTCATCCATAATTTCATGATTCAGACCGGAGACCCCCTCACAAAAGATCCGGCCAACAAGCCCTCCTATGGCACCGGAGGCCCCGGTTACACCATCCCGGCCGAGATTCTGCCGAACCACACCCATAAGAAAGGAGCCCTTGCCGCAGCCAGAAAGGGCGACACCGCCAATCCGCAAAGAGAATCATCCGGCTCCCAGTTCTACATCGTCCACAATCCGGATTACTGCTCCCATCTTGACGGGCAATACACCGTATTCGGCGAGACCCTGGACGGCTTTGACGTCATAGACCGCATTGCATCTGCACAGACAGACTCCCGGGACTGTCCTGTCAATGACATAAGAATCATTTCAATCATGCCTATCATATAACGGTACAGCACAATGGATGTCCGGGAAGCACTCCTCAGAAACAGGAGCCGCAGACGTTTCTACCAAGATTACATCATACCAGAAAACGACCTGATGACCATTGCCGATGCTGCCCGCCTGTCTCCCTCCGGCCGCAACATTCAGGCTCTCAAATTCCTAATATCCAGCAATCAGCATCTGAACAGCCGGATTTTCCCCACCCTGGCATGGGCGGGATATCTGGCCGAATGGCCGGGTCCGGAAGAGGGAGAACGCCCTTACGCATACATAATACAGTTGTTGGATAAAAGCCTCACGCCGAACATTATGTCCGAGGACTGTGGCATTACCGCCCAAAGCATACTACTGCAGGCCACGGCCCTCGGCTACGGAGGATGCATAATTGCGGCTGTCAGGAGAAAAGAGCTCCACGCTGTGCTGGAACTCGATGACAGATTCTCGGTCATGAATGTGATAGCCCTCGGCAAGCCGAAGGAGACAGTCGTGCTGGAAGACATGAGAGATGGAGACTACAAATACTGGAGAGACGCCGATGAGACGCATCATGTTCCAAAACGCAGCCTTCAGGAACTGGTCATACGAATAAAATAACACACCCCAAATCTCACGACTTAGGGTGTGCTGCTTAACTTAACCTAAAACTTAACCTATGAAAAAACTATCGCTTATTTCTATTACAAACTCCGTGCCAAACTAATTGTTTCCTCCGACAAAATCTATAGATTCTATACTGAAATCAAAAGGAACCGAACTCCGGCTCCATGTCCGGCCTTCATCTACTGTATAGTATATAGTGCCTATCTCACCTGAATAAGACAAGACAGAACATGCTCCCCTGGCAGCATCTCTCAACATCGATATAGAAGATATCGCTCCGGAAGAATATACGTCATCGCCTGGATGAATCTCCTCCCTGGTACTGAAACTGTCTCTGGAAAGATACATCACGCCCTCTTCACCGGCAGCCCACAGGCAATAATCAAAACACGCCTCCAAGGCACGAATGTCCACATCAGCGGCCAAGGCCTGCACCCATGTACTTCCTTTATCATTTGAACGGAGAACACCCATTGACCCTGTACCTGAGAGATACAGCACAGGACCAGGCACAGCATATATATCAGTAGGTGTCTGAGAAGAAGAAGCCGCATTCACAGGCATCTCCGACCATGTAGTACCTCCGTCCGGAGAATACTCCACCACGACATTTCCGTCAGCGGACTTTCCGCAACACCAAAGACTCCTGCCGTCCAATGTTGTCAATGCTGAATATGCCGCCACTGAGGATGACTCCCTGCAGACACTCCACAAGCCTCCCCCGTTTATCGTCTTCAAGACCATGCACGTATCTGAAGTAACCGCCCAGGCAGTATCCTTGTTCTGAGCTACTATGGCCGCTATGGACACAGGTCGCGAAGTTCTGAGTGAAGAACCTTGATTGCTCCAGGTAGCCCCGCCGTCCTTGGTAAATAGAATCACCGTCGTTCCATGCAGGGTATCAGCCTCACCTCCTATCCAACATATCTGATCATCCACTGCAAAAACGTCTTTCAACCTCACATCAGGAACCATTGAAGGAGAGCCCTGCCGAACCCATGACCTGCCGGCATCCGAGGAATACAGAATCGTCCCGTAGCCGCTGTCACCTGCTCCTACTGCCCAGCCTGCCGTGATGATATCCATAACGACATCGCAGACAACCTCTCCACCCGCCGTTATATTGACTTGTTTCATAAGTGGATAGTATCCACCCATACTGAATCTTATTCCCTGAAGGCCGTCCGGCACCCCTTCATAGAAGTACGCTCCCTCAGAATCTGTCATGACCGCTGAATCTCCGTACATGACAGACACACCTTCCAAAGGTTCTCCGGACACAGATGCTGTAACATGTCCGCTCAGACTGCCCCATCCGGCCGTCGGCTTCTTACATCCCGGCAGTGACACCGTCGCCACGGCCAGGAATACTGCCAAAATATATACTGTCTTTCTCATAATCGCACTTTACAGCGCGAAAGTAACAATTTCAGATAAAATCTACAAAACGGCTGACGGTTCCCGCCTGCAGGACAACTCTGGATTGACCTGCAAGACCTGAGCGGAATATCAATCCAGGAGCACTGCTCTCCCCCGGGACTGGATCCGGGAGCTCCTCCTTGGACGGCACCGGTATCTCTTTTACAAGAAGCTTTCCTGATTCAAAATTGGAGTTGATCGGACAAGCGAGATACACCAGGGTTTCGCCAAACGATGAATAACCGTCATCAGGTTCTGAACCCACATACAAACCGGTAGCTCCGTCATCGAAGCGGAAGTTGCCAAACCTACTTTGTATTACAGTCCCAACAGTTCTTCCGGCACTTCTATTTCAAATAACTGTAAAAACCCCTCGTTATTCCAGTTCACAGGATATACGGCAATCAGTACTTTCGGATAATAGTATTCCTCATCTGTAAATATTTCATGGTAAATAAAGCCGGCACCAAATGTACTTTCCGTATTGCTATAGAAATGCCTTATATTCTGGCTCCCGAATCCTCCGCATGTAAAAAAGAGTTTGGCAGCTTCTTCATTAGAAACATTAAATCTATTGGTTTCTTTGACACTTTCAATGAAATACCAAAAACTGTCCTCATCATCAACAGGGGGATTGACATAGAAACATCCGTTGAACATTCCCCAATAATAGCAATCTGTATTATCGCCCATTAAAAGGTCCATCAACACATATCCGCCTCCCTCAACTTCCTGTGGAGATGAGAAGTCAATCTCAACGTCAATACTGTCAGGCAGAGGTATGGAGGGATCTTTGTCCTGCAAAGGAACATCAAACGCATAAGCGCCCGTGATACTCGTTCCGTCAGACACTACAAATCCCAGCAACTGGTCATCAAGATACGGAGTTTCTACTAAATAGTAATTATAGAACATCTGAACGTTCAATTCTTGTCCGTCAATAAGAAAAGGCGAGGATACGTCAATCCATGACGACTCTTTTGTCTCTGACAGCATATAATCAACGAATCCGTCCAAACTTGCTTCGAAAGTGTTTCCCATCCTCTCATAAAGAGCCTTTTTAGAGCCTCTGTACATATTGACAATAAATCCATCTCCATGATAGGATGCCTTTAATTTGTAGATTGCTCTGCTTACGTACTCCACTGTGACACCGGTGGTGAGGGCGCAGACCTGAGCCTTGACCGGAGCGGACACCTCGCCCGTTGAAGATACCGCACGGGCATATACCGTATATGGTCCGAAATCCATAGGCCTGGAGCAGTCGTACTCCACTGTCGCGGCTGCCGCGCCGTCCGAAAGTTCGATGCGCTGAACTCCGTCCAGCTCTCCGGCCTTGAACGCCACCGAGTCGGTCTTCATGTTCACGGCGCGGCATACCGCATACTCAATGGTCTGAGTACCTTCTCCGCACTCAAAATCAAGCTTGAAATATCCGTCCTTCACATCCGAGACTGAGACAGACACATAATTATCGTCCCCAGAGGGAGTAATCTCTTTATCATCATCCAGAAGGCCGCAGGATGCCAGCGGCAGAACCGCCGCACACATTACTATAAATTTCTTTTTCATATCTGATAAGTTTAATGTTTTCAGGTTAATGTAAATATCTCCGCCTTGTGACGCTCTTTTTTTTTGATTCCGGACTACGCAGCGGCCTTGCCGTCGTGCTTGTGCTGGAACATCAGGGCGAACAATATGGCTACCACCAGGGCATAGGCTGCAAAGAGCCACCATGCATGACTCCAGCCTGTCATCACGGTATGCCAGTCAATGACTCCGTCGGCTCCGGGTATCTTATGCGAGTTCACAAGGGCATTGACGACAGCCTGGGCCCCGATAGTGCCGGCTGCCGCTCCCACACCGTTGGTCATCAGCATGAAAAGTCCCTGAGCACTGGAGCGGATTGAGCTGTCCGTAGTCTGGTTGACAAAGAGCGAGCCCGAGATGTTGAAAAAGTCGAAAGCCACTCCATAGACCAACATGGACAGGATTATCAGCCATACACCGCTGCCCGGATTGCCGAGGGCGAAGAAGCCGAAACGCAGCGTCCAGGCCAGCATCGCTATGAGCATCACGTTCTTGATGCCGTAACGTTTGAGGAAAAACGGTATCAGGAGGATACACAGGGTCTCGGATATCTGCGACAGGGATATCAGCATGTTGGAATGCTCGACACCGAATGTTCCCTGATACTCGGACAAGTTGCCGAAGTCCGCCAGGAAGGGATTGGCGAAGCCGTTGGTTATCTGCAGGGCGACTCCGAGCAGCATGGAGAAAATGAAGAACACGGCCATCTTTCTCTGTCTGAACAGGGTAAATGCCCTGAGCCCCATGGCGTCCACCAGCGACTTCTTCTGAGCCGTCCTGTTCACGGGGCACTCAGGCAGTGTCAGCGTATACAGGGCCAGGATGACACTCAGAGCACCCGACACCACATACTGCATGGATGTCTCCTGCATGGCCGCACCGCCGACCTTTACCAGATCCACGAACCACATGGAACAGATGAAGCCCACCGTACCCCATACCCTGATAGGCGGAAAGTCCTTCACCGGATCCAGGCCGGATTTCTCCAGTACGGTGTAGGACACCGAATTGGATATTGCTATCGTGGGCATGAAAAATGCGATACTGAGAGTATACAGACCGAAAAGGACTCCGAACTCCACGTCCGCTCCGGCTGACACCCCGTATATGCCGGCTCCTATCATGGCAGCTCCGGCCACCGCATGACACAGACCGAGCAGCCTCTGAGCCTGAATCCACTTGTCGGCTATGATGCCCATGATTGCAGGCATGAAGATGGACACAATACCCTGAACGGAATAGAACCATCCTATCCGGCTTCCGAAACCGGCCTCCGCAAGATAGCGGCCCTGGCTCGTCAGATACGCTCCCCACACTGCGAACTGCAGGAAACTGAGCAGAATCAACTTGAATTTCTGAACTTTCATATTTTATTATTTTTCAATCATCAAACCTCTTAACACCGCAGTATATCCATCGTTGGAGTCCGTCATCACCACACGGACCTCTTTCACCGGAGACAGCGGCTCAAAAGCCAGCTCTCCATGATAGAGCTCTCCGGCCCTGACAGCCTCACCGTCAGCCGTCACATACTCCACATAAGCATCAGTCACATAGAACATGCCTGAGGACGGAGCTCCGGAAGTGAATGTGATACGGCTGCACTCCACCGGCTCTTCCATAATAAATGACAGCGTGTCCCCGGCCTGCAGCACCCGTCCGGAATATCCGACTCCGTCCCGGCCTGAGAGACTCCGCTTGTTGCCGTCAGACAGCGGGAAATTGCTTTCTACAGTCATCTTCGGATCCAGATAATCATACAATTCGATATTGGAGGCTCCCACGGCAATGCTGCTGAGGTCATCCGCAAAAAACGTAGCGAAACGGAAGTCCTCCGGTCTGTCCGTTAAAATATCCCCCCGGCACACCGGAGACGAGGCCGTCGGGGCCGTCCGGTCCATACTGTAGCGCACAACCGCAGAAGGATGAGGCGGCCGCACATGCAGCACCTGACCGTCAAAAGTCACTTCCGGCGGAGCCACACGGAACGCTATGCCCATACGGTACAGTCTCTGGAAATGCTCTTGGTAAAGTCTGCTCTCAAAATCCCCGAAACCACGGTTGGCCTTAGAGCTCCAGCCCACCTCGGCCAAAGCGCACAGACGCGGAAAATACTGATATTCCATCAGACGCGGCGGCCAGGCCATAAGCTCAGCCCACAGACCGGCCTGCACTCCGGCTATCAGAGAGCTGTCCGCAGGTGAGCCGACCAATATCTCATCCGGCTCAAGTGAGTAAGTCTTGGACAGAGGCACTATGCCGGCCCAGCTGTGTCCCCTCTCGGCGGGCGACTGTTTCATATCCAAATAGCAGTACTCCCCTATCTGCACCACTGTATTGTAACCCTTTTCCACCGACATACGTCCGCTCTCAACGCTTCTCCACGCATAGACGAGAGCGGAACTGTCATAGACAGCATCCGATATCACTATCTCGTCCCAGCCGGCCATCTTCTTGCCGCACTTGGAGAGTATGTCCTCCAGCTCATACACAAACCAGCTGTGCAGCTCCTCCGGCCCGTCCAGACCGTATAGTTGCATCAAGGCCTGACAGCGCGGACAGTCGTTCCACGACGTATGGTCCACCTCGTCCCCACCGATATGGATATACTCCGACGGGAACAAAGAAGCTATCTCCCTGAATATATTGGAGAGTATCCTGTAATTCTCCTCCCTGGCCACACAAAGCACATTGTCCGTCTCTCCGTTGACACTTATATAAGGGACATCCATATCGCAGGCCATCTCCGGGAACACCCCTATCAGCGAGCGGCTGTGTCCGGGCAGGTCTATCTCGGGTATAATCTCTATATGACGCTCTGCCGCATAGCGCACCACCCTCCGGATATCCTTCTGCGTATAGTAGCCGCCATAACGCCCATGTCCCTGACCGTATGCGGCCGGAGTCACTTCCCCGTCTCCCCGCCATGCACCTTTCTCCGTAAGCTGCGGATATCTCTTTATCTCTATCCGCCAGCCGTTGTCATCAGCCAGATGCCAGTGGAAACGGTTGAGCTTGTGATAAGCCATCCAGTCCAGAAGCCTCAGGACATGGTCGACATCGAAAAATGTCCTGGAGACATCCAGCATCGTTCCCCTGTAGGCATAGCGCGGAGAGTCCTCGACAGTAACTCCGTCCAGCACCCAGCGGGTAAGTTCCGGGCTGTCGCCTCCATAGACAGCCGGATGCATCATCTGAAGCAAAGTCTGGATACCGTAGAATATCCCGGCACAGTCAGAAGCCTCTATGATGATATTGTCTTCCGTCACGTCAAGCCGATAGGCCTCGCTCTCCATGCCCTCTGTCAGCATCAGGACGATGCCGTTGTAGACAGGGACTTCGTTGACAGGTATCTCAAAGGCGAAAATATTCTCCATATGCTCTTTCAAATACTCTCTCTCGAAAGTCATATCGTCGGAAGCGCATACCGAAAGGCCTTTCCGCATAACAAACGCGCCGTCCTCGGGACTGACGCTCAGAGGCTGCGGCACCAAGTTGCTGTAGGTCTGTGCCGACAGGGCAACAGAAGCCGTCAGCACCATGCACAATGACAGTATTCTTTTCATAAGTCGATTATTATTTACAGTATCTCAAAAATATCCGTATCTCCCTCTATCCTGACCCGCACCGCATCCTGACTCAGTCTGACGCAGCAATACGGGTCTTCCGTGCTGAGATGTCCGACTGTTGCGCCGTCTGCAGAATACTGGGTAACCGTCACCTCGGAACGAGGCCTGAGCAGCAGTACCTTGTCCACGGAGACCTGAGTACTGTCATCACGGACAATTCCGAACGACATCGCACCGTCCAAAGCGTAATACGTATAAGGATTGTTGTCAAAGGCGTATACGGCCTTGTCCCTGTCCGGTGCCTGCAGGTCAAAGCCCAGACTGTCAGGCCTTACCGGGTTGACACTGAATGTACGGACAGCGGCCCAGTTGGTCTTGTCAGACTCAATCTTGCGCAGACGCACATATCTGGCGTCAATCCCGCGGCCCTGCCACTTTATCACATACTGCCTCTCCAGCGTGTCTGCAATCACAGGAAACCATATCTGTCCGTCCTTGGAAGCCTCCAGGACAGTCCTGTCGAAATAGTCCACATCGTCCACCGAATTGCGGCCCTGAAGTATATCTATCTCCCTAAGGCCCCTTACCAGGCCGAGATCGACACCTATCCAGTCACCGGTCTGCTGGGCATATGCTGAGGTATAGAACGTAGTAGAGTCATCATCGAACATGAGCTTTCCGGACACTGTCCCCGAGTTGGCAAACGAACCCATAGCCGTGTAGGAATATGGACTGCGACCGGCCACCCGACGGTAAAATGCTGCCGCCATACCGTCCATAGCCCTCTCACAGAACGGATTGAGTTTCAATGATCCGGATTTGTGCGCCTCATAGGCCGCTTTCTCCTCGGGGCTCATAAGGTTGGCCGTATAAGCCGACCAGAAAGCAGCATCATCTCCACTCTCAAACACCTTAATCAGTTCAAGAGTCCGGACACCTCTGGCACCCAGCTTGCCGAACTCCTCCAGCCAGGGAGAAAGCTCGCGCATAAGGGCTTCATTGGAACAGTTCTCGGCCATCTCTTCCGGAGCAGCCTCCACCCTGCGGAATTCCTCCAGCAGAGCGTCGTACTGCTGCTGAGTATAGTCGTCAAAGTCAAAAACCTCCGTTTCCCAGGACTCATCGCGGCGGTAGCCGGACTCCGTGTCGCATGAATGTATGGCGAATGTCCGGTAAGCCTCCCCGGCATCTTCTCCGGCCAGTACACCGAGGCCGCGCTCCCAGTTGGCCAGAGGATCATAGTCCTCAATGTTCCAGGTATAATCGGCCACACCGTACAGGGCCAGTTTGGAGGCCTCGGCATGTTCCATGGGATTGCTTACGAAGCCGCAAAGGTTCTCTGCCGTAAGCGTCTGGTCCAGACCGTATACGGGGCCCTGCATGACGATATGGCGGCAGTAGTCCGTAACCGGGAAATTCCACCAGTACAGGGCCGGACGCTGTATTCTGGAGCCCACCCACTCCAGAGTGGCCGGAGTCAGGTCGCTGCACACATAGTCCCCTGTCCAGAACACCCGTACAGAAGGATCTAGTTCCCTGCCGTAGACAGCCAGACTGCCGCGCTCGGTGGGATTGGCCCAGGAGCGGTTATAGTCGGTAGGACAGATGATCAGCGGAGCCACATCCCCCTTTGCCTTGACGAACTCCTCATTCATACGGTTGAGCAGTTCCACCTGCCGGAAAGGATTGGCCCCGTCTCCGGATATATCATCGAAAAATATGGCGAATGCCCTGACTCCCAAGGCATACATGCTCTCGAACTTGGTCATGAGAGCCGCATAGTCCTCCTCGTTCCACTTTATGTCCTGCCCGGGATGTATGGCCCAGACGAAATCCACGTAATTGGCCCTGCAGGCCTCGACAAGCTCCTTTATCTGAGCTGCTTCCTCCGCCGGATAAGGCTTCCTCCAATCGGGAGAACTGTGATACGGATCGTCTTTCGGGCCATATATGTAGGTATTCATCTTATACCTGCCGTAGAAATCTATCAGGGACAGCCTTGCCTCATGCGACCATGGAGTACCGTAAAATCCCTCGACCACACCCCTTGCCGGAAGATCCGGCCAGTCATTGACCGTCATGCACGGCATATGCCCGTCTCCGGCCTGAGCCGCTATCTGACGCAGGGTCTGAAGCCCGTAGAAAACCCCACGCTCATCGTATCCAAGAACGGATATTTCCTTGCTGCCTATCGCAAGCAGGTAAGCGCCGGAGACAGCCCTGACTCCTGCCCTGACAGCCTTTTTCTCCCCGAAATCAACCGTAAGACCGACCGCTTTCTTATCACCTGCGGGCAGAAAACCGGCAGCCTCCCGGAACAGCCCCGACTTGTCCATTAGCCTTACTCCTGCGGAAATATCCACAGTCCCTTCCTCCGGAAGCATCACCACCTCATGCGGTGTCGGGTTGACAACAGGCACATCGCACGGAGTCTCTCCTGCTTCCGAGCGGAGACAGGCTGCCGTCACCAACACGGCCGCCGTGACTATTATTCTTAACTTCTTTTCCATACTGATTTCTTAAATTCATGCAAAGATAAAAAGCCGTTCCGATTTTCACTACATCCACACCGTGAAATTAGCAGAGACAGAGTCAACAAGTAAGATTCTTGCCGTAAAAGTTTGGAATAATTAAAAAATTTGCACTAATTTGCTGTCAATTCTAAATAATTTAAATGCAATTATGAACGCAGCATTGACGTACAACATCAATCCTCTGGTGAGTGCCATCGGCAAGATGCCCGATGAGTTCACAAAGGATGACATAATCAATTTCATCACCGCCAACGACATCCGTGTCGTGAACTTCCGCTACATCGCGGGAGACGGCAGGCTGAAGACCCTCAACTTCCCGGTCAGCAGCCTTCAGTATCTGGACCTGATCCTCTCGTTCGGAGAGAGAGTTGACGGCTCCAGTCTGTTTTCCTATATCGAGGCCGGCTCAAGCGACCTCTATGTCATTCCCCGCTTCTCGACAGCCTACATCGACCCATTCGCCGAGATCCCCACACTCGGCATGCTCTGCTCCTACTTCACCAAGGACGGACTGCCGCTGGAGAGTTCTCCTGAGTACACCCTCCGCAAGGCCCACGAGGAGTTCAAGAAGACCACAGGCTACACCTTCGAGGCCATGGGCGAGCTGGAGTTCTACGTCATCTACGACGATGACAACTGCTTCCCGTCAGAGAACCAGCGCGGATATCATGAGTCCACCCCTTTCACAAAGGTAGAGGCTTTCCGCACAGAGGCGATGAAACTCATCTCTCAGGTCGGCGGCAACATCAAGTACGCACACTCCGAGGTAGGCAACTTCACCCTGGACGGCAAGGTGTACGAGCAGAATGAGATCGAGTTCCTCGTATCGCCCGTAGAATCGGCGGCAGACCAGCTGGTGATGGCCAAATGGATTCTCCGCACCCTGGCATGGCAGTACGGCTTCGACATCACATTCGCACCCAAGATCACCGAGGGCAAGGCCGGAAGCGGACTGCACTTCCATACCCGCATCATGAACGGGGAGCACTCAGTGATGCTCAAGGACGGACATCTCTCCGACGAGGCACGCAAGGCCATCGCCGGCTATATGACCTGCGCGTCATCCCTTACCGCTTTCGGAAATGCAAACCCTACCTCATACTTCCGTCTGGTACCTCATCAGGAGGCTCCAACCAGCATCTGCTGGGGTGACCGCAACCGTTCCGTACTCGTGCGCGTACCCCTCGGCTGGACAGGAAAGAGCGACATGTCCGCCATCGCCAACGGCCTGCCCCAGAATCCCGACATCGTGATGCCCGACAAGCAGACTGTAGAGCTGCGCTCAGGTGACGGCTCGGCCGACATCCACCTGATGCTCGCTGGACTGGTAACAGCCGCACGCATCGGATTCGAGCTGCCCGACGCGCTTGAGATTGCCAAGAAGACCTATGTGGACGTCAATATCCACGATGCCAAGAACGAAGCCATCCTCAACTCGCTGGCACAGCTTCCTACATCCTGCGCCGAGTCCGCTGACGAGCTGGAGAAGAACAGGGCACTGTACGAGGCCAAGGGCGTGTTCTCCAAGAGCATGATTGACGGCCGCATCGCCATGCTCCGCGCCTACAACGACGCCAACATCCGCGAAGAGGTCAAACGCGACAAGGGCTTGATGATGGAGCTGGTAAGACGCTACTATCACTGCGGATAATTCCTTGACACATACTGTACTACAATACAAGAAGAGGCTGCTTCCGTACACCGGGGCAGCCTCTTCTTCATATTATCCGTAACATCAGCGGTTTCTTTGCCTGACGGACAGAGCCACTGTTTCGACTACCCCTGTCCATTCTCTGTCACATATTCTCCCTCATAGCCGCCGTAATACATGGTGCCGGTCAGCTGGCCGGTGTACGACGGGGATATTGTGCACCGTCAGGTCTCCGCTGTAACTGCACTTGACGCTATAGTCCTCGACGGTGGTGAAACTGCACTCAATCGTGTAACTGCCCGCAGATCCGCTTACTGTCATACTGCCCTGCCTGATAAGTCCGGTGTACGACTGACTGTCCGTCACCATATAATCCGCATACGTTCCGAAAGGCATGACGAGTCCGGCCATCACCTCCTGAGAGTCTCCCGGATACAGCGAGAATGCCTCTCCCTGCTGATGCGAGAAATCATATGTGCCGGGAGCAATCATGCCGTTCTCGTCGAATGGCATATATGCGTCCACATACAGGATGGATCCGGGAGGAATCACATAACCGGCCTCATCAGTATCCATGTCCGTAAAGGCGATATTTACCTCCATCACATCGTTTCCGGCATCAGCCAGCCAGGATGCGTCTGCTATGCCAGCCTGGATGTCCAGGTCACTCTCCAGCACATCCAGTTCCCCGCCGCCGACAACACCGTCCGACACATACTCAGTCGGACCGGAATAAGTCACATGATGGGTCTTGCCGTCCTCGTCCGTCAGGAAAGCCTCAAAGAGCACACTCCCGCCTTCCTCGCTGATAATCAAGGTTCCTTCTGACAACATGACCCTGGTCACGCTGCCGTCCTCATTCTGATACATCCTGCAGGAAAGATCCGGTGTGAATGTCATGGATACAGTCGCATAAAGCTCTCCTAGAGTATAAACTCCGGGAGCCGGCCGTGGATTCTTGCTGTCCCCGGGAGCCGTCGTGAATATATCGAACAGATAGGCGGTGGTGCCTGCCTCGAAATAATCTCCGTCCATAGGCTTGTCCATCAAATACGCATCGAAGCAGTACTCTCCGTTCTGACCATAGATATTTCCAAAATATGTCCCGGAAAAATATGCAGCCTCAAATTCGTAATCATATTCCGGATCTTCCTGCCACTCTTCCGCTGCCTGGATGACGTCAAAATGAGCCATGACCGTATCACCTGCCTCACCATAAGTGTAGCATACGGACACAACTGCCGTTCTGGCCGATGTCTCCGTATTGGGTACGGCTTCAACAGACACCTCCGACTCACTGCAGGAAAGCGACAGCCAGTCTGACTCACTGTCAGCCGAAACCTTTCCTCCGTCATATTGATTGACTATATGAAAAGGTACAGATATCTTTCCCCCCTCTGCCGGCATATTCACATCACTCTCATTGTCCAGTACTATCTCAGGGACAAGCATCCCGGCATCCGGTTCTTTTTCCTCATCCGGTCTACACCCTATGAACAAAGCTGTCATGACAGCCGTAAAAACATAGATTAAGGTTCTATTCATCATTATTTTATTTATAAAAACATTTCACCTGTTCCGGTTCCGATGTGCCGGACCCCGAGCGGTCACATCCAACAGCAATATAGTACATAAAGCATCCAATAAACAATAACAAATATATCACTATTTTCCGTATCCCCGCGCACTCCGTTTTTGCTTATGAGCATTTTTTTGTAATTTTGTCAGTTGCAAAAGCATTTTTGAAATGAATATAAGTTTTTTCAAGACACCGAGCCACCGCGTCTTCCATTACGAGCCCCGCTACTGGGATGAGAGAAAGGAAAGACGCGAGCAAGTCAGACAGGACGCCCTTAGGGAAAAGGCCCT
>CALUTU010000009.1 GCA_944323785.1 uncultured Bacteroidales bacterium | reverse complement strand
TCTCCGCTGCCGGCGGGGAAGATGTAGTTGGCGCAGCCCTCCTCTCCGTCGGAACGTATCAGCAGCCAGTCCTTCCACCTGGCGATGCGTGTGCCGAACATGCCGGCCCAGATGTACAGCGAGGTGAAGCAGTATTCGGTGGCCCGGTAGTCGGAAACAGCAAGGAGCGGGTCGGCCCACTCCTTGTCGCTTAACTCTATGTCCTTGAACTGTGGCAGATTACTCATACAGCCACTGGCTCAGGATAGACTTTATCTCTTTCTGGGTAGCTTCGTCAAATGTGGCGATGCGGGCCCGGTGGCTGCCTCCGGGCTGGATATAGAACTTGATGTTGTCCTTGTGCGGGTCGGAGGGCATCACTGCCGACCAGGGGTCAAACTGTCCGTAGATGAAGAGCATCCTGGCATCGGTGGACAGCAGGAACGCCGATATCTTGGCATACAGGTAGTCGCTGAACTCCAGGTCCACTCCCTGGGGCAGCATCAGTTTCTGCAGGTAATTCTTGGTGTTCTTGATGCTGAAATACTTCCTGTACTCCTTGAAAGGCTTCATGTCGTAGCCGTAGTATCCCAGCTCTTTGGCGGCCTGTACGAAGAAAGGCGACGTAGGACTCCAGGTCACAAAGTACTCGGGAGAGCAGATGGCCATCATATAGTCGAACACTTCCTTGTCGGAGGCATCCTTCCCGGGTATCTGCTCCACGGGATAGCCCCACTGCCAGAAAGCGAAGGAGAACTCCAGTACTCCGAAGTCGTAGACCTCGTCTGTCGGGACATTGAACTTATAGTCATTGGCTATGCAGACCGAGTCAAATGCCGGCATCAGGCGCTCCTTGCGCAGCAGCAGCTCTATCTGGAAGTTCTTTATGGCCTCCCTGTCCTCGGGAGTTCCGGCGTAGGTCTCAATGAAGGGCTCGTGCCTGCCGTCGTAGAGGGCACGGCAGAGAGGTCCTACATAGGGTACGGAGAAGTCCACGTCATCAGGGTAGTATGTCCTGTATATCATGGTGTTCTGGCCGCCTTTGCTGATACCTGTCGAGATCCATTTCCCGTCGAGAATACTCTTGAGAGCGGTCACTACCTCGTGCATGTCGGCGGCGGCGTTGGGAGCGTTCATATAGTCCCAGTTGACATCCTCGGGTGCCTTTCCGGGATAGGGCGTGGACTCCAGGAAGTAGCGGTGCTCGACGACTATGTTGTTGGTGTTGAAGATAGTGGATATCTCGTCACGGTAGGACGGGACGAAAGCGTACTGTGCCCCGTAGCCCTCAGTCACCACGACGGTCGCGCTGTCCGGATGCACGATGCCCACCACGACTCTCTGAGTGAAGGAGCCCTTTGCGGGATCCTCATGGTCAATGGGCTGCTCGAAGATGACCAGATATTTTTCGGGGAATTTGGTGCTTTCCAGCTCCTGCACGTCCTTGACTGCAGGCAGCGCGGCGATTCGGTCCGCCACTGACTCCTGTGCCCGGAGCGCGTATGCCCCGAAAGCGGACAGAACCAGTGCCAGAGTGGCAAATAATGTAATTCTGCGCATAATTATTCAAATGATTATATTGTTGCAAAGATATGCATAATCCGTCAGAATAGGTCATCCCTTTCGGAAAATGCCGTAGAGGGCGGAGCCGCTGCCGCTCATGGAAGCGTAGACCGCGCCCTCGTCGTAGAGGGACTGCTTGATGCGGGCCAGTTCGGGGTATCTGGCGAAGACGGGACGCTCGAAGTCATTGACGATGCGGTCCTTCCACTCTTCAACGGGAAGGGTCTCGAGGAGGGTTGAGAGTCCGCGGCCGGAAGGGTCGGGGGTGAGGGATGCGTAGGCTTCGGCGGTGGAGACATGGATGCCGGGGGCTACGACTTTTATGCGGTATCTCTCCTGAAGCTGTGCTATGGCGGGAGATGTGCAGGGAGTCAGTATATCTCCCCGGCCGCTGCCGTACATGGGCCTGCCGTATATGAAGAACGGGCAGTCGCTGCCCAGGCGGGCGGCATATTCTGCAAGGCGCTCATCGCCCAGCCCGAGGTTGAAGAGTCCGTTCAGTCCGCGCAGAGTCCACGCGGCATCGGACGAGCCTCCGCCCATACCTGCGCCTACCGGGATATTCTTGTGGAGGTATATTCCTACCGGAGGAAGTCCGAAATCTTTCTGCAGCAGCCTGTATGCCCTGATACAAAGTTCTTTTTCAATATCTCCTCCGGGCAGATCATAGGCTGTCCCGAAATGAATCATCGAGACGGAGTCCGCCTCGATGATTTCCAGGATATCCATATGTGTAACTACAGGGTAGAAAAGTGTCTCAATGTCGTGATAGCCGTCGCTTCTGCGGGCTGTCACCCTCAGTCCGATATTGATCTTAGGCTGCGGATAGAGGACGATGTTCATGGCATCAACCGCATTTTCCGTGACCGCAGTCCTGGCAGATCAGACAGCCTTCCTGGTAGATGAGGTTGGTAGAGCCGCATTTCTCGCACTTCTGTCCGGTCTCGTCCTTCGTGCCGTTGGGGATGTACTGCTTCAGGGCGCGCTCCACTCCGTTCTTCCAGGTGTTGATGTTCTCGTCATCGAGGTTGAGGCCCTTGACCAGGTTGAGGATGTCCACGATGGGCATACCGTTGCGGATGACGCCTGAGATGAGCTTGGCATAGTTCCAGAACTCCTGGCAGAACATGTGGGAGATACCTCCGAGCACTCCGGGATAGCCGTAGCGGTCTGTATAGTGGAAGTCGTAACGGCTGGTCCCGTCCTCGAATTTCTCCTTGACGATGCGTCCGGTGGTGATGGCGGCGGGCAGGTTGCGGGAGTCGTCCACCATACCGGTGAAGATCTCGTAGGGCTTGCCGTTCTGCTTGCCGACGAAGGCTATCCACTGCTCGTTGCCGTTCTTGAAGCGGATCACGTCGGCTTCAAGGGACTTGGGTCTCTTCTTGGGCTTGATGACTCCGGCGCCGTCCTTGGCCGATACGAGCACTCCGGTGCGGGAGCCGTCACGGTAGACGGTCACGCCCTTGCAGCCGGACTCCCAGGCCGTGCGGTACACCTCGGCCACCATCTCCTCCTTGATGTCGTGAGGCAGGTTGACGGTCACGCTTATCGAGTGGTCCACCCATTTCTGGAGCCTGCCCTGCATCTTCACCTTGGCCACCCAGTCGATGTCGTTGGACGTGGCCTTGTTGTAAGGTGACTTCTTGACCAGTGCGGCGACTTCCTCTTCGCTCATCTGCTTTACCTGCTCGACATCGTAGCCGTTGACAGCGCACCAGGTGAGGAAATGATGATGGAACACGTAGTACTCCTCGAAGCAGTCTCCGTTCTCGTCCTTGAAGGCTACCACTGCGTTGAGGTCATTGGGGTTGACCTTGCGGCGTCTCTTGTAGAAAGGCAGGAAGACAGGCTCGATACCGGATGTGGTCTGGGTCATCAAGGAAGTGGTTCCGGTAGGAGCTATGGTAAGCATGGATATGTTGCGGCGGCCGTAGCGGACCATGTTGTCGTAGAGATCCTCGTCCTCCTTGCGGATGCGGGCGATCATCGGGTTGTTCTCCTCGCGCCTGGCGTCGAAGATGGGGAATGCTCCTCTCTCCTTGGCCATGTTGACGGATGACGCATAGGCTGCAAGAGCCAGGGTCTTCTGCACCTTGACGGCAAAGTCGATCGACGCATCTGAGCCGTAGGTCAGCCCGAGAGCAGCCAGCATATCGCCTTCTGCGGTGATACCCAGGCCAGTGCGGCGTCCGCCAAGGGATTTCTCGCGTATCTTGAGCCAGAGCTCGTATTCGGTGCGCTTGACATCTTCGTCCTCGGGGTCGCTCTTGATCTTTTCCAGGATAGCCTCTATCTTCTCCATCTCCAGGTCGATCAGGTCGTCCATAAGCCTCATGGCCTTGGTCACATGCTCCCTGAACAGGTCGAAGTCAAACGATGCCTCGCGTGTAAACGGATCCTTGACATAGGAGTAGAGGTTCATGGCTATGAGTCTGCATGAGTCATAGGGGCAGAGGGGTATCTCACCGCAGGGGTTGGTGCTTATGGTCTTGTAGCCCAGGTCTGCATAGCAGTCCGGGATGGACTCGCGGATGACGGTGTCCCAGAAGAGCACTCCGGGCTCGGCGGACTGCCAGGCGTTGTGGATGATCTTCTTCCACAGGGCGGCGGCGTCAATCTCCTTGGTCACTTTGGGATTGTCCGAGTCGATAGGGTATTTCTGTATATAAGGCTTGCCGCTGAGGGCGCAGCGCATGAATTCGTCGTCAATTCTTACGGATACGTTGGCTCCGGTCACCTTGCCTTTCTCGAGCTTGGCGTCGATGAAGTTCTCGGCATCCGGGTGCTTGATCGATATGGTCAGCATGAGGGCTCCGCGGCGACCGTCCTGGGCGACCTCGCGGGTGGAGTTGGAATACCTTTCCATAAAAGGCACGACTCCTGTGGAGGTTAGGGCACTGTTGAGTACCGGACTTCCGGTAGGACGGATGTGCGACAGGTCATGACCCACACCGCCGCGGCGTTTCATCAGCTGCACCTGCTCCTCGTCTATCTTCATGATACCGCCGTATGAGTCGGCCTCGTGCTTGTTGCCGATGACGAAGCAGTTGGACAGGGAGGCTATCTGGTAGTTGTTGCCGATACCGGCCATAGGACCTCCCTGGGGTATGACATATCTGAAGTCTTTGAGCAGCCCGTGGATCTCGTCAGCTGACATCGGGTTGGGATATTTGGACTCAATTCTGGCGAACTCGTTGGCCAGTCTCCAGTGCATCTGGTCAGGGGATGTCTCATATAGGTTGCCGAAGGAGTCCTTCATGGCGTATTTGTTAATCCATACGGAGGCTGCCAGCTCATCTCCGTGGAAATACTCCCTGCTTTCCTTCAAGGCTTCATCGTAAGTATTGGTATTCATGCTGTTATAATGGTTTTAGTCCAGTCGAAAAGTTTTGCAAGTTATGACTTAAAAAGACTCCGGCAAAGTAAGTTCCGCTAAAGTTATCAACGGAGTTTTTAACAACAGTTGCGGCAGCAGCTGTTGCAGTCTGAGAATTCGCCTCTTAGCCTTCTTTCGGTCAAAGATGCCATTCTCTCTTTTAGCTCCTGAGAACTTATCTTGTCCAGTACGGCATATGCAAATGCCAGTTGCTGAAGCACTTTGGCTTCTTTCAGGGGAATGCCTCTGGACCGCATGTAGAACAGCTCATCCTCATTCATCCGGCCGTTGGTGGCTCCGTGCGAGCATTTTACATCATCGGCGTAGATTTCAAGCTGAGGCTGTGCGAAGGCGCGGGCATCCCGGTTGAGCAGGAGGTTGTGGCACTCCTGATAGGCCTCTGTCTTCTGCGCGTCAGGGAAGACGTGGATCAGTCCGCTGAAATATGCCGTAGCGCTGTTGTCCAGAATGCCCTTGAACAACTCCCTGCTGTGGCACTCGGGCACTTTGTGCAGGACATTAAGACTGTTGGATACTTTCTGCGAGCCGTCCACCAGGTACAGTCCGCTGATGTCGCAGTCTGCGTGAGGTCCGTCCAGGCTGATATTCATGCGGTTGTCTATCATTCCGCCATGAATGGTGAGGATGACGGCCTTGAGCGACGCGCCCTCGGCCAGATGGATGTCGTATACTGTGTTGTGGGTGGCGCGGTTGTGCTCGTTCTGCATGATGACGATATCTGCACAGGCACCGTTCTCCACGGTGATGTCTACCTTCTCGTCAGTGCGGAACGGATCATCCGCAAATGTGTGAGAACAGAGTATGAGTTTGGCGGAGCTGCCTTCCTCAAAATGGAAGCGGCTCTTCATCGATACGTCCTCGGGATGTTTTTCTGTCCTTATGCTGATGACCTGCAGGGCCTCTTCGTAGAGTTTGCCTTTTTCAAAGCGGATGTCAAGGGGCCTTCCGGTACCCTGGACTCCGCCGTCTATCATGAATATCTGGCGGCTGCCCTTGAGCGGCACTCTGCAGCGGAATCCGCCTTCTATATTGTGAACCGGAGCATATATATAATTGTCTGCCATGTGTCCGTCTCCTAACCGTTGATGATCCAGTCGTAGCCTCTTTCCTCTATCTCCTTGGCGAGCTCCTTGCCGGCGGTCTTGATGATGCGGCCCTTGTAGAGCACGTGTACCACATCGGGTACGATATAGTCCAACAGTCTCTGGTAGTGGGTGATGACGATGGCGGCATTGTCCGGCCTGCGGAGTTTGTTGACGCCGGTGGCCACTATTCTGAGCGCATCCACGTCCAGACCGCTGTCTGTCTCGTCCAGTATGGACAGGCGCGGCTCCAGCATGGCCATCTGAAAGATCTCGTTGCGTTTCTTCTCTCCGCCCGAGAAGCCCACGTTGACACCCCTGGATGAGAAAGACGGATTCATCTCCACTATCTCCATCCGGCTGCGCATCAGCTTTAGGAAGTCCGCGGCGTTCAGGGGCTCCAGGCCTCTGTGCCTGCGGTGCTCGTTGACAGCCGTGCGCATGAAGTTGACGTTGGTCACGCCCGGAATCTCGATCGGGTACTGGAAGCTCAGGAAGATGCCTTTCCATGACCTTTCCTCCGGGCTGAGTTCCAGAAGATTGTGCCCGTTGAAAGTCACCTCTCCGGAAGTGACGGTGTAGTTGTCCCTGCCGGCCAGAACCGCTGACAGGGTGGATTTGCCGGAGCCGTTGGGCCCCATGATGGCGTGGGTCTCGCCCTCGCGTATCGTCAGATTGATGCCGCGGAGTATCTCCTTGTCGCCTACACTGGCGTGCAGGTCCTTGATCTCGAGTAGTATCTTGTTTTCTGCCATAATCCTTTCATTTTGACAATCTGCAAAAATACAATAAAATCCGGAAAATGTAGCGTATGCAAGAATGGAGCCGTGACCTGACCGCGTGTCAGGATTTGCGGGAAATCGGGGAATAGGCCGGTGTAAATTTGCGGGAAATCGGGGAATAGGCTGATATAAATTTGCGGGAAATCGGGGAATTGATTATTTTTGTGCTGAAAATGAGACGGTATCAGTTATGGCGGAATTTATTTTCAAAAGAAAGATTTACGACAGGCTTCTCAGATGGAAGCAGGAGTCGGACGGGAAAAGTGCATTGATGGTGCAGGGGGCGAG
Organism: uncultured Bacteroidales bacterium; assembly: GCA_944323785.1. GTDB lineage: Bacteria > Bacteroidota > Bacteroidia > Bacteroidales > UBA932 > Coprenecus. Next base: position 86,521 of record CALUTU010000009.1, on the reverse strand, counting down.
GCGTATAGGCAAGTCTACTGTAGTGGAGGAGTTTGCCAAAAACGAGTATTCTTCGTACCTGATAATAGATTTCAATAAGGCATCCGCTGCTGTCAAGGCTCTTTTTGATGACTTGATGAATCTTGATTTCATCTTCCTGCAGTTGCAGACTATATACAATGTGGTGTTGGAGAAGAGGAAATCTGTCATAATATTTGACGAGGTGCAGAAATGCCCTAATGCAAGACAGGCGGTCAAGTATCTGGTGCAGGACGGCAGGTATGACTACATCGAGACGGGTTCGCTTATCAGTATCAGGCAGAACACCAAGGGTATAACCATCCCCAGCGAGGAGGAGCGGATAGATATGTATCCGATGGATTTCGAAGAGTTCAGATGGGCGTTGGGCGACACGGCCTCCGTACCTCTTATCAGGACGTTCTATGAAAAGCGGATGCCTCTGGGTGCGGCGCACCGGGCAAAGGAGAGGGATCTGCGTCTTTATATGCTGGTGGGAGGAATGCCGCAGGCTGTGGATGAGTATATCAGGACCAATAACCTTGCAAAAGTGGATGAGGTCAAGAGGAGGATCATCAAGCTGTATTCCGATGACTTTTTGAAGATTGACGCTACGGGAAGGCTCAGCAGGCTGTTTATGGCTATCCCGTCGCAGCTCAGTAAGAAGGCTACGCGTTATTATACCAACGCTGTCGTGGGAGAGCTGGAGGACGGTACCGAGGCTGAGATGATAGCAAGTCTTGAGGACAGTAAGGCCGTGCTCGTGTCGTATCATTCGGATGATCCCAATGTGGGAATGTCCCTGACTCAGGATATGTCGAGATACAAGCTCTTTGTCTCCGATACCGGCCTGTTCGTGACAATGGTGTTCTGGGACAGGGATTTCGCGGAGAATGTGATATATCAGAAGCTGCTGGCGGACAAGCTGGAGGCAAATATGGGCTATGTCTATGAGAATCTTGTGGCACAGATGCTCGTGGCGGCCGGGAACAAGTTGTTCTATTATACCTTTGAAAAAGACGAGAAGCACTCGTATGAGGTGGATTTCCTGTTGTCACGCGGCAATAAGATATGCCCGATAGAGGTGAAGTCCTCCGGGTACAGGACTCATGCCTCGCTTGACGCATTCAGGGCAAAATACCGGTCGAGGATAAATAACAGTTATCTGGTCTATACCAAGGATTTTCAGCTGGGCGGCAATGAACTGATATGCCTGCCGTTCTATATGGTGAGTATGATATGATAAATTTTAATTATGACTGAATTTTCGTTGAGAAGATATTTTTTGTTGATTGTCGCGGCTGCAGTCCTGACTCTGGCGGAGGGCTGCTCTGAGAAGGCGCATAATGAGCTTTCTTCCGCTCCTTCGTCTGTGCGTGCGGCAGCCGGTGCATGTGCCCCGGGTGTACACGAACTGTTCAGCTTCGTTGAATTGCCTGAACCTGCGCCTGAGCATCATCTCCTTCCTCAGACAATGTCTGATCGGCCTGACGGAGCTGCAATTGAACTCAGACAACCCGTCAGGTAGTCTGGTAGAGCCGCCGGGGAAGTGCCCTCAAAATCCCTGTTTGACCTATGCGCTTTCCCGGCGACTTATTGAAATCTCCGCAGGAGCAGTCTGTAGCGGGCTTCGTCCGTGTCGGGGGTGACAAGTGATACCGTCCATTCTCCGCTCTGACTCAGGATCCTGCTCAGACTGCCCGGCTTGCTTTTGTAGATGATCCGGTTCTTGCGGTCGGCGATAAAGTCCGTGTATTGGCCTTTGTCATTCATCCGTCCTATGACGTAATCGTCTGAGAGGTTTGCTATCTTAAGCAGAAAGACGTGGTCTTCTATCGACTGGATGAATTTCATGTCGTCACTACCATCGCCCAATTCCAGAATGTCCTCAGCGGTAATTTTGTCAGGTCCGAAGTCGAGGAAGAAATGTTGTTTCAGTTTCCCGTCCTTGCTGTCAAAAAGATATATGTCTCCTAACGGGGGGTAGCTGTGCAGCCAGCCTTCCCGTATTATGTTGAGCTGGCCGGAACCATAATGGACATAAGGATTGGGCTCGTAGTTGTAGTTTATCACTGTCCTACGGTTCTCCTCTCCGAAAAGGGTGTCAGTGACGGCTATGCGGATACGGTCCGGATTCCAGTGAGAAATATTTACTATAAGGTTCCCGTCTTCCAGAAACTCCATGCAGTCTGCGTCGTAGGACGTGAGCACTGTGCAGATGTGTCTGAGATCCTTGCCGTAATGTATCAGATTGTTTGCGACGGCATCCTCTATCCAGACACTGCCGTCAGGGGCTGTTGCGAAATCGGATATGCCGAGATATTCCCCTGGTCCGCGTCCCATTGCTCCGATCTGTCTGATGAACCGGCCGTTGCTGTCAAAGGCCAGCAGCCGGTATTCCCTTATAGCCGGATTGTCCATGACGTATATCCTGTCTTCAATCCTGCCTCCGGTCTTGCCGCTTCCGGTATCCTGTGCCGGACCGTCAGTGCCCGTGACATTGCCTGCAAACTTGACCTTTATGGGATTGGCCGGGATGGTCAGGTCTCCGTCCGCCGTGAGCTCGATGAACCTGGTCTCTGTCGCGAGACTGTCCAGCATGGCATCCGTCAGCGTCCCTCCATCCTCATATCTGTACAGGTCGATTACCTCAATGCCGCCCCGGCTATTTTGTCCGGTGCATCCGCCGAGCAGTGCCATTGCGGCGATGAACAATAAGGCGGCAGTCCCAAGAGTATTGTTGTTCTTTTTCATAGATGCTGGTTGTTTAAAACAAATAATATGCATAAGTAGTGACTTTGTGACAGTGTATGATGGCCTTCGTAGAAGTGTTCGGAATCTGTGGAAAATATGTGACAATATGGTACACTTTCCCGGCGGCTTAATTATCTTTGCCCTCGGATAATAGAATTAAGTGTATGAGTAGAAAGAAAAGACCGTCCTCCCGTCCCCGCAGCAGGCGTGACAGGGACCAGTCGCCTGAGAGTAAGGCGATAAAGAAAGAGATGAATCTGAAGAAGAAAGAGCATGGGGGCGGCAAGAGGAAATCCAAAGGCAAGAAGGAACGTTTTATCAAAGAGGAACTGACGGGTACGGTGAGCATGACCCGCGAGGGTTACGGCTTTGTGGAGGTGCCGGACAGGGACAATGATGTGTTCGTGCCTCAGCACAAGATGCGTGGGGCTCTCAACGGTGATATAGTCAAAGTGCTGACGACCAAGGCCAAGGGCATCGGTGCGGATGGTAAGCCCAAGCGTATCGAGGGTGAGATAATCACAGTGCTCGAGCGTTCTTCCAAGCCTCATATCGGAGTACTGCAGATATCGCGCGGCGAGGCCTGGCTGATCATGGAGAGCCGCAATATGCCATACGATATCAGCATACCTATCAAGGAGATAGACCGCTGGTTCGGCAAAGGCGGAATACTCGACAGCATCAATGGTAAGGACGGTGCCGGAGCAGAGCCCGAAAACGTAGAATCCAACAGCCGGGAAGTCCCTCAGCGGACCTGGAAGCCCGGCGACGTGTCGGGCCTGAAGGCCGCCGTCATCGTGACCGACTGGCCGAGGAAGGCTCCGGCTCCGACAGGCCGCATCATAGACGTACTGGGCGAGCCGGGTGCCAACGACACCGAGATGCACGCCATCCTGGCCGAGTACGGTCTGCCCTACCGCTTCGAGCCCGAGGTGGAGGCCGCAGCCGAGGCCGTGCCGGACAAGATAACCCCCAAGGACATTGCCGAGCGCAGGGATTTCCGCAAGGTGACGACTTTCACTATTGACCCTGCCGATGCCAAGGACTTCGACGACGCCCTCTCGTATCGCGAGCTCGAGGACGGCAACATAGAGGTCGGCGTGCATATCGCCGACGTGACTCACTATGTAACCCCCGGCTCCGTCATCGACAAGTGCGCATACGAGCGCGGCACCTCGGTCTACTTGGTGGACCGCACCGTGCCCATGCTTCCCGAGAAACTCTCGAACAACCTGTGCTCCCTGAGACCGGGCGAGGAAAAGCTCTGTTTCTCGGCAGTATTTGACATCACACCTACAGGAGTGGTCAAGAAGAGCTGGTTCGGCCGCACCATCATCAAGTCCGACTACCGCTTTAACTACGACGAGGCCCAGGCCGTCATCGAGACCGGCAACGGCCCGCTTGCCAAGGAGATAACCTCCCTGCACAAGATAGCCTCTATCTTGAGGAAAAAGCGTTTTACAGCAGGAGCTATTGCCTTCGAGCGGCCCGAGATGAAGGTCGAGGTGGATGAGACGGGCAAGCCGGTAAGGGTCTACGAGAAGATATCCAAGGAGGCCAACTGGCTCATCGAGGAGTTCATGCTGCTGGCCAACCGCTCTGTGGCCGAGTATGTGGGCAAGGTGCCCAAGAGCAAGAAGGCCAAGACTTTCGTCTATCGTGTCCACGAGGATCCCAACGAGGAAAAGCTAGGTGTGCTCCGTAAGTTCGTCCGCCTTTTCGGCTACGATTTCCCGGCTGAGCCCGGTGCCAAGGATGACGGTCAGAAAGAAGAGCCGAAAAAGTTCCCCCAGGGAGTCAAAGTCAAGGAAATCAAGGGCAAGAACGTGGCCCAGCGCATCAACAACCTCCTGGGCAGCGTCAAGGGCCGTCCCGAGGAGGAGGCCGTAGTGATGATGGCCCTGCGCTCCATGGCTCGGGCTCACTATACCACCGACAATGTCGGCCATTACGGTCTCGCGTTCAAGTATTACACACACTTTACGTCACCTATCAGACGTTATCCGGATATGATGGTTCACCGCCTGCTGGCCATGTATCTGGCCGGAGTCGAGTCCCAGAACAAGGAATACTACGAGACCTGCTGCCAGTACGCTTCCCAGCGCGAGCAGATAGCCACCGAGGCCGAGCGCTCCAGCATCAAGTACAAGCTCTGCGAGTACATGCAGGACAAGGTCGGCCAGATATTCCCCGGCACCGTCTCGGGCCTGACCGAGTGGGGTCTCTACGTGGAGACCGAGCCTGACAAGGTGGAGGGCATGGTGCCCGTCAGGGACATCCCCGGCGACTTCTATCAGTTCGACGAGGAGACCTACTCCATCGTGGGCCGTTCCCGTGGCCGTCGCTTCACCATGGGCGACAAGGTCTGGATCCGGGTGGTCCGTGCCTCCCTCGAACAGAAGATCATCGATTATGAATTAGTTGAAATGGAAGATGAAAAATAAGACCGGCGGCATCATCCTGGCCGCCGTCTCTTCCCTGACATTCGGCTTCGTGCCGTTTTTCTCAGTCACCCTCATGGACGCGGGCTTCTCGCCTTTCGAGGTGCTCGCCTACCGCTGGGGCGTGGCTACCCTCGTCCTGCTGGCCGTGGGCCTGCTCATGCGCAAGTCCTTCCGCGTCCCGAAGGGTGCCTGGCTTCCGCTGCTGACCGTCAGCTTCTTCTGTGCCCTGACAGCCATCAGCCTGCTGATAGCCTACGAGAACATCGCCAGCGGAGTCGCCTCTACGATTCACTTCATGTACCCGCTCTTCGTGGCCGCCGTCATGATGACAGCCTTCCACGAGCCCCGCTCCTGGGTCAAGATCGGTGCCATCATACTCTCCCTGGTCGGAGCCGGCTTCCTGGCAGGAGGCGACATCCGGCTCGAGGACGGCAATGTCACCGCCGGCATTCTCTGGGCCGCGCTCTCCGTCATAGCTTACGGTACCTACATCGTCGGCGTGCGCAAGACAGCCGTCCAGAACATACCGACCCTCCCCCTGACCGTCTACGTCATGGGATTCGGTGCTATCTGTTTCACCCTCATCGGTATGTTCTCCGGCGGAGTCCGTTGGGTGCCCCTCACCGACGGCTTCCTCTGGGCCAATATCCTCGGCATCGCCCTGCTTGGCACAGCCGTCTCCAACATTACCCTCGTCGCCGCCATCAAGCGCATCGGCCCCACCCTCAGCGCCATCCTCGGAGCCCTCGAACCCCTCACCGCTGTGGTCATAGGAGTCCTGGCCCTCTCCGAGGCCTTCACCCTCCGCACCGCCGCCGGCATCATCCTGATCATCATCGCCGTCACCGCCGTAGTCCTCTCCGAAGGCCGGCATCCTTCAGTTAACGGTAAGCACAAGAACACCTGAAAATCGTAAATTAAAGACAATCAAGCGATTGTAGTTGAGCTGTGTCGCTGCTGGGTTGCTCCGAGACCGTCAAAAGAACACGCAGAATATGGAACAATCTGAGTATGTGGTAATTGTAAAAAGACCCCGCTTCATAGCTTACCATTGCCGATTTATATGTAAGTTTGCAGCATGGAAATAGTTTTTGCAACGGGCAACAGGCACAAGGTCGAGGAGGCCGCACAGATTCTGGGTCCGGAGTTCCGGTTGAGGACTCCGGCGGAACTTGGTATTACTGAGGACATACCGGAGACTTCGGACACACTGGAGGGCAATGCGCTCCAGAAAGCGGAGTACGTCTATAAGAAGACCGGTCTGCCGTGTTTTTCGGATGATACGGGGCTTTTCGTGGACGCTCTTGGCGGGGCACCCGGGGTGCTTTCGGCCCGTTATGCCGGTCCGGGGAAGAAGGCTGAGGACAATGTCCGCAAACTGCTCTCCGAACTGAAGGACGTGCCTGCGGAGAAGGACGGCTGCAGGATGCGTACCGCCCGTTTCCGCTGTGTGGTGGCATACGTCGGCAGCGGTGTGGAGAAGGTCTTCGAGGGCAGGGTTGAGGGGGAGATTGCCGCAGCCCCTTCCGGAAAGGACGGCTTTGGCTACGATCCTGTCTTCCTTCCGGAAGAATACTCTCTGGAGAAGACTTTCGCAGAGCTTACTCATGAGCAGAAGAACGCGATATCCCACCGTGGTGAGGCCATGAGAAAGTTCGCTGAGTGGATGCGGCAGGAGCACCTGGCCAAAAGCGCAGCCGTCTCCCGATGATGATTGTCCTTCATACTCTGAAGTACGGTGACACTTCGCTTATAGTCCACGGATATACTAAGGAGGAGGGACGCGTAAGCTTTATTCTCCGAGGAGCGTTCCGTCAGAGCAGCGGCAAGCGCAGTGCGCCTCGTCCCGAGGTGGTGTCCCTGCATCCTCTGAGTATTGTCAACTATGTGGCATCGAAGACCATGAAAGGCAGTATGCCGTATTTGCGGGAGTTCTCCCCGAAGTACCGCCTGCATTCGATCCGTGAGGATTTTGACAAGATATCCATAGCTATGTTCATAAGCGAGCTTCTATACCGCACTCTGCTGCACTCCGAACGAGACGAGGAACTGTACGATTTTTTAGAGGATGCCGTGCTGCGCTTGGAGGCTTTTGAGGGCAGCCCCGCGAATTTCCACCTGTGGTTTCTGGCACGCTATGCCGCATTCCTCGGATTCCCTTTCGAGAGGGGTTTCAACCTGGATTACAACCCGTTCACTCCTCAGCAGACAGCCCGTCTGCGGACTCTGCACGAGGCATCGTTCGAGGAGGCAATGGTCATGGCGATGACCGGAGCGGAGCGCAAGGAACTCATCGAGGCCGTCATCCGCTGGTTGGAGTACCACACCGGCTCGCGCATCGAGCTCCGCTCCATATCCGTACTGCACCAGCTGTCGAAAATCCGTTGACTTTTCAGGAATTCTCGTTAACTTCGCCTGAGTTTTATTTAAAAATACGGCAAGTCATGTCAGTAATCAATAGGACGGTGATGGCGGCGTTGAGTCCGCTGCTGAGAAGTTTCGATCAGGGTTGCGAACATCCTGGGGCGGTGCAGGAAGGTGTGTTCCGGTCTCTGCTCAAGGCCGGTAGGGATACTGCTTTCGGTAATGAGCACGGATTCGGGGAGATAAGGGACTACAGGGAGTTTGTGCGCAGGGTGCCGGTGAGGGAGTACAATCAGTTCGCACCGTATATCGAGCGTCTGCGCCGGGGTGAGAACTACGTCCTGTGGAACCAGAAAGTGCGGTGGTTCGCCAAGTCCAGCGGCACCAGCTCCGACAAGAGCAAGTACATCCCGGTGACTCCGGCCAATCTTTCCGGATGCCATTACCGCGGATTCAAGACGATGCTGGCGACATATATCCGGCGGAATCCCGATTCACGGCTGTTTAACGGAAAGGCCCTTACCCTCGGGGGAAGTGTGAAAGTGGATGAATTGTCCGGCGGAGGGGCCAGAAACGGGGATCTCTCGGCTATTCTCTTGAGCAACAGCCCGTCTGTGGCGGAAATTGTACGCACGCCATCGCGGAAGATAGCGATGCTGCCGGATTTCAGGCAGAAGATAGAAGGTATATGCCGGGTGTGCTCAAAGCAGAATGTCACCAATTTCTCCGGAGTACCTTCATGGAACCTCATCATGATAGAACGGCTTTTGGAGTACAACAACGCTCAGTATCTGACCGATGTCTGGCCCAATCTCGAACTGTTCATGCACGGAGGCATCAGCTTCGAGCCGTACAGGGAACGGTACCGCCGGCTGATTCCATCAGACAGGATGCATTATCTGGAGAATTACAACGCCTCGGAGGGGTATTTTGCCCTGCAGGATGACCCTGGGCAGAAGGGTATGGCACTGACGCTGGACAACGGGGTGTTCTTCGAGTTCATTCCGATGAAATCGCTGGAGAAGGTGCTGGCAGGGGAGTCTGAGGAGGTGTATACGGTGGAAGAGGTACGTACCGGAGTAAGATATGCGATGGTGATAACCACCAACAGCGGACTGTGGCGGTATCTGATAGGGGACTGTGTGGAATTCACTTCTCTTTGTCCGCACAGAATCATCATAACGGGACGTACACAGCTCTACATCAATGCGTTTGGAGAGGAACTGATGATACATAACGCCGAGGAGGCCCTTTCGGAGGCCTGCCGGGAGTGCGGGGTTGAGGTGACGGACTATACCGTGGCTCCGGTCTTTATGGACGAGAGCCATGCCAAGGGGGCGCATCAGTGGGTGGTGGAGTTCTCTGCGGCAAGTCAGGAGGCTGTGCGCGATTGCCAGGCACTAGAGCGGTTCAGGGACGCTCTTGACGCGGCACTGTGCCGGCGCAACTCGGACTATGAGGCCAAGCGCAGCGGGGACGTGACGATGACCAAGCTGGAACTGACGCCGGTCCCTTCAGGAACATTCTACCGCTGGATGGATAGCCGCGGCAAGACGGGTGGACAGAATAAGGTCCCGCGTCTGAGCAATGACCGGCGCTTCGTGGATGAGATAGTAAAATAACCCCCGGCAGATAACAGGATATCTGTTGTAGCCGGGGATAAAGTTTTTCATTGCTGTACTTGACAGTGTCGATGCTACTGATGAGATGGGACGGTACAGGAGTAAAATGTTAAATAGCCGTTGTGCTTTTACTGCTGTACAAATGTACCTTTATCTGACCTCTGCGCAAAATAAATAATCTTAGAACAGCCTTCTCTTTAATGCGTTCAATCTCAATAAGATATGGGCTTTTGTTAAGATAGAAAGACTTTGCTGTAATTCATAAAAACGGGAGTAATGTTCTGAGTTACACTAATTTGCTGTTAGTGGTACGGAGGGGCGTCTGCTAAGATTATTTTCTTGCATCCAAGGCTTCAGTGATGAATTCTGACAGCCGCATTCCTGTGCCTATCTTCTTTGCGATTCTGGATTTTTCCACGTACAGCGAACTTTCGGATATGCGTCTGAGAGCGCAGATGGTCCCGGTGGAAAAACCGCAGACCATAAGGGATATTGTGTATATGTCTTTTTCCTTCAGGGTTGGGTGCTCTTTTTCCAATGATGACAGGAAGCCGGGATACGTGGCGTCTACTATCTTGCGGACACGGGTCATGGTGTCGTCTTTCGGGAAGTGTTTCTCCAGTATGTTTTTCACATAGCCGGCAATGGCTTTGGTTCGTCCGTATTTGTAATACGCTTCCATCAGTTCGTCCGTTACTTTGAGCATTTCCTCTGAGATGGCGATGCTCTCCTTGTTGGAGGCATTTCTGTTTTCCTGATTCTGCTCGCCAGCCTCATCATTGGTGTCCAGCCGGCCCTCGCTCAGACTTCGGATGATGTCGGTACTTTTCTCCACCTCATGCCTCAGGGTGATGTTCTTGAAGTAGATAATCAGGCCGGCTATGATAATTATGCAGACAAAGCAGGAGAAAACCATAAGATATGAAAAATATCTGGACCGCAATGAGATGTAGCTTTGTTCCAGGAGAGTGTTCTCGTAGTTGTTCTCTATTCCTTTCAGATGCATGCCGAAGCCGGCTTCCATAAGGCTGTCGGCTATGCTCTCGGATATCCTTTCATGTTCCAGTGCGGATTTCCAGTCTTGTCTACTTGCTGCCAACAATGACTGTATATAATGGTAAGTCTGTCTGTCGCAGTTGTCCGTGCAGATAAGCGATGCGATATCGGAGGCCTCTTCTGTCATTCCTTTGTCTGTGTATGCTTTAAGGAGGCAGATACGCATGCTTTCTAAGACGGACTGCATTTGGAAGTTGTCGGGGTCATGCCCGCACAGTGCGGCTGTGGCCGTGTGTATTACGCTGTCCGGCTGATGCTTCAGGTCGTAATAGTGTGTCATGAGCTCGCAGCCTATCAGACGCATGCCGCTGTCTCCCAGCTCTTCAGCTAGAGCAGAGCCTTCTTTTATATACGGCAGCGCCGCATCAGTGGAGTCAAACAGCATGACTCTGGCCAAAGTAAGGTCTCCGAACATTATGCGGTCTGTCAGACCGGTCTGCCTGAAACAGTCCAGGGCCTGTTTGTATCTGGATATCGCGGACTGCTTGTTGACGAACGACATCTGAAAGAGTTCCCCTATCCTTGTGTGCAGCAGTCCAAGTTCCAGTAAGTCTCCGCTTGCTGCTATGACAGGTTCGGCCGTCTTGTAGGATTTCAGGGCTGAGATGAATTGGCCTCTTTCCATATTGACGGCACCTTGCATTATCAGGGCTCTGGAGTACATGGACTCCGGCTCTTTTTTCCTGAAATAGGCCACTGCCTTGCGGATGGCTGTGTCATTGGCGACCGGCAGCCAGCATTTGTATCTTGCTTCCGTCATGAGCAATGTGTACATGGCCTTTTCTTTACGGTTTATGCCGGTTGTGACCGTACTGTCCAGGCTGGACAGGTATTTTAAAGCTGTCTCCGGACTGTCTGACATTATGGAGTCGGCGGCTGCCAGAATGCCGCTGACACTGTTTGTGGTATCCTTATTGCATGAATATGCCAGGCAGCATGCTGCGGCAGTGAGAAATATTTTCAGAAAACGTTTCATTTAGGTTTTAAATGCTTGCTAAATTTGCAAAAATAGAAAAAGTCACGATATATGGAAAATAAAGAAACGCCTGTACTGCTCTTGACAGGATATCTTGGCAGCGGAAAGACGACATTGGTGAACAGGATTCTCTCCAACGGGAAGGGAATAAGATTTGCGGTGATAGTCAATGACTTGGGAGAGGTCAATATAGATGCGGCCCTGATTCAGAAGGGCGGTGTGGTGGGCACGCAGGACGACAGTCTGGTGGCCCTGCAGAACGGCTGTATATGCTGTACGCTCAAGACGGACCTGATGGAACAGCTCTTCGAACTGGTCCGGTCCCGGAAGTTCGACTATATAGTCATAGAGGCCAGCGGTATCTGCGAGCCGGAGCCCATAGCCAGGACGATATGCTCGATGCCGAGAGTGGATCCGAGACTCAAGGAGTACGGCTATCCCCGTCTGGACTGTATAGTGACGGTGGTGGATGCTCTGCGTATGCGGGATGAGTTTGCCTGCGGCGACAGTCTGACCGAAAAGGATCTCGGAGAGGAAGATATCGAGAATCTGCTGGTTCAGCAGATGGAATTCTGCAACATCGTCCTTATCAATAAAGTATCTGAGGTCGTTCCGGAGGAACTGGAACGTCTCCGCAGGATTGTCAGGGCTATACAGCCTTCGGCCAGGATTATGGAATGTGACTGGGCCGGGATAGATCTGGACTCAATTCTCAATACCCGGATGTTCAGCTACAATCAGGTGGCGGCATCGGCCGGCTGGATTCAGGGCATCGAGTCCACTCCGACTGAGGAAGAGGAGGCCGAAGCCCGTGGACATGAGGATCATCATCACCATCATCATGACCACGATCATGATCACGAGGAGGGTGAGGCCGAGGAATACGGTGTAAGCACCTTTGTCTATTACCGTCGTCCGGCCTTTGATATCAACAGATTTGACAGTTTCGTCACCCGGCACTGGCCGGAAGGGGTGATAAGGGCCAAAGGCATCTGCTACTTCTCTCAGGACCCGGACATGTCCTATATGTTCGAGCAGGCGGGACGCCAGAAGCAGCTCAAGGAGGCCGGCCAGTGGTATGCCACGGCCCCCGAGGACGAGCTGGAACAGCTTAAAGCCCAGGATCCCGGCTTTTCCCGCGACTGGGATGAATACTATGGCGACCGGATGCAGAAGATAGTCTTCATCGGCCGCCATATGGATGTTGAGAGGATAAAGCAGGACCTCGACTTCTGCCTCACCCTTGACGAGAATGCCTATTGATTACCTGGGTGATGCGCTTAACTGTGCAGTGGCTGATACCGTGGCTGGAATAAGCGTTATTGCTAACTGATATCTGAAACCGCTTTCAAATGTGATGTCCTCTGTGGTGATGTAACTGAAGTTGTCTACACCTGTTATCATGTTGCCTGTGGAGATTTTCAGCAGTTCAGTCCCGGCAGGAATTGTCTGCGGTACTATTATGGCGGACATCAGTGGCAGTTCCCCGTTTACGATGACGGGGCTATTGCCGTACGGAGTGATGTCCGAAGGCTGACCGTAGAGGTATTCTGAAATCTCGCCTGTGACTATGTTTGCATAGCATTGGGTGGGCATGGATGGAATAGTGACTTTGGCATATTCCAGATCCTCAAGTGTAAGGCCCTCTCCCGGTATCAGTTTGATGTTCACGAGGCTCATGGCGTGCTTGAATACCAGATGTACCGGTTCATCTGTATCGGTGACACTCATGGCACAGGCCGTCATCAGGTCGCTGTATGTAAAATCGAGAGCATCACTCTGATCTGTTTGGATGGTATGGAAAATTACCTGGGGGTTATCGTATTCCGTTCCCCAAGAATACCATGGATAATAAGCCATGATATCGATGCTTCCTGTTTCAGGCCAGTAGACACGCTGTGTGTCAAAGGATCCGTCAGACTGTTTAGTCCCTATTATATTTTCGGCTAAAGTCTCATCCTGTGAAAAGATATATAGGCCTATGTTGTCTCCTTCTTCGAAGTCCACTGCGGAGGCTTTAGCATAGCTGGCTATAGATGCAGTTACGTTTATCAATCTGGGAGTATCCTGTGGAATTTCCTTGCTGCAGGAGACTGCTGTAAGTGCAATAACCGTAATAAACAGGCATATTTGTGTATAAGTTTTCATCTTCAGGTATTTTTGTTTAATTGTCCTTAATGCATCGTATTGCGTGCCCGAACTCTTTCCAGTGGGCGATATTCTTTATGTCTGTATATTTTGAGTAAAGGTAGTAAACAGTTCCGGAGTATGAATATACCGGATCCTGATTTTGAGACCACCATTCACAATACTGATCAATTCGCTCAAACCCGACACCATTGCCTCCGTTACGATTACCGCACGGGATAGCAGTGAAGCCGTATTCGTCTGTACCTTGGTAAGACGGATCGGTGAATCCGTCAATATCATACCAACCAGAAGTGGCTTTTAGTTTGGTGCCTCCATTTTCGCCGAGGAACTGTACGAGGACATCCCATTCCTCGCGGGTGGGAACATGCCAGCCTTCTGGACAGATATTGTCCTGGGTGGCTGCGAACCAATTGTAGAGTATTCCGTATTTTTCTTCTTTCTCAGGGTCGTTGTTGTAGTAGCACCATGCCGGCTCTTCTGATGACTCGCATGCGTCCCAGTCAGTCTGGTTTGTGAAGTTGGAGATTGCTGTGCCGTCGTTGAGATGGGTAGTCCTGAGGTTGGAGCCTAACCATTTCTGGGTGCCGATGGTTACGACGTTGTATTCATTTCCGTCATAGTCGGTTACATAGCTTATGTCGTCATCTGGATCGTCAATCTCTATTACGTCTCCAATAAAAGTTCCGCCGTCAGTCCAGTCATTAATTTCAGGCATAATAGAAATCTCATCACCGTTAATGGCTCTGTTTAGGGTGACAGTGAAAGTGTAGGTTTTACCGGCTTCAAAGACAATATCTTCAGGTATTGTACCACGGAATTTTTTGTCTCCTAAGGATATAAAGAACATATTGGTTCCCGCTTCCATCTTTTGGGGAGGAATGATGGCTTCTACTCCAGAGATAGTCCATGTCCAGTTGTCGTAGGAAAAAGTGCCATGTGGAATGATGTCAACAGGTGTTGATATGGATTCCATCTCCAAGGTCAAGAGATTGAGCGCACAAGAATTCTTTATGTTCTTTAACAAAACCTCAGCTTTTTCTACCTGCTCATCGGTAAAGCCTTCACCTGCTGTCAGCTCAAATGCAATTTTGCACATCAGCCTTTTGAATTGAAAGTGTATCGGAGCTGGTGATTTCTCTACATCAAGTACTTTGGCTGCCATTTTATCGGAGGCTAGGAATGCCGCGTCGCTGCTCTGATCGTTGTAGGACGGCATCCACTGGTAGGTGCTGCCCTGATCTATAGGCGTTTCGTTGTAAGGGTAGTACATGTAGAAATCGGTGTTTTCCTCGTATTTCGGGAAATATAAAGGCGCATCAGTTTTGGGAATGCCGTTGATTACGGTAAGTTTTGTGTTTTCAAACTGACGGACACCCATCATGGATTCTGCCTCGTTGTCAAGATGGCGGAACGCATACAATCCCAGTATATCTCCATCATCGAAAGAAGTACCGGTGGCGCGGGTATGCGTTTCAATGGATGTGATGATGTTTACTGGAATCGTTGAGCCGGCAGTATGGTTCCCCATTTCGCTCTTGCTGCAGGACACTGCAGCAGTGCCGCATACGGTGATTGCTATTATAAATTTATTGTAGTTCATAACATCAAAATTTTAAAAATCGTGAACACAGCGTACTGCGTAACCATTGTCGTTGTTGCCCAGATATCTGAGCAGATCGTCGTAGTAAGTGCTGAGACTTCGTACGAAAGATGTTGCATCGGATATTGCAGTCATGCTCCAGAAGTATGCTGCTTCGTCCTTGTAGATGTACCGGCAGTTTTGAGTACCGTTTTCTTCATTGGTGTAGACGTAAATATATCCAGATGGCCATGCATTGAATCCGCTTGAATTTGTGGCTTTGCCGTTCCATGCTTCTGCATCGGTTGACTTCATTGCCGGACCAATACCAAGCCAGGAGTTGTAGTCATCCATTGTGCCGCCAAGTGCGCTTCCTAGTTCATCCCAATCGGTTGAGGACGGTATGTGCCATCCTTCAGGACATAGACGTCCGCTTTCCACAGCGGTTCTGTTATATAGAAGACCATAATTTTCGGCATTACTGTCATTATTGTCGTAGACGGCATAGGCAGCTACGTCTAGATTGGAAATCCAGTCGGTGTCAGTACAGCCGGTCATGGGAGTTCCGTCGTTGAGGCTGGTCGTTCTAAGGCTGGAGGCCATCCAATACTGTTTTCCTATCCGGATAATATCGTATACATTGCCGTCAGCATCTGAGACAGTGTTGCCGTCTGGCGGCAGAATCTCCTCCTCGTCAAAATTTATACCTGTTCCTTCCGTCCAGTCATCAATATTTACATTGAAGTTGATGATTGAGCCTGAGAAATCTGCGTTGAGGGTTACTGTGATGGTGCTCTCCGTGCCGCTGGCGAATGTAAGGTCTTCTTGGGGGGTGAGCCTGAAAATGTCTCCACCCATGTTGAATACCAGAAACTCACTACCGGAAGTGATGGTCTGCGGAGGAATGAGGAAGGACATACCTTTGAGACTGGAACCATCTGCGGATAGAACGCCAGCAGGGACAATGTCCTCCAAGTCAGTGCCAGGAGTGGTCTGCATAGTCTCAAAGTCGAAGGTTCCTGAGGTAATCAGATTTTTGGCGGTAACTGTACGCTCTGATGGTATGTCTTCTAGATTTTCATAATATCCTCCGGGTTTGATTTCGATGTTGATTTTCGCGAATGCGTGTTTGAATTCCATATGTGTAATAGCCTCAGCAGGCATGTAGTTGCGTAGTACGGCGTAACGGAAATCTTCCGAACCGTCTGAGACTGACTGGTCGGCCGGTACACTGATCTCAGCTGTTGATGCGCCTTCGGGAACGAAATCCTTCCGGTAGGGAAAGTATGCGTAGAGATTGCATAATGCATTGATGTCTTCAGGATAATAAACGGCCGGGGTAGAAGTGAACTGATTTCCCGTCTTGATAAACTGAATGTTGTCCAGATAACGCTCGTCGGAGAGTGTGGAACCATTTTCTGTGGTTGAGTATGTCATGTATAGTCCGATGATGTCGCCGTCGGAGAAACCTGAGTGTTCCGTTGCCGGAATATTCAGAGCATTGGAGCCGGGAATCCCCGGTTGTTTGTCTGACTTGGAACAGGAACAGATCACAATTGTGGCAGCGATTGCTGCGAGTATGTTTCTAAGTTTCATAATTATTCTTGGTATTTAATACATCTTACGCTGTAGCCCAGCCTGTTGTTTTCAGTGATGGAGCTTGCTGCCGCTCCGCCGTAGTAGAGATATACGCCGAAGGACTCAAAATCGCTTTCAGCGCTTGATGTCCACCAGTAGCCGTAGCGCCCTTCATTTGAGAATGAGCCGTCAGCATATCTTACGCCTCCGGGCATTCCGTTGAATCCACTTGAATTAGATCCTTGGATCTCAGGTAGTTCCTCATTCCGATAATTCCGCCATCCAGAGGTGCTTTTCATTGCTTCACCGGCGAAATCAATGCCGCCTGCGAAATCAAACAACATCTCGTATTCGGCCATTGTCGGCACGTGCCATCCTTCGGGACACAACTTTTCGGTTTTCACAGTGTACCAGTTGTAGAGCAGTCCGTATCTTTCAGACATGCTTTCATTCTCATTGTAGAAGGTGTAGGCCCCCTCATTTTCGACAATAGCCCATTGATCAGCGTCTGGGACGTGGTTTATTGGTGCTCCGTCGTTGTAGTGGGTGGTGCGGAGGTTCGAAGCCATCCATAATTGTGGACCTGCTTTGATGACTTCATAACGGTTCCCATCGTAGTCTGATATTGAATCGATATCTTCTATTTCCTCATCTATATTAAAATCAAGATTCAAACCTGATGCCCAAGGAGATTCTGTAACCTCAATGCTTACGATGATATCTTCGGCCGTTCTGGAAATGCTCACTTCCAGATCGTATTCCTGACCGGAGACTATGCTCAGGTCCTCTCCTAAGGAATAGCTCCTGTTGTTACCACCTATGGTAAGACTAATAAACTCACTATCCCCCTTGATGTCCTGTGGTACGGTAATTACCGATACTCCAGTCCATATTCCTTCTTCATTGACACTGAAAGTTCCTCTGGGTATTATCTGTGCTGGCGTGGAAGAACTTTCCACATTGCTGGTGGTGAAGTTGACGTCAGCGATGCTGTTGAGTGTGAGACGGACGACGGCGTCGCTTAAGTCTGTATCCGAACCTATGGGTTTTAGGATGAGATTAACCTTGGCGAACAGCCGGTTTACGGTCATGCTTACCGGAGATTTGGAGTCAGGTGCTATTACGGCGGTACCGGCCATGAAGTCCGAATTGAGGTATTCGCCGATATTGGACTGATCAATGGCTGTCTTCACTTGGGCAATATCGCTCCCTGCAGGCAAAATGTTTTGAGTATAAGGATGATAAGCGGTGACCATAAGGCCGTTGTCGCTCAGGACTGTACCGGGATCAGTGGAGGTGAAGATGTTATTGTTTTTTGAAAAACGTGCATTGTCCAGATATCTTACACCGGAGAATGTGCTTTCCTCTGTAGCGTAGACTCCGATTTGGTTGATGTCGTTTCCGCTGTTTATATTGAAAGTAAGTGCTTGCGGCTCTTGTGGATCGTTATTGTCATCCTTACAAGATCCGGCCAGTGTGATTGCGGCAGAGAGCAGCAGGATATATAGGTGTTTTCTCATAATATGTGTCATTGGAAGTTATTCTATTTCTTTTACGCATCTTATTCCCATTCCGACACTTGCCTTGTGCCAGTCTGTCCATGGGTACGAGCTCAGATACAGGTAACCGTATATCATTCCGTCTGTTCCTTTTTCATTGATTGATGATGACCACAGATAACAGTCAGACATCCAGAAAGAATCATCCATCGCCATACCGCTTGGCAGTGCGCTGAAACCTGTCTCATTGGTGCCTTTGTTGACCCCGTCATCCCATACGGTTGACATAAGAGTCTTGGGATCAAAGTCGTAATTACCTTCGTCTATGAGCATGGAAAGTTCATCTTTGGTAGGAAGTCTCCATCCTTCAGGACAGATATCTCCGTCAAGTATAGAATAGTAATTGTAAAGCAGTCCCAGGGTCTCTTTGTTCTCGGCCTGATTCTCAAAATAGCAGTATGCAGGAGTGGTCAGGGCCATCCAGTCATCCGCTCCGACAGAATGATACGGTATTTCTCGGCCATCAGTATATTTAGTGGTACGCATATTGGACGCTGTCCAGTATAGGCCGTTGATCTCCACGTAGTCGTATATATTGCCGTCAACATCCTCTACTGTCCCTTTTACAGGTGTGTCCTGGATAGCGTCGCCGACAATCAAATGGCCTTCCTGCCAGTCTGTAATCTCCGATGATATAGAGATTGACGGACCAAGGTCGGTGATGGTCACGGTGATGTCGAAATTATATTGTTTGCCGCTTTCGAAATTGATGTCTGAGGAGGGTTTGTAGGCCAATATTTTGTTGTTGATGATGCAGTAAAGCATTGATTCCCCTGCCCGAAACAGTTGGGGTACAACTATGGCACAGGCTCCGGTTATACGGTCGGTGGATTCTGTCCATTCTGTAAACGGGATGATATCCGCTTTGGATGACATGGATGAGAATGTTTTCTCCATGACATCGTATTCAGCTTCGGTGTTAAAAGACTTCAGTATGAGTTCGGATGTCAGTAGGTCGGCGGTAGAGCAGCCTTCGCCGGCGATGAGGTTCAAGACAACCTTGCTGAGAATGTGATCAAATACAAGTGGAACACTTTCGGTCGTTGGGTATACGGTATCCTTTACGGCTACCATATAGTCAGAGTCTGAGGTACCCCATTCCTGATTTGCGACTACCTGGACAGGCAGAACATTGGTTCCGCGTCGAAATCCGGTTTCATTGTATGGATAGTAGGCGAAAAAGGAACAGGGGGAACTTCTGTCTGGATAGTACGCCGAGGGCCATGCATACGGTTCTCCTCCTTCTTCAACAGTGAACATAACGTTGTCCTCGTAACGTATGAGGGAAAGATCACATGGTTCTGAGTCAAGCCATTGGACTACTGTCAAGCCAAACTCATCCCCATCCTCAAATGACGAGTCTGAGGCCTTGGTCATTTGTACAGTCGTAGGTGAGACGGATATCTCCAGCCTTTCTGCATCTTCTTTAGACTGTTCATTGTTGTCTTTTGAGCATGATGCTGTGGCCAGAGCTATTGACAGGAGTACTGCCCCTGTGCGGTAGCTCAGGCGGAAAAATGTCTGAGGTTGTTGATTAGGTAACAGCATAGTGGTTAAAATTAATAATGTTGTTTTGCAGCAATGTCCGGATAATTCCGTTAACGTTTACAAAATTACACTGAAAACCATCTCATGCTACCTTATGTCGTTGTTTCTAATTAACTGATAGCCAATATTGTGCAAAAAAATTATCTAATACCCTCCTAATCATTGATATTTTTCTCTGATCAGTTCTTTGAAATAAGTGTCCAGATTCTTGTTGCTATTGGATATTCCAAGTTTAGCTCGAATACGCGCCCTGAGTGAGTATATGCTGTTGATATTGGTGTGGTCATATAGAA
Organism: uncultured Bacteroidales bacterium; assembly: GCA_944323785.1. Lineage (GTDB taxonomy): Bacteria > Bacteroidota > Bacteroidia > Bacteroidales > UBA932 > Coprenecus. Next base: position 66,600 of record CALUTU010000009.1, on the reverse strand, counting down.
CACGGATAGATTGTTGGGAAAAACCAAGGCACATGAGACCGCAGTAGCAGAGCTCGTGCATGGACAGGTCCGGATGTTCGGCTTTTAGATCGTCTATGATGTTGTGGTAGGAAAGGTTGGTGGTTGAGATAATTTCTTGTTCCAGCTCAGAGTTGTTGAGTTGGCTGACCTTGATATGGTCTTTGAATTTAGTATAGAACACAGCCGGCCTGCTTTCATACAGAGACGCCAGTTCCAGCAGTTGCCGTATGCTGTCCATCCTGGCTGACAACATACTTAGCATTTTGGAGGATGTCTCGTTAAGATGCTGGTTGTCTTGCCACAAGGCCTTGTACCTGCTTTGTAGCTCAGCATAACCGGAACTGACAGTGTCTATGTAGGAAAGGGCTTCATTAATCTTATGGCGGGAGTCTTTCAGCCGCTTGCGGTAGAAGATGACTGTCGAGATAACAAGAGTGATGAGCACTACAGCACCTGCGAGAAACATGAATGTCTGATACCTATGCTTGAGAGTAAGCATTTTATAGGATTCCTGAAGATATTCGTTGCGGTATTTTCTCTCGGAAACCTGAATCATAGAATCCTTTGTTTCTCTGAAAAGGGTGTCCTGCAGTGCTGTTACGTTCCTCTCGTATTCCAGTGCATCCCGGTAATTGCCCTCATTTTCGGCTATCATTGACAGAGTGTAATAACATCCCAGACGTGTAGCTATAGGAGGGATGTGCTCCAGAGCCTTGAGCATTAGCTTTTTGGCTTCTTTCATGTCGCCTTTGTAAAAATATAGAAGGCCGAGCACATTGTACTGGGAGATAGGTATGGAGTCATTATTGTACCTTTTCCAGGTTTCATTCATTGTCTGGATTGCTTCTTTTGCAGTTTCTGGGGACGGAGAGCGATTTGCAGTCGCTACAGCCATTAGGCTCTTGAATCGAAGAATCATGGAGGTATCGTTTATTTCCGCAGCGGTGGATGCGGCTTCCCGGCACATCTCTATCGCCCGTCCGTGTTCCTCTAACTGCTCAAGCAACGACGCTTCCTGATATTTGGGAATCAGTGCCTGTTGCCGTTCTCCCAGGTCTTCCAGCATTGAGGCCGATTTGGAGAAATGCTCAATAGCCTCGTTAAAATCCATCTGGAAGCGGAAAGAGTAGCCGAGCGCGCAGTTTATGGCGGCAACAGTATAGTCGTCACCGCTTTCCATAGCATATATCTTTGCTTTGGAGTAATATTCTGTCGCCATTGGAAAACTGTCCTTTACAGTTAGACTATTGCCGATACAGTACAGAAGCATGGCTTTCTCGTTGCTGGTGCCGTGCCGCATATACCATCGCTCGGCAACTTTCATGAGGGAGTCATCGTAGGAGAGAACATTGCAGTTGTGCTTGGCTCTGGTGTAAACCATTGCGTAAAACGCTCTGTCCTTACGTTTGGTGAGCTGTCCCGCATCAAATGACTGGATAAGGGATAGGGCACTGTCCGGATATGATTTGACAATGGAGTTTATATGTGAAAGTTCAGTATTATAGTCTTTATCCGTGCATCCCGGTAGGAAAAGAAGCGCGGATACAGTGGTCAGAAGTATGAAAAAAAATCGAGTCATAGGTATCAACAAAGATAATAAATAATATATTTGCAATGCAGCAGATGTCCGGTATTTTAGATGATAATTTACTGGAATATGAATAGGTCTACCACTATCTCTTTGACACTGACTTTGTTGGTGTTATTTTCATCATTAAGCCAAGCCTATGCGGTTCGGGCGCTTCCCCGAGCGGTAACTGTAACGCAGGCTGACGGTACGACGTTGACCATACGGGTTCATGGTGATGAAAATTTTCATTATACTACGACGTCTGATGGTTATCTGATAACCCAGAAGGACGGTATCTATTATTATGCGACGGTCGGTACTGACAGGATTGAGAACAGCGGAGTGCGTGTCGGACGGCCGTGTGCGGTCAAGACAAAAGGAGTGCCGCTCTCTTTGGCATTAAAAGCCCGTCAGGCCAGAACGAGCGTGCCGCGCAGCCGAGTTATGTCCCGTATAGGCCTGGATACCGGTTTCCCCACAACAGGCAATATCCGCTCTCTGGTTATTCTTGCAGGCTTCAGTGACAAGAATTTTTCCAGTTCTTCCGCACAGGCGGATTTTGACCGTCTGCTCAATCAGGAAGGGTACTCGGATAACGGGGCTACAGGTAGTGCCAGAGACTATTACGTTCAGAACTCAGGGGGACGTTTTATTCCGCAGTTTGATGTTGTAGGGCCGGTTATTTTGCCTAATACAGTCGCTTATTATGGAGAAAACGGTAATTATGGCCTTGATACAAGAGCAGAGGATATGATAATTGACGCATGTCAGCTGGCAGATGACCAGTATGGTGTCAATTTTGCGGATTATGATCTCAACAATGACGGACTTGTGGATAATGTATTTGTGTTTTATGCTGGAACCAACGAGGCTGAAGGAGGCGGGGAGAATACAGTCTGGCCGCATCGTTCCGAGTTGACAGATGAGCTGGTTCTGGACGGAAAGACTGTTTCGGTGTATGCCTGTACTTCTGAAATCAATATGGCCGGATGGTCTCCGCAAATGGCCGGTATAGGTACTTTCTGCCATGAGTTCGGACATGTGCTCGGATGGCCTGACTTTTATGACACTGATGGAAGTGAGAACGGTGATACGGAGGGCGTGTGGGATTGGTCTCTGATGTGTACCGGATCCTACAATAATGAAGGTCGTACTCCGCCTTCACTTAGTGCTGTTGAGAGGATGCTGGTCGGCTGGTGTGAGCCTGAAGAACTTGTATATACAGGAAACTATGCCCTTGAGGATCTTCAGTCATCCAATGAGGCTTACCTTATACCAACGGATACTGATGGGGAATATTTTGTTCTGGAGAACAGACAGAATATTTCAGGATGGGACATGTATCTAGGCGGGCATGGACTGCTTATATGGCATGTTGATCGTTCAGGGCGTTATGTCGCAGGTCAGAGTGCTTTGGACAGATGGCTTTTCAACTCGCCCAATAATGTGAAGTCACATCAATGCTACCGTATTGTCACGGCCCGCCCAGGCTCTACTGACGGTTATCAGCCGTATATGCCCTTTCCCGGTCAGAGCGGCAAGACGGAGTTTACATCCATGTCAAATCCTGAGAATGTTTCTTGGTCTGGAGCGCATATTGATGCTGAGTTGACAAATATTGTTGAGGAAGGTGGTGTTATAACATTTCGTGCGGAGACCTCGTCTCCGGAACACTATCCTGTTACAGGAGTCAGTATTGAAGGTCGCAGCAATGTGGTGCTCAACGATACAGTGATGCTAAAAGCAGTGCTTACTCCGGCGAATGCCGATAACCGGAATGTTCTATGGACCAGTTCGGATACTACCGTAATCCAGATAGATGAGAGAGGTGTGGCAAAGGCACTCAAGACAGGCGAGGCAACAATTACGGTAACTGCTGAAGACGGAGGTCTCACCGACACTCATCTCATGAAAGTGGAAGATCGTCAAATATTCCGTGCCAAGATTGCAAATTCTTCTCTACAGCCCCTTGTCGGAGCAGAGCTGAAGATTACCAGTGAAGATGAATGCTATTCTGCGGTTGCTGATATGAACGGCATAGTGTACATAGAAGAAATACCGGAAGGTTCCTATGTCGCAGTATTGACTCATCAGGACTATCCTGAGCAGAGAAAAGGATTGTCAATCATTCGGGGAGCCTCGGTATGTGATTTGATAGTCTATACTGAGGAAGAATTGGCGTCAGGAGTGGCTCAGTTCAATGTTAATGTTACTGAGTATGAGACTTCTGCTTATGTGTCATGGCCTGGCTCCGATGCGTCTGCATGGAGGGTTGAGTGGTATGAGACGAAGTCACCGGAAACATGGAAGGCAGTGGATCTGGAAGTTAAGAAACTGGACATAGCAGGTCTTGAACGTAATACATCCTATACTGTAAAGGTCTCCGAGATGAGCGGGGTTGCAGAGGGAGACTTTCGCTCCGTAACATTTACAACCTTGGAGCGGACCTCCATTTATCCTGTCATCCTTCTGCATTCTCTCTACGAGAAAGGAGAGACGTTACTGTTAAAAGCAGCTAACGTTCCTGACGGGGTTGATATTGAATGGTATGTAGACGGGGTGCCTGTAGATGCGGTTGAGTTTACTGTTGAAGGCCCTGAGCATGAGATAAAATTGACAATAGATTACGGGAATAGAATAGAGACTATAGTAAAGTACATTAAAACAGTGGAATAAATATGAAAAATATAGTATATATCATTGTCCTGGCCGTCTTTGTGGCTTTTGTAGCAGGGTGTGCAAGAGAGGAAGACAGTCTGAGTGCGGAACAGACACTTTTTCTGAGCATGGATAGTCCGGGCATGTATTGCGACGGCTCTCCAATGATGGTCTACGATAAGTATGAGCATCAACTTTCAACGATGAGTGACGGATCTTCATTCAGGATTCAGACAGATAATTTGAATCAGGTCGTATCCTTCGGCATTTCTTTCGTGCCGGCAGAAGGGGCTGAGGTGGAGGTCTGTATTGTGTCGGAGGGAATACCTTCTATGCCTCAGGGAACTTTCGTATATGAGTGCGTCAAATCTGAGGATGGTGGCAGCTGGCTTTGGAATGGCGAGACTAAGACAGGAATCATCGTTCCCATGTAAAGTTTGGTATTGTATTTGTCTGTGAATAGAGATTTCGTATTTTTGTCAGAATAGAATAATTGAATATAAAAGATAATGTTTACAGGCATTTTTAAGAAGACGTTGATGTCCGCAGCGGTAACAGTTGCGGCTGTTTTCTCCGTATATGCGCAGTCGGAGGAGTTCAATACCGGGAAGTATCTGGAAATACAGTCCATGATTCTCAGGACCCTGGAGTCTCAATATGTGGATTCGGTTAAGCTGGATGAGCTTATCCACAATGGTATCGATGCGATGTTGTCCACTCTGGATCCCTATACGGTATTTATCCCCGAGGAGAATGAGGAGGATCTGGACATACTGACCACTGCCAGTTACGGCGGAGTGGGAGCCTTGATACAAAAGACCCCTCAGGGGTATATTATCATCGCGGAGCCGTATGAGGGTTCAGCGGCCATAAAGGCAGGACTCAATCCGGGGGACACCATCGTCGCCATCGAAGGAGTGAGTACCAAGGACCTGCCTGTAGACCAGTGCAGCGGGAAGATGAGGGGACTCCCGGGTACGGTGCTCAACATGACTGTGGTCAGGGGGCGCGGTGGGGACACCGTGGATGTGGCCCTGACCCGTGAGAGGATACATATTCCGGACGTGGTGTATTATGGGTTCCTGAATGACTCGACCGGCTATATCCAGATAGGCGGATTTACCCAGGACGGCTCCAAGGATGTCCGCAGGGCACTGGAGTCCCTTAAGGCTGACGGCAGGATGAAGCGGCTGGTACTTGACCTTCGCGGCAACGGGGGCGGACTCATGGACGAGGCGGTAAACATTGTCTCCATGTTCGTTCCGAAAGGCTCGCTTGTGGTCTCGGCCAGAGGCAAGCATCCCGAGACTCATTTTGAGTACAGGACCGAGACTGCTCCGGTGGACACCCTGATGCCTTTGATGGTGATGGTCAACTCTGGTTCGGCGTCGTCTTCCGAGATAGTCGCCGGAGCTCTACAGGATATGGACCGGGCTGCTGTCGCCGGTATCCGGACCTACGGAAAGGGACTGGTGCAGACTATCAGGCCTGTGGGATACAATACCTCTTTAAAGGTGACAACTGCAAAGTATTATACGCCCAGCGGCCGTTGTGTTCAGGCCATAGACTACAGCCACCGCAATGAGGACGGCAGTGTGGGAACCGTCCCTGACTCTCTTAAAAAGGAGTTCAGGACGAAGGGCGGGCGTCCTGTCTATGACGGAGGCGGAATCACTCCCGATATCATAGTGGAGCCGGATACGTACAGCCGTCCCGTCCTCTCCATGATTTACAGCAATGTCCTGAGCGATTATGCTATAAAGTACTTCAACGCGCATGACAGCATAGCTCCTGCCGGGGAATTCAGGCTTACCGATGAGGAATATGAGGATTTTGTCAAGTTTGCCTCGAAGAAGGAGTTCGATGTCAGAACAGAGGCTCAGATAGAGATGGAAGGTGTGCTGGATGTGGCTGAGCAGGAGGGGCTTTGTGATAATTTGGAAGGGTTGTCCGAGGAGATGGAGGAACTGCTGGACCGCATTTCCCTGACCAAGGAGGAATTCCTGCTGGCTAACAAATCCCGCATCAAGCCGCTGCTGGAGGATGAGATAGCATTGAAGTACTATCTGCGCCGTGGTGGTGTCGAATCCGCTCTGCGTCAGGACACCCAGCTGGCCCGTGCCCTTGAGCTATGGGACGGTACCGTCCCTTTCCCGGTATCTCAGGAAGCCGGTGAGGAGAAGGCCGAGTAGTCTGCACATCTTACCCATGAAGCAGTCTTGTTGAGTATAATGGGTTGATAATAAGAGAGTTGCTTAATAAACGGATGCTGTATGCCCTGTTTTTTCAGGCCATGCAGCATCTGCTTTTTAGATAAAGTGGTGATTGTTAGTGGATTGTGGCTGGCACGGATGCTTCATGGGGCGATTGTCATGTGGCATGACGCTTCTCCGCATTAATGGATGCGGGAGAAGACGTGGCGGCGGGCTGTGGCGGTCATGTAGACGTCGCGGGCGATGAGGTGGGCGAAGTAGGCCATGTAGAGGGCCTGGATGCCCATGACGCCCCTGAAGGCGAAATAGCAGACGTAGAAGGAGGCGCAGGCCCAGATCATGCCGTTGCGGATAGCTCTGGCCGCTGTTGCTCCGATGAAGATACCGTCCCACATGAAGGCCAGGCAGCTGAATGCCGGCATGATCACCAGCCATATCATGTAAGGTCTTGATGCATCGATGACATCGGTCTCCGTGGTCATCATACTGACCATCCACTGTCCGCCGATGCCGTAGGCCACGGTCGAGATAACTGCCAGTCCTGCAGTCCAGATGAATAGCAGGCGGACTGCCTTGTGCAGTGACGGCTTGTCCTGGGCTCCGATGTAGCGTCCCGTAAGTGCCTCGCCGGCGTATGCGAATCCGTCCAGGATGTAGGAGTACAGCATCAGCAGCTTCATGATGATGGTGCTTACGGCCAGCTGTACGTCGCCGTAGTGGGCGGCAAGTGAGGTGAATCCGCAGTAAATGAGCATGAAACAGAGTGAACGCAGAAAGAGGTTGGCGTTGAGGACGTAGAATGATTTCATATACTTGAATTTCACGTCCCGCTTTATGTTGACGTATCTGAACAGCTTGCGGTAGTGGATGAGCATCAGTACAGAGGCCAGGATGAGGCCTGTGTACTGTGCAATGACCGTACCGAGGGCCACTCCTGCGAATCCGAGCGGAGTGTGCAGGCCCAGCCAGATGCTGGCCGAGAGGTTGACTATGTTGACGGTCATGTCCACTATCATCGGAAAGACGGTGTTCTGCATGCCTATGAACCAGCCCTTGAAGACCATCAGCGACAGGGTTGCCGGAGCGTCCCATATCCTGATGAAGAAATATTTGCGGGCCAGTTCCTGTACTTCTCCCGAGCAGTCTATGAACATAAATGCCGCCTCGACGAACAGCCACTGGATGGCTATCAGGAAAGTAGCCGAGAACAGGGCAGTCGATTCTCCCTGGACGAAATACCTTATGGCTCCGGCCATGTCCTTGCGGCCGTAGGCCTGGGCGGTCAGGCCTCCCGTGCCGACCCGCAGGAAACCGAAGTTCCAGTACAGCAGGTCGAAGAGCATGGAGCCTACTGCGATGGCGCCGATAGCGGCCACGTTGCCTAGACGGCCTGATACGGCGATGTCCACCATTCCGACCAGAGGAACGGTGATATTGGCCAGGATGCTCGGCACTGCCAGCCTGAGAATCCTGCCGTTCATAGACGGGGAAGCTATGCGTTTTTCTGCTTTTCTCATTTCCTGAAAATCTCTGCGGCGGGCATGCGGCTTACCGGTATTTCCCTTCCTCGTCCAACATTCCGAGATAGGATGTATAGCGTTCGGGCGATATTGTGCCCTCCTCAACGGCCTGGATTACCGCGCACCCGGGCTCGTGTGTGTGGGTACAGGGCTTGTAGCGGCAGTTGTCGGCGACGCGGAGCATTTCCGGGAAATAGGTGGAAATTTCTTCCGGCTCGATGTCCACCAGGCCGAAACCCCTGATTCCCGGGGTGTCGATGATGAACCCGCCTCCGTGAACGGGATATATCTCGTAGAAGGTGGTGGTGTGCTTTCCCTGCCGGTATTTGTCCGATATCTCCGATGTCCTGGGGTCGAGAGACGGGTCTATTGCCTTGATAAGCGAGGATTTGCCCACTCCGGATACTCCGCTGAACATGGAGATGCCGCCCGCGTTGCATTTTACCCGCAGGTCGTCAATACCTTCGCCTGTGAGGGCAGAGATGTCCATTATCGAGTATCCGGCGTCGGTGTAGATGCTGTGAAAGAGCTCGCTCTTTGCAGCCAGTTCCTCGTTGTCCCTATAGAGGTCTGTCTTGTTGAGGATGATGGTGACGGGTACTTTATAGGCCTCGCAGGTGACGAGAAAGCGGTCGATGAAGGGCCACTTGGTCTCGGGACAGTCAAGCGTGACTATGAGGTAGGCCATATCGATGTTGGACGCCAGAATGTGGCACTGGCGGGAGAGGTTGGTGGACTTGCGGATGACGTAGTTTTTTCTCGGCAGTACTTTGGTGATGGTGGCTTCGTCCGCCGATGTGCCGTCGCTGCTTACCGGTACAGAATACTCCACGCGGTCGCCTACAGCCACGGGGTTGGTGGCGGTCGAGCCGCTCAGCCGCAACTTGCCTCTTACTACCGCATTGAACGGCCGCCATTCAGGCAGCTCCGACAGCAAATAGTGGCTGCCGGTGTTCTTGACCACGGTTGCGGTCCCGGTCTGTATTCTGTTCTCTCCCATGTGCTTCTTTTGTGGCGCGAAGATACAAATTTTCGCTATATTTGCATGATTTGCACGATTGAAAAACTATGTACACCTTAGCTGAAATTGACAAGATAGTATCCAACGGGATTGGCACCCTGGACCTGAAAGGGGAGCCGGAGGAACTTTACAGACCTATAGAATACACCATGTCCATCGGCGGCAAGCGGATCCGTCCGCGTCTGGCCCTGCTGGCATGCTCGCTCTTTTCGGACGAGATAAATGCCTCGCAGGTGTATCCCGCCCTCGGCCTGGAGATATTCCATTCATTTACTCTGATACACGATGATATCATGGACAGGGCGGACCTCAGGCGAGGGCAGCTCACCGTCTATAAGAAATGGAACGAGAATATCGCTATCCTTTCCGGAGACGTGATGTCAATCCAGGCCTATGAGTATGTAAGCAAGGCACCTTCGGACAAACTGCGAGCTGTGCTGGAGATATTCAGTGATACCGCCAGGAAAGTGTGTGAGGGCCAGCAGTACGACATGAATTATGAGACGATGCCGGTAGTCACTATGGACGACTATATCATGATGATAGGACTGAAGACCTCGGCCCTGATAGCCGGTGCGGCCAGGATGGGTGCGGTGCTCGGCGGAGCTGACGTGAAGTCGGCCGAGGCCCTGTATCAGTACGGCTATGATCTGGGTCTGGCTTTCCAGATAACGGATGACTATCTGGACACTTTCGGGGATCCCGCTGTCTTCGGCAAGAATATCGGAGGGGATATCATGAATAACAAGAAGACGTGGCTCTACATTGAGGCTGCCCGTCTGGCTGTCGGAGAGCAGAGGTCGCGTTTCGAGCAGATATTCCGGATGGGTGAGGACCGTGCGGCGGAGAAGATCGCTGCGGCTCAGCAGCTGTTTACGGAGCTTGGAGTCAAGGACAATGCCGAGAAGGCCATAGAGCACTATTTCCATAGGGCAATGGAGACTGTCGAGGGACTATCCCTCGGAACGCAGAAGCTCTCCCTGCTCGAGGAGTTCGCAACCCAGATAACCTACCGCCGCAAATGAGCAGTGGACACAGACTTGAGATAATGGCCCCGGCCGGATGCTTCGAGGCCCTTACAGCTGCCGTGCAGGCCGGGGTTGATTCGGTGTATTTCGGGGTCGAGGACCTGAACATGCGCTCGCACAGCGCGAACAATTTTACTCTCTCCGACCTTCCGGAGATAGTCCGCTACTGTTCGGAGAATGACGTAAAGACCTATCTGGCTCTCAATATCATCCTGTATGACGAGGATGTCCCCAAGGCATACAGCACTCTTGATGCAGCGAAGGAGGCGGGAGTTACGGCCGTCATAGCTTCGGATATCACGACTATAGAGTACGCCCGCCGTATCGGTATGGAAGTGCATATCTCCACCCAGCTCAATATCTCCAACACGGAAGCGGTCCGCTTTTATTCGCAGTATGCGGACGTGATGGTTCTGGCCAGGGAACTCAATCTGGACCAGGTGCGGGCAATCAGCGACAGGATAGCATCGGAGCATATCACAGGTCCTTCGGGCCGTCCCGTGCAGATCGAGATGTTCTGCCACGGGGCTTTGTGCATGGCTGTCTCGGGCAAATGCTATCTGAGCCTGCACGAGAACGGCAAGTCGGCCAACCGCGGCTCCTGCCTCCAGCTCTGCCGCCGGGGGTACAGGGTCACGGACCTGGAGACCGGTTACGAACTGGAGATAGACAACAAGTATATCATGTCTCCCAAGGACTTGTGTACCATAGAGTTCTTGGATAAAATGGCGGCGGCCGGCGTTTCGGTGTTCAAGATCGAGGGGCGTGCCCGTCCGGCGGAGTATGTGCAGAAGGTGGTCAGTGCGTACCGCGCCGCCGCCGATGCCGTGGAGAACGGTACGTTCACTCCGGAGTTCGGGGCCTCGTTCCGGGACCAGCTCTCGCAGGTGTTTAACCGGGGCTTCTGGGACGGCTACTACCAGGGCGCCCGTCTGGGAGAATGGAGCAGTGTCTACGGCAGCAGCGCGACCATGAAGAAGGTCTATGCCGGCAAGGTCAACAATTACTTTTCCAATCTGGGAGTGGCGGAGATTCTCGTCGAAGCGGCCCCGCTGAAAGTCGGCCAGCACATCCTCATCATCGGCCCTACTACCGGAGTTGTCGAGATGGATATCCCGGAGATCCGCGTAGACCTCATACCAGCTCAGAGTGCGGCCCAGGGTGTCGCCTGCTCCATCCCAGTCCCTGCCCGTGTCCGCCGTGCCGACAAAGTCTACATCTTCGAGCACAAATAATGCGTTTACCGAATATCGGCAGATAAGAAGTAATCGACAGCTGCCAAAAGATCGTTGAGATTATTTTTGACGATGTCGAAAACGATATCTCCGTCTATATCAAAATATCCGTGTGCTATGTGATTCCGTATGCCTATTACATCAATCCATGGAATTTCCGGACGTTCGCACAGCAACTTGGACTGTGTGAGTTTGTCAACCTGCTTGATGCCTTCGCCGATAGCTTCGATGAGCATGCAGCTGGCTGCGAGATTTTTCATTCCATCCGGTGATGAATAGTAATCTTCAGGAGAACAGACATCCTTGTTCCATTCAATTAATTGAAGGATTGCGTCTTTGATTTGCAGAAAGAGACTGCGTACGCGGTTATTTGAATATGAAGATTCCGTCATGTTCGATCTCTTTAAGTAAGAAAGGGTTTATATGCCTGTGTATCCGGACTATGTCCACGGAACATTGAAGGAGATTCTCCAAAAACCTCTTTAATGCCGCTACCAGATAAGCTTTGGGAGCCATATCTACGCATACATCGATGTCGCTGTCCTCACCGTGCTCGTCACGGGATACGGAGCCGAAGATCCTCATGGATTTTACTCCATAGTCAGATCTCAACTCATCGGTGTGGGAGGATAAAAGTGATATATATTCTTCTTTTGTTTTCATTCTTAAATAGATTCACTTACAAAGTTAAACTTTTCAATAGAAAATGCTATGAAAAACTACGCTTTTCAATAGGCGGGCGGAGGAAATAGTGTTATCTTTGTGGGGAAGAAATCAAGGATAATATATGTCATTTGCCCACCTGCATGTCCATACCCAGTATTCGATTCTGGACGGTCAGTCCAAGATAGGGGACCTGATCGATACTGCTGTGGCGAACGGCCAGCCGGCCCTGGCGATAACTGACCATGGGAACATGTTCGGCGTGAAGGAGTTTCTCGATACAGTGGCTAAGAAGAATGCCCCGCTGAAGCCTATCGTGGGCTGCGAGTTCTATGTGGCAGGTGCAAGCCGTTTCGACCGGAAGGGCCGTGAGGACCAGAGCTCCTACCACCTGATCATGCTGGCCAAGAACATGCAGGGCTACCACAATCTCATCAAGCTCTCCTCGAAGGCCTACATCGAGGGTTTCTACTACAAGCCGCGTATCGACCACGAGCTGATAGAGCAGTACCATGAGGGCATCGTCTGCTGCTCGGCCTGTCTCGGCGGCGAGGTGCCTCAGGCCATCATGGAGGGCGACACGGCCAAGGCGGAGGAGGTGGCGGCATGGTACAGGTCCATCTTCGGGGAGGACTATTATTTAGAGGTGCAGCGGCACGAGACCGATGTGCCGGGGGCGGAGAAGAGCACTTTCGCCCATCAGCAGGAGGTCAATGAGGTCATATTCCGGATTGCGGAGAAATTGGGCATCAAGGTGGTGGCCACCAATGACGTGCATTTCGTGCGCAAGGAGGACGGCCCGGCACACGACCGTCTGATCTGCATCAGCACCAACTCCGACTTTGACGACCCCAAGCGTCTGCGCTACACCCAGCAGGAATACCTCAAGTCCACCGAGGAGATGTCGGCCATCTTCGCCGATCATCCCGAGGTGATATCCAATACCCTGGAGATCGTGGACAAATGCGAGGTGCTGAACCTCAACCACGACCCGATTCTCCCGATATTCCCTCTGCCGGAGGGATTTACCGATTCCAACGACTACCTGCACTTCCTTACCTACGAGGGAGCGCACCGCCGCTACGGGGAGGACATACCCGAGGCCACGAGGGAGAGGATTGACTTCGAGCTGGCGACTATCAAGAAGATGGGATTTCCCGATTATTTTCTTATAGTCCAGGATTTTATCAAGGCTGCCCGCAATATGGGCGTGTGGGTGGGGCCGGGACGAGGCTCCGCTGCCGGCTCGGTGGTGGCCTACTGTCTTACGATTACCAATATAGACCCGATAAAGTACGACCTGCTGTTCGAGCGTTTCCTGAACCCCGACCGTATATCCATGCCCGATATCGACATTGACTTCGATGATGAGGGCCGCTACCGGGTGTTCAAGTACGTGGAGGACAAGTACGGCAAGGACCACGTATCGCACGTGATTACCTTCGGTACGATGGCCACCAAGAGCGTTATCCGCGACGTGGGCCGTATCCAGAAGTTGAGTCTGGACACTACGGACAGGCTGGCCAAGCTGGTGCCCAGAAAGGTTACTGTTCAGAAAGATAAGGAGATAGATGATCCTGACCATCCCGGACAGAAGAAAAAGGTGACTGAGTCCAAGGATGAGGACCCTACAATAAAGCTCTGTCTGGAGAAGGTGCCAGAGTTCAAGGAAGCCTTCAACAGTGGCGACCAGCTGGTCCACGACACCCTCTTGTACGCCGAGCGGCTGGAGGGTACGGTCCGCAACACCGGCGTACATGCCTGCGCCACCATCATCGGCCGCGACGACCTTACGAACTTCATCCCCCTGAGCACGGCCAAGGATAAGGAGACCGGCAAGGACATCCTCGTCTCGCAGTTCGAGGGCAGCCTGATTGAGTCGGCCGGTATGCTGAAGATGGACTTTCTGGGCCTTAAGACCCTGACAATACTTAAGGATGCCGTGGAGAATATCCGGCAGTCGCGGGGCGAGGAATTGGACATCAACTCCATTCCTATTGATGACAAGGAAACATATGAGCTTTTTTCCCGGGGCGACACGGTGGGTGTGTTCCAGTTTGAGTCCGACGGTATGCAGAAGTGGCTTATGGAGCTTCAGCCCTCCAGGTTCGAGGACCTTATCGCGATGAACGCTCTCTACCGTCCGGGTCCTATGGACTATATCCCCGACTTTGTGGCCCGCAAGCACGGCCGGAGCAAGATCGAGTACGACCTGCCGGATATGGAGGAGTACCTGCACGACACTTACGGAGTGACCGTCTACCAGGAGCAGGTCATGCTGCTGTCCCAGAAGCTGGCCGGCTTCACCAAGGGAAAGGCCGACAAGCTGCGTAAGGCGATGGGAAAGAAGCAGATCAAGGTTATGGCCGAGCTAAAGGACGAGTTCTTTGCCGGAGGTCTGGAACACGGACATCCCGAAGCCATACTCAATAAGATATGGAACGACTGGGAGGCATTTGCGTCCTACGCCTTCAACAAGTCCCATGCCACCTGCTACGCATGGGTAGGCTACCAGACCGGTTACCTGAAAGCTCACTACAGGGCTGAGTACATGGCCGCCGTCCTGAGCAACAACCTCAACAACATCGACGAGATCACCAAGTTCATGGATGACTGCCGGCGCAACGGCATGAAGATTCTCGGGCCGGATGTCAACGAGAGTTACACCAAGTTCACCGTCAACAAGGACGGCAACATCCGTTTCGGTATGGCCGGTATCAAGGGTATCGGTATCGGAGCGGTGAACAGTATCATAGAGGTTCGCAAGGCCGGCGGCCCGTTCAAGGACATCTTCAATTTCATGGAGAGGATTCCGTATACTTCGGTCAATAAGAAGGGAGTGGAGGCTCTGGCGTACAGCGGTGCTTTCGATTCGTTCCCGGAGATCAACCGGGGCTCGTTTGCCATGGATGCCGGCAAGGGGGAGACCTGTCTGGATCTGCTGCTGCGTTACGGTTCTCTGTATCAGAAGACAGCCGAGTCCATGAAAAACAGTCTCTTCGGGGGTGCGGACGAGGTGGAGACGGTGCGGCCTCAGCTGCCCGTACTGCACGAACTGGACCAGATAGAGATGCTTAAGAAGGAGAAGGAGCTGGTGGGTATGTACATCTCGGCGCACCCGCTGGACAGGTTCCGTTTCGAGGTGGAGAATTTCACAACCATGAGTATTCCGGAGTGGAGTGCCTATGTGGACGAGGTGTCGTCCAGCAAGGAGCGCGAGGCTTTCGAGAAGGACCAGTATATAGCCGGTCTGGTGAGCGGTGTGGACATAAGGCCCAAATCCAATGGCGTGGGGACTATCTGCAAGGTGACTGTAGAGGATTTTAAGGGATCTGTGACGTTTACACTCTTTGACAAGGACTATGAGGCGTTCAGCGGATTCCTCAGGGTTCATGAGTTCCTGCTGCTCCGGGTCTATGTGGCCCCGCGCTTCAACAAGGTCGAGGACAAGAACGCCAGGGGAGGCAAGCGGTTTGAGATTTCGGGCGGTTTCCCGAAGATCAGGGCTATATCCCTGCTGGCCAATGTCAGGGAGTCCATGATAAAGGAGATAGTGATAGACGTGCCGCTGGAGATCGTCAACAGCGAGTTTATCAGATCCCTGAAGAAATCAGTGCGTCACAACAAGGGCAAGTCCATGCTGACGCTCAATGTACATGATGACAAGGTCAACGCCGAGTTCTTCTCGCGCAAGTACAGCGTGACGGCGGCGGATGACTTCCTGTCTTTCCTCAGACTAAACGGACTGCATTATAGAATAAACAAATCATAAAAACATCAACACTCTGAAAAACTGTCGGTATGGCGAAAGATCTCAAATATCTCGAGCTTTTATCCAAAAGCTTTCCAACAGTGCAGGCTGCCAGCACTGAAATAATCAATCTGGAGGCGATTCTCAATCTCCCGAAAGGCACTGAGCATTTCGTGACGGACCTGCACGGGGAGTACGATGCGTTTCAGCACGTGCTCCGCAACGCTTCCGGTGTCATCAGGCGCAAGGTGGACGAACTCTTCGGTTTCCAGCTCAAGGAGAACGAGAAGAAAGAGCTGTGTACGCTCATCTATTATCCCGAGCAGAAACTCAAACTGGTCAAGGCCAAGGAGAAGAACATGTCGGACTGGTACAAGATCAACCTGGTCAATATGGTCAGGGTGCTGGAGGTGGCGGCTTCCAAATACACCCGTTCCAAGGTCCGCAAGGCTCTGCCGCCCGAGTATTCCTACATCATAGAGGAGCTCATACACGAGTCACTTAACGACAACAACAAGCATGAGTATATCTACTCGATACTCAACACCATAATAGAGACCGGCTCGGCTGATAGCTTCATCTGCGCCATCGCGTATGTGATACAGCGTCTGACCATCGACACTCTGCACGTGCTCGGTGACATCTACGACCGCGGTCCCGGGGCGCACAAGATCATGGATATGCTCTGCAGTTACCACAATGTGGATTTCCAGTGGGGCAATCACGACATCATCTGGATGGGTGCCGCCGCCGGAAGCGCCGCATGTATGGCCAACGTGGTGCGCATATGCCTCAGATACGCCAATCTGGAGACTCTTGAGGACGGCTACGGAGTCAATCTGCTGCCGCTGGCCACATTTGCCATGGACGCCTATGCCGACGATCCCTGTGCCTGCTTCAAGCCCAAGGTAGATGCCGGCTCAAAGTATGATGACAAGACGCTGACTCTCATATCCAGGATGCACAAGGCGATTACCGTCATACAGTTCAAGCTGGAAGGAGATGTGATACACCGCCGCAGGGAGTTCGGTATGTCTGACCGCAACCTGCTGGACAAGATAGACTTCGAGCACGGTACAGTCCGGGTTGGGGACAAGGACTATGCCATGAAGGATATGAATTTCCCCACCATAGACCGGGAGCATCCGTACAGACTGACAGCCGAGGAGAAGAGCGTGGTGACCAAACTGCTGGGCAACTTTACCAACAACGCCCAGCTGGACAAGCATATCCGCTGTCTCTACTCTAAGGGCTCGCTGTATCTGGTGCGGAACTCCAACCTGCTGTTCCACGCCTCCATGCCCCTGAACGCGGACGGCTCGTTCAAGGAACTTGTGATACTGGGCAAGCCGTATAAGGGGAAGGCCCTGTTTGATATGGTGGACAAGGTGGCCCGGGCGGCTTATTATGAGGAGAAGGACATGAAGCTCAAGGCCTATGCCCAGGATTTCATGTGGTATCTGTGGTGCGGCCCCTACGCTCCTCCGTTTGACAAGGACAAGATGGCCACTTTCGAGAGGTATTTCATAGCCGAGAAGGAGACTCACAAGGAGACGCTGGGCTACTACTCGCAGTACAAGGACCGTAAGGACATCTGTGAGATGATTCTCGACGAGTTCGGCCTGCACGGAGAGCATACCCACATCATCAACGGCCATGTGCCGGTCAAGACCAAGAAAGGCGAGTCTCCCATCAAGGCTGGAGGCCGTCTGCTGGTAATCGACGGAGGATATTCCAAGCCGTATCAGTCCGAGACCGGTATCGCAGGCTATACGCTGATCTACAACTCCTACGGTCTGATGCTGGCCCAGCACGAGCCGTTCAAGTCCATAGACAGAGCCGTGCGGGATGGGGTGGACATCAAGTCCCTGACCCGCGTCGTGGAGTCCGTGGACAAGCGCACCCTGGTGGGCGATACCGATGTGGGAAAAGAACTGAAAGAGCAGATAAAGGACCTCAAGCGTCTGCTGGCGGCCTATCGTGCGGGACTTATTTTTGAAAAAAATATTCCGTCCTCTCGTAAATAAGTGCTACATTTGCGCGCTTATTTGCGTATGATATGGAATGGTTGAACCAACTTTTATTCTCAGACAGCGTAGCGCACGCGATTCTGATCATAGCCATTGTAATCGCGCTCGGGATAATGCTCGGCAAGATAAAGGTCTTCGGCGTATCCCTGGGAGTGACATGGATACTCTTCGTGGGTATTCTCCTGTCGCATTTCGGCTTTACAATCAACGAATCAGTCCGGAGTTTCGTCAGTGACTTCGGACTCATACTTTTTGTCTTCTCTCTCGGTCTGCAGGTCGGTCCCGGTTTCTTCGCCTCGTTCAAGAAAGGCGGAATGCGGATGAACATGCTCGCGGTCATGATTGTCGTTCTGGGAGTCGTGATAACGGTGGCCATACACCTGATAACCGATACTCCTATGCCTACGATGGTGGGAGTCATGTCCGGAGCGGTGACCAATACGCCCGGTCTCGGTGCGGCTCAGCAGACTGTCGCTGAGATTACGGGAGCTGCGGACAATACTATCGCGACCGGTTATGCGGTGGCCTATCCTCTGGGAGTCGTGGGTGTCATACTCACGCTGCTCGGAGCCAGGGCGATATTCCGGGTCGATCTTAAAAAGGAGAAGGAGATAGTCGAGAAGCAGGAGGTTAGCAAGGACAGTGCCTGTAAGATAGCCGTCGAGGTGCGCAATGAGGCCATATTCGGCAGGACGATATCGGAAGTGGACCACCTCCTGAACCGTCATTTTGTGGTCTCGCGTCAGTATCATCCCGACGGACATATGGAGATTCCTACCTCGGACTCTGTGATCAAGCAAGGTGACAAGCTTCTGGTCATCACGTCGGCGGCCAATGCGGATGTGGTAATCGCCTTTATCGGCAAGAAGCTGGAGATGGACCAGAGCGCATGGGAGAAGCTGGACACAAATCTGGTATCCCGCCGTCTGGTGGTCACCAACAGCGAGATCAACGGCAAGAGCCTGGGCGAGCTTAATATAAGGGCCCAGTTCGGTCTGAACATCACCAGGGTCAACCGTGCCGGTATCGACCTTACTGCCGGCCCGGGACTGCATCTGCAGTTGGGTGACCGCATAATGGTAGTGGGAGCCCAGAGCGCCATAGACAAAGTGGCGAATCTTGTCGGCAATCAGGTCCGGAAACTGAGGGAACCCAAGCTGATCCCTATATTCATAGGTATATTCTTCGGTATCATAGTCGGCTCCATCCCCATTATGCTGCCCGGACTGTCCCAGCCGCTCAAGCTAGGACTTGCCGGAGGTTCTCTGGTAGTGGCGATACTCATAGCCCGTTTCGGCCCCAATTTCGGTATGGTCACGTACACTACGGCCAGCTCCAATATGATGCTCCGCGAGGTGGGTATAACGCTGTTCCTGGCGGCAGTCGGTCTGGGGGCAGGTCAGGGATTCGTGGAGGCGCTCGTCGGCGGCGGATATATGTGGATTCTCTACGGTTTCCTGATAACGGTGATTCCGCTGATTATAGTCTGCACCCTGGCAAGACTGGTCTTCAAACTGGACTATTATTCCATTTCCGGTCTGGTGTGCGGCTCGCATACCAATCCTACGGCCCTGGCTTTCATGAACAGTACGTTTGACGAGTCCAGGATAGCAGTGGCTTATGCGACGGTATATCCTCTGTCCATGTTCCTGAGGGTGATAGTGGCCCAGCTGATGGTTTTGTAAATGAAAAATATTTAAGATATGTCTCTGAAATGCGGAATAGTCGGACTTCCCAACGTAGGGAAATCCACCCTCTTCAACTGTATCAGCTCCGGAAAGGCCCAGGCGGCCAATTTCCCTTTCTGTACCATCGAACCCAATATCGGCTCGACTACCGTGCCGGATCCAAGGCTTCAGGTGCTGGAGTCGCTGGTACATCCCAAACGGGTCGTGCCTGCTACGGTGGAGATAGTGGATATCGCCGGTCTGGTCAAGGGCGCGAGCAAAGGCGAGGGGCTGGGCAATCAGTTTCTGGCCAATATCCGCGAGACAGATGCGATTCTTCATGTACTTCGTTGTTTTGACGATCCCAATGTCACCCATGTGGACGGCAGTGTGGATCCGGTGAGGGACAAGGAGATCATCGACCTCGAGCTGCAGCTCAAGGACCTTGAGACCGTCGAGAGCCGTCTGGGCAAGCTTCAGAAGCAGGCTACAGGAGGAGACAAGCACGCGAGGAAGGCCTGTGAGATACTTATGCAGTATAAGGCCGCGCTGGAGGCAGGCAAGTCGGCCCGCACGGTGGTGTTTGACAATCCGGAGGACGAGAAGACTGCCCGTGAGTTCTTTCTGCTTACCGCCAAGCCGGTCCTCTATGTCTGCAATGTAGATGAGGCGTCTGCGGCAAGCGGCAATGCCTACGTGGACCGGGTCCGGGAGGCCGTGAGGGACGAGGATGCCGGCGTGCTGGTCATCGCGGCCAAGATAGAGTCCGAGATTGCCGAACTGGACAGCTATGAGGAGCGTCAGATGTTTCTCACCGAGCTTGGTCTGGAGCATTCGGGTATTGAGAGACTGATCCGTGCCGCATACGACCTGCTCGGTCTGCGCACTTATTTTACGGCCGGAGAGCCTGAGGTCCGCGCGTGGACTATTCATAAAGGAGACAAGGCTCCCCGTGCTGCCGGAGTCATTCACTCTGATTTTGAAAAAGGATTCATTAGGGCAGAGGTAATCAAGTACGATGACTTTGTAAAGTACGGTTCCGAGGCCGAGTGCCGTGCGGCAGGCAAGTTGGCTGTCCAGGGCAAGGATTACACTGTTGATGACGGAGATATCATGCACTTCCTTTTCAATGTTTAAGATAGTGCTTGATAATCAATGAATGGCAATTCGGCAAATTTGTCAAATTGCCATTTTTTGTATTTGGAAACTGCGATATGCCGGAGTATATTTGTGAAAAATAAATCAATCAACTAAATTATTTAGCTTATGAGAAAAGCAGCATTATTTCTTTTCGCAGCCGCAGCGGCTGTTTTGTCAGTATCCTGCAACAAGGACGATAAGACCTCTACACAGTTCACCCCTTTAAGCGAGACTACCTTCAATGTAGACATGGCCGGAGGCAGTTTCGAATTCCTTTATGATATAAAGAATCCTACGAACGATGCAGTGACAGCAGAAGTTCAGGAAGGCGTGGACTGGATAACGGAGCTTGACGCGCACTCCGCATTCGGCAAAGTGACATTCGATGTCCTGGCCAACGAGGAGAAGGCGACCAGAGAGGCTTCGATTAATCTCTCGTACGGCACACTCAGTATTGAACTTAAGGTGATCCAGGGCGAAGGCGGGGAGATACCTGCATATAGGATAACCATGAAGGAAGTCGACTATATGTCGGCTACATGGGATATCATTGCCAAGGATCAGGAGATGCCTTATATCAATATGCTTGTGGACAAGACTACCTGGGACTCCTTCGATTCATTTGATGAGTATTTCAATTACAGCCTTCTTACCATAGAGGAGAGGGCGAACTCAGCCGGGCTTACGTTGGCCGACTATATCGAGCAAAGTCTGCTTATCTATGGAGATACCCTGAATGTGAGTGCAAAAGGCATGCTTCCGGCAACTGACTATGTTGTGTATGCCATAGGTTTGACACCTGAGTTGGAGAAGCTCTCCGAGGTTGCTTATGAGGCATTTACGACCAAAGATATGCCGATGGTGGATGTTGACTTTACCATTGAGTACACGGATGTGACCAGCACTACGGTTATGATGTCTGTTACCCCTGACGACAACGAGGTTTACTACATGTTCTCCACTGCGGAGGGCTCCGATTATACACCTGATCAGATCAGGGAAAGCTATCAGGTATATATCAATGGTCTCATAGACGAGATGCTTGCACTTGGCGGTATAAACCTGCCGATAGAAGATATAATCAAGCCTCTCTCATCCATCGGACCGGACTCTTATCTGGTTGATGAGCTTGCTCCGTCCACAGTATATACCGGTTTTGCTATGGCAGTGGACCTGTATACAGGCATATTCAATTCTGTTCCGGTGCTCAAGACGTTCACTACGGAAGAGCTGGTAGGAGAATGGAAGTCTACCCTGACCGAAGACAGGGAACTTAACCTTGACGGTGCAGTAATGACTGCCGAGTTCCATTCCAACTATTTCGGTAACGGGTATAACAACTGGGAACTGGACATCAAGCCGTCGGACGGAGTCTCCGGAGATGAGATAAAGATAGATATTATAGTAGATACTGAAGGTGTTGAGGACGGGATACCGTCTGGAACATATTCAGTCGCTGCTGACAGTCCGGACAACAGGGATCCTCTGCCTGGAGAGTTTATTGCCGGCGAGTATTACTTTGGATATATTTACACTTGGTTCAAAGGGGACTTCGGTGCTGACGGCAAACCTCAGTCAGTTGCGCCGGCTACAGGAGGAACCTTGGAGATTACTAATAACGGAAACGGTAACTATACTATAGAGTTCCGGTTTATTGACGACTCGCCTCTTGCCAATGAGTTCTATGGCACATGGACAGGCGATATGGTTCTCTCAGAATAGTATTGTCGGATTGATAATCAGATGTGTATGAAAAATTTGCTTTATACGGTCATTATATTGGCCATCGGTCTTTCCGTCTTCTCCTGCAACCCTGCAGGAGAGGACGAAAGTCCTGTGGTCTTGTTGGGGCAGTCTATACAGGTGCCCAATGCCGAGGGGCAGGTAGGGGTGGCTCTTGAGTTTGACGACAGCTGGAAGGTGACGGGGACCGAGGGAGACTGGTTCTATGTCTCACCCCTTAGTGGAGCTGCGGGTGCGGCTACGCTGCATATCAATGTACAGTCTCTTAATCCGGAGCATAGTGAGAGGGTATCGTCTTTCACTGTGGAGTCCGGAGGATCTGCTACCAAATACATGGTTATTCAGGATGTTACTCCCGGTATCGATGTCTCGTCCATGGCTATGGTGGGCATAAAAGGCGGAGAGTACACATTTTCCCTGCAGGGTAACGTGAAATACGAGGCCGTGCCCGTAGAAGACTGGATAGAGGTGAGCAGCATTGAGTATGACTCGACGCTTTTGTCGGATGGCAGTACCTACTCCAAGTACATGACATCCAGAATCCACATGACTGTGGCTTCCAATGAGGGCAATGTCCGCGAGGGCAGTATCTCTCTCAATGGTGTTGACGGTGTCACCAATGCAGTTGTCAATGTGACACAGATGGGCCGGCTTGAGGCTGATTATGGCAGTGAGTTCCTGCGCCGTTCGGTCATGATGAGATTTACGGCGACATGGTGCGGCAACTGTCCGAGGATGAATGTCGGCCTTATGGACGCTATTGAGAACGATCCCAGGCATATTCTTCCCCTCAGCGTGCATGTATGGCAGTCGGAAGGGGGCCTTAATTATGATGCGGGAGAGGATTATGCGGATTATTTCAGTATAGACGGTCTGCCTGCCGGATTTATGAACAATTATGCGGAGATAGGCGGCACCTATCCGAGTGCGATAGTGCAGAACATCATAAATGATCTGGCTGTCGAGGCGGCTGAGGATCTTCCTGCAAATACTATGGCGGCCGGGTCCTCGCGTATTGAGGACGGCAATATCGTAGTGGATTTGAGTATTGCCTCAAAGCAGGCCGGAGAGTATTTAGTGAGCGTATTTGTTCTGGAGGACGGCATGGTGTACGAGCAGTTGGGCGGTTCCTCGGATTATGTTCACAACAATGTGGCCAGAGCGGAGATGACGGAGATGTGGGGTGATGCTGTTTCTTTGACAGCGAACGGTCTTCTGGAGAAAACGTTCTCCATACCTGTGCCTGAGTCTGTCCTTGATTCGGACAATCTTCATATTCTTGTAATGCTGAACAGAAAAGGTTCGTTTACTGGAAGTGCCCAGTATGCCATATATGGTGATTACGGATATGTCATGGACAATGCGGTAAGTATTCCTGTCAATGGTTTTGCAGTATTTGAGTACGAATAAGCTTTAATGGATTTCTACTGTATGAAAAAATATCTGATGCCATTGTTTCTGGCTTTAGTGCCGGTACTGTCCGGCTGTGAAAAAGAGCCGGACGTAAACACCAGTCTCCCTGAGATAGATCTGATCTCGGCAAACTTATGAACCTGACCGTTCCTATGGAAGGAGGCGAGGCTGTTATAGAATACCGGATTGTAAATCCTGTGGAAGGAGGAACGATTTTAGCAGAGCCTACGGAAAATTGGCTTGGCGGGTTCAATTACGATACACCCGGCCGCATAGTGTTCAACGTTGACGAAAACACGGCGGATGAGGACAGAAGTTCCATAGTCACGCTTACATATACCTATGATGAGAATGAAAGTGTGACTGCTCAGCTCAACGTGATTCAGGCTTCGTATGATTACGTCATCGATTGTACGTTCATGAGCGGTACCTATTATGGTTCGCAGTATGGACTGAACGGTGAGTACAATTACTATACGATATTGTCGGATATGGAGTATAATGACGGTGCTATGGACGGAGGTTCCTATTATGCGTTTGATTTATATACGGCATCAGCTCCTGAGAATCCGGACAACCCTCTGCCTGCGGCCGGTACGTATGTCCTGGGAGAGCAGGGAGCTACTGCGGATATGACATTTGCACCCGATCATACTCAGGCATTGAGAACGTCGGTGGACGGAGAGGTGGTTTTTGATGTCGGATTTACCGAAGGGACGTTGATCATATCTTATGACGGCGGTGTAATGCATGCGGAGGCCAGTCTTACCGATGAGACGGGAATGAGGCATTATCTTACCTATTCTGGTAATCCTGACTACGACAATGCATCTGGAGGCAGTGGCGGCGAAACGGTACTTAATCAGGATATCGATATGGAGGCTTCGCAGGGAGCGGCTGTGTACGTGTCTGGAGAGGAAGGCGGCCTTATGGAAGTTCAATTGACTTTTACAGACATGGAAGTTGACTTCTTCGGATATGTAGTGCCGCCGGGAAGTATTTTGAATGTGGATGTATTTATGCATTATGACGAAAGTGGAAATATCGCGACAGGTGACTATACACTTGCTGGTTCCAGTGTGCCTGAGGCAATGTCCATTAATCCTGGAGAGTACTTCAACTACATGGGTGTGACTCTTACTATGGGTACTTATATCAGTTATATTGATGAATCTGAGAATGTATTTGAAGGACTTATTTCCGACGGAGAGATGAAAGTCAGCGGTGAGCCTGGAAATTATACAGTCGAGTGTTCTTTCGTTACAGCTGAGGGATACTCTGTGGAATGCTCATATAACGGTGCGCTTGAGGTGACGGGGTTCCCCGGGCCTTATTCGACATTGACTGATGACTATACTCTGGACCTTGAAGGGGCGTCTGGTTCTGCCCAGTTCTGGGGGGATTATTATGGAAACGGCACCGGGAACTGGATTGTGGTCCTGGAATCGGCTACGGATGTCGTGCAGCTGGAACTTATCACAGAAGAGGTGGATTTCAACGCCGGATTGGCATCAGCGGTGTATACTCCCTCCGTTGATCCTGTGAATCCTGCACCCGGAGAGTATGTGACAGGTTATCTGGATGGCGATTATCTTATGGGAACCAATTATATGGAGACCTTGGAAGGTTTGATTGTAGGTTGTGCTCCTGCGGTCAGCGGAGACCTGAGCATTACAAATAACGGAGATGATACATATACGATATCATTTGCATTTACAGATGACTTGGGACATGTGTGGGACGGAGAATGGACAGGTGTTCTGGATTTCAGTAACAGAAGTTACGCGCCTGAGCGCACGTTCTGCAGGAAGTCTGGCGAAGTTTCTGTCTCCGAAAATTATATGTCACCGTACAAGGCAGACAATGTGCGAGTTATAAATAAGATGCTGAGGAGGGCGGAAAGAGGATAATTTAGTTGATGTGTTTTAAACTTGCTCGGGGGCTGTGTCATATTTGACATGGCCCCTATTTTTCGTATCTTTGCCGTTTGACAGTTATGAGACAGATATGAGAGTACAGGGTTTTATCATATTGTGCGCTGCGGTATTATGCGTCGCCGCATCATGTTCGGAGTCCCCTTCCGTCGACATTAAGTATGACAGTGGACAACTCGATGAGCACAAGGATGCCTGGAGGCGTTTCAACAGTGTCGGTAATGATGACTCTGTTATAATATATACCCGTCCTGTCCTCAGGGACGCCATAGCTGCCGGAGATACTCTCTGCGCTTTATACAGCGGTGTGTATATGGCGCAGGCCTGGCTCTTCAAGGAACGTACCGATTCGGCTCTTTACTATCTGGACAGTATAGAGCCTTATGTTGAACAATCCTGGGACAATGTTCTTAAGTATCTGTATTACAGTATTTATGGGGGATGCGCGATAAAGGCCGAGCTGAATTACTCAAAAGCCATGGAGTACTATCAGAAAAGTTATCATTATGCGTCCCTTACTATGAGTCCCGGGAACCGTCTCGGCGTTCTCATGGACATCATCTATCTCTTCTACATCAGGTCCGACAGGCAGGGTATGGAATATGCCGAGGAAGCTTACAAGCTGGTGGAGTATTCTTCATTAGTTGACAATAAGGCCTCTGCCAGCCTTATGATGGCCATGATGCTGCATGTCTGCGGTCAAGATGCCGAGGCACTCAAGTATATCGGCCCGGCCTGGGATCTGGCCCGCCGCGGCGAGGTGGTGACTCTCTATGCGCTTATCTGTAAGGTATATGCAGATATCAATTCATCGTCAGGCAATTATGCCGAGGCTGAGAGATATTATATATCGGCTCTGGAGTATGCGCATTATGCGGATGCCGGGACAGAGACCTTTGTGTATCTGGATTATGGAAGGATGCTTATGTCTTCAGGGCAGTATGCTGAGGCCGAGGATATGTTTGAGAGAGGACTGGATGTCTCGTACAGGCATGACAATCACGAGTGCCGCAAGGAACTGTTGTCCTGTCTGATAGACAATGCCCTTATCCAGAACCGCAATGATGAGGCTGTGTCGTGGCTGGAGAATTACAGGGCTTACCTTGACAGTGTCTCCAACAGGAAGAGAGAGCTGGAGTTCAATTCCATGCTTATGTCTATCCAGAAGATGAAGTATGAGAACATGGCGCAGGCGGCAGAGCTGGATCATCTTAAGACCAGGCAGCGGATGCTGATTTATATAGCTGTCCTCCTGATAGCAGTTCTCGTGATGCTGTTTCTGCTGTTCTTATATCGGCATCAGCGCAATACCTACAGGCTGCTGGTCGAGAAGCATCAGCGGTATGTGGAGGAGTTCAAGAGGAAGCAGGAACTGGAGGTTGCTGCCAAGCAGAATGGGGAGAAGCGCCAGGACTCCGTTGTTACAGAAACAGACCGCGAGCTGTTTGCAAAAGTTGAGAACCTTATGCGGGAGCAGAAGGTGTATAGGATGAAGTCTTTGACAAGAGACAGTCTGGCTGATATACTTGGAACAAACAGAACCTATCTTTCAAGGGCTATAAACAGTATGTCGGGAAAGTCTTTCAGCGACTACCTCAATTCATGGCGCATAGTAGAGGCTACTCTGATTATGTCCGACAAGTCGGTGGACATACCTCTCAAGCAGCTCGCTGATGATCTGGGATATAGCTCGATATCTGTGTTTTACCGTTCTTTTCAGAAAGAGACCGGTGTCACTGCCGGAAGATATATGAAGGAAGTGAGGGCCGTATAACGTACTTTATGACAAAATGGCAAATTTGTCGTTTTGTTATTATTAATATTTGATAATCAGATATATATCGGATAGTTTTGCGTTGAACAAATTAAAACGCATCCGATATGAAAAAACAAATTGTCTTTATTCTTATTTCTGCATTTGCAGCAGCGTTCACTTCGTGTAACAATGACGACAACGGTCGCGACAATGTAGGGTTCAGTCCGAAGTCAGACCAGCAGATGACGGTCGGACCTGAGGCCGGTATCCATACTATTTATTACGACATAGCCAGCCCTACCGGGGCATCCGTGGCCGCTGAAGTCAGTCCAAATGTTGACTGGATTGAGGAGGTCAATACGACAAGCGCGTATGGAGAGGTCTATTTCACCGTGTCCGTCAACAGTGGCAATGAGTCCAGAACTGCGGATATTGTTCTGACCTATGAGGGACAGGCTCTTGAATTTACCGTGACGCAGGAGCCCTATGCCTCATTCACCATATCCGTGCAGGAAAGCGAGTGTACTACCGGTATGGTGGTTTGGAAAGTGGTTCCGCCGGATCCTGAGCTTACGTATGTAAGTATGGCTGTGGATAAGGCTACATGGGACTCTTTTGACTCGTATGAGGAGTATATAGCGTATGACATTGAGTATTTCCAGGAGCAGGCGGCAAAACGCAATCTGTCATACGAGGAGTTTCTTGAGAAATATGTTCTCAAGCAAGGAGAGGGGACGTATTCTGCGGAGGACCTGAGTGCTGATTCCGATTATATCGTGTATGCCTACGGAATGGATGCTGCCGGCAATATCCTGACGGATATATATTATGCGCAGGCGAGGACTCTTCCTGTCACACCCGAGGATGTCGTCTTCAAGTTGTCCGTAGAGCAGAATGCCGAAGAATGGACGCTGACCATATCGGCTGTGCCCAATAACGATGAGGTGCGCTATCTGATGGATGTATACAATGGCACCAATACTCCGGAGGCGATAGCCGAGTCGTATCAGAAGATGCTGGACGAGATAATATATCTGCTTCCGATTCTTGGCGGTGGAACGGTATATGATTACTTTATGGAAATGTCCTACCAGGGAGAGGCCACAAGTACTCCCATAGATATACCGATGGCATCGGAGTTCACAGCTTTCGCGGTAGCGATAGATGTCTATACCGGCCAGATAATCTCCAATGTCTCGATGCTGGTGTGTGAATCGGAGATTTAAGTTGTCAGGCTCATCAGAAGAGCTCGGCCAGCATACAGCGGGCCGAGCCTCCTCCGTGAGTCTCAATATAGTCCAACTGGGGGGAGAGCAGCTTGTAATGGGCGCTCAACTCCCGGTTTTGTTCTGTGGTCAGGCTTTTACGGGCGGAAGCTGACATTACCAGGATCGGCCTGCCCTCGGAATTGTGCAGCTCCAGCATGTTGCCCGCGAAATGCTCCAGCTGGTCGAACGATATGTCCAGTATTTTTCTTCCGCTGTCCCTGATGGAGCCCAGTACTCTGTCCCTGTCATCAGGCTTGATGGATTCGGTGCAGATGATGCAGTAGGCGGTGCCGAGGCTCATCATCACATTGGTGTGGTAGACATCTACGCCGTTGCGGTCGTAAGCCTCGAAAAATACCGGGCTGTAATCCATCTGTTTGCAGAAATCCGCGAGTACCTGCTCCGACGTGCGGTAGGATTTGCAGGCGTAAGCGATTTTATTCTCCCGGTCAAGGATCATGCTGCCTGTCCCTTCGAGGAAGAGATTGTCATTTTCCCACCATGTCAGGTCGATAAGGCGGCGCACCTCAAAGTTCTTCCTTATCACCTCCAGAACTTCCGGCTTGCGCTCGTTCCTTCGGTTGACGGCGGACATAGGGTAGAGGACGAGGGTGCCGTCCTCATGAGTGCTGAACCAGTTGTTGGGGAAGATGGAGTCTGGAGTGTGCGGATGAGGGGTGTCCTCCGCGATGACCACGTCTATCTTATTGGCCCTCAGCAGGGCAACGTAGGAGGTGAACTCGCGCAGGGCGTTCTCCTGGCTTGAGGACTCGCGTCCCGGACGGGAGAATGCATTGTTGCCGCCTGTCTCCGGATTGAAGGCGAAGCGGGCTGGTTTGACCATCAGTACTCTGGATGTCGTCTGCATAATGTCTTTAGATATGTTCAAATACGTCTTTGATGATGCTTACAGCCTCGCGGAGCTGTTCCTCGTTGATTACCAGAGGCGGGGCGAAACGGATGATATGGGTATGCGTGGGCTTTGCCAGCAGGCCCTTTTCCGCCATGGCCAGGCAGATGTCCCAGGCCTCAAGGCCTCTCTGAGGCTCCGTAATGACCGCGTTCAGCAGTCCTTTTCCACGGACTGACTTGAAGAACGGGGACTGTATCCGCGATATCTCCTCCCGGAATATCCTGCCGAGCCTTTCGGCATTCTCGGTCAGGTGCTCGTCGCGGATGACCTCAAGGGCAGCGACGGCTACTTTTGCTGCAAGAGGGAAGCCGCCGAATGTTGAGCCGTGCTCGCCGGGCTTGATAGTCAGCATTATATCATCGTCTGCCAGGACTGCCGAGATGGGCAGCACTCCGCCAGAGAGGGCCTTGCCGATGGTGATCATGTCGGGACGTATGCCCTCGTGGTCACAGGCGAACATCTTGCCGGTACGTCCGATGCCGGTCTGCACCTCGTCTGCCACGAAGAGCACGTTGTACTTCTTGCAGAGGTCGTAGCACTCTTTCAGATATCCGTCGTGCGGAACATAGACGCCGGCCTCGCCCTGGATAGGCTCGGCCAGGAAAGCCGCCACCTTGTCGCCTTTTTCCTCCAGCACCTTGCGCAGGGCCTCGCTGTCGTCGTAGGGGATGGAGATGAAGCCCGGAGTGAACGGACCGTACTGAGAGTAGCTGTCCGGATCCGTGGATATGGATACGATGGTGATGGTACGTCCGTGGAAGTTGCCCTCGCAGGTTATAATCAGGGCCTCGTTCTCCGGTATACCTTTCTTTATATATCCCCATCTGCGGGCCAGCTTGAGAGCTGTCTCCACAGCTTCCGCCCCGGAGTTCATGGGCAGCAGCTTGTCGTAGCCGAAGAATTTCGTGGCCATTTCCTCGTATGGCCCAAGGCAGTCGTTGTAGAATGCCCTTGAGGTCAGGCACAGCCTCTGGGCCTGGTCGCACAGGGCCTTTACTATTTTAGGATGGCAGTGCCCTTGGTTGACAGCCGAATAAGCAGAAAGGAAATCATAGTAGCGTTTTCCGTCCACGTCCCATACGTATACGCCTTCTCCTTTCGAGAGGACTACAGGCAGTGGATGGTAGTTGTGTGCCCCGTATCTTTCTTCGAGGTCAATGTAGTGCCGGGCTTTCTGTGATATGTTCATAAGCGTGAATATTAGAAGTATCGCAAAATTAGCAAACTTTACCGTTTTTGCAAGTCTGTGCGGGGTGTTCTGTGTAAAAAAAGGACGCACTGTGTACGTCCTTATCTGTTCATGTCAGGCTGTGTGTCCCCAGCTCAAGGCATGGGCCTTTCAACTTTCTTGTCGGTCAGTGACGCTCTCAGGAAGGATACGCCCGGGGCATCAAGTACGGTAGCGTTTTCTCCGTCGTATTCTATTGTCTTTATGTAGATGTCTCCATCGGCAGTCGCATCATCATTGATGAAATATGCGAATACATAGTAGGTGTCCTCATTCTTGAATGTTGAGGAGGTGGTCGCCGGTCCTTGCTTTACGTTGGCCCATGAAGTCACAGGCATAAATGCGAGATATTTGGACATATAATCGTATTCAAATTCGAAGCATCTTTCAGCAGCGGTTCCATCGGTAAAGCCACTATTCTGAAGGGTGCTTTCGCTGTTCCAGTTCAGGTTGTAGTATTTGTCGTTGGTGTAGGGCGTTGCGACAGCTGAGAAAGTATTGCCTGTCACCTCTACCTCCAGGGTTATACCGTTGTCGGTGACTTCGGGAACATCTGTAATGAATGTCTTTCTGGCTATGCTCGTAGTCCTTTCAGGATAGCTGCCTGAATTGTCTATTCCATAGCACCATACGGCATATTCGGTGTCGGGATTCAATTTGCCTTGCTTGCGGTTCTGCTCCCCGTGCTTGACAATCAGATTGATATAGCCCTGCAGACTTTGTCCCATCATGGCCGCATTACTTTCCATAATAGTGAGGTCCTCAGTGAAAAGCGCGTCGTCGTCAAGACCATTTATCTCGCTGGCTTCGTCAACCCATACGATGAAAGGCATGGACGGGTCGTCCGGCACAATAGTGATGTCGGCTGTCGAATAGGTAATGTCGGTAACCGTTATTGTGAAAGGGGCGTCTGACGGATTATCAGTGCCGTCAGCCGCTTCCTGAACTATGCGCACCGAGAACGACTGGGGCTCTCCTCCGGTATAGATATATGTGACTTTCATGGAAGCCTCACGTATCTCCTCGCTTTCATTTGCGGAGGCATTGAATGAGACTATTCCGGGCGTTTCCGTGTTGATGCCGTCAATCCATCCCTCTGGAGAGACAGATGCCTCTATCCTGCCGTCGTCTGCCGGATGGTCAATGTAGTATGTCAGGTTGTATTGTCCTCCCTCCTTTAATACGTTGATGTCTTCGGTAGTCGTAGGCGTCAGGACCGGAACTTCCGTTTCCTGTTTCTGCTGTGTGTCACATGACAGTATTGCCATAGCGCAGATAGTTGTCCATAACAATTTTTGATAATGCATGACTGTTAGTTTTATTAAGTTGATAAATAGGTGATGTGTCTGTTTCAGAAGGCCAGTATGAATCTGGTGGAATACAGGGAGGAGTTGTCCTTTGAGTTGGTCGCCACCATCTTGTAGCAGAAAGAGATGGCATATGCCTTGTCTATGGCGTTTACCTCCTCGGTGCTGGAAGAATAGAATCCGTATCCGTCTGTACCTATGGGTTGTGCGTCAGGCAGTGTCTCCAACTTGGCATTAAGCATGTCATAGTTGTCGGAGCCGGGAAGAGTACCGGCATACGCATCTGTCTCCTTATAGCACATGATTATGTATTCCTTTATTGACGGAAGATACCAGTCACTGGTGCCTGCGGGTGCCGGATTGGTCTCCCTGTACTGCAGTACGGCCTGGACTGCCTCCACTGGCCACTGGCTGTTTGCCGGGTCGGCGTTGAAGGCCTCTATGGCGCAGGTGTTATTGTATCCGAGCATTTTGTTGATATTGTCGTCGGAATTGGAGGACGTGGCAATGGATGTGAACTCGGTGTTGGCTCTTACCCATTCGTCTACAGTCCTGCCGTATTGGAAGTATGCGGACTGCCACGGGACGTATTCGTCTCCGGATATCGCGACTGCCAGTCCATGGGTGCATTCCGGATGGTCGGCCTGGAGGGTCGGATCGTCCTTTGCCGGATTGCCTGTATAGAATACTATTCCTATGACTTCTTTGTCTACGTCAAGGTCTGAGGACCATGTGCCGTCAGAATAAAAGTAGTCACCGACTTCCGGCTCATCTGCGGGAGGCTCTGTCTTCCCGGCTGTTACGGTGATTGTGGACGAACCGTGAACTTCGCCCGAGGAGGCTGTCACCGTGGCTGTACCCTCGCTTACTGCCGTCACGGTCCCTGAGGCGGAGACTGTGGCGACGGTGTTGTCGGAGGATACCCATTCAAGGGCGACAGTTCCGGACTGCTCCGGCAGTATCAGCGGTGTCAGTGTGGCGGAATCCCCTGCTTCCAGTTCCAGGGAGGACGGGTTGATGATGATGCTTTCAATTAATAAGGTGTCCGATGGCGGATTTTCCGGAGTGTCGGTACGGGTGCTGTCTTTATCGCAGGATGCAATAATAAATGCAACAGCTGTGACGGTACATGAGATGAACAGTCTCTTCATAAATCTTGTTGGAGTTAACAATTCCATTACAAAGGAAATGAAAATTTATGACAATTAGAATAAAAGGTGAAGAAAAATTAGTGTTTCAATGAAAATTGTGTATCTTTGCAGCCCGTTTAATTTAACGGGAATAATGTAAAGTTAAGATTAACAAACATTTATGCCAACAATTCAACAGTTAGTTCGCAAAGGACGCGAGGTTATCGTCGAGAAGAGCAAATCTCGCGCGCTGGATGCGTGCCCTCAGAAGAGAGGTGTGTGCGTGCGTGTCTACACCACCACTCCCAAGAAGCCTAACTCGGCTATGCGTAAGGTAGCCCGTGTGAGACTTACCAATCAGAAAGAGGTCAACGCATACATCCCCGGTGAGGGACACAACCTTCAGGAACACTCCATCGTGCTGGTGCGCGGCGGCCGTGTGAAGGACCTTCCCGGTGTACGTTACCACATCCTTAGGGGCGCTTTGGATACAGCTGGTGTAGAGGGACGTACTCAGAGCCGTTCACTCTACGGAGCTAAGAGACCGAAGAAGACAGCCGCTAAGAAGTAAACATTTATTAATTTTTCCTAAAGTATCAAAAAATGAGAAAATCGAAGCCTAAAAAGAGGATTCTACTTCCTGATCCCAAGTATCATGAAGTTCTGGTCACACAGTTTGTGAACAACCTCATGCTCCAGGGTAAGAAGAGTATCGCGTATTCTATTTTTTACGACGCCATCGACATGGTGGGCGAGAAGATGAAAGATTCTGACAAGGCTCCTCTCGACATTTGGAAAAAAGCGTTGGAAAACATCACCCCTCAGGTGGAGGTAAAAAGCCGCAGGGTTGGTGGAGCGAACTTCCAAGTTCCGACCGAGGTGCGTCCGGAAAGAAAAGTCTCTCTCGCGATCAAGAATATGATAGTCTTCTCGCGCAAGCGTTCCGGTCACTCCATGGCGGAAAAGTTGGCCGCAGAAATCATGGCAGCCTATAACTGTGAAGGTGCTGCCTACAAGAGAAAAGAAGATATGCACAAGATGGCAGAGGCTAACAAGGCCTTCGCCCATTTCAGATTTTAGCGTTTAAAGATTAGCTGATGGCAAGGGATTTAAAATACACCAGAAATATCGGTATCATGGCTCACATCGATGCCGGAAAGACTACCACGTCCGAGCGTATCCTGTACTATACGGGAAAAACTCATAAGATAGGTGAGGTGCATGACGGAGCTGCTACCATGGACTGGATGGTCCAGGAGCAGGAAAGGGGTATAACCATTACTTCCGCTGCCACCACAGCCTTCTGGCATTACAACGGAGAGACCTATCAGATCAACCTGATAGATACTCCGGGCCACGTGGACTTTACAGTGGAGGTCGAGAGATCTCTGCGCGTACTTGACGGAACTGTTGCGACATTCTGCGCAGTAGGCCGCGTACAGCCTCAGTCTGAGACCGTATGGCGTCAGGCTGACAAGTACCATGTACCCAAGATCGCCTACGTCAACAAGATGGACCGCGTAGGAGCTGACTTCTTCGCCGTAGTGGATGAGATCCGTGAGAAGCTGGGCGCCAACCCTCTTCCTATCTGCATCCCCATCGGATCGGAGGATAAATTCGCAGGTATCGTAGACCTGATAGCCATGAAGGCCATCTACTACGATCAGGACAGCAAGGAACTCGTCAACTACGAGATAAAGGATATTCCGGCAGACCTGCAATCCGACGCCGAGGAGTGGAGGAACAGGTTGCTGGAGACTGTCGCCGAGTATGACGACCGTATTCTCCAGAAATTCTTCGATGATCCTGCCACCATTACCGAGGATGAGATTATCGCCGCTATCCGCAAGGCTACCATCGAGATGGCAGTCGTGCCTATGTGCTGCGGCTCCTCATTCAAGAATAAAGGTGTACAGTTCCTTTTGGATGCTGTCATGAGATATCTGCCTTCACCTCTGGATGTTCCCGAGGTAGAGGGTACCAATCCCGTGACTGACAAGCCGGAGGAGCGTCATCCCAATGCCAAGGAGCCTTTCTGTGCCCTCGTGTTCAAGATTGCCACAGACCCCTTCGTGGGCCGTCTGGCATTCCTTAGGGCTTATTCTGGAAGGCTGGACGCAGGTACATACGTGCTCAATACCCGTTCCGGCAAGAAGGAGCGTGTGGCCCGTCTGTATCAGATGCATTCCAACAAGCAGAACCCCATCGACTTCGTTGAGGCTGGTGATATCTGCGCCGCAGTAGGCTTCAAGGAGCTGCGTACAGGTGACACCATCTGTGACGAGAATCATCCTATCGTTCTGGAGTCCATGACATTCCCTGATCCTGTGATCGGACTGGCAGTGGAGCCCAAGACCCAGAAGGACCTCGACAAGCTCGGTATCGCTCTCGGCAAGCTCTCCGAGGAGGACCCTACATTCACAGTGCGCTCAGACCATGAGACAGGACAGACCGTCATCAGCGGTATGGGTGAGCTCCACCTGGAGATCATCGTAGACCGTCTGAAACGCGAGTTCGGAGTGGAGATCAATCAGGGTGCGCCTCAGGTCAACTACAAAGAGGCCATCCGCTCCACAGTACAGCACCGTGAGGTGTTCAAGAAGCAGACTGGTGGCCGCGGTAAGTTCGCCGACATCATCGTCGAGATCGGACCCGCCGATGAGGGAGTCACAGGACTTCAGTTCATCGACCAGGTCAAGGGAGGAAACGTTCCCCGCGAGTACATACCTGCAGTGGAGAAGGGATTCAAGTCCGCAATGGCCAACGGTGTCCTTGCCGGATTCGAGGTTCCTTCGCTCAAGGTGACTCTGCTCGACGGCTCCTTCCACCCCGTGGACTCCGATGCGCTGTCCTTCGAGATCTGCGCCCGTATGGCATTCAGGCATGCCATGCCAAAAGCTAATCCTATTCTTCTGGAACCTATCATGTCATTGGAAGTCGTTACTCCCGAGGAGTACATGGGAGATGTCATCGGTGACCTCAACAAGCGCCGTGGACAGATTACCAACATGGACTCGAAGGGCAACGCGAGGATCGTCAAGGCCAAAGTGCCCCTTGCAGAGCAGTTCGGCTATGTCACCATCCTCCGTACCATCACATCGGGACGTGCGACCAGTACTATGGAGTTCTCGCATTATGCCGAGCTACCCGCCAACCTTGCCAAAGAGGTTATTGAAAAGGCCGGTGGAGCGCGCAAGTATGACGAGGATGAAGAATAACCAGATTAAAATTAAAAGCAATGAGCCAAAAAATAAGAATAAAACTGAAATCTTTCGATCATGCCCTCGTGGACAAGTCCGCGGACAAGATCGTGAAAACGGTGAAGGCTACCGGTGCTGTCGTGAATGGTCCTATACCTCTTCCTACAGACAAGAAGATATTCACCGTCAACCGCTCTACTTTCGTCAACAAGAAGTCCCGCGAGCAGTTCGAGCTTAATTCATACCGTCGTCTCCTCGACATCTACAGCTCGACACCCAGCACAGTGGACGCTTTGATGAAGCTTGAGCTTCCCAGTGGAGTAGAAGTTGAAATCAAAGTTTGATAATTAGAAAAAATAACTATCTTTGCGTCTCTGATTCAAAGATAGTGATTAGGACCCGTAGCTCAGTCGGTTAGTAGCACCTGACTCATAATCAGGGGGTCGCTGGTTCAAGCCCAGCCGGGTCCACTCTAAAAATCAAGGAGTTGCAGCGGTGGTTGTAACTCCTTTCTTCTTATTGGCACCAACAAAAGCACCAACATTTTTTGGTTCAATAGAATTTTTACAGATTTAATTACTAAGAAGGATAACTGTGGCCGCACTTCCCAAAACATACCTTTTCGCCCATCGTGCCCGGGAGCCTTTTGAACAACCGTAATCAGGAGCACACCCATATTTTGTAATCGTCTATGATACAATGATATACGGGAAGGTTGCGTTCTTCTCGACCTGAAAAAACAGGCCGAAAAGATCAGGGTGCTTCTCTAAGTTGCTTTTGGTCAATGTGTTATAAATATAGAGTGTGCTCATGCCTGCAGTTGATTCCGGTCACTACATAGTTTTAGTTTCCGGCCATTACGGTCGGCATTGCCTGGGCGGTCTGGATTTTCGGGCCTCTTTCCACACCGGCACCGAATCGCGGAAACTGCTGCCGTTGTGGTAAACCGCTATCGTGCATGCCAAAAGGCCATCGTAAGATGTGTCTGCGCAGCCATGTGACAGACATTCAATTCATGTGAAGCAACGGTAAGCAGAGTTGCGGGCTGATCGTGTAAAGTGCGGTAAAACAAGAAAATTGCATATCAAACGAGTTCTTTTAGTTTATTTAAAAATATCCGAAGGTATCTCGTTATATTTGTAAAAATGGCTTTCCGGGTATCCGTAGCGAGGGTGAATTAGGCGTGTGCATACCTGCCGTTGAGGCATGTGACGGCGGCTCAGTTCCTGAGGGCTGCGTCAGATATTCGGCAGCGGCCGGGGTGAGGGTGCCGGTAGGGAAGATGCACTCTTTCAGCGGATATTACCGTTTTCAGCAGACGTTCATTTCCTCGGGACTGGATGAGCATATACTCGGTCTGGGATATACCCTCGTTTCTAGAATAAAACAGCCTTAGTAAATTTATTTATTTGAAAAGATTTGAAAAAACTGTATATTCGTGGGTAATTGACAAAACAAATTAACTACGATCTAGTATGAAAAATGCAGTTTTCAATTTCCCTGTACCGGCCAATGAACCGGTAAAGTCCTATCTGAAAGGCTCTCCTGAGAGAGTGGCCCTCGAAGCCGAACTTAAAAGACAGAGCGGTATCCAGCTCGACATACCGTTGATTATCGGCGGCAAGGAGATCCGCACCGGCAACACCGGAAAGGTGGTCATGCCTCATGACCATGGCCATGTGCTGGCAATATATCACAAGGCGGGTCCTGAGGAGGTTAAAATGGCCATAAAGGCCGCCCTGGATGCGCATGAGGAATGGGCTGAGCTTGACTGGACAGTCAGGGCCTCGATAATATTGAAGATTGCTGACTTGCTTGCCGGCAAGTACCGCGCTGTCATCAACGCCGCATGCATGCTCGGCCAGAGCAAGAACTTCTACCAGGCGGAGATTGACTCGGCCTGCGAGACCATCGATTTCCTGCGCTACAATGCAGCATTTGCTTCCAAGATCTACGGCATCCAGCCCAAGAGCGGCCCGAACCAGATCAATAGCGTGGAGTACCGTCCTCTCGAGGGATTCATCTTCGCCCTGACCCCGTTCAACTTCACATCCATTGCCTCCAACCTCTCGATGTCCCCCGTGCTGATGGGCAACACCGTGGTATGGAAGCCCTCTACCACCGCCATTCTCTCGAACTACTACCTGATGAAGATCTACGAGGAGGCCGGAGTGCCCGCGGGCGTGGTAAACTTCATTCCCGGCAGCGGCGCTGTCATAGGCAAGGAGATCTTCGCCTCGAAGGACCTCGCAGGAGTGCATTTCACCGGCTCCAGTGCCACCTTCAACACTCTCTGGAAACAGGTGGGCGAGAATATCGCCAACTACCGCTCCTATCCCCGCTTAGTGGGCGAGACCGGCGGCAAGGACTTCATCTTCGTGCATCCTTCGGCTGTGGCTGAGGAGGTCGGCAATGCGGCTTACTGCGGTGCTTTCGAGTACCAGGGCCAGAAGTGCTCCGCCGCTTCCCGCATGTACGTGCCCAAGTCCCTGTGGCCCGCTGTCCTCGAGAAGATCAAGGATACAGCCGCAAAGGTGAGGATGGGTGATGTCTGCGACCCGATGAATTTCATCAACGCCGTCATCGATGAGACTTCCTTCGACAACATCGCATCCTACATCGAATACGCCAAGACATCGAAAGACGCTGAGATCGTGCTGGGCGGCGGATATGACAAGTCCAAGGGCTATTTCGTGGAGCCTACTGTCATCGTCACCACAGATCCCCATTTCAAGAGCATGGAGGAGGAGATCTTCGGCCCCGTCCTCACAGTCTACGTCTATGACGACGCTGATGTGGACAAGGCTGTCGAGCTTTGCGACACCACCTCTCCTTACGGCCTGACCGGTGCCATCTGGGGCCGCGACCGTCTGGCTCTCGAGAAGATTTCCCGCAGGCTGAAATATGCTGCCGGCAACTTCTACATCAACGACAAGCCCACCGGAGCCGTTGTCGGCATGCAGCCTTTCGGCGGTGCCCGCGCATCCGGTACCAACGACAAGGCCGGCGGCGAGTTCAACCTCATCCGCTGGGTACTGCCCCGCGCTGTCAAGGAGACCCTCGTGCCTCCCACGGACCACCGCTATACCTACATGAAGGAGGAGTAGGGCATATGCCTTTCAAGTAAAATCATTCCCCGCCACGGCATTGTGTCAGTGACGGGGATTTTTATTTTATTGGTTTGTCTTTTTCCATGATGCCGGGGTCATACCGGTGCCTTTCTGAAAGGCACGGTGGAAGACAGAGACGGAATTGTATCCTAAGAAGTCGGCCAACTGTTTAAGGGTCATGTCGTTGTCGGGATTGGCCAGGATGGTCGTTGCCTCTGTGATGCGGTACATGTTGAGCCACGAGTTGAATGACATGCCTGAGAACTCGTTTACTGCCTGGGACAGGTACGTCCTGTTGGTGCCTACTATGGATGCGAATTTCTCCTGCGTCAGATCTTTCTGCCTGTATAGCTTGTCGGTTTTCATAAGTTTTTCCGATTTCAGGAATATCTCCTTTCTGTTGGCGGAGGAACTGTCCTTGCCGCGTGGCTTGCTCTCTTCATGATGTGTGGCAAGGTGCTGAGCCACAAGAGTGCGGTACATCTTGAGCTGTTTCCTGTACAGGATAAACATTGAGCATGCGAAGATACAGACCACCAAGGATATGAACAGCGAGTTGACAAGCATCCTGTCGGACTTCTGTTTCTCCAACTCCTTGGCAATCATCTGACGGTCGTGTTCTATCTGGGAGTTACTCAGGATAAGTCTGTTGAAATCCTGTTCTTTTTTCTGTACCAGACTGTCCGAGTATGTCATGTATTGCAGGGCGTACTTCAGTGCGGTATCCGGATCTCCTTCCTTACTGTACATTATTGCGGTCTTGTAAAGCAGTTCCTGACGGAACTCCATATTCTTGCTTTTCTTGGAAATCTCCAGTCCGCTGAGATACATGCCTATGGCTTCCTGAACCCTTGTAAGTTTGGAAAGCAGGTTGCCGTATTCCAGATATACGAGCGTTGCGGTTCCGGGGTCGGTGTAGTCTATGTATCTGACGGCTGTACTGTAGTGTTTCTCAGCCTCGTCTGTATCACCTTGCTCTGAGCAGATGCCGGCGTAGATGGCGTGTATGATGGTGTACGTGGTCATGGCTTCCGCCATATGGGCCAGTCTCATGGCCTCGACAATGTATGGAAGGGCCTCGTC
This sequence comes from uncultured Bacteroidales bacterium, assembly GCA_944323785.1. Lineage (GTDB taxonomy): Bacteria > Bacteroidota > Bacteroidia > Bacteroidales > UBA932 > Coprenecus. The sequence continues at coordinate 25,998 of CALUTU010000009.1, read as the reverse complement.
TGTCTTTGACGAGAGGCACAGCATCTGGGCCATTGGTATGAGGGAGATGCATTTGCTGTATTCCGATATGCCGTTTTCCTGACCGGCGTTGTATGCCTGTACAGCATAGTCTATGCCGCTTCCGTCACCGCGAAGATAGAATATGGTGACTATGTTGGCCAGCATGACGATACGGCTTTGTGTGGAACCGTATGTCTCCGCGCAGGCCAGCCCGTCCAGATAGTACTCCAATGCCTTGGAATAATCCAGCTCTGTCTTGAGGTAGTAGCTGCCCATTATGTTGTCAAAGTTAATCATAAGGGACGGCTCTCCAGAAGTCTTGACGTACCGGCTTATCATATCGGCATAGTATTTTGCCGAGTCCACCTCGTTTTCTGTGAACAGGAATGACTGGGCAGTGAAGATGCCGGCGTAAATGGCCGTGACCGAGTCCGCCTCACGCATGGCCTTTATCGCTATGGGACGGGCGGATTGGATGGTGAGCTCGTGTTGTCCGGTTCTGTTGTAGCTGTTCCAGAGTGTTATCAGGGAGTCTATATGTGTGCCTGATAATTGGGAGTTAATTTTACCCCTTCCTATATGTGTCTGATTGTCAATGGTGTTGCACGATTGGGCTATCCCGGATATCAGAATCGGGAAGAAGAGTAAGAGTAATATTCTATGTCTTGAACTCATACTGCAAAAATAGAAAAAATGTGATACGGAAGTGACGATTTGTTAAATTGTCAAATGCTCAAAAAAGATTTGCGGTGGTTTTGTCAAGGACAATATATCATAGATAAATTTACAATCAGTTTTAAATAACCACCATTAATAATACCTGACCATGAATTTAAAATTCAGATTGATTTGTCCACTGCTTCTGACCGCTGTCCTGTCAGTTCTTCTTGCGGGCTGCAGAAAAGATGAGGAGGCGGTGCCTGTTATCGACGTTGAGCAGGAACTTTACGAGATCTCGTCGGATAGCAGGCTGTATACTGTGAATTATAAGATAGAGAATGGAGTTTCCGGAGTCTTGCCGGAGGCCGTGTCCGGTGAGGACTGGGTGACCGGCATTCAGGTGCTTGACGAGACATCGCTTACATTCTCTGTGACAGAAAATGATCAAACCGATTCCAGAGAGGGCAGTATTGTCCTGTCCTATCCAGGAGCGGAGAGCGTGGTCATAAGAATTGTTCAGGCCGGTTCTTCTGGTGAAGATCCGCAGCCGGATGAGGATCTGAGTGTTGAGGTGAGCAATGTGACGGCTTTCGCAGCGGATATAACAGTGATCCCGAAAGATAAGGAAATGACTTATGTCATACTCAATGGTCTGCAGAGCGATATAGATGCTTTGGGCAGTGATGAAGCGGTTACTGAGTATGCGCTTGGCGTGTTCCAGGAAGCGGCGGACTATTACGGGTACTCGCTTGAGTTCCTTCTTGAGAATTCCTCAATACTGTATCATGGAGACTATGAGGGCAAGATGGACGTTTTCCAGCCGGAGAGTGACTATTATATATATGCTTTCGGCTTGCAGACTGATGCGACTGTTACGACATCAGTGTTCAAGGCTCCGTTTACTACCACGTCCGTCACTTGGTATGACCAGAGAATCGATTTTGTCAAGGAACAAGTGGGAACAAGAGATATCAGTATGACGGTGAGTCCTGAAAGCTGGGATTTCCGCTATCTTGCCGGATATCTTTCAGAGGAGGAGTTTGAGGCTATAGTGGATTTTGTTCCGTATATGATACAGGAGACCCAGTTTGTGATTGACATGAATCAGGGCTTCGGTATAGATATGACATGGGAAACGGTCACAAGGGGCGGGGACAGTACTATCAACGCCTCCGGTCTGTTTTCTGACTGCAACTATGTGTTCTGGGCGTTCGGGGCCGAGCGCGGGTATCAGAATACGGAGTTGTTCACGCAGACAGTTGCCACAAGCGGTGTTGAGGTATCTGATGACTGTACTTTTGATATCAGTATAACCGAAACTGGGACGTATGATGTGGCATTCAGTGTGACTCCCACATCAGACCAGACCAGATACGTGGTTCTGGTGACAGAAGCAGAAGACATTTTAGGACTTGATGACTCCGAGGTGGCTGATGCGTGCATTAATTCATTGAATGAAAGCTCTCCGGGTTGGGCAACCGACGATAATTTTGTATTTCGGGGTCAAGTAAGTGAGAGTTATGGAGATCTTACGCCTGTTACCTCTTATATGCTTGTAGTTTTCGGAATTACCACTGAAGGTGAGAGGACTACGGCTGTAGAAATGCAGAACTTCACTACTCAGGCGGTGCCGCAGTCAGATATGGAGTTGTCAATAGAAGTGGTTTCCAGCACATACTCCAATGTGACGGTCAATATAGCATCGACCTCAGCAGACGAGGAGTATATGTACGGTATAATGACACGTGATCTATACGAGAGCATGGGTGGAAACGATGAGGCCGTGCTGAACAGCATCATCGCAAGTCATCCGGAACTTTCGCTGAGATCCGGTGTCGGAGACATGCCCGGACAGATACTGTACTATGATGCTGAGTATGGTTTTATCAAGCCTGGTGAGGATTACGTGCTCTTTGCTTTCGGATGCAGTTACTGGTATCCCACGACGAGGCTCTTTACAGCGGAGTGCAGTACTCCGGCGCGGGAGGTCAGCGACGCACAGGTGGACATAGAGATTACGGTGTATAATGGAGACGACTTTGTCGCTTATGACCCTGTGACATACCCCGAGGACAAATACGGCAATCAGGCTGTGGTGTATATCCGTTTCCTGCCCAATCAGGCGACTGCCTCCTGGTATGGATGGATGGAGACAAGAAGCGCTGAGTATATGGAAGGTCTCAATTATGACATCCTCTTGGGTGCGATCAAGGATCGCGGTACTTACTTCGATTCTCCGGCCGCAGGTACTACTGTCGGAGTGCTTCCATGGGATTATCAGAACGTCAGCGTGCTGTCGCTGGGCGTCGATGCGGACGGAGTGGATGGAACCCCGGTTATCAGAAGCCTTTGTGTGAGTCGTGATGACGCGGAGGATTTTGACCCCTCCGTGCTCGGAGCTCATGCTGCGTCAGCGCAGGTATTTTACAGTGATTTGGAAAAAACTAACCTTTAATACAGCAATACGATGAAAAGATTTTACAGGGCGGCCATGTCTGCTTTGGCTGTTGCCGCCATTCTTATCGGAGCAGTCTCCTGCAATGAGGATGTTTCCCTGCAGGGAGGCATTGATGACATTTTGCTTTCACGGCACAGCCTGTCATTGACTGTCGGGGGAGAGTATGAGTTGACATACAGGATTCTGCCTGAGGATGCGGAGACGGACAGCCTTGCAGTCTGGTCCAGCGAGGATGAGTCCGTCGTGACAGTCGAGGCAGGCCGGGTGACGGCAGTAGGAACAGGTACGGCGGGCATAGTGCTTGAGATTGCCGGTAAGACTGACCGTTGCGAGGTGACGGTGTCCGACATTCAGATAGATTCCATAATCCTCAGCGAGACCATGGTCCGGCTTCCGATAGGGGGGACTGTGCAGTTGGAGGCAACTGTAAGTCCAGAGGATGCAGTGTGTGACCTGAGTTGGAGTTCTGACAATGAGGGTATTGCCTCTGTGGATGAGAACGGCATGGTGACGGCGGTCTCGGAGGGACTGGCGGTGATTCAGGCATCTGCCGGTGAGGTGTATGCGAAATGCAGTATTGTCGTAGAACCCAAGGAGGTTGAGAATGTCACCGTTGACCCCGGTGAGCTTAATCTGAAAGTCGGAGAGAAGTCTGAGCTCACATTGACCATAGAGCCTGAGGAACTGGCCGATAGTTATGTTCTTTGGGCATCTGACAATGAGAATGTGGCTACTGTCGCCAACGGCACTGTAAGCGCGATTTCCGCTGGAGAAGCAGTCATTACCGCAACGGTAGGCGGAATGAGCGCAAGCTGTAATGTCAGCGTGACAAATGTAGAGGTTGAGAGTATTGTCCTCAACTATACCGAGTATACCCTGAAGGAAGGTGAGACAGTGCAGCTTACAGCAGTTGTCCAACCCGATAACGCGACAGATGCTGATGTCGTCTGGAGTACGGGGAACCGAAATGTGGCCGCTGTTTCCAAGGACGGTCTTGTGACAGCAGTCTCTTCAGGGGAGACTGTCATTACGGCCTCGGCCGGAGGTATGGATGCTGTCTGCACGGTCACGGTGGAGAGCGACGCGCCGGTTGTAGAATGGGAAGTGGGAGACCTGTACGATGTCGAAGGTCATGACAAGGGTATTGTCGCGCTGGTGTCGGACACTTACATAACTGTCATGCATCTCGAGATAGGTTCTGCTCAGTGGTCGACTGTTATGGTAAATACTGATCTTTGGGATGATTTTACCGGTTATGGAAAGGAAGGTACTGAACTTCTCATCCAGTATGCAGAGGAGCATCCAGGAGAGTATCCGGCAGCGGAATGGTGTGCCTCACAGGGCGGAGACTGGTATATCCCGTCCGAGACAGAGCTGTTGGATCTGATGAAAAACCATGAGGCCATAAATGCGGGTCTGGAAGCCAACGGAGGTACTGCCATGACGGTTGAAAAAGGAGCAAGGTACTGGACCTGCTATGAGTCAGACTTCTCTGCGGAGAATGCAAAATCCGGGTATTTTACAGAGTACGACTGGGCGCCTGGCGTTATGGAAGTCACAAATGGCGGCCGGTTGAAGACGGAGACGCATTATGTTATTTTGATTCAGAGAATTGAATTGTAACGGATTGTCCAACAGTTAAAACTTTTATATTATGAATACGTTAAAACAATCAGTATACAGTATGTTCCTGTTGACTGCCGGTATCGTTCTGGCAGCATCATGCGGCAATAAAGAAGAGGTGGAGCCTGTGTCTCATGAAGTACTTGCCGTTGAGATCAGTCCCGAGTCGGTGACTATCCAGGTAGGTGGAGAAGTGTCATTGGAGGCAGTCGTTTTCCCGGAGTCGCTCGCAGACAGTACAGTAGTCTGGATGTCTGCTGATGAGAGTATAGCGACAGTGGACGAAACCGGTCTTGTCAAGGCTGTCGGCGAGGGCGTGACCGTTATATCCGCACGTTGCGGCAACCGTCTGGGACAGTGTGAGGTGACAGTGGTTGAGCCTGTGGTCAAAGATGTGGTTCTTAGTGAGACCAACTTGGCTCTTAGTGTTGACGACGTGGACACTCTTACATATGAGGTCATACCAGTCAATGCAGGCGAGTATGTGGCCCAGTGGAGTTCCGAGGATGAGATGATAGCCTCAGTCTCTGAGGAAGGTTATGTGAGGGCCCGTAATGTAGGCAATACTGTAGTCACCTTGTCTGTAAATGGTATAAGTGCATCTTGCTATGTCAGTGTGCGTCCCGTTGATGTGACATCATTGACTCTCAGTATGAACGAGTTGACATTGGAAGAAGGGGACAATGAGCTTCTCGTAGCCAATGTGGCCCCGTCCAATGCCACTTACCGTGATGTCACATGGGAAAGTTCCGACCTGTCTGTAGCTACTGTGGCTGCAGGAAGAGTGACTGCGCTGAAAGCGGGCAGTGCCGTGATAACTGCTTATTGCGGCGGCTTGTCGGCGTCATGTGAGGTTACGGTCACTCAAGTGGAAGGCGTCAGATATGCGATAGGAGATATATTTACAGCTCCTGACGGCAACAGTGGAGTGGTGTTCTACATTACAGACAATGGCCGTCACGGCAAAGTTGTCGGACTGCAGGCTACTCCCTTTAGCAGTTCGTATTACAGCAGTGAGTCTGTGTTCATTGGAGCGGTAAGCCCGGACAACGGACGTGAGAATACCGAGAAGATACGGCAGTCATCCGCTTATGAGACGTCTTATCCGGGATTTAAGTGGATTGAGGACACATATGGTCCGGACTGGTATGTCCCGGCTCAGAATGAACTGGCTGAGATTATGAGGCACTTCAATGATCTCAGAACGATTATTTCCAATGAGGGCGGTATGTGGCTCAATGCTATGCAGACATCCTCCACGGAGGTCAATGCCGGTGAGTATGTGCAGGTGAACACGAATTACAGTAACGGTTATACAACGGCCAACACGTCCAAGAGCGAGGGATATCAGATGGTGGCCGTGTATGAGTTCTAAATAGCGCTATGGGAAAATCTATATTGACAATGATGTCCGCCGCGGCGATGGTCTTGTTCTGCAGCGGATGCGATAATGGGGAGGAGTTTCAGACTCCTCCTTCAGTTGAAGGAATAGTCTTGTCAAGAGACGAGATTGTCCTGGAGAAAGGGCAGAAGGCCGTGCTGGAATACGTGATACAGCCCGATGGTGCTGTTCCGGAGGGAGAGGTAGTATGGAGCAGTGACAACGAGGCCTGCTGCACGGTCTCTGATGGTGAGGTCCTGGCTGTCTCGAAGGGAACAGCCCGCATAATAGTATCGATTGACGGCTTCAACGACACCTGTGCCGTTACAGTGACCCCCGTAGTGGTGGAGTCAGTAATGCTCAGTGACAGTGTCATAACTCTCATGCCGGGAGATACTCATCAGCTTGAGGCTGTCGTGACACCTGAGGACGCGGAATATGTTCCGGAATGGACAACGGCGGACAACACTGTCGCCGGGATAAGTGATGCCGGACTTGTGACTGCCATTGCCGTAGGTGAGACAGTGGTGACATTTACTGCAGGAGACAAGAGCGCCTCATGCAGGGTGACAGTAGAACCGGTGGAGGTGGAGGAGGTTGTTCTCAGTGAGACGCAGCTGACTCTTAGAATAGGAGAGTCTGTGGAACTTACGGTAGAAGTGCTGCCTGAGGATGCTGAGAACAGGACTGTCAGCTGGAGTTCTTCAGATGCCGGAGTGGCTGCCGTCGACAACGGGGTCGTGACTGCCGTGGGAGCAGGTCAGGCTGTTGTCAGTGCGTCTGCCGGTGGGGTGACGGCGGAATGTCACGTGACTGTCAATCCTGTGGAGGCCGAGAACATAACCCTTTCTGTCAATGAGCGCAACTTGTATGTAGGGGAGACATATGTCCTTACGGCAGTGATTCTGCCAGAGAATACGACTGACAAGACGGTTGTATGGAGTGTGGACAAGCCGTCTGTGGTCTCTGTGGATAACGGAGTAATCACCGCACTTGCAGAAGGGGACGCGACAGTAACGGCATCGGTCGGGACCGTCAGTGCAGACTGCCATGTGACTGTTGAGGCGAAAGGGGAGATTAAGTCTGACTGGACGGTGGGAGAGCTTTTCGATGTCAGGGGTTATGGCAGGGGAATCGTGTTCGAGGCCTCTACTGACCATATCAAGGTGGTGTCCATAGACAAGGCATTCCTTTCATGGGCAGTCAATCCGTTGTATACTTCGGGTTATACGGATTATGAGGCGGTGGACTGCACTGAGGGCAATGCGGCGCTAGCCGCGGCTGAGGCAGCGCATCCGGGCAATTTCCCCGCTTATGAGTGGTGTGTGGAGAAGGGATCCGGGTGGGGACTACCTACAAGAAAAGAGTGTGAGGTCCTGTATAGGGATGTGCGGTCCGTGGTGGAGTCCGCTGTTATTGATTCCGGAGGCTCTGCTTTCCCTGACGAGTGCTGGACTTGCATAGAGGATAGCGTATTCGGCCCGAGTTATGCTTATACGTGGGGACTGTATGACGTTAAGCTTAAAACGGAAGAAACCGGTGTTCTGGCCGTTCTGTTGGTTCAATTGCAATAAAAACTGAGGAGATGAGAGCAGAAACATTCATATCCTTGTTTTTTTCAGTGCTTTTGTGTGTCTCAGGATGCACGGATAACGGAGAGGGCGTGGATACCAAGGCGAAAATCAAAATCGGTGCAATAGGAGATGTGCCTGCCGTAGGCGGGCGCTTCTCTCTCTCGTGTACAGTAGAGGGTGGATTGGAGACCGTACTGGTACCGTCTTCTGATGCCTCATGGTTGGATTCATTGGAATGCGACGGCGGAGAGCTGTCTTTCTCGGTCAACCCTAATAAGACGGACTCTGAGCGCGAGGCGGATATTACCGTGTCCGGAGACGGATGCGAGGAGGCCGTACTGCACATCCGGCAGAATAAGGCGGATTTCGAACTTTTTGTGGATATTGTGCTTACGGAGAATGAGGAGTATTCAGTTTCAGCCTCCTTTTATCCCGATGACGACACGTCTTCTTACTATACGGGCATTGTAATGGCAGATGAATTGGCCGGATGTCCGGATGGAACCTCGTTCGTGGAAGATATTCTGGCTACTTTGGAGGCGCAGGCCGAGGAGGCGGGCATATATCTGACAACTCTGCTTAAGCGCAGTATTGTGACCGGAGAGTCTGAGCGCGTGTTTGACAGGCTTCAACCCGGTGTCACATATAGTATATATGCCTTTTCTCTGGATGTGATGGGCAAGTCGGAAGGAGTGGTGTTCCATGAGGACTATACCGCTCCTGAGGCATGGTATCCCGATGCTGTATATGATATTGAAGTGACGGAGAGCAATATGTCATCAATCACGGTGAGAGTGGAACCGTCGGAAGCCGAACTCCCGTACATGCTTGATATCATTGCCATGACGGAGTATGAGTCGGAGTATGGAGGCAATGCAGACAGACTGGCGGCAGCGGTAATAGCCGATACGCAGAATATCATCGACTATTACAACAGTATGGGACTGTCGTTTTCTTTCAGTGATTTCACAAGGACAGGAACGTTGACCGCTGCAGTCATGGAGGACTTGATTCCCGGTACGGAGTATTTCATATATGCGTTCGGTCTGGATGACAATGGTCTCATTCTCACAAAGGTGTCGGGAATATTCCACAGTACAGAGGATGTAGTCATAACGGATGACTGCAAGTTTGAGATAACTTTCAGTGATGTACGTTCTTCAGATTTTGATGTGTCCGTATCTCCTTCCAATCCGGATACACGCTGGTGGATACAACTGTCACTTAGCGGGATACTTGAATCCAACACGCCGGACGAGGTGGCTGCAATGTTTATCAATATGGCGCAGCAGAGCGGTATGGACTGGGAATCATCATCACAGATACGAACCGGTATGCATACTTTGGACACTTATGCGGATCTTAACTACGCTCCGTTCGATTCAGAGACTGAATACACCGTGTTTGTTTTTGGAGTCAACAGTGCTGGCGAGCGGACGACAGAAGTGGCATTCGCATCCTGTACGACCGGCTCCCCTGAAAGTTCCTCTATGACTATTGACATAGATATAAGTGGCATAGGTCCGTCTACAGCCAATATAAGATGCACTCCGTCTACCGATGATGAGTTCTATTATTCCTATGTGATACCGTATGAGGAGTATTCGTACTTTTCTGATGACGTGGATTTTATGAATTATGTGATTGAGCAGGCGGAAATGGACGGCACGATGGAGCTGGTCAGAGGACTCTATGAATATACCGTGGACGGATATTATCTTCGTTCGGATACAGAATATACGGCATTTGCATTTGGATACAGCGGAGGTGTGACCACCCCTCTTTTCCAGGAGGGATTCCGTACTCTGAAAAGGGAGTTCAGCAGTGCTTCTATGGAGATATCGTATACCGTAATGGACGGTAATGATATCTACCTTCAGGATACTGTCAGGAATTATGACTTTAAAGATATGGCGGCTGTAGTCTTTTCCATAAGTCCCTCCGAGGATGCCGGCTCATGGTACTTCAGCGGTTTCGGAAACTCATTGAGCTATATGCAGGCGCTCAATACGGAGGAACTTATTTACAGTATCCGCAGTAACGGGCGAGCCAATTACAACAAGACCAGTGTAATGTATGCCGTACCGTGGAATTCAAGGCTCTGCGGTGCCGGTTTCGCCATGGACAGCGAAGGCAGGGAAGGAGAGCCGGTGCTGATAGAGGCTGTGATTCCATCTCAGATTTAACTGAATATAAACACTTTCAATTAATATGAAACGAATATCTATTAAGACAATCATCGCTCTGACAGCAACTGTGTCAGTGCTTGCAGGATGCCGGGAGGATACAGGCAATGTGCTCAGCGTCATCAATGTGGAGGAGCAGATGTCCATCTCCTACGAAGGTGGAGAGAATGTAATCAAATATACAATCGAGAATCCTGTGGACGGTCTGACGCCCCTGGCCGAGTCCGATCAGGAATGGCTGCATTCATTTGAGTATGACATTCCCGGAGAGATACATTTTCAGGCCGAGCCGAACATGAATGACGGGGCGCGTACGGCTAATGTGACCGTGTCGTATGAGGGCGCGGAACAGGTAATAGTGACGGTACGGCAGCTTACTTCTGCCGATGCAGGAGATGCAGTGATAACCCTGCTGACTGAGTCACCTGTGAATGTTCCGGCAGCCGGAGGTGACATTGCTATAGAGTACAGTATTGATAACTATGTGGACAGTACTGAAATAGAAGTCTCGTGTGGTGAAAGCTGGGCTCAGGATTACGATACTTCTGAGTACGGTGTGATAGTTGTTCATGCGCAGATTAATTTCAGTACGGCTCCGAGGACAGCAGAACTCACTCTGTCTTATCCCGGTGCAGAGCCTGTAACTGTCCTGTTGGAGCAGGATGCCATTGCCGGTGAACCGCCTTTCACTATCGTTGTTGACAGTATAACGGAGACACAGGTCAATGTGTACTGGATGCCTGATGACAAGGAGATGACCTATGCCAACGGTCTGGCTCCCAAGTCATATATGGATGAGTACGAGGGTAATGAGTCGGAGTATATCGAGGATGAGATACTCAATTTCCGTTATCAGGCCGAACAGTCAGGTATGTCTCTCGAGGAGTATCTGAGCAAGGTCCTGCGTCTGGGTGACGTGGGAGTCAAGTGGTCTAATCTGGAACCGGCTACCGAATACTGTGCGTTTGCTTTCGCATTGGAGACTACTGGAGAGCCTCTCTCAGGACTTGCGGTCGAGCGTTTTCAGACCAGGAAAGTAGACCAGTTGGACTGCACATTCTCATTCGAGGATGCCGGGACTACCGCAACCTCACTTAAGGTGAGGGTCATCCCGGACAATCCTAATGTCAGATACTATACCGGCATAGTGGCAAAAAGTGAGTATGACGCATGGGAGAGCGATGAGGCAATGATGAATCTGATATCGGATGAAATAGAGGACTGGATCTGGATCTATCAGCAGAACCCTCAGCTTGGCATTACCGCCACTTGGAGTGACTATACAGAGATCGGCACCAGCGAGGTGGAGGCGGAAAAGCTTTTCTCGTCCACTGGCTATTATGCGTATGCTTTCGGCCTTGACGAGGGCCTCATAACCACCAATCTTCAGAAGCAGCTGTTTACAACTGAGGAAGTGGATATTACCGATAACTGTACTTTCGACGTGGATGTCCATGCGTCAGCCTCGTATATGGCCGATATGAAGATAGAGCCTTCTAACAATTCGACCCGTTACTATGTGGAAGTGGTGGAAAGTTCTGTTGCCGTGCAGTACAGTCCTGACGACATGGCCACATTGATGCTGAACTCGGCTGTTGAGAGCGGCATACTTGATACGTACACTTATTCCGGGACGCAAAGCCTCAATACCCTGTATGATATGGACGTTGCTCCTCTCACACCGTCTACGGACTTCACTGTGTTCATATTCGGCGTGGATAACGGATGCAGGACTACCCGTGTGGCCACGTCACAGTTCAGGACCGGGCCGCTGCAGCCTTCCTCCATTACATTTGACCTCTCAGTCACGGATGTGACCACTTCATCTGTAACCATACAGTGTACGCCTTCCAACAACAATGAATACTATGTCATGGGCTGTATCTCCGTAGACCAGTACGGCGACTATGGCAGTGATGAGGCTTTCATGCAGGCTGTAGTGGATTATCACGTACAGAGTCTGTTCGGTATCTATGGAAGTGTGGGCTGTATGGGAGAGATAGAGAGAAATACCACGAATGATATCTTTTATGGGAATATTCAGGCGCAGACAGAGTATTATGCTTTTGCTTTCGGTTATATGGGAGATGTGACTACCGGACTGACCAAGATACGTTTCTCAACCTCCGGCAAGGTGTACAGCCAGGCTGATGTGACCATGGAATGCGAGCTTATCAACGGTGCCGACCTGTATTACGAGGACCCTTACAGGTATCCGTATGAGGATTACTACAATTTCGCCGTATTTGACTTTACATTTACTCCCAATCAATATGCGGACGGCTGGTATTTCGCCACTATCAACAATGCTTCCATCGATGAGGTGATGCGTATGGATGAGCAGGAACTTATCGATATCATCCGCAATCAGGGGGATTACAAGCCCCTTACAGCGAGAAGAAGAGAGTATTGGTATACCACAATAGTCGCAGTGGTCCTGCCTGTGGACAGGTACGGAGAGTATGGACAGATGCGCATAGAGGAGTACTATGCAGATCCGGTCGCTGCAGGGGCACTGTCTCCTGCTGCATCGTGGCGCGGAACGGCCGGCGGCTTTATGCCTTCCGTTCAGCCGATGGGCGCTGTGCCTCAGGAAACATCGGGACTAAGGGCATGGGACGGCTCAGAACTCGGAGAGATTTCCGACAGTAATGCCGGTGAGGCTGCAGGGACGGTGGCAATGACACTCAGAGAGGCTGAGGATGCCATGCGCGGATATCTTATGAGACGTTTCCAGATAAATGACATGCCTGAATCCATGCGCTTACCTGTGCCTGTGGAAAGGCCTGTCTATGTCTGGGAGAAAATCGGTCGGAAATGAGAACAGAACGGTTGTTGTCTTATATATGCTGCATCGGCGCGTTCATCCTGTATGGATGCGCCGACGGCGGCATAGATGATGGTGCAGATGAGAACCCTTCATCCGGAACGCAGGAGCAGCTGGCTCCGCCTGTGCTTGTCCCGGGAGATGTCACAACAACATCCATCAGTGTGGGCTGGAGTGCTGTGGACAATGCGTCAGGGTATGCCTGCAGAGTGAATGAAGGAGAGGAGACGGTGACAGACTCTGTCTCATGGACTGTCACCGGGCTGGAGTCTGGAACGCGTTATCGGATAAGCGTCCGGGCCTTGGGTGATGGTGGCAGATACGGTGACTCTCCATGGTCTGATATAGAACTTTCCACGGAGGAGGCCGGAATGTTCGCGTTTTCGTTTCGCAGGACTGGCGACAGTTTTTACTGCAAAGTTGTTCCGCAGGATAGTGAGCTGCCTTACTATTATTATTTCATGAGCCGTGAGCGGTGGGACTCTTTTCAGGAACCTCAGGATGTAGTGGAGTGGAAAATAGAAGAACTGAAGGATATAGCCGCCGATCTTGGAACCACGTTCCCGGAAATACTCTTAGAGGAAAATATAAGATACTGGGGTGAGTCAGAGACAGTTTTTGATGTGTCTTATGATACGGAATATGTGGCTTACGCCTTTGCCGTATATGATGACGGTTCGACGGGAGCAATAGAGTGGACGGATTTTTCCAAAATCTTTCCCGACATGTCCGTCGATGGGTCTGTGGGCATAGAATTCACTGACACCCAGCCAGACTTGCTGCATACGGTGTGTACTCCGGATGCAGGTACCGGGTGTTATTATCAGGTGATGCTGGAGACATCCCAGGCTATGGAGGAACTGGAAAAGGTAGGTGAGGAGACATTTATAAAGGAACTGCTTGAGGTACAGCAGTCTGGTATGCTTCAGGGGATAACTGAGGAGGACTGGATCAATCTGCAGCCCGGAACCTCATATACACTTTGTGTTGTCGGTTTTGACCTCTATGAGAATGTCTTTCTGGAGACGGCGGAGGCTGTCACGGGTGTGGAACTGATAGATTCAAGACTTTTCGAGGAACTTGTAGGAGAGTGGCAGGGTGTGCAGACATTCATGGACGGCAACGGTGTCATGGCACGGAGTGAGTTTACCATGACGATAGCCACTTCGGAAGGGAGCTACGACTACCGTATGTGGAATCAGCTTGTCTGCAAGCTTGACGGATACACTTGCCTGCCGGAATACGGTACTGAAGGTATTCCGTATTACAGTCCTATGCGGTTGATTGAAGAGGGTTTTTCGGAAGAGGAAGCTTATCATAAGTTCGGTCCAAAGCTGATAATGACTATAAACGAGCAGGAACAGATACGTATACAGGCGGACGGTACGGATATCCTGTATGGATGGTCTGAACTGGGGGATGTCTTCATGATGGGAGCAAATGATGAATACCGGCGTCTGGATACTCCGCTAACCGTGCTACATCCCTCGGCTAACATGATGACTATCAGATGCGATTATCAGGGTTACTATCCTTCTTTGTTTACGCGTACTGATACGGGCTGGATGATTCACTATCTTGGGGTGTCCGACATTACGCTATTTAAAGTCGATTAGGCTATTTCCTTGTCCCCGTCCAGTATCTTGAATATGAGTGCGCTCTCCTCGGCTCTTGTCATAGGTGCTGTGTTCTTTCTGCATATAAGACGCTGGTAAAAATAAAAGGTTACATCGAAATTTAAAAATTGAATTTTTCAAAATTTTCTGTCCGCCGGTGTAACCTTTTCCATTTCGTGCGTCAAAGATGCAAACGGAACATTAAAAACCTTTTAAAATTAAAGTTATGGAAGGAGCAATTATTTGTGCGATAATTTTCTACTTTGTCTATCGCATCCTCGAAAACCTTATTCACCGCAAGGAGAGGCTCATCGTGGCCCAGAAAATCGAGACCCTCGACCCTCAGAAGAACGGACAGATAGACCTGAACAGATGGTTCGGGGCCGTGGCTACGAACAAGTACGCGCCTCTGCGCTGGGGCCTTATGCTCGTCGGTGCGGCGCTCGGTCTGCTGGTGGCTTTCTTTATAAAGGATGGAATGTTGCCTGACAAGAATTGGTACAATGATGATGTGCAGGTTCTTTATTTCGGTGCGACATTCCTCTTCGCAGGCATAGGCCTTTTGGTCTCATTCGTCCTTGAAAGGAAATACACCGCAGAGGACCGGAAAAAGAGTAAGTTTCTGATTTTAAATCTCAAAGCCCGCCACTGCAGAGAGTAATGGCGGGCTTCATTATTTCCTGTTATTTCCTGACGATGGTGCCGACAGCTTCGAGGAGCGGGTCTACGCTGACTTCGGAGCCGACGGCCTGCTGCATCCATATCTGGGGAGTCAGACGGCCGAGGGTGTAGATGCGGCGGAGCTCCGAGGCGAATTCCAGCCTGTTGCGGCACTGGGCCAGATGGTTCTCAAGCTGGTATTCGATGATGTGCCCGAAGGGGTAGTTGGGCAGGTACATCGGGGAGTTGACCATGTGGGAGTAGACTGCCAGCAGGGGACAGTCGGGAGTGCCGAGGACAGGGGCGTAGTACTTGTTCCATACGTCCTTGGCGATGGATACCACCGCGTCGCGCAATTCAGATGCCGTGGCTTCCGGGTGGGCGTAGAGCCACTGCCAGGTGTACATGTCGGTCAGGGCCACGCCCATAATCTCGTAGGCGCCCCAGAAGATATCCAGGGTGGTGTTGTCGTCCATCCTGTAGTCAAAGCCTAAAAGCTCCAGGTCGCGTTTCTGGAAGATGAAGGCCAAGGCCTCCGTGAAAGCGGTGTTGGGCACCCCGTTCAGCATGTAGTAGTCGATGTCGTAGAGGTCGAGGGTCTGCTCCACATTGTGTCCGAACTCGTGTACGGCGATGTTGTAGCCCTTATAGTCCATGCCCTTGTCTCCGATGCGTGTACGCAGACGGGCGGGCTCCCAGCGTCCCTGTGCGCCCCAGGCGTGTCCTGAGCCACGGGCCGGCTCGACGACGATGCGCTCAGCTATGTATTTCGCGTCATGCGCAGGGAATCCGAGATACCTCAGCATTCTCGGCATGTCCTTGGCAAATGCCTGTGCGTCGGGGTATTTCTTCTGGGTCATCTTTGTCAGTTCGTCCTCGGACATGGCAGTACGGCTTTTGAATCCGTCGTACCATATGTCGTAGGGCCTGAGCTCGCGGCCCAGACGCTCCTTGATGAGCGCGGCCACTTCCTTTACCTCGTCGGATGAGATCAGCCGGATGAAAAGCTGCTCTATGTCAGCGGCGGACACCTCCATCCCCTCCTCGAAGTTGCGGGCGATGCCGGTCGGAAGCTGCGGGCTGTAGCGGTCTATCTGCTCCTCTACGTGGAAAGTGTTGAGGATATGGGAGTAGCGCACGTCAGTCTCGGGTTGGAGCTGCACTTCCTTGCCGTCCTTCCAGGTCTTGTTGGAGTACGGGGCCCAGTCGTATTCCGGATTATTCACCACGTCTTTCGGAATACTTTGATCCACAATGCGCAGCATCACCTGATAGATCATCTCCTGCTTCTCGTTGGCGTTAGGGACGTCAGCGTAGTTACTCTTGAGCTCGTCGCGAAGGTTCCAGTGCGAGAGCAGTATCATGTCCTCCGGGAAGAGGCGGCGGCCGTCCTCAGTGAGCAGATGTCCCATCATGATATTGTAGGAGGCTATGTAGTTCTCCGATGCACTTAGCACCTGGGAGTATTCCGACTTCACCTTGGCCGGTACCCTGATGGTAAAGGCGTCCCCCATGCGGGCGTAGGCCCATTCGAGGCGGTTCCAGTCCTTGCCGAGGGTATTCTTCTCCTCGAGGGTGTAGAAGGGGAAATTGAGAATGGTGACAAATGCCGTCTTGTTGGCGAACAGGTCGTCCGACAGGTGGGAGTAGGGATCGAACGCCCCGAGGATGTAGTCTATCTCCGTAGGCTCCGGCCCGGTCAGATGGAGGGGCTTCTGCAGTCTGACCGCTACCTGGTTGGATGTTCCGTAAAGGGTCTCGAATGCCTCCGACAGCTTGTCAAACAGTACTTTGCGGTCCTCGGGAGTCGCAGCGTAGCTCTCCGTTGCGAACTGCTCGAACTCCGTTTCGGTGCCGTCCTCGGCCCTCCACAGGGCAGCTGCCTGTGTCACTCCTTTCTGCACCAGGGCCTTGTCGGCTTCCGGGCATTTCTCCGTGATAGCCTGCACCGTCCTGCCGACGGTCTCTTCCGAAATATTGCTCATGGTCTTCTGTTGATTGCCGTTATTGTTTCCGTTACAGCCGCTCATAATCATCGTTGCCGCGGCCAGCATGACAGTAGGTATCCGTTTCATCATATTGCGCAGTGTTTAGCCATTACGCATACAAAGATATGAAAATTAACCATATATTTGTCTGTTTTAGAATAAGTAAAATGGTTATGAATGAAAGGAATATACGGATGAGGTGGAGCAGGAGTGCCGTGGCGTGGACTGTGGTTTTCGTAGCACTTATGGTCATTCTGGCAGCAGAAGGTATTGCAGAGTGGCGGAATGGAGAGCCGGCTGCGGGTATAGTATGTTGGGTGATAGCCGCTGTGGTGTCAGTCTGTGCCCTTTGGACTCCGTTGCGTATCATCGTGACGGACCGACAGATCCAACTGTGCCGCCCGGTTGGCCGCCTGCGTATCAACCGCAGCGATATCGTCAGGGTTGAGGAAGTCTCTTCCGGTGTCGTCCTGAACTCGTTCCGGGTGGGCAGCGGCGGTCCGTTCGGTTATTGGGGCCGTTGGCAGAGCGACTCTTTGGGCTGGTATACTCTTTTCGCCACAAATTTAAAAGACCTGTGTTTAATCAGGCTCTCCAATGGCCGGGCCTATATCGTCAGTAGTCGTACTCTGCTGTTGACCATAAAGCAAGGGGTGTCTGGATAATGTGCTTGTAATCAGGTGGGTGCTGATTATCGGGTTGCTCTATGGCTTGTTTTTTCAGGGCATAGAGCAACTAGTCTGCGTGCAATTAATTGATAATGTGGTAGATAGTCCTATGTCAGGTGCTTTATGGTTTGTCGGAATGTGAGCAGTTGCTTTGGGGCGCAGTGCGGTGGGCAAGGCTGAACTCGCAGCCGCAGTACTGCTGGTTGTAGAACTGGCGGGCGAGGATGTTGCGGCGTTCGTAGAGGCCGCCCTTGCGCCAGTTGCGGTCCCAGAAGCGGGTCAGGCCCCGGCCGCATTGTTCCTGAGCGTAGAGACCGGCCTCGTTGATCTGCCGGATGTCCTTCCAGCGGGAGGAGGCGAGGGTGGTGGTGAACAGGGGGAATCCGTGCGAGGCCGCGTAGTCCGCCGCAACGCAGAGCCGGTGCCTGAAGCAGGCCAGACATCGCCGGCCCCGTTCCGGCTCGCCCTCCATCCCGGCAGTACATTTTAGCCACTGTGCGTGCTGTCGCTCCCAGAACTCTCCGGTACATCCTTGTTGTGCTGCTGCATTGCCTGTGATTTTCTGGCCTGATACCCATTCCTGTATAATACAGCCTTCCGCATTGTCCCCGTCCAGGTCCGTTATCGCCACTCCGATCTTATGCGCATACCGTACTATCTCGGTTTTCCGCTTGAGGTATTCCTCCTCCGGGAAAATGTTGGGGTTGTAGAAGAGGATGGTCGGTTCATAGCCGTTCAGCCCCATCCATTCGAGAATGGCGGCCGAGCAGGGGGCGCAGCAGGAGTGCAGAAGCACTTTTTCGGAAGTTCCTTCCATATTGACTCGCAAAAGTTATATTTTTGTAAAAATATTGAAAATTATGGAAAGTAAAAAGGAACTTCGCAAATTGATATCGATGCGCAAGAAACAGGTACCCGTCGAGGAGCGCCGCCGTCGCTCTGTGCCGGTGATGGAGAGGCTGATGGGGCTGCCGCGGTTCCGCAGGGCGCAGAATATTCTGTTTTACTGGGCAATGCAGGATGAGGTGTCCACTCAGGACGCGGTGCTCTCCTGTGCCGCTGCCGGAAAGAATGTGTTTCTGCCGGTGGTGGATGGGGAGATGCTGAGGATCAGGCGTTTCTCCGGACGGGCCGCGTTGGTGCCGGGCGAGTCGTATTCGATTCCGGAGCCGGTGGAGGGCTCGGAGGAAGTGCGTATATCCGATATCGACCTGGTTGTGGTGCCGGGAGTGGCTTTTGACGCGGACGGTGGACGGATGGGACGCGGCAAGGGCTTTTATGATAGGCTGCTTTGCGGAGCTTCGGACTGTTGTCAGGGCGGGCCTTACAAGGTCGGGGTCTGCTTCGATTTCCAGATGGTGGATGCGGTGCCGAGGGAGGCTCACGATATGCTGATGGATGCGGTGGTATGCGAGACCCGCACTGAGATTATCCGCAATGACAACCGGGTCTGCTCCGTGTTCGGCATCCGCTATCCGATAGTGGCGGGCGGAATGGTCTGGTGCAGCGGCTGGTGTCTGGCCTCTGCGGTTAGTGCCGCCGGTGGTCTGGGTCTGCTCGGGGCCGGTTCGATGAAGCCGGAGCTGCTGCGGGAGCATATCGCCAAGTGCCGTGCGGCTACAGACAGGCCTTTCGGGGTCAACGTCCCTCTGATGTCCCCATACGCCACTGAGCTGATGGAGACGGTGCTGGCGGAGAAAGTGCCGGTGGTCTTCACTTCGGCCGGCAATCCCAGGACCTGGACGGCGCGGCTCAAGGATGCGGGCGTCAAGGTGGCTCATGTAGTCTCCAGCTCCAGGTTTGCGGTCAAATGCGCCGAGGCCGGAGTGGACGCGGTGGTGGCTGAGGGATTCGAGGCCGGCGGGCACAATGGCCGGGAAGAGACGGCTACGATGGTGCTGGTACCTCAGGTCCGGGCGGCAGTATCGCTGCCTCTGCTGGCTGCGGGCGGTATCGTCTCGGGTGCGGGAATGGCTGCTGCCTTCGCTCTCGGCGCCGAGGGAGTGCAGGTCGGGACCCGTTTTGCCCTCAGCCGTGAGAGCAGCGCCAGCGAGGAGTTCAAGCAGCTGTGTCTGAGCCTTAAGGAGGGCGACACTATGCTGTCCCTCAAGAAACTGAGTCCTACCCGCCTGATCAAGAACGATTTCTACGCTCAGGTACAGGAGGCGGAGGACCGTGGGGCGTCAAAAGAGGAGCTTACGGAACTGCTCGGACGCGGACGGGCCAAGTCGGGTATCTTCGACGGAGACCTTTCCGCAGGCGAACTGGAGATAGGCCAGGGTGTTTCGCTCATCTCCGACCTGCCTTCGGCTGCCGACATCGTCCGCTCGATGGTGAACGGCTACCGTCGGGCTGTGGCCGGTATGGAGGTGCTGTGATCTGCTTCATATACAGCAACGGCATTGAGTTACGTGAAATGCTACGAAAAAGCCGCGCTCCGGTGTTGTCCGAAGTGCGGCTCGTAGTGTTGTCATTCAGCCCACAGGCTATTTGATGTCGATGAATCTTTCTTTGGGAGTTGCGGGAACTTCCGTCATCTTGGGCAGGGTGATGTTCAGCACGCCGTGCTCCATGCTTGCGCTGATCTCCTCTTTCTTGATGTCGTCCGGGAGAAGCAGGGTCTGCTCGAAGTGTGAGTAGGAGAATTCCCTTCTGAGGTATTTCTCGTCCTTCTTCTCTTCTTTCTTTTCGTCCTTGTGTTCCAGTGTGACCACCAGTTCGTTCTCCTCGTTGATGCGGATTTTGAAGTCATCCTTCGACATACCGGGAGCGGCTATCTCCACCGTGTACTCCTTGTCGCTTTCCTTGACATTGATGGCAGGGGACGAAGTCCTCATCATATTGCCGAAATGTCTGAAGTCATCATCGAAAAAGTCATTGAAAAATGCGGGCAGCCAATTCTGCTGTGTTCTTCTGCTAGGTACCATAATGTTATCCTCCATAATTTTAAATTGTTTCTAAAAATGTTTCCGAACGCTTTCCCGGGAGTCTTTCCGGCACCCCTCATCGGGGCCTCCGTTCCGCTCTCCCTTTCGGGCGTTCGATAGAGTGTATCGCAAATTGCGGACCAGTGCCCTGTGCCGCCCGCCACCCGGCAAATTTGTCGCAAAATTCTGCCACTTTGTCTGTAATATGCAGATAATCAAATATTTATGCGACATTTTGTCAGTTCGCCTATACCACTACTACCCGTGCCGCAACGGCAGAGAAATGCAGGAAATGCTGCCGTTGTGGAAGTGAGACGGGATTGTGGTGGAGGGATGCTGACGACGGACTGCCGGGAACTATTAAGAAATTTAAGAAAACTACTAAAAATTTTAGGAGTTACGGAAATATTGATTACATTTGCGGTAAATAGATACAGAAAGATATGAAGCAGAGACTTACAGCTAAGGAAGAGGAGGTGATGAACATCCTCTGGAAAAGCGGAGAAAGCATGTTCATCCGGGATATAGTGGCGGCCATGCCCGAGCCGAGACCCAATTACAATACAGTGGCGACCCAGGTCCGGTTCCTGGAGGAAAAGGGATTCGTGGTGCGCAGGCCCATGGCGAACTCGTATCAGTACAGCGTTGCGGTGAGCGAGCGGGAGTACAGGGGACAGACTGTCGGGGACGTGGTGTCGAGATACTACGGCAATTCCTACACCAGTCTGGTCTCGCAGTTCGTGGAGGAGGAGAAGATGGGACTTGACGAGCTGAAGGCCCTGATATCGGAAATAGAAAGTAAGAACCTGAGAAAATGATACACTGGATACTGAAAACGGCCCTGCTGCTGGCGGGATTCTACGCTTTCTTCATGCTTTTCATGAGGAAGACCACGTTGTTCCGCCTCAACCGTGCGGTCCTGCTGGTCGGGACGGTGGCCTGTCTGCTGCTGCCGCTGGTCAGGATCAATGTGGATCCCTCTACCCCGGTAGCTGATTATCTGCCGTTGCGGATTGTCCTGCCTGAGACGGTTGTCGGAGGCGGAGATGTGTCGGAGACTGCCGCAGGCGGGTTGGACTGGAAAGTACTGCTGTACGGCGTTTATGCCGTCGGGTTCACCGTCGTCCTTATATCAGCGGCAGTTTCATTGGGCCGTATCCGCAAGGTCATCCGTCAGTATAAAGGTGTGCGTTACTGCTATGACGGGAAAAGGTATGTGATGCTTCATATTGCAGAACATGATATGCCGTCGTTCAGCTTCATGAACCATGTCGTCATCAGCCGCAGCGATTATGACGGGCATCCGGAGATATTGACACACGAGTGTGCGCACGCCGGACATCATCATTCGGCGGATATGCTTTTCATGTCGCTGGTCTGTGCGCTCCATTGGTTCAATCCGCTCGTGTGGATGATGCGCTCCGAGCTCCGGATGATGCATGAATACGAGGCCGACGAGGCTGTGCTCAAACAAGGCGTCGATGCTACTCAATATCAACTTCTGCTTGTGAGAAAAGCTGTGGGAGACAGCCGTTTCCTGATCGCGAACAGCTTTGGTCACAGCAAACTTAAAAACCGAATAGCCATGATTGGAAAAGTAAAGACTACGAAATGGGCAGCTCTGGCTTATATCGCCTGCCTGCCCCTGCTTCTGGCCGCTATGAGTTTCAATACGAAGGATGGCGGCAACGATGTAATGTCCGGCACGGATACATTGACAGCTTTGGCTGGGTCAGTGGAACTAGTTGCCGCCGGGCCTGAGTCCGCCGACACAGCCAAGGTGTACGAATACTTTGCACTGGATGTTCCGCCTAAGTTCAACGGCGGTGATGCCAGGCAGGAATTCCCCCAATGGTTCTATACCCGGCTGGTCTATCCTGAAGATGCCCGTGATGCGGGTATGGAAGGAAGGGTCATAGTGCAGTTTCAGATCAACAAGGACGGCAGTGTGTCCGATATCTCGATTCTGGAAGGTGTGTGTGAGTCTATAGACAATGAAGTCATAAGAGTGGTGTCCGAGTCACCTGATTGGACACCCGGTTACATAGACGGTAAGCCGGTGAAAGTGACATACGCCTTCCCGGTGCTCTTCCAGCTCCGGGGCGGAGACTCTGACAAATGACCATTGCTGTAGCGGTGTATGCTTACTGCCCGACGGTCCGGATCCTTTTGAGGATATCCACCGCCGGGCAGTGTCTTCTGCGCAGATATGATGTTAAAACCGGGGACGGTTCGGGATTCTGGATGCTGAGTCTCGAACCCTGAAAGTCAGCGGCATGGTGTAGACTACTTTGATAGGCTTGCCGTCAAGGTATGCTGGTGTCCAAAGCGGAGACTCGGAAAAAACCCTTATAATCTCTTCGGTTATAGACTCATGCGGACTCTCCTGAACATTTATGTCGGACACGGTTCCGTCCGGGTTGACGGCGAACTCCACCAAAGCAGTGCCTGAGGCATTTGCCTTACGGGCTTCTTCAGGGAAATGGAGGTTCTGATACACCCACTGTGAAAATTCTGTCTTTGCGTCTCCTCCATTGAACTTAGGAGGTATGTCCGGCTTGATGCTGTCTGCTGCCATCTTCCATGGCATTGACGGCATAGAGGTGCGGTAGGTTACATTACAGCCCGACAGGCAGAGACTGATAATAGCCGGCAGCAGTACAGTCAGATATGCGGTAAATCTTTTCATAAGGTATTTATGGTTTAAATATGTGCTAAAGTTAATAAACAGTTACGGTATTTCCAAAATCAAATTAGAATTAAGTCCGAAGTCCGTCTTCTGGAACTTTCAGCCCTTCTGCCCCACCTATGCTGGGAGATACTGGGAAAGAAACATTAAACATTGTTTTATTTAGGGTCTGCGGCAAACAGGTCGTTCAGTACGATTTCGTTCTGTACCATACCGGACCATGCGTTCGGTTTGAGACCGTAAGTGGTGACCATGGTGGGATGCAGGGCCTTTCGGGTTTTCGTGGTCGCTCTGAACAGCTCCATGCGTCCAGCATCTGGTCGCGGCGGTCGATGACCTCAAGTTAAGGATGAGTAATCGGAGGTTTCTGCCGGGAGATAGTGCAGACTTTACCGCTGGAGCCTGGAAAAAATCACGAAAATCCTTGTAGATTAAAATATTAGTGGTATATTTGCAGCCCCGCGAAAAGTGCGCGGGAACATTTAGTTCATTGATTAACAACAAATTAATTAAACCAATGCCTGGATTAATTGGAAAAAAAATCGGAATGACTTCCGTTTTCGATGCTGATGGGAAGAATATCCCATGCACCGTTATTGAGGCTGGTCCCTGTGTTGTCACGCAGATTCGTACAGTAGAGAAAGATGGTTATGCCGCTGTACAACTTGCCTATGACGAGATGAAAGAGAAACACACCAGCAAGGCTCTCAAGGGCCATTTTGACAAGGCAGGAACCACACCCAAGCGCAAACTGGTGGAGTTCAAGGCGGACTTCCCCAAGGAGCTCAAGCTTGGAGACACAGTGACCGTTTCAGACCTCAGCGAGGGAGTGGAATGGGTAGACGTTACCGGTATCTCTAAAGGTAAGGGATTCCAGGGCGTCGTTAAGCGTCACGGATTCGGCGGCGTGGGCGGAGCTACCCACGGTCAGGCCGACAGACTCCGTCACCCTGGTTCTATGGGTGCATCCTCTTGGCCTTCAAGAGTATTCAAGGGTATGAGAATGGCAGGCCGCATGGGCGGTGACCGCGTGAAGATTCTCAACCTCAAGGTTATCAAGGTTATCCCTGAGAACAATCTGGTTCTCGTGAAGGGTTCTATCCCCGGAGCAAAGGGTTCATACGTAATTGTGGAGGACTAACGTTATGGAATTGTCAGTTTACAAAATCGACGGAACCGAATCGGGAAAGAAAGTGACCCTTGATTCGTCTATCTTCGGCATTGAGCCGAACGACCATGCGATCTATCTCGACGTTAAGCAGTATCTGGCCAACCAGCGTCAGGGTACTCACAAGACCAAGGACAGATCCGAAGTCAGCTACAGCACCAAGAAAATGGGCCGTCAGAAAGGCGGTGGCGGAGCCCGTCACGGCAGCATCAAGTCCAACATCTACGTTGGCGGTGGCCGTGCCTTCGGTCCCAAGCCTCACGGCTATGGCTTCAAGCTCAACAAGAAGCTCAAGCAGCTGGCCCGTTACTCAGCTTTGTCCTACAAGGCTCAGGAGAACGCCATCATCATGGTCGAGCCCTTCGCTATGGACGCTCCCAAGACCAAGGAGTTCATCCAGATCCTGGACAACCTCAAGGCCAACGGAAGAAGAACTCTGTTCGTACTTCCTGAAAACAGTGTGAATATTTACAAATCTTCGCGCAATCTTCAGAATGTCAATGTGATCTCAGTAGATGAGATCAACACCTACAACATCATGAACGCCTATCAGCTCGTGATGGTGGACGGTGTACAGGACATCATTGCAGAAAGACGCAAATAAACCATAGGAGACATGGGAATTATCATTAAGCCTATCGTAACAGAAAAGATGACGGTTCAGGGCGATAAATTGAACCGTTACGGTTTCATCGTAGACCGCTCAGCCAACAAGATAGAGATCAGAAAGGCTGTCGAGGAGCACTACGGAGTGACAGTAAAGGACGTCAATACTGTCAACTACCATGGCAAGCGTAAGAGCCGCTACACCAAGGCGGGATTACTTAGAGGCCGTGCCAACCACTATAAGAAAGCTTATGTGACACTGGCAGGCGAGGATAAGATTGATTTCTATAGCAACATTTAATCCTATGGCAATACGTAAATTCAAACCGACCACACCTGGTCAGAGAAATAAGGCAATAAGCGCATTTGACGAGATAACCTGCACAAAGCCCGAGAAGTCCCTTCTCGAGCCCCTCAGGAAGACCGGCGGACGCAACAACTCCGGTAAGATGACCATGCGCTACATCGGTGGCGGACACAAGAGGATGTACCGTGTCATTGACTTCCGTCGTGACAAGGACAACTGCCCCGCTACTGTCAGGACCATCGAGTACGATCCCAACCGCAGTGCCCGCATTGCGCTGGTAGTATATGCCGACGGTGAGAAGAGATATATCATTGCTCCTGCCGGAATCCGCGTAGGCCAGACCATCATGTCAGGTCCCGGCGTGGCTCCCGAGCTCGGCAACGCTCTTCCTCTCTCAGAAATTCCTCTCGGAACAGTTATCCACAACATCGAGCTCCGTCCCGGTCAGGGTGCCGCTATGGCCCGCAGTGCCGGAACATACGCTCAGCTCACCGCACGTGAGGGCAAGCACGCCATCCTCCGTCTCCCTTCAGGCGAGACCAGAATGGTGCTCGTAACCTGCCGTGCGACTGTCGGAACTGTCTCCAATTCCGATCACAACCTCGAATCGTCCGGTAAGGCAGGACGCAGCCGCTGGCTCGGCCGCAGACCCCGCAACCG
>CALUTU010000008.1 GCA_944323785.1 uncultured Bacteroidales bacterium | reverse complement strand
CTGCGGTACGAGATGAGGGCTATGGCCCTGGCCGTACGGAGTCCTGCCGCTCCGCCTTTCAGGGTGCGGCACTCGCGAAACGTAGGATCGGCCTCGATGGCCATCCTCTGGGCCTCGTTGGATGCTGTCAGCCAGGGCGTAACCCGGGGGCCGCAGGCCATGATAGCCGCCCGCGCGATTACATCCGGCTCCATCACCGTCCATTCCAGAGCCTGGAAACCGCCGATGGAACTGCCTATCAGCAGGTCTATCCGGCCTATGCCCAGATGCCTGCGCAGGAGAGCCTCGGTGCGGACGATGTCCCTGACAGTCACCTTCGGGAAATCCAGGAACCTGCCATGCGCCGGACCGGAGGAGCCGTAGGCCGAGCAGAGCATATTGGCGCAGACCACCGTGTAGCGGTCCGTGTCTATGAGCCGGCCCGGACCCACCATCTCCGGCCACCATTCCTCCGGGTCCGAATTGGCTGTCAGCGCATGACAGATCCAGATGACCTTGCGGGGCCCGCCGCCCGGCATTGATATGTGATAGACTATTCTGAGATTGTCGATTGTACCTCCGGCCTCGCACCGGAACGGTTCTTCGTGGATATATTCCGCCTGAATCATTGATTGTCGATGTCCATTGATGCCCTGACGTCAAATCCATTCTCAGCCCCGGGGCAGATTCGGGACTGTGGAGTCAACCTGATATGTTTTCGGATTAATACGCCGGAGCCCGCATCCCGCTTGACTTACCGGCAAAAGAGAAAGCCATGCATCGAAGAGCGATGCATTCGCATGGACATCATGGATATGTTGGAGTGCTTTCTCATTGCGGAGACAAATTTAGAAAAATTTTTCAAAGAAGTATCCTAACTTTGCTGAAAATTGTATTTGCCTGAGATGAGACAGATTTTCCCGAGCGGTTCCGACGGCCTGCTGAAATATGACATAGCCCCTGAAGTTACGGCATTTTCCCCGCTGAGGGACGCCGTGCTGCCGATGAGGGTGGTGCAGGCGCATCAGGTGCACGGAGACCGGGTGGCCGTGGTGACTTCGGCAGGTACTACTCGGGAAGAGCTGGAGGGCTATGACGCGCTGGTGACT
The DNA here is from genome assembly GCA_944323785.1 of uncultured Bacteroidales bacterium. Lineage (GTDB taxonomy): Bacteria > Bacteroidota > Bacteroidia > Bacteroidales > UBA932 > Coprenecus. The sequence goes on along the minus strand of CALUTU010000008.1, from coordinate 104,123 downwards.
GACGTGCCGGGTGTGGCGATAGGGGCCCGGACGGCTGACTGCATACCGGTGCTGATGTACGATCCGGTACGGCGGGTCGTTGCGGCAGTACATTCCGGCTGGAAGGGTACGGTGCTGAAAATCGCAGCGAAGACCCTGGCTGTGATGGCCTCCAAGTACGGCACACGCGCTGCCGACATTCTGGCGGTAATCGGTCCCGGCATCGGCCCGGAAAGCTTCCAGGTCGGTCCGGAAGTCGCCGAAGCCTTCCTCGGCGCCGGATTTCCGGAGACATGGTATCCTTCGAAAAAGCATAGTGCTGACTATTCTGAGAAAACGGGAGCTGTCACGTGCTCACATTCATCCTGCCTTGTTCACAACTTCCCCCTGGAAATCACCGGCAGCACAGACTCTTCACCAATAGACAGCCACACAATCCGCCTCATCACCGACCGCGGCCCGCGTATCCCCGGCTCCATGTCCGGCGGCCTCCACATCGACCTCCCCCAGGCCGTCCGTCTGACCCTCCTCCGGGCCGGTGTCCACGACGCCAACATCCTCATCTCCGGCATCGACACCTACACCCACCCCGGCTTCTTCTCAGCCCGCCGCGAAGGCCCCTCCTGCGGCCGCACCGTCAACACCATCATGCTCAATCCCTGCCCCTCGCCCGAACCCTCTAAGGAATTACCGTAAGTACTGACGCACCCCATTTTCATAATCAACTATTTTTCACAGCATTACCGACACAACGAGAATCTTTCGCGCCTTCACAACCCACCGGCAAGCACACCCCTCTTTCTTAACCCTCTGACTTCCGAGCGATTACAAAAAGTACCCGCGTCCCTGCTTACCGTTGTTGCACAGTCAGAATATAATCCCTAACTTTGAGGCAGTGATTAACCGATAGAAGCGAAAGATTATGGAGCAGGAGAAACATTTCCGGCACATCTGCACAGCCGGACTGGAAAAGGAAATCATTTTCAAGACTGACGCCGATTACATTTTCGGGATGAACAGCATTCCGGTATGCATGGCTGACAGAGACATATCCATGCATGCTTTTTGTCTGATGGACAATCACGTCCATTTCATAGCCCACGGCACTGAAGAGGATTGCGGCGAGTTCATCAAGGCCTACCGGAAGCGACTTTTCACCCTGGCGGACATGAGCAGCGCGGACATCTGCATGAAAGAAATTGACGATACCGAGTACCTTAAACGGGCGATTGCCTACGTCTTGCGCAACCCTCCCGCAGCCGGACTGGCCGTTCTCCCGACCCATTACCGATGGAGTTCCGGTCCTCTGTATTTCAACGACGGCAACACGCTGACAGTCAATCGGTCGGTCACAGATATCGCGCACATGAGCAAGCGGCGGCAGCAGAAACTGTTCCGTACCCGCGGACAGCTGCCGGGACACTACACCGTAACGGCCGACGGACTCATCTGCCCTAAATGCTACGTTGACTACCGCGCCGTCGAGGAGATATTCCACAGCCCTGTCAGGATGCTCTACTTCCTCTCGCGCAACGACAGTATGGAGATGGAGCTGACATCCGGAATCCTCCGGCGGGCCCGCTACACTGACAGCGAGATGGCCTCCACCGTCACGAACCTCTGCAGCGAAATATTCAGCAAGTCTTCTCCCGATGCGCTCAGCATAGACGAGAAGTATCAGCTGGCAGACATCCTCCGGAAACAATACGGCCTGGGCATCAAGCAGCTGGCACGCCTCACCCACACCAGCATCAGTCTGCTCGGACAAGTCTTCCATCCCGGCCAAAGCGCTCCAGGCCAGAACAGTCCGGTGCAGAACGGCCAGGATTGCAACCGTAAAGGATTGAAGCCCAAATCAGGTCGGCTACGACAGAAACAGCCACTACCTGAGCACCTGCAATAAGCACAACTCCGAGCCCCCAGTCTCAATAACGGTAAGCTGTGACGCACCCCTATTTTGCAAAACATTGACATTCAAAACTATGCGAATCACGCATGATCTTTCCGCCCCCTCACAACATCCCGAAAAGATCACACCCTTACCGTAACACGCTGATCACCGAGTGTTTGCAAAAGCACCCTGCTGCACTGCTTACCATTGCCAGAGGGCGTAGGCAAGACTGCAGAACAGGAATACTCCCGTCCATCTCAGGACACACGGGTTGGTCATAGGACGCGGGCCAGATTGCGGAACAGCGCATCGGGAATGTCGTCCGAGGCGGTACGGAAGCCGGCATTGCCATTGACCTCGCAGACCTTGAAGCCGTTTTGACCGTCGAACAGCAGGTCCACCCCCGCAAAGAAGAGCCCGCAGGCACGGGCAGCGGCCACGGCGAGAGAGGCAGCGGCGGGAGGCAGCTGAATCTGACGGAAGGAGCCCCCAGCGGCGAAATTGGACTTGAAGCTCGAGGGATTGTACCGCAGCACATGGCCGGCGACCTCATCCCCCGTCACCCACACCCGGATGTCCCGTCCGCTGCTCGTGGCCACGAACTCCTGCAGCACAGGCTCGCAGCCGCGGCAGACCTCCTCCGGAGTCTCCCCAAACTCGCTGATTCCCCGGGACAATGCCTCCAGGCGCAGAGCCTCCTCCCGCCGGCACGCCTCCAGCGCGGAACGGTATTCCCGGGCATCGCGGACGAGGAAGACATTCTCCCCCTTCGACCCAAAATTGAGCTTGAGAATAAATGGAAATGCGTCCCCGCTCCGGGCCTCTTCAGGGGACAATGCCCCCGGCACCGGCACCCCGGCAGCGGCCAGAACCTCCCCGCAGCGGAGCTTGTCCCGGCAGAGGATCATCGCCTCGGGAGCATTCAGCACCGGCACACCCTGAGCCCCGTACCACCGCGACAGGGCGATATTGTACCCCCGCATCAGGACAAAATCCGGCTTCCAGGCAGGAGCGCCCGCGGGAGCCTCAGCCGCCGGAGCGTCGTAGAACAGCACCTCGACCGACATCCCGTGACGGGCAGCCGCCTCCCGGAACCAGCCGAAAGCATTGTTCCCCCGGGGAGTCGTCGAGGGGTATATCAGCAGACCTCTTTTTTCCATGACGCGAAAATATTGAAAATAATCGTTGCCTGTGAAATTTATCAAGATATTGTCCCGGAAGAGCAAATTAATTTGTTCTTCCAAGACTTCTGCTTATTTTTGCCGCCCTAAAACACGAAACCGATTCATCAACTCAGCTACAACACACTACAGTCATGCATCTCAAGGCCACCATCCTCACCCTGATCCTGACCGCTGCTGCTGCATGCATCAGCTCCTCTGCGGCTACAGATACCCTCAGCACCGTAACAGATGACCGGAAGGACAGCAAGCTCATCCGTTTCCTTTCGGAAAAGGTAAGCGTCAGCGGCTACGCCCAGGCCGGATACCTGTACGACACCTACGACATGGCGCATGACGGGGCCTTCAACAAGTTCAATCTGTACAGGGCAATGATCATCGCCGACATCAAGCCAATCAGGCATCTGGATCTCTACTTCATGGCCGACGTGTCCAAATTCAAGCTGCACGAGCTCTTCGTCAGATACCGCCCGGTGGATGCGTTCTACATCAGGCTCGGACAGTACAAGACCCCTTTCACGATTGAGAGCAATATGTCTCCCTCCGTCCTGGAAATAATAAAGGGCGCCCAGGCAGTCCAGTATCTCGCGGGTATCGACGGCTCGGACGTATGCTTCGGAGCGGGAGCCGGCAGGGACCTGGGTCTGGAAGTGGGAGGCGCATTTCTGAAAATAGGCAAGGACAACCGCAATCTGATAGAATACAGGGTCGGCGTCTTCAGCGGCGAGCCGTCCAATACGGCCGAGACCAACAACCGGAAGGACGTAGTAGCAAGCCTCGCCCTCAGGCCGGTCAGCTTCCTCAAGGTGCACGGCTCCGTCTACTTCGGAGAGGGCACCGCAAAGGCGGACAGCCCCTACGGGACATTCAAGGCCGGGGAGACATACCGGAGAGACAGGTGGAGCGCAGGTCTGGAGATGGAGGCAGGACCGATGTATCTCAGGAGCGAATACATGGAAGGTCTCGACGCATCCGTCCGGAGCCGGGGCGCTTACGCCACCCTCGTGGGCTCCGCCACTCATTTTCTCGACATCGTGGCATCGGTGGATTATCTGGACCGGAATATCGCCCTGAGCGACTGGCAGTGCAGCTACATCTTCGGACTGCAGTGGAACTTCTACCGCAAATGCCGCCTCCAGGCGCAGTACGTCTATCAGCAGCGCTCCAGTAACAGTCAGGGGGTCTTCAGCGGCATCCCCTCCTCGCACATGATCATCACGCAGCTTCAGGTAGGCTTCTGAGGTAAGGCCAACGGTAAGCAGGCGAGCACCCATTTCCCAGAAAAGCCTGTAAATTAAGATATTCCAAAAGCAACGAGTAACTTTAGTCGGGTTCGGAGCCACCCGAAAGAACACTCTGTTTTGTAACTAACTGATCACTGAGCGTTTACAAAACACCCCCGCTGCAGTACTTACGGAAAAAGCCGCACCGGGATTCCGGCACGGCCTTTCTTCATGTTTTTGCGGATCGCCCGCTGGGTCAACTATTTCAGCAGGTGCTCGTCGATAATCTGCTTGAGCTGGGCTTTTGAAGGAGCGCCCGGACTCATCGACGGCTCCCCGTCGGCGGGGATGAAGAGCAGGGTGGGCACCGAGCGGATTCCGAAGGCTCCGGCGAGCTCGCGCTCCTGGTCCACGTCCACCTTGTAGATTACGAGCCTGTCTCCGTACTCCTTGGCAAGTTCCTCGAGCACGGGGCTCAGGGCCTTGCAGGGGCCGCACCAGGTGGCGAAGAAATCCACGATGGCCGGCTTGGTCCCCTCGTATTTCCAGGCCTGGGAATTGGCCTCGTAGTTCCACACTTTCTGCAGAAATTCAGCTTTGGTCAGATGTATTGTTCCTGTTTCCATTTTTTCCTCGTTTTTTCCGGACTCCCTCTCCTGTCCGTATGCCGTTAAAGGCAGGGCGGACAGAAGCAGGGTTCCGGCCATAAGCAGTGTTGTCGCTATCCGTTTCATTATTTTCTGTAAATTTTGTCCTCTATCTTCTCCTTGGGGAGCTGACGGGTGCAGAAGAACCAGTCGTAGCACTTCAAGTCCTTGTCGTCTCCGTCCATGCGGCTCTTGGCCACTCCGCAGGAACCGGCCGTGGGCACTATCACCTCGTCTCCGGGCTGCCAGTCGGCGGGCAGGGCGACACCGAACTCATCGGCGGTCTGCAGGCCCACCAGCACTCTCTTGAGTTCATCAAAATTCCTGCCAAGCGAGAGGGGATAGTAGATAATGGTGCGGATTATATTCTTCGGGTCGATGAAGAAAACGGCACGGACGGCCTGGGTGGCACTTTCGCCGGGCTGGATCATGCCGTAGCGGCGGGCGATGTCCATCGTGATGTCCTCAATCAGGGGGAACTTCACCTCGACGTTCTTCATGCCCTTGTACTGGATCTTCTCCTGGATGGTGCGCAGCCAGGCGATGTGGCTGTAGAGTCCGTCCACGGAGAGGCCGATGAGCTGGGTACCCAGGGCCTCGAACTCGGCGGCGCGGGAGGCGAAGGTCATGAACTCGGAGGTGCAGACGGGGGTGAAGTCGGCGGGATGGCTGAAGAGGATCTTCCATTTGCCCTTGAAATCCTCGGGAAACTTTATCCTACCCTGGGTGGTCACGGCCTCGAAAGCGGGGGCCTGATCGCCGATGCGGGGCATGGGATAATACTGCTGCTGTGTCTGATTCTGAATGTTGTTGTTGCTGTCCATAACTATTACTTTTTAATGATTAATATTCCATTCGTTTTTGTTTTACGGTGCAAAGATATGGCGGCGATTTTGATAAATCAAATCGATATTTTTTATATCCTCATAGATATTTTCTATATTTGTCGGCAGTATGAAGACAGATACCAACCTCAGCCTTACCGCCCTGCGCTACATCGTCGCAGTGGACACCCACCGCAACTTCGTCCGGGCCGCCGAGGCCTGCGGCGTCACCCAGCCGACCCTCAGTGCGGGCATCCGCAGCATCGAGACCGCCCTGGACGTGACCATATTTGACCGCGGAGCCCACCCCGTCCGACCCACCGCCCTCGGAGAGAAGATCATCGCCCAGGCCCGGGTGACCCTGCACAACGCCTCGCAGATCGAGGAGATAGTCGCCGTCGAGAAGGGCGACGAGAGCGGAGAGGCCATCATGGGCATCATCCCGACCATTGCCCCCTACATCCTCCCCGGACTCTTCCGGAGGATGCACGAAGAGCACCCGTCCATCCATCTGCGCGTGTCCGAGATGCGCACCCGCTTCATCGTGGAGAAACTGCTGACGGCGGAAATTGACATGGCTATCCTGGCCACTCCGCTGGAGCAAAAGGGCCTGCTGGAAATACCATTGTACTATGAGAAATTCGTGGCGTACATCTCCCCGTTCGACGAGCTGTACGCCATGAGCGAAGTGCCGGCCGACCGTCTGGCCTCCGACCGCCTGTGGATACTCGAGGAGGGCCACTGCCTCCGCAGCCAGGTCTTCAACTTCTGCCACAGCCGCCGCCGGACCCGCACCGAATACCAGGCCGGCAGCATAGACACCCTCGTGCGGATAGTGGACACCAACGGCGGCTACACCGTCATCCCCGAGCTGCACGCCGCATTCCTCACCGAAGAGCAGCGCGGGAACCTCAGGCCCATCGTCCGGCAGAACGGCGGGACACCGGCCACTGACATTGCCACATCAGGCAGCATCCCACCCCCAGACTGCCCCACCTGCGTCCCCGTCCGCGAAATCTCCCTCGTCATCCGCGAGGACTTCGTCCGCGAAGGCCTGCTCAACGTCATCGCCGGCTGCATCAGGCACATCGTCCCGGAAGGGATGCTCGACTCGCGGCTCAAGCGCTTCGCCATTAAACTTTAACCTCACTGAGAAATCTGTCAAAGTCGGAAGTAAAGTTCTTATCCTGCACAACACGGTATTTCTCAAACTCCGCTTCTGCAAACTGCTTTGCAAATTCAGCGGAAATATGCCCTGCATTATCTAAAACAGCATCTCCACCGGCTTCAAGAATCATATCTATGCGCTTTGCCCAGTCCTCCATCGTCATCGGAACATGACGATTTGCCATACGTTCAGCCATATCCAGCACGGCATTCACAAGTCGGCTCATATCCTCCAGCTCCTCTCCTTTCAAATAATTCTTCGCAACACTGACATCCGGTTTTACTATTTTACCATCTGGTGCATTTTCCCATGTAGTCAGTCCCATATGCTCTTTAGAAGCATCAGCACGCTTGACAATAAGTTCCGCTGCCGTATGCCCGTGCACGGCATAGTGCATCTTATTCTGCACCTTCTGATAAAACAGCCGTGTCATTGGTGCACTTCTATTGTAATCTATGGCCGTAGCGTATATATCTGTCAGTTTTTGATAAAAACGCCTTTCACTCAGTCGAATCTCACGGATTTCAGCCAGCAGATGCTCGAAATAATCTTCTCCGATAAACGAACCGTTCTCCATACGCTTTCGGTCTATCACATATCCTCTGATAGCAAACTGCCGGAGTACATACGTACACCATTGACGAAACTGAGTAGCCCGTACAGAATTGATACGATAACCCACTGCTATGACTGCGTCAAGATTATAGAATTCAACATACTCTTTTGACTCCCCGCGGAAACCTCTGTTCACGACTGTTTCCATTTTGGAAACAGTCACAGTTCTATCGAGTTCTCCACTCTCAAAGATATTCTTCAAATGCTTGCTGACAGCCGGAACTCCGACCTCAAACAGCTCAGCCATAGCTTTTTGAGTCGCCCAAATAGTTTCATCCTTATACAGCACCTGTATCCCGTCCTCCTTTCCATCAGACACAAAGGTCAAGAACTCCGCCGTGCTGTTACGTATTTCAAATTTCCTTGCCACGATTCTATGTACTTTAGTTATCCTAAAACAAAGGTAGAGAATTTCTTCGTCCCCACATACTATTTCATCGCACTAAATCGGAAAGCGACGGCATCGTATGACTCCGTTGCTGAAATGGACATTGATCGAATAACTAGAAAATGGAGTTGCCGATGTCGGTGGTGAAATGCTCGAGGGCGGCCATACCGGCCAGGGAGTTGCCGTGGCGGTTGAGCTCGGGACTCCAGACGGTGACAGCGAGGTTGCCGGGGAAGTAGGCCGCTATGCCGCCGCCCACACCGCTCTTGCCGGGGAGACCGGCGCGGAAGGCGAAGTCGCCCGATTCGTCGTAGAAGCCGCAGGTGAGCATCAGGGCACCGAGACGCTTGGCCTGACTGACACTGAGCACCTGCTTGCCGCTGAAGGGATTCACACCCCGGTTGCTCAGGAAGAGAAATGCTCTGGCCAGATCCACGCAGGACATGGAAATGGCACACTGATGACAGTATACATCCAGCAGCGTATCCACATCATTGCGGATGTTGCCGAAACTTTTCATCAGATAGGCCAGCGACATATTGCGGTCCGCATTGAGCCGCTCGGAACGGGCTATTTCCTTGTCGTAATAGATATCGTCATTGCCGCACAGACTGCGGACAAACTCCAGCATCGCGTCCTTGGGATGAGGATAAAGCGAGATCAGACGGTCAGTAACCACCAGCGCACCCGCATTGATGAACGGATTGCGCGGCTTGCCCTGCTCATACTCGAGCTGCACCAGCGAGTTGAACGGATTGCCGGAGGGCTCGCGTCCCACGGCATCCCAGATATCGTCACCCACATGCCTGGTCACCATCGCCAGGGTGAACACTTTTGATATACTCTGGATAGAGAAGCACACCTGTGCGTCCCCCGTACTGTACTCATGTCCGTCGAGAGTCGCCACCGCTATCCCGAACTGCCTCGGATCCACCTTCGCCAGTGCCGGAATATAATCCGCCACCCTGCCCTGTCCCCACAGTTCCCGCACCTCGTCGCGAATCTTGTCTATCACACTTTGATAATCCATATTCTGATTTTAGGGATGCAAAAATACACAAGAAACCGGCAGGATGAACTATATTTGCGCACCGATTAAGACAAATGCATATGAAGACAGCCGAGGAAAGACGCAGAAAAGTACTTGACAAGTTGCAGGAACTGGGCATCAGTTACGTCATGCACGAGCATCCGCCGCTTCCGACGATAGAGGAGGCGATGAAATACTGGAAGGATTTCGACTCGACACACTGCAAGAACCTGTTTTTCAGAAACCACAAGGGCAACCGGCACTATCTGGTCATCCTCGAGTGCCACAAGCAGATGGACATCCACGGCCTGGAGCACCAGCTGCATCAGGGCAAGCTCTCCTTCGCTTCGGAGCAGCGCATGGAAAAATATCTCGGCACGGTCCCCGGCTCCGTCTCCCTCTTCGGGCTGATCAACGACCCTGACCATCAGGTCAAGCTCTATCTGGACAAGGACCTGCGCCAGGCCGAGCGGGTCACCTTCCACCCCAATGACAACACCGCCTCGCTGGAAATCTCCCGCGACGACATGTACCGCTTCATCCAGCTCTGGGGCGGCGAGTGGGAAGAGTTGTAGCCAGGTCAGACTGATACCCAGTCGATGCGGATGCCGCGGCGTTCCATGCCCCGGAACCATGTCATCTGCCGCTTGGCGAACTGGTGGATGGCAATAGCCAGCTTGGTCCGCATCTCGTCATAGCTCATCTGTCCTGTAAGATACAGGGTCACGAACTTATATTCCAGACCGTAGTAGATAAGATCATCGGGTGAGAGACCGCCCTCGAGCAGACGGCGCACCTCATCGACCATTCCCTCCTTAAGACGGGCATCCAGACGACGGTCGATACGGGCATTGCGTTCATCCCGGCTGACAGACAGACCTATATAATGCACCTCGTCCGGAGCGAACTCCACCATGCTCTTGCCGAACACTCCGGTATCCTCCGGATGCCCTTTCTGATACACGGCTATCTCAATGGCCCGTATGAGCCGCTTGCGCGTGTCGTAGTCCGTCGTGTTGTGCGGAGTCGTCAGGGACTTGAGCATATCTATCAGATATTCGTCGGAATACTGCTCCAGCTCCGTGCGGAGAGCCGGATTGGAAGGTACCTCGGGAATGGCGTAATTGCGGGTCACAGACTCGATGTACAATCCCGAGCCTCCGCAGAGTATGACCGGACGGCCACGGGACACGATGTCATTGTACGCAGCCGCAAAATCTCTCTGGTAACGGAAGATATCGTAGCGCACCCCGGCATCCACGATGTCTATCAGATGATACGGCACCGGTGTCCCCTCGTACACGTACTCGCCGAGGTCCTTCCCGGTACCGATATCCATTCCGCGGTATATCTGCCGCGAGTCGGCCGAAATAATCTCAGCGCCTGTCTTTCCGGCCAACTGCACCGCATAGCGGGTCTTGCCCGAAGCCGTAGGTCCCAGCACTACTGTAAGCCTGTATTTTCCCACATCGTTCATATTCACTGCAGTTCACGTTTCAGCCTGTACTCCTTAGGAGACATACCGGTATTGCGCTTGAAGAAACGGCTCATGGAAGTATGCTCGGGGAAATTAAAATACTCGGCTATCTCACTTACGGTAAGCATCGGGTTGTCCAGCTGAACCTTTATCTCCGCAGTCAACTGGGCGTCTATCAGCTGCTTGGGAGTCTTCCCGTCAAAATTCTCTGCCACTATTCCGTTCAGATACCTGGAAGATATTCCGAGTTTGCCGGCATAAAACGGCAGCATATGCTCCTTCGCACTGTTCTCCCTGACAAGCCGCACAAACTGGTGGCTTATAAAGCTCTTACGTTCATTTCTCCGGGCCTCGGCCATACGCTTGAGCGGGATGGAGCTGTGCAGGCACATAAGCATACTCTGGAGAAAATTCTGTTCTATGTACTTGCGGAAGCGGGGCATCGGACGGGAAAACAGCATCGCCGCCATATCCATCCACAACATGACTCCTTTCCATTCATCAGGCTCCGCTCCGGCATCCAAATGGTCAAAATAAGGATATTCGTGCAGATAATTGAGGAAATCCGTATCCAGCGGGATCAATACTTTCATCATCAGGTCTTTCGGATACAGCAGCATCCTGACCATGAAGTCCGGTGACGGCTCCACCGCCTGCACAAGACCGCCGCCGAGCAGAAACAGGCCGGTTCCCCTCCGCATACTATAACTCTGTATCCCGGTAGATATCACGGCACTGCCATGAGTACACACGATCTGGATATGGCAACCGAAACGGCACGGGTTGCGCACCAGTTCCGCCATATCCGTCTCTCCGTACTGTATATCAGGAGTATCTGAATAAAATGATTTTCTCATCCTTCCCTTCTGTTTTGGTTACAAATCTAAGAATTTTCCGAAAAAGAGCGCAGAATGTTTTCCTGAGCCAAATAAATTTGCAATGCTCCTTGCTTCTGCGTATCTTTGTTGAGCAACATTAAAACTAAAACCATGGAAGTTTACGACAACAATTACCGCGGACCTGTATACATAGAAAGGCGGACCAACGGGCTTGGAACAGCCGGCTTCGTACTGTCTATCATCACTTTTATTTTCGGATGGGTGCCCGTTTTCGGATGGATAATGTGGGTTCTTGGACTCGTCTTTTCATTTATCGGTATGTTCAGGAGGCCGAGGGGACTGGCCATAGCCGGATTCATCATCTCGCTGATAGATGTCATACTCATACTGTTCCTGTTCGCGGTCATAGCAGCCGCACTTGGCATAGCAGGTGCATCCTCTGCCCTTTACACGATGCTTTAACCCCTAAAAATAAACGTCATGAACACTCAACCACGTGCATTTATCTTTCTGGCCGAAGGCTTCGAGATTACCGAGGCCATGGCCCCCGCCGACATCCTCATAAGAGGCGGCATCGAGCTCAACATCATCTCCATCGGCAGTTCACACGCCGTGACAAGTGCACAGCGTATAAGTGTCAATGCCGAATCGACCCTGGACGAATACCCTCTGAATGACATCCGCAAGGAGGACATCATGATCTTCCCCGGAGGAATGCCCGGCACATCCAACCTGGCGGAATGTGCTCCGCTGATGAACCGGATGCAGAGACATTTTGCAGAAGGAGGCACGGTAGCCGCCATCTGCGCGGCGCCCGGACTGGTTCTTTCAATGCTGCCGCTGGAAAAAGTGGTGGAAGCCCGAGGCAGCCTCAGAATGACCTGTTACGAAGGTTTCGAGCCTGCCCTCACGGCAAAGGGAGTAACGGTCATCGACCAGCGTCAGGGTGTAGTCGAGGACGGCAACATCATCACCGCCAGCGGCCCCGGCCACGCCATAGCGTTCGGGCTTAAGATTCTCGAGCGCATCTCCGGTGCCGAAGCAGCTTCCACTATCGCCAAAGCTCTTATGCTCTAGGCTTGATCTTACGGACCTCCTCCCTGTACTTGGAAGGAGAGATACCGGTCTCCTCCCGGAACACCCGGAAAAATGAGGCGGCCGAATTGTAGCCGAGCGACTCATAGATATTCTTTATCTGGACATCCTTATCCAGATCTGAAAGTATCTCTGTCGCCTCGGCTATTCTGTACATATTGACGTAACCCCAGAACGATTTGTCCGCATACCGGTTGATTACACGGGAAATATACGTCCTGTTGGAACCGAGCATTGCGGCCAGCTTGTCCAGAGATATGTCGTTGGAGCGGTACACATGTTCCTCGCGCATGATTCTCTCCAGCTTGCCGAACAGCTGTTCATCTGCAGGATCATTGCCGGAAGGAGCCGGCTCGGGCCTGAGATATTTCTGCAGCATCTCACTTCTTTTCAGATACTCCTGGTTACGCTGCACCAGTTCCTTATTGAGCCTGCTCTGACGTAAATACCTATAAATAAAGAATGCACAGATCAGAAGACTCAGCACGCATATAAACAGCGTCACATACATATCGTACTGACGCTTGCGGATAATATTCTGCAGCGAGGCTTTCTCATACAGATCCAGCAGATTGTTGAACGATGTCTCCTTGTCGATGTTCATTATGCTGTCCCGGGATGCCGATGCATTCTTATAATAGGTATAAGCGAACGGTATGTTTCCCTGCGCCCCATAAAGGTCCGAGAGCAATTCCAGGACCCTGTATCTGTAACGGATATTGCTGTTCCTGTCAACTATACTCAGAGTCTCCGTGAGAAAATTCTCAGCCTCAGCATACCTGCCGGACTGTATAAGCATCCTGCCATAGGGAATCGCCAGTTCGAAATAGAAATCAGGGTCGGTATTCTCAGCTGCCGCAAATCCCTTCTGCAGCAAGTTCTCGGCAAGAGAAATATCCTCGCGGTGAAGAGCCACCTCTCCCAGGACCATATAAATACGCGACTTCACCAGAGTATATCTTTCCTTATCGGCTATCCGCTTTGCTTCCAGCGCATACCGTTCCGCATTGGCATAGTCGCCCTTAACCAGAAGCATCATCGCCATAATCACATCGGCCGCGCACATCATATAAGGGTCATCGAGATTGTCCGAACTTATCGACATGGCCTGCCTCGCATATTTCAAGCCTACCGTATCCCTCCTGTAGAAATAAATCATACTGATATTGTAAAGAGAGTTGCACATATTGAGCGCATCTCCGTCCTCCCTGAACCAGTTGAAGGCATCTGTCAGATGCGCCAGTGCCGCCGGATAATCAAAACCGGCCTTTATCTCATACGAAGCCCGGATACCGTTGAACATCGCTGTCAGATCCGGATACTCATCCCAGTCATCAAAACCGGCAAGCGTATCAAGATATGCTTTTGCACCCGGATAATCGTCCTGAAAGATCGCAGCCTGCGCTGAATGCAGCCCGGACAGCAGGACCAGCCGACGGTCGAGATCACTGTTCCTTGCCGCAAACACCTTCCCGGCATCTATTGCCAGACTGTCGAAAAGGCCCTTCCTGCAATAGTGGACATACAGATCCGAGTACTTCTGCAACTCGGACTGCTTTCCCCTGTCCGAACACGACTGCACAGGAAGAATCATTGCCAGAAAAACTGCTATATAAATGATTAAATGCGTCTTATTCATACTTTCAAAGGTAGTTATTTTTCGTAAAACGGCATTACAAAATGTAAAATATATGTAATGTCACCATTTAAAAACGGACAGAAAACGATTTTAGGGCAGGATTGCATAATTTTGAATCAGGAAAACACATCCGGACACTTATCGCATAATTAATAAAACCTATTATGAAACTCTCAAACTATTTTCTTATCCTTCTTGCAGGTCTTTTCCTGTTGGCCTTCGCAGGACTTAACGGATGCAAAACACCTGAACAGGACCAAGAGGAAGAGCCTGTCATCGATGACGAGGTAACAGAGCCTTCAGTAGAAATCAATTTCGTATCCTCTGATGCCAACAGTGCGGTCTTTACTGTAAAGACCAACGACATCACTGAGATCGCCTACGCGGCTTTTGCCGGCACGCCTGAGGCCGAGCAGACTGAAGACGTTCTTTTCATGAACGGAACCACGGCCGAGTGTACTGACGGAGACAACTCCATAACCGTTTCCGGCCTCGAGCCCAACACCAACTACACCCTCTATGTAGCTGCCACGACCGTCGATGATGAATATTACGGTGAAGTCGTGACCCAGGATTTCTCCACCGGCGACTACGAGGAGGACGTCACTATGGTAGACATAGGCTACAATAGCTTTACTGTCCACGTGAAGGTACCTGAATCCGTAAAGGAAAACGGAAACGTACTGCGTTTCTCCTACGGCAACCTGGTAATGTACAACTCCAACAAGTCCGGCTGGATGGCCTCATCCGATGCACAGACGCTGGAAGCCAACGGAGGGTTCTTTATAACTAACGACAGCACTATCTACTACGGCCCCGAAAACGAAGTATATATCGATGAATACGGTGACGAGATTGTCCTCCACGACCCTATAGTTCCCGGCGAGCCTATAATGTTCCTCGTAGGTGAGTTCGCATGGGGTGAATCGATGTACGGCTGGGGCGAGGGATGGTATCAGGCCCTCTTTGACGAAACAGCCTATCAGGATGCTCTCTTGAACGGTACCGGAGACGTAAATGAAGAGGAGTACTGGACCGGATACTTTTACAAGACTCAGATCAGAGCCCGCGAGCCGCAGGTCCTCAACGCCACTGTTGACGTAGACTGCTCAAACGTACAGGCTGTCACAGGATCCATCAAATTCACGCCCGATCCGGACGTATTCCAGTACTGCGTGGTGATTGTAGACGAGTACAGTTATGCACAGATACTGGAACTCCTTGGCAATAACGAGGATTATCTCCAGTGGTTCACCACATCATACTACGCATCGTTCATGCTCGGTATGAGGACATTCGAGGGCAATGTGGAAATTGACCTCACGGAGTATCTCTACCTCCAGGAACAGACCAATTATCATATACTGGTTACAGCGATGGGCAACAAGGAGGGAACCAGCCAGTCATTCCAGCATATTGAGTTCTCCACTACTGAAAAGACCATGGAGGCACCGGAAGTGACGGTTACCGCCATCGACAATCCTAACGGCCCCAATGATCCGTTCGAGGTATGGTTCAACGTAAAGAACACCGGAAACGTAGATGTAGCATCGGCTATCTATGCCGCCAACTATGAAAGAGACTGGGCTGCGGCTCTTCAATATATGACATACGCCGACGTAACCGCATCAGGCAATGCACTGACTGACGAACAAGTGGCACAGATCAACACTGCCGAAGGTCTCAATCTCAGCTTCTCCACTATAGACGGTATGACTACCAGACTGGCTGTTCTGGCATACAATATTGAGCAGACGCCCAATGTACTGGAAGAGGGCGGTCCCGCCATAGCTGACAACACCGCTGACTTCATGCCAGATGCTGAGAGAGTAGAGTCCGAGCTGTTCTCTGCCCTTGAGGGTGAATGGACCATGACTGCCGATGTCGCACACTACGACTACTATGAGGGAGGATATGTCAGCGAAGGTCCCAAGTCCATCAAAGTAACCGTATATGACGGCATCAATGACTACCCCGAGACCCTGCCTTCCGAAGTGTACGACTACTATACCGGCATGACAAAGGAGGAAGTGGACGCCCTCTATGACGAGTTCAAGATGGAGGCCGAGGCTTTCAACGCCAGAGTCCGCGGACAGAACCGCCTGCTCTGCCTGGGATTCGGATATGACACTGACGATGCAGATACACCGCAGTTCCCGAGCATCACTCCCTATGAGCTCTTCTGCAACCCGGAATACAGCTCATACGATGTCGCTTCCCTGTTCTATGACTTCGGTCCGAAGTGGTATCTCCAGATAGCCGAAGACGGTTCCGTGACCGCTCCTTTCAACTCCAACAGGATGTATCCTCTCCAGGCATGGACGGACAACATCTACTACCTGGCCGCATTAAGCGACAATGGATACGTATCTGTGGGTGAGAACGACAGCAACGAGGAGTTTACCGTTGACATTGCCTCCGACAGGAATACCATAACAGTCAATCCCTATATCCTGGACGGTGCGGAGATGTACCCCAACGCAATATATCTCAACTACACATGGGCTTACCTGGGAGGCAAACGGATCAATTCCGAACTGACCCTCACAAGAGGCTGGACAGAAAGCGCCGCCTATGCACCTGCCTCCAACGGCAGTCACAGCACTGCCAGGATTCAGTCCGCCAACGGAGTCTCCCTGAGACCTGAGGCAAGGACTATGTCCAGGACTTCTTTCCGCACAGCCAAAGCGTACAAGAAGGTAACAGACTTCAAGATTGTCTCAGCTGAGGAATTCCAGGAGAACCTCAGGAACTATCAGCAGAGCCTTGCAAGATAAATAAACTATTTACCTACCGCATGACGGGTGGCCTGACAGTTTGCCGGGCCACCCGTTCGGTGCGGTTTAGCAGACAAGAAAATACTTTTGAAAATGAAGATCTTAAAACTTTTAGCATTGTTTGCCGCAGGAGCCATGATGTTCTTCTCCTGCACGGAATTGCCTGATGAGAACAACGATAATGGAAATGACAATGGTGACGACGGCAATGATCCGGTAGGTTCGACCGAACTGGTCCTGCTCGCTTCGGAAATGATCATCCATGCCAACGGAGAGGATGCCGTGGAATTCACCGTACTGAGCAACGGCGAGCCTGTAACGGAAAACGTCCGCTTCTATGACGGTTCCAGCAAGCAGATTGAGCTTCCGGATATGAAATTCACGACCACAGAACCAGGCACTTATTCGTTCTGGGCCGCATACGGGACCTCACACACGGATATCGTAACGATTACCGCGATAGGCTTCCCCGTACCGGAACTGCCGGAAGATCCCGAGCCTGAGAACACATCCTTTGCACGCAGAGTCCTTCTGACACAGTTCACCGGCACCGGCTGCGGATACTGCCCCGGTATGATCGAGCTCCTGCGCAGCGTCATGGCCGATGAGGATTATTCTTCCAGGACAGTGCTTACAGCCTGCCACTCATACAATTCCAATGATCCGGCCTTTTACTCAGGCGGTCTGGACATGGCTCTGGGAGTAATGGGATATCCTATGGTAATCGCCGACATGTCGCTTTCCTACAACAACTACAATAACGAGGCCGGACTGAAGAGCACCATAGATGCGGCTTATGACAGTGCTCCGGCCAGGGCCGGAATATCCGCCCGCGCAGAACTGGACGGAAACACACTGGTAGTCATAGCCTCTGTCAAAGCCGCCGAGACCTCAGAGTTCCGCATAGGAGCCTGGCTGCTTGAGGACGGCATTGAAGGCCAGCAGGCCAACTACAACGCCGCTTCATGGACAGGTGACTACAACACTCATGACAACTGTATCCGCGTTGCTGACAGCCGCCTGTCAAATACCAACTTCACCGGACACTCCCTCGGCACAATCGAGGCCGGAGAAACGGCTGAGTACGCATTTGTCATAAACATTGAAGAAGGATGGGTCGCTGAGAACTGCCACCTGGCTCTGTTCATCACAGCACCGGAGGCCGAAGGTTCCGAGAGCTTCATCGTGAACAATGCCGTATCCTGCGACATCAATGGAGAAGTAACTTACCAGTATTCAGAATAAATGCGGAGACTAAGCCTCAGCTGATGAGGTGATATCGGCGAGCTCAGCGGTGATGGCCTGCTGACGGCGCTTGTTGTATTCGAGAGATAGGTCGTCTATGAGCTCCTGAGCATTATCTGTTGCCGTCTGCATGGCTATCATGCGGGCGGCATTTTCAGCTGTAACACTGTCGAGCAGCACGCGGTACAGACGGATGCGGGTGGCTGAGGGCAGCAGAGCGGCCAGCAGAGCGTCTGAGTCAGGCTCCAGGATATAATCCCGCACCGCCTCACGGCCGATATTGTCCACACTCTCCTCTATGAACGGCAGCAGCTGGTCTGTCATCGGAGTCTGACGGCCCATCGAGTGAAAATGATTGTAGACCATGCAGACCCTGTCATTGCGGCCCGCGACATAGTCCTCCATCAGCTGCGTGGCCAACGGAGCTATCCCGTCAAACGAATATTTTCCTGCCATGTGCCTGTAGTCACCACAGACCTTCAATACCGGTGCGAAACGGTCCTGAAATGCGGGGCGTGTGACAGCCTGCACCATCTTCTCCCCTATCGGATAGACTGTTATCCGCGTAAATCCTTCTGACTGCAGAGCCGACAGGGCGGATATCAGCTGACGCACGGCATTGGCATTGAAAGCCCCGCAGAGCGAACTGTCCGAGGCCAGGGCAATGACCACGGCATGACGCAGTTCCTTGTGCTGCAGATACAGGGGGGATGCCGTCACCACATCCGGGTCACTGCACAGAGCCGCCACCGTCTCCGTGAAACGGTTCTCGTACCGGGCAAGCGCCTCCATGGAGGCCTGGACACGGTGGAGCTTAGCCGAGGAGACCATCTTCATGGCGGAAGTGATCTTCAGCGTACTCTCCACGGAGTTTATACGTCCTTTCAGCTCTTTCAGTGCAGCCATGACATCATCCCTTTAATGTAGCGGCCACCTCGGCAGCGGCTTTTTCTATTGTCCGGCAGGCCTCGTCAGTCAGTCCCTCGGCTGCCAGAGTATCGAACACACCGGTAGGCTTCAGGGTCTCTATAAGCAGTCTCTCAAAGTCCGCCACATGCTCTATCGGCACATCCCTGAGCAGGCCGTGCGTGCCGCAGTAAAGCACGGCTATCTGCCGGCCCACAGGCATGGGGCTGTACTGGGGCTGCACGAGCAGACGGGTATTCTTGCGGCCGCGGTCCAGGACGGCGGCTGTCACAGGATCCATATCGCTGCTGAACTTGGAGAAAGACTCCAGCTCGCGGAACTGCGCCTGGTCTATCTTAAGAGTTCCGGCCACCTTCTTCATGGCCTTGACCTGGGCGTTGCCGCCGACACGGGAAACGGATATACCGACATCTATCGCAGGCATATTGCCCTCATTGAACAGGTCCGTGTCGAGGAATATCTGGCCGTCCGTAATAGATATCACATTGGTCGGGATATAGGCCGATACGTCTCCTGCCTGAGTCTCGATGATAGGAAGGGCCGTAAGCGAGCCGCCGCCGCGCACCTTGCCTTTCAGAGACACCGGAAGATCGTTCATCTCCCTGGCCACTTCCTCCTGGGCGATGATCTTGGCCGCCCTCTCCAGCAGACGGGAATGCAGGTAGAAGATATCCCCCGGATAGGCCTCACGTCCCGAAGGACGGCGGAGTATCAGAGAGACCTCGCGGTAGGCCACGGCCTGCTTAGAGAGGTCATCGTACACCACCAGGGCATGCCGTCCGGTATCCCGGAAATACTCGCCGATAGCGGCTCCGGCAAACGGGGCGAAATACTGTACCGCAGCGGGATCCGAAGCAGTGGCGGCCACCACTACCGTATAGTCCATAGCTCCGTATCTGTGCAGCGTCTCCACGAGATTGGCTACCGTGGAGGCCTTCTGGCCCACAGCCACATAGATACAGTACACCGGATCTCCGGCCTCGTAATTGGCCCTCTGGTTGATAATCGTATCGACTGCTATCGCGGTCTTGCCGGTCTGACGGTCTCCGATGATAAGCTCCCTCTGTCCGCGACCGATAGGGATCATGGCGTCGATGGCCTTGATACCCGTCTGAAGCGGCTGGTTGACCGGCTGACGGAATATGACTCCCGGAGCCTTGCGGTCCAGCGGCATCTCCACCCTTTCCCCGGCTATCTCTCCGGCTCCGTCTATCGGCTCACCGAGAGGATTGATCACTCGTCCCAGAAGCCCTTCTCCGACATCTATGGACGCGGTACGGCCTGTTCTGCGGACCATGTCGCCTTCCTTGATATGGTCCGTGGGACCGAGCAGTACGGCTCCGACATTGTCCTCCTCAAGGTTCATCACCACGGCCTTCATGCCGCCGTCAAACTCGAGCAGTTCGCTGGCCTCGGCGTTGCGCAGTCCGAAGATACGCACCACGCCGTCACTTACCTGAAGTACCGTACCGACCTCTGCATACTTGGCCTCCAAGTCTATTCCCTGAAGCTCGGCCAGCAGCGCACCGGAGACTTCCGACGGTTTTATCTTATCTATATTCTCACTCATTTTCTATCATTTAAGCAATATTAAATCTTTTTTGAAGGGTTGCTGCCCAGCCTTTGACGCAGCGTTCTGAGCTGGGATGCCACACTTGCGTCTATGAATGTGTCCTCCATACGGAACACAAAACCTCCGATAATGCCAGGATCAATCCTGACAGAGACATCGACAGTACATCCACAGCTGTCCTGCATCTGTTTCCGGATCATTTCCCTTACACTGTCCCCCAGTGGGACTGCGGTTGTCAGCACCGCTTCCTTTAGATGATGCCTTTCCCTGTACAGTTCAATAAAGGAATGCAGAATGAAATAAAAATAGGCCTCACGGCGATGCCGGAGAAGCATCCTGATAAAATCCCGCAATGACCGGCATGGTCCCTCCTCTCCGAACAGGGCGGATATCGCAGCGGCTTTCTCTCCGGAAGAGACCAGTGGTGACAATACAGTCTCACGCAACAAGGGCACATAGTCATAATGCTCTGACAGGGGGAGCAACTGGTCATACACCATAGTCTCCTCCCCCAGCCCCGCGGAATACTCCGCCAAAGCCCTCGCATAACGTCTGGATATCAATCCTATGCCTGTCATCTTTAAGCCTCCTTATTCATCCCGTCGTTTTTCCTTTCCATCTCGGAAAGCAGCCTCTCAGCCAAAACTGTCTGAGCCTGAGAATCTTCAAGTTTGGAGCGCAGAAGTTTCTCGCTGATAGCTATTGACAGAAGAGCCACCTGATGCCTGGCATCTCTTATTATAGCCTCACTCTCACTCTGGGCACTGGCTCTGGCCGCGGCGATGATACGCTCGCTCTCTTCCCCTGCCCGCAAACGGGCCTCGGAAAGAATCTTCTCCCGCGCGTCAGCCGCGGACTTGAGAATCTCGGCCTTCTGCCTCTGGGCATCCTGACGTACCACGTCCATCTCCGCCTGAAGCCCCTCCAGCCTGCGCTGAGCCTCCCCGGCCTCCTCCAATGACGAGGCAATATACTTCTTCCGCTCATCCAAGGTCTTCTGTATGGCCGGAAAGCCGAACCTTGCCAGCAGTCCGAAGACGATGAGGAACGCTATGGTCATCCATATAAGCAGTCCCGGTTCCGGTTGCAAAAGTCCCATAGCCAGTCCTCCTCGTTAAAGAGCCATAAAACAGATTACCAGCGCGAACAGAGCCACACCCTCTATAAGAGCGGCAATGATGATCATGTTGGTCCTTATCTTACCGGCCGCATCCGGTTGCCGGCCTATGGCCTCCATAGCAGATGAACCTATCTTTCCTATACCTACTCCCGCTCCTATAGCAGCGAGACCGGCGCCCAAGGCAACCCCAAGTATTCCCAATTCAGTCATAACTCTAAATTTTAAATTTTATGTTTCCTTTAAGTTTTTTGCTTTTTATGATTTTACCTTTTTACCAGCGTCCTCCTGCGCCAGACCTATGAACACACCAGAAAGCATCGTGAACACATATGCCTGAAGAAAAGCCACCAGCACCTCCAGCGCATTCATAAAGACGGCAAAGAGCAGCGACACTACCGTCATGGAGGTACTCATGACCACCCCCATGCCTGCCGTAATGAATATCACACATATCAGACAGATAATCGCGGCATGTCCGGCCAGCATATTGGCGAAGAGTCGGATCATCAGTGCAAACGGCTTGGTGAAAATACCCACAAACTCTATCAGAGGTATGAGCGGCACCGGCACTTTGAGCCATGCCGGAACCTCCGGCCAGAAGATATCCTTCCAGTAAGCCCGTCCTCCGAAAAGGTTGATTACGATAAAGGAAGCAAGGGCCAGGACAAAAGTCACGGCGATATTGCCGGTCACATTGACTCCTCCCGGGAAGAACGGTATGAGACTCATGAAGTTGTTGATCAGGATAAAGAAAAACACCGTCAGGAGGAAGGGCGCGAACCTGCGCCAGTTTTCTCCAACAGTCGGCTTTATCAGGTCCTCCTCCACTGTCTCCACAGCCCATTCCATCAAGGCCGCCAGCCCGCGCGGAGTCTCGGTAATCTTACGTCTGCGGTACCAGCGTGCGGCACCCAGCACCAGGGCCAGCACTATCGCGCTGTTGAGCAGGAGTGCGGCCGCAGTCCGGGTCAGGGACAGGTCAAAGGGCCTGACCACGCTGCCGTCGGAAAGAGTCTCCACTACTTTCCCCTCGTATTTTCCTTCCGGAGCTATGCTGAATCCAAGATAAGAGGCTCCTTCGTAGAGTTTTCTGGAAGAGAAACAATGCCATCCGGTAGCCGGACTGTGCAGTATCACCGGGAGGTACAGACTGACCTCCTTCTGTCCGAATGTCCCGATATGCCACCAGTAACTGTCCTCAAAATGGCCCAGTACCAGCTCCTTGGCGCTGAAACCCTCTTCCTGACCGGCATCTCCGCCACCGGCGGCAGACACCGGCAGCACTGAGACCAGCACTGCTGACATGACCGATATTATATATTTCCACGCTCTCATGGCTCTACTGTCTCCACACATGCCTCTATCCTGTCATCCAGCAGACGTACACAGCCGGTGCGTACGGCCACTGTCTCCTCTTTCCCGTCCGGAAGCGTATAGACGATATTGCCGGACTTAAGGGATGTAAGCAGAGGTGCGTGGCCGGGGAAGACCTCAAAGCCTCCGGCCGCACCGGGGAAGAAGACCTTGGTCACCTCCGTTTCACACACGGTTCTGACAGGCGAGACTATCAACAGTTCCATAATATCACTGCTTATCCTGACCGCCTGCGGCCGAGAGCATCTGCTCTCCCTTGCGGACGGCCTCGTCTATTGTACCGACATTGAGGAAGGCCTGCTCCGGCAGATGGTCCACCTCGCCGTCGAGAATCATCTTGAACCCGCGGACAGTCTCCTCTATGGGCACCATCTGTCCGGGAACACCCGTGAACTGCTCGGCCACAGAGAACGGCTGCGAGAGGAATCTCTGAACGCGGCGCGCCCTGTTGACCACTGTCTTGTCCTCCTCTGAAAGCTCGTCCATACCGAGGATGGCGATGATGTCCTGCAGCTCCTTGTTGCGCTGAAGTATCTGCTTCACTCTCTGGGCCACGCCGTAATGCTCCTCGCCCACGATATTGGGGTCCAGAATCCTGGACGTGGACTCCAGCGGATCCACCGCCGGATAGATACCCAGCTCGGCTATCTTACGGCTGAGCACCGTCGTAGCGTCCAGATGGGTAAACGTCGTCGCCGGCGCAGGGTCGGTCAGGTCATCGGCAGGCACATACACTGCCTGCACCGATGTGATGGAACCGTATTTGGTAGAAGTGATACGCTCCTGCATCTGTCCCATCTCGGAGGCCAGCGTAGGCTGATAACCCACAGCCGACGGCATACGTCCCAGAAGCGCCGACACTTCGGATCCGGCCTGGGTAAAACGGAATATATTGTCTATGAAGAACAGAATATCGCGTTTTTCCCCTGTCTCCCTGCCGGCATCCCTGAAGGACTCGGCCACAGTAAGCCCCGAAAGGGCCACCGACTGACGGGCTCCGGGCGGCTCGTTCATCTGTCCGAACACAAGCGTCGCCTGAGACTTGGCCACCTCGTCGTAATCCACCTTGGAGAGATCCCAGTGCCCGGCCTCCATGCTCTTGCGGAATTCGTCACCGTATCTTATAACGCCGGACTCTATCATCTCCCGGAGCAGGTCGTTGCCCTCGCGGGTACGTTCTCCGACTCCGGCGAACACCGAGAAGCCGTTGTGTCCCTTGGCGATATTGTTGATAAGTTCCATAATCAGGACGGTCTTACCCACTCCTGCGCCTCCGAAAAGGCCGATCTTGCCGCCCTTCACATAAGGTTCCAGCAGATCGATGACCTTTATGCCGGTATAGAAGACCTCCTGGGTAGTGGCCAGGTCGTCGAACTTGGGCGGCTCACGGTGTATGGGCAGCTCTCCCGAGCGGTCCAGCGCACGCATACCGTCGATACTGTCTCCGGTCACATTGAGCAGACGGCCCTTGATCTGGTCGCCTGTCGGCATGGAGATGGCCCGGCCCTCGGCCCTGACCTGCAAGTGCCGCTGAAGTCCGTCGGTCGATTCCATCGCTATGGAGCGTACGGTATTCTCCCCTATATGCTGCTGCACTTCCACCGTCAGTCCGCTACCGTCCTGCCGGACAACCGTCATCGCCTCGTGTATCGCCGGAAGATGCCCGCCTTCCCCGAGATCCGGGAAATGTACGTCCACCACCGGGCCTATTATCTGTGATATATATCCTGTCAACTGCATAAACTGACTGAAAACTCAAAAAATTTTTTCACAGTGGGACTCTCCGAATATTGTGCCAAAAGCCGTTTAAATCACATTTATTTTATACCTTTATCGGTACTCTTCCTATCAAAAACAGAACTACATAAAACTTTTCGCACATAATGGCATATAATCACTATCTTTGTAATTTATGGCAAAGGCAAAAAGCAAGATAGAAATCCGCAACAAGAAGGCCTCGTTCGAATACGAGTTTCTGGAGAACTACACAGCGGGCATAGTCCTCACCGGCACCGAGATCAAGTCCATCAGGGCCGGCAAGGCATCGCTTGTGGACAGTTACTGTTATTTCTCCGGCGGAGAGCTTTATGTCAAGAACATGCACATAGCCGAATACTGGTGGGGTACCTTCAACCGCCACGATCCCAAGCGGGACCGCAAGCTGCTGCTGACTAAAAAAGAGCTGCGCAAACTGGCCAGGTCCGTCAAGGAAAAAGGCCTGACCATCGTCACCCGCCGCCTGTTTATCTCCGAAAACGGCTACGCCAAGCTGGACATCGCCCTGGCGCGGGGCAAGAAAGAGTACGACAAGCGGCAGTCTATCAAGGAAAAGGACCTGCGCCGCTACTCTCCCGAATAGTTGTCCCAAAAGTGGATTACTCTATCCAGATAAGCGGCTTACGCGAGTCTATCTCCGTCATTATACGCTTCATATAGCCCTCAAAATACTTTTCAGCATATTTAAAGCGCGGGAAATCCGGTGACGGCGCGGCATCTTTCCTGGCTGACGGATGTATATATCTGTCCGTCACGCTGAATCTTGTGGCCGGCCGTTTGTCCGGCATCCAGTTGAAATCCCTTAAAGTCATCATCTCCGGTGTAAGGTCCCTGACAGGATATGCGTCACTGGTTATATTTTCGGTATACAGTATTCTCTGCACCTGACCGTCCTTCATCCTGCCGGTCATAATACGGCACTCCTTCTGGTTCATGGTAGTCACCACTGAATCCTCCGCCACATAGAACATAGCCGTCACTCCCCCCAATGCATCAAAGCGCGATATCTGCCCGTCTTTAAAATAACCTATCATCTCCGGAGACTTTATCTGATGATAATACTGCCCCGGCTCTTCTTCCGAGATTACAAAACAGTTCGCGAAAAGCAGTCCCTTGTCCAGAGTTCCGTTCCGCATAAGGAACTGCATACTGTCCGCCGTTATCTGACTTTCTACTTCATACCATAGTACAGGGTCTGTAAAGAGTCTGGCGATGGAATCTATCGAATTGAACAGCAGCGAATCGCAAAGCACCTGCACGTCACTCTTATATATCTTGACACGATGATAAGCCTCCACGAAATCCACCTGAGTGGTATCGGGCGGAACCATGGCAAGAGAGTCAATCACAGCTAAAGAATCTGTCAGCGCAAGGGAATCAGGTGCAGCAAGAGAGTCTGCTGCCACTACAGAGTCGGGCACTGCAAGGACAAGGGAATCAGACACTGCCGGCACAGCGAGAGAGTCTGGCACCACAAGGGAATCCGCAGCTGACACCGTATCCGGAGGAGACACTGCCATGACTGAGTCAACGGACACAGTGTCCGTCCGGCTCGTCGAGTCCGTTACTGCCAATGTATCTGCTTCCGGGTCTGCCGCAGCACTTACGGCAGGCTGCTGAGTTTTTCTGCCGGTAGTATCAGAGGCACCGGCCTTTGCCGCACCTGCAGCACCGGACTGCGCATCTGCTGCCTGACCCGGTCCGGCACCTCCCTGCTGAGGAGTACTCTTCGCCAACGGGTCTACCAGTGCAGCTGTATATCTTTCTTTGGCCGAGGCAACCAACGCACTATCCAGGTCACACATACGCCTGGTATAGTAAATCAACGTATCGGATGCCAGGAAGATAGAGTCCCTGACTCCACCCTCCTCATTTATCATGACCACCGCCGGCTCTCTGTAAAGTTCAGCCCTCCGCGGTTCATTCCAGTAACGCAATTCCCCGGCAAGGGTTATGGCATTGTCCACTGTATCCAGCAGCTGTACATTACCCAGCAGTCTGGCATACTCGGCATACCTGTCATAATTGAGAGAATCGCACCAAAGCTCGTACTCCTCGGTAAGGCCGTACACATCCCGCGTAAAGAAGAATTTTTCCGAAGTCCTGTCGTACCAACCGGACCCGGAGGATATATGATTGAGATCATACCACCCCGCCGTATGGCCGAAGAACTCAGCCAGATCCCTGTCGGCATAATAATAAAGAGTATCGCAGACAAAAAACAGCGAATCCGAGAACATCTCCACCTGACCGATGAAATCAAACTGCTCTATCCTGGACTGATAGCGTCCCGTAAGACTCTCTATCACATTGCCGTCCTCATCCTTCATCGCCCCACCGCGATAAAAGAACGCGACACTGTCTTTTGTATTGTAATCCAAATAATTGGTCCTAAGAACGTTGCTGTCTCTGTCCACCAGTTCCACCAGATGACCGCGGAACTTTGCCGTATTTTCAGCAATCACATAACGGATACTGTCCCCCGTAAGGACTGTATTCTCCTGCTCTATCCTGATGGAACCGATCGCGTCAATATATTCGTCATCTACATTCCAGTATGCACTGTCACATTTCAGATAGGTGTTGTTGTGAAAAAACACCGCATCACCCACGACCTTACGGTAAGCCTTGCCGTTAAGTTCCACAAGGCGGGCCTTGTCTGCTGACAGCAGACGTACCAGACTATCTCTGTCCTCCTCCTGGGCATGAGATACAACCACACACAACAGCAGGGAAAAAGCAAAACTAAGAATACGTCTCATTTCACCCATCCGTCACGTTGAAAATCACATTTCTGGAAAAGAGGATCTATCACGATGTATATCGTATTCATCTTATCCTTGATAAACGCTTCCACCGCCTCCTCTGCCTTTTGATTCGTGGCCATATTCAGCAAGATATCAAAATCCTGATTGAAAGTAGGAGTATGAGCCTCCCTGATCTCGTCCAGACGAATTATCTTATACGCCGTGTTGCCCGCAGCCATTCCCGCTCTGCTCTCATTGTCCGTAGACTCTATCGGACGGGAGATCTCTCCGGGCTGCATATCCTTAAGGACATTGTATTCCTCCTTTTTGAGTTTGTCTATGTCTATAAACGGTGCTCCCGTCTCCACATCAGGAACAAGTCCACCGTTGGTCCGGGTCAGCGGATCCTGGGAAAACTTCTTGGCTGCCTGCTCAAAGGTAATACTGTCCATCAGAATTGCATTACGTATGGAGTCCAGCCGGATAAAAGCTGAATCCCTGTCCTCGGCTGTATATCTCGGTCTCAATAGAATATGCCTGGCATTGAACATATCTCCTTCTCTGTCTATCAACTGAATGAGGTGGTAGCCGTTGGGAGTCTTGACTATCGGGGAGACCTGTCCTGGTTTCAAAGACATGGCAGCATCGCTGAATTCAGGCCAGAATGATGACTTGGAAGACATACCCAGTTCTCCACCGTGCATGGCACTTCCGGGATCCTCGGAATAAAACGTAGCCAGCAAGGAGAATTTCTCCCCATCCATTACTCTCTGACGGAACTCCAGCAGTCTCTCCCTCACCGCCAGCTCAGCCTTCTCCACATTGGGATATATTGTAATCTCACTGAACTTGTATTGAGCAGGTAAGATCGGCAGACTGTCTTTCGGAGTACGTCTGTAAAAACGCTCAACCTCTTTAGGCGTCACATCCATAACCTTACCGGCTATAGTCCTCCTCATCTCTCCTGCGAGACTCTGTTCCAGAATCTCACTTCTCCACTCTTCCCGCAATACGTGCAGAGGTTTTTGAAAGAAAGCCTCCGTCGCTTTCTCTCCTCCAAGTTTTGTAAGAACATCATCCACCTTCTGCTCAAGCATGGCATTCACCATATCCGGATTGACCGCAAGACTGTCCAGCACCGCTTGCGTATAGAACAGCTTAGTCACCATTATATTCTCAAGCGCCTCGCATCTAAGATTACGGTCAGAGACATACCCCATTCCCTGCATATATATAGCTGCAGATTCCACCTGAGAAAGCAGAACGACATTGTTGCCCACCAACGCCACTGTCTTATCGACAATCCCTTCATATTTCTGGGCCGACATATTTACCGCGGGCAGCATCTGGACTGTCACCGCCAACAGGGCCGTCGCCAATATCTCCTTTATCTTCATATTCTATCTGGTATAAATAACAAACTTCTCGGAAACTATTGCATCATTAAGCAGATTTCGTTCCAAACTGGTTATGAGCTCCTGCTTTCTTCTATTAAGGATGTGATTTCTTATACGCTTCCTGCAGTATTCGTAAGGTGCCAGACTTCCCGCAGGGACATAGTCATCCACTGATATAAGGTAGGTATAACCCAGAAAATCTTTCTCCAGATAAGACCTGTCCTCCAAGACTCTGGCCAGCTCCTGCACATCAAGGCCTGTTCCTTCCACGACTGCGTCAAGCCCCACCCAGTCATCGAAAAAATAATACTTCTCAGCCGACATATAGCAAAGCTGCTTCAGTCTGTCCAGATCTTCCTCGGTCCGCGATCTGTAAATAGACTTTACGGGATTGAGATTCGGCGAATTGTCGCTCATCTTGATATACCGGCCCTTCATAAGCGGGACATGAGTGGTAAAACTGGCCGGATGGGCCTCATAGAACACTCTGTATTCCTGCTCTGTGACGGCAGTATCCAAACGCTGCTCGACATACTGCTGCTCATATCTGTAAACCAGAAGCTGCTGACGGTATTCCTCCAGCTGCGCCTCCACATCCCTGTCCGCCTTGGACAGCTGACTCTGGGCCATGTCCAGCAGCAACCTGTTCTTGGCCCAGGACATGATGTAACGCTCTACTATCCGGACACTGTCTTCGGGAGAGAATCCGGTGATATTCAAGGCCTCCACTTCGCTCTCATACAGAACATCCCTGCCGGCCCTCGCGACTACATCTCCTTTAAAGAGACCATCGTAAAGCCGGCAGGATGATATAACTGCAAGAAACGGTACTATCAGGAGTGCCTTTCTCATTGTACTTCCGCGTAAACCTTATCTGCTGTAGTTGGGAGCCTCGCGTGTGATGGTCACGTCATGAGGATGGCTCTCGGCCATACCCGCAGCCGTGATGCGCACGAAGCGGGCTTTCTTGAGCTCCGCAAGATTGTGCGCTCCGCAATAACCCATACCTGCGCGGAGACCGCCTATGAGCTGGTACACCACCTCGGACAGAGTCCCCTTGTAGGGAACCTGGGCCACTATACCCTCAGGTACGAGTTTCTTGATATCCTCCTCCATATCCTGGAAATAGCGGTCCTTGGAACCGAGCTGCATGGCTTCGAGAGAGCCCATACCGCGGTAGGACTTGAACTTACGGCCGTTGAGGATGATGGTCTCTCCAGGTGACTCCTCCACTCCGGCGAAGAGCGAGCCGGCCATGATGGTGTCCGCGCCAGCGGCCAGAGCCTTGACGATATCACCCGAATAGCGGATACCTCCGTCGGCGATAATCGGAATACCCGAACCCTTGAGGGCCTCGGCGGCCATCATGACAGCCGAAAGCTGGGGCACACCCACTCCGGCGATGATACGGGTCGTACAGATGGAGCCCGGGCCGATACCTACCTTGACGGCATCCACTCCGCACTCTTTCAACGCTGCGGCAGCCTCGCCGGTAGCGATATTTCCGGCTATGATCTGCAGGTCGGGGAATTTCTGACGGAGAGTCCTCAGCACCCTCAGCACACCCTCCGAATGACCGTGAGCCGTATCGAACACAAGTGCGTCCGGCTCCACGCTCATCAGCATCTCCACCTTGTCTATCGTCTCCGAATTGATGCCTACGGCAGCCGCCACGAGCAGACGGCCCTTGGAGTCCTTGCTGGCGATAGGATTGTCCTTGATCTTCATGATGTCCTTGTAGGTAATCAGGCCGGCCAGCTTGCCGTTCTTGTCCACCACAAGCAGTTTCTCGATCTTGTATCTTCTCAAAAGATCAGTGGCCTCCTTAAGATTGCTGCCGTCAGTAGTGGTGATCAGGTTCTCCTTGGTCATCACTTCACTGATGGGGGTCTTGGGATTGTCCTGGAAACGGAGATCCCTGTTGGTGACGATACCGCAGAGCATTCCCTGGGCATCCACTACCGGTATGCCGCCGATATGGTTCTCGCTCATTATCTTAAGAGCGTCTCCCACGGTAGCGTTGTCGCGGATGGTCACGGGATCGTAGATCATGCCGTTCTCGGCCCTCTTGACCTTGCGCACCTGCTCCATCTGCACATTGATGGGCATATTCTTGTGTATCACTCCGATACCTCCCTCACGGGCAATGGCTATGGCCAGGTCGGCCTCAGTCACCGTATCCATGGCGGCGGATACGATAGGCGTGTGCAGGGTTATCTCCCTTGTCAGTTTAGTGGTAACATCCACTTCACGCGGAAGGACATCGGAGTGTGCGGGTATGAGGAGCACGTCATCGAACGTCAGTCCCTCGATGATCGGCGAATTGGTATAAATCTGCATATCCCTGTCTCCTTATTTGTCTGACTTCTTGGAGACAGCCTCGCTCAACTTGTCGTACATAACATCCAGGGAGCTCAGAAGACCCTCTGTAAGATTGCGGTAGTAAGTCCTCCTGTCCCCTTCGGGATGGTTTATCTTTGTAAGAGTCTCGTCGCGGAGATCCAGGGCGTCATTGGCAAGACCCACTATCTTCTCCGACTTTTCCTCGTCGTCTGTAAAGCTCATGCTGATAAATGCGTCTGAGAGAAATTCATCTATCAGATAATTGACATCCTTCTTAATAACTCTTAAATTCATAGCGCTTATATTTTATTTGTTATCGATTCTGGTTAAAATACCACGGATGGCATAAAACGGAGACTATCCCCGGCTCCGTATCCTGGCTGCCGAGAATCCTCACCGCTCCCACTATCCGTTTGCCCGTATAGGAATCATCCCGGCCCGGAAGCAGACTGTTGATCCTCACCCGCAGAGACGAGTGTATCATCATGCCGTCCTCCATATATATGCCCACATGGGTCACACTGCGGGGTCTCTGTCCGTCGGCAGGCCTCCCGAAAAAGACCAGGTCTCCGGCTCTGAGATTAGCTTTTATATCACTGTAGTCCAATGTAACGCCGGTATCTATCTGCTGACGTGCATCCCTGAGCAGGATCAGGCCGTTCATGAAGTAGCTCATCCTCACAAGTCCGCTGCAGTCCAGCCCTTTCGGAGACAGACCGCCCCAGAGATACGGGAAGCCCAGGAACATCCTTGCCGTCCTTACGATATCCTCCCCGGAGGAACTATCCACCGACCTCATCCACATCTCCAGCATCTCGACACTTGCCGCCGGCACATAGCCCAACCTGTCGTCAGGCAGCTTTACCGGCACATACGGTGTATCGTACATCCCCGGCTCTCCCAGTTCCATGATATCGCCCATCACACAGTCCGAAATAACCTGGGCTGAGTCATGCGGGACTTCCCTGACCACCGCGAAATAATCCGTAACGATGACTCTGACCGTCGATTTCCATTGATTAAAACGTTCCTCTGACACAAGAGCCAGATTGAGCTCGGTCGTCCAGCCCCTGTAGCCTTCTGGCGTGACTATCGAATACCAGTAGCCTTCTTTTCCAGTCACCTCGACAGGAGTCCCCATAAGGGCCTGTGAAATCGTCTCTGACTGATAATCAGGGGCCGATTTCATGTCCGTCACAGATACGGAGATCAGGGCCATGCTTTTTTCCGCCGCAGCACTTGACACAGCGCATAGGACAAAAAGCATGATTGTACACAAAAGTTTATTCATTCCTGCAAATATAAACGAGATTTTTATATTTTTGAAATTAATTATGATGAAACGGCTTATACTGACGATTCTGACAGTCATGATGACTGCCTGCATGCAGGCACGGGACTCCCTTTCAGTCTCGTTGCTGACCTGCTCTCCGGGCAATGACCCCGCCTCCGCATTCGGACATTCTGCCATCCGCATCAAGGATCACTCATCCGGACGCGACCTGGTATTCAACTACGGAACCTACAGTTTCGAGGAACCGCATTTTCTCCTGAAATTTCTCCGCGGAGACCTCAACTACTGCCTGTCCATCAATTATTTCCAGAACTTCAAGCAATCCTACGAAAGGGCTGGACGAGGCATCATCGAGCAGCCGATGAATCTCACTCAGGAACAAAAAAACCGATTGTGGATATTTCTGATGGACAATGCCCGGGAGGAGAACCGCTACTACCGCTACGACTTCCTGCAGGACAATTGCGCAACCCGTATCCGGGATATATTTGAAAAAGGGGAATTTTCTTTCCGTGACACCCTGACCGGAGAGACCTACCGGGACGAGCTGACCCGAATGGTCGGGGACAAACGCTGGATGATGTTCGGCATAGACCTGCTGCTGGGAGCCAGGGTGGACCGGGAGATTACCGCCCGGGAGTCCATGTTCCTGCCTGACAGACTATCGGAGAACCTGGCCCGCTACACCAACGGCTCACTGGAAGACACCCGGCTCATGACAGAGTGTGCAACCCTCGTAGAGCCGGCACCGGGTCCGGGGAGATTCATGACCATACTGTCCAAGGCCACAAGTCCGTTCACGGCATTCACCCTGCTGCTGCTGTTCTATCTGATATTTTTCCTAAAGACCGGGCACAAGTGGAGATTCATAAACATCTTCTCCACCGTACTTTATGCAATACTCGGCACAGGAGGTATAATCCTCACCCTCATGTGGCTGGCCACCAACCACATCTGGACTGAGAACAACTGGAATCTCATCTGGATGAATCCGCTGCTGCTCATCCCCGCAGTACTGCCGGACGGAGTCGTCAAGAACCTGAGCGTGGACCTGCTCACCGCAGTCGCCGTCCTCGGGCTGATATTCTCCTGGATTATTCCCCAGACCTTCCACCCCGCCGTGACCGTCATCATCCTGCTGCTGGCGCTTATCGCGCTAAGCCGCCGGTCCATCTACAGAAAATATTGAAACTAACGACATATGATACTCGATTCGCTCAAAAGCTTTGAAAGATACATCACCCTGCACGAGAGATTCGGCAAGGTATACGAATTCATAAAAAGTCACGACCTGCACTCTCTCGAGGACGGCAAGCACGTCATAGAGGAAGACAACATCTGGTGTACCGTCTCGACTTCCGAAGCCCGGGAAGACGCACCGCTGGAAGTACATGACTCGTTCATAGACATCCACATCGTCCTTGAAGGCACTGAGATCATGGGATTCCGGGACAGGTCCGGATGCCTCGGTGTCGGAGTCAGCTACGACGAGGCTTCCGACACCGCCCTCATGAAAGAAAGCCCCGAAGCCTACATAAGCTATTCCGGTGACAACTTCGTCATCTGCTTTCCCCAGGACTCCCACGCACCGCTTCTGGGCAGCGGCACCGTCCGCAAGGCCGTCTTCAAAGTACGCCTGTAGACAGTGGGCAGATATAACTCGTACATAGGATATTTCAAGAAGACCTACGGAGAGCGGCTGCAGAAAGTCGTGGTGGATGCCGGCTTCACATGCCCCAACCGCGACGGACTGACCGGCACCGGCGGCTGCACCTACTGTGACAATGCCGCCTTTCATCCCGGATACAGCACCGCCGGTATACCTATCCACGAGCAGATCGACGAGGGCATCAAGTTCCACCGGGTCCGTTACCGGAAAGCGGAGAAGTTCCTCGCTTACTTCCAGCCTTACTCCAACACCTATGCTCCGCTGGACAGACTGCGCTCCGTATACGAAGAAGCGTTGTCGCATCCGCTTGTGGCCGGCATAGTCATCGGCACACGGCCTGACTGTGTGGATGCTGAGAAACTGGACTACCTAGCCTCTCTGGCCGGCCGTGGGCACATCGTCATCATCGAATACGGCATCGAATCCTGCTATGACCGCACTTTACGGCGCATCAACCGGGGGCACACATTCGCTGACGCTGTCAGGGCTGTGGAGATGACTGCCTCGCGCGGACTCACTCAGGGAGCACATTTCATCTTCGGCCTTCCCGGAGAATCGACAGAGGACATGCTGGCCTACGCACCTATTATTAATAAGCTGCCGCTGCACTCGGTCAAGTTCCACCAGCTCCAGATCGTGCGCGGCACGGCCATGGAGCGCGAGTTCGCCTCGTGCCCGTCGGACTTCGTCACATTCAGCCTGGACGGATACCTGGACTTTATCGCCGACCTGCTGGAACGCCTGCGGCCCGACCTCTACATCGAGCGCTTCGCCGGCGAAGTCCCTCCGCGCTTTGTCAACTCCACCCCCTGGGGCCTGATCCGCAACACCGAACTCATCCGCCTCCTCGAGCAGCGTCTCGAAGCCCGCAACACCTTTCAGGGCCGCCTCTACCGCCCCTGAAAGGTGCCGCTCCGCTTTCACCACCCCCTCCCAGACCCTCCCCGACAGGAAGGGCTCCGTCACTCCGTTCCGAATCAGGGCCGCCTCTACCGCCCCTGAAAGGTGCCGCTCCGCTTTCACCACCCCCTCCCAGACCCTCATAAATGAAAAAGCTGACTCACTAAATCGTGAATCAGCTCCGTTCTATGTAATGAATTGGCTTTTCCTAAGTTAGCGGCGGGGGCCTTTGTCGCCGTCACGGCGGGGACCTCTTCCGCGGTCACCACGGTCACGGTCGCGTCCACCGCGTCCGCCTCCGTTACCGCCGTTGAGCCTGGGTTTGCGCTCGTGCTCCACCCAGCCCTCGGGAGCGGGCAGAAGAGCTCTGCGGGACAGTCTCATCTTACCGGTCTTCTCATCGATCTCGAGGAGCTTGACATCCACCTCGTCGCCGACCTGAAGCACGTCCTCAACCTTGTCTACTTTCTTGTAGTCAAGCTCGGAAATATGCAGAAGGCCTTCCTTGCCGGGCAGTATCTCTACGAATGCACCGAACTCAAGGATGGACACCACCTTACCGTGATAAACCTCACCTACCTCGGGAACGGTTGTGATGGCTTTGATGCGGGCCAGTGCGGCATCCATAGCATCCTTGTTTTCGCCGAAGATGTCCACGATACCCTTGTCTCCCTCCTCAGTGATAGTAATAGTGGTGCCGGTTGTCTTCTGAATATCCTGAATAACCTTTCCACCAG
Source organism: uncultured Bacteroidales bacterium (assembly GCA_944323785.1). Lineage (GTDB taxonomy): Bacteria > Bacteroidota > Bacteroidia > Bacteroidales > UBA932 > Coprenecus. Next base: position 68,248 of record CALUTU010000008.1, on the reverse strand, counting down.
TACCGATAACAGCTCCGATAAACTCTCCGGGGATGATAATCTGAACGATACGGGGTACATTGGGGCGATACTCGGCACGGGGCTCGGAGATGGTCTTCATCATCTCACCCATGATATGCGCGCGTCCCTCCTTAGCCTGGGCCAGAGCCTGCTCCAGCACCTCGTAGGGAAGTCCGTCCACCTTGATATCCATCTGGGTGGCTGTGATACCGTCCTTGGTTCCGGTCACCTTGAAGTCCATGTCGCCGAGGTGGTCCTCATCTCCGAGGATATCGGAGAGCACCACGAACTTGCCGGTCTTCTCGTCGGAGATAAGACCCATTGCAATACCGGACACCGGCTTCTTAATCTTGACACCGCAGTCCATAAGGGCGAGGGTACCCGCGCAGACTGTAGCCATGGATGACGAACCGTTGGACTCGAGGATATCGGACACCACGCGGACAGCGTAGGGATTCTCGTCTCCTACAGGCACTACAGGCTTCAAAGCCCTCCAGGCCAGGTTGCCGTGACCAATCTCGCGGCGGCCCACACCTCTCTGAGGCTTGGCCTCTCCCGTTGCGAAAGGAGGGAAGTTATAGTGAAGGACAAACTGCTGCGTACCCTGTACCAGTACCTCGTCCAGTTCTTTCATGTCCATTTTAGTTCCGAGGGTGACAGTCGACAGGGACTGAGTCTCGCCTCGGGTGAAAATGGCCGAGCCGTGCGCTCCGGGCAGATAGCCCACCTCGCACCATATCGGGCGGATCTGAGTAGTGCTACGGCCGTCCAGACGAACACCCTCATCGATAATCATGCGGCGCATGGCCTCTTTCTCCACCGCACCGTAATATCTGTTGACCATCATGGTCTTGTCCTCCCTCTCCTCCTCGGGAATGGTCTCCATGAACTCCTCTTTCAGAGCATCGAAAGCATCCTCACGCTCGTGCTTTGCCAGACCGCTCTTGGCGATGGCGTAGCATTTGTCGTAGCAGTAGTCGTGAACCGCCTTGCGGAGATCCTCGTCGTTCTCCTCGTGGCAGTAAGCCTTCTTCTCCACCTTTCCGGTCTCCACCATCATCTCCTTCTGCACACGGCACTGCTCCTTGATAGCCTCGTGGGCAAACTTGATAGCGTCGAGCATCTCCTTCTCGCTCACCTCCTTCATCTCTCCCTCGACCATCATTATATTTTCCTCTGTAGCAGCGACTATCAGCTCCATGTCGGCCTTGTCCACCACGTCAAACGTAGGGTTGATCACAAACTGTCCGTCGATACGGGCAACCCTTACCTCGGAGATAGGTCCGTGCCAGGGGATATCGCTCACTGCCAGAGCTGCGGAAGCCGCAAGACCGGCATAGCTGTCCGGCATATTGACCTTGTCTGCCGAAATCATGATGACATTGACGAACACCTCGGCATGGAAGTCATCGGGGAACAGCGGACGCAATGCCCTGTCCACCAGACGTGCCACCAGAATCTCGGAATCCGAGGCGCGTCCCTCCCTCTTGAGGAAACCGCCGGGATAACGGCCTGCTGCGGCATATTTCTCCTTGTACTCCACTGACAGAGGCATGAAGTCCACGTCCTCCTTCGCGTCCTTGGCACATGTGACTGTGGCCAGCAGCATCATGCCGCCGACCTTAACGACTACAGAACCGGCGGCCTGCTTGGCCAGCTTACCGGTCTCGATCTCAACGATCGTTCCATCACCCATTGTGATGGTCTTCTTGATTATATTCATAATTCCTTCTTAATGATGTCTGCCGTTATGAGAGCTGTCTGCATCTAAGAAAAAAGGGGCTGCCGTATCTTAAAAGACAACCCCGTTTCTTCCGAACGCCAAAGCTTATTTACGCAAATTGAGCGCTTTGACGATTTCCCTGTATCTCTCAATATCCTTTTCCTTCAGGTAATCCAGGAGGCGGCGCCTCTTACCTACAAGACGGAGCAGGGCGCGCTGGGTGCCGAAGTCCTTCTTGTTGTTGCGAAGGTGTTCTGTCAGGTGAGCGATACGGTAGGAAAATAGAGCAATCTGACTCTCTGCCGAGCCGGTGTCCGTATTAGACTTCCCGTATTTAGCGAAAATCTCTTGCTTCTTGTCTGCTGCAAGATACTCTGCCATAAACCTTTAAAGTGTTTAAAAATTAAAAATTACATTTACCCCGAAAATCGGGACTGCAAAGATATGTAATTAAAATCAAATTCCGCTACTTTTGCAGACAATTTTATTTCAAGATTTTACGATGATGGCGGATGCGGCCCGGAAGAAGATAATTCAGGTTCCCGAAATAGGGGAAGTGCTGCTGGTCAAGCGGCCTGGCACAGCGAGGCTGCGCATAAGCGTGTCGCCGCGCCGTGGAGTCGTGGTCTCGATGCCGTGGATGCTGCCGTACGCTATCGCAGAAAAGTTCCTTCTGTCCAAGCGGCAGTGGGTCGCGGATGCTTTGGAACGACAGGCCGGACAGATGCACAGAGCCGCTGAGAGCGGAAGGACAGCCACCGCACCTGACGATCCTGCAGAACTGGAAAGAATGCGTGAAGCGGCCCGTGCCGCACTCGTTCCCAAACTGCTGTCGGCCGCAGCAAGGTACGGATTTCCCTTCAAGGGCCGGGTCGCCATAAAGAACAACGTGTCCAACTGGGGGTCCTGCTCCTCGAAGGGCAATATCAACCTCAACATGCGCCTGATTCTCCTCCCGGAGCATCTGCAGGACTACGTTATACTGCACGAGCTCTGCCACCTCCGCCACCAGAACCACGGTCCGGCGTTCCACGCCCTGCTGGACTCCCTGCTCGGAGGCAAGGAGAAAGAGCTGCAACGGGAGCTTCACGAATGGAAAATCCGCTGAACCAGTCTTTTCTCCTCGCTGGATTTTCATGCCTCAATGGAGAGTGAAGCGGAATCAGAAACGGCAGCCGATACCGGCAGTAAGTCCGCCGAAAATGCTCCCCCACTCTATACGTCCATAGACCTTCCGGCCCACTGTCAGACCGACCAGACATACATCAGGGGCAAAAAAGGCACTCGTAACATAAGACTGGGAATCCTCCAGGTCATACGACATCATATTTGTATTAAACACTCCCACTCCTGCGCCCAAACTGGAGTACATCCTCACCCACTTGCGGTTCAGCCAGTAGAATCTCACCTTTACTGTTACCGATGTCATATGACTGTTCTCAGTCCACAGATACATCCCGGTGTCCATATCCTGCATGGGATTGGAACAGCTTGAATAGTTGACAGCCAGACCCAGATTGAGCCAGCTCAGGATATTGTACCCGTACTCAGCCCGAAGATTGGGAACCGCGCAGATATCTCCGGACGACGCCGCATTAACCCGATTGGCAGGAGGATTCCCCTCGATGTCGTCCAGTATGTCCCCGGCCAGATTGTTCAGCCACATAAATCCCCTTCCCATCTCCATGATAGAGACCATAATACGTGCAGTAGGGAAACCCACACTGACATCCACCTCATGCGTACCGGTATAATCGACCCACTTGGGATGATGATCTGACTCAGACTGCGAGAACAGAGGGAAAGTGGCTGATACTACCAGAAAAAGAAGCGCATACAATTTTTTCATACATTCTTAAGGTTAATAAACTTCAACAAATTTAACAAAACAAATTTAACAAAACAAATTTAACAAAACAAATATCGCTTATCTTTGCAGGCAGGAAAAGAGGGGTGCCTCACGAGGCGTTGCCCGGAGGCTGAGATTACACCCGTCGAACCTGATACGGTCAGTACCGTCGTAGGGACTTTTCGAGTGCTTTGCTCTTCCACCGCACATCAGCGGCATCTCTCCATTCCGGATATATTTTTGAGATATGAGCTTTCAAGTACAGTTTATCACCCATTTTACGGAGCACATCTCCTATCTGGACTCTGCGCGCATCGCTCTTGAGGGAGGCTGCCGCTGGATACAGCTGCGCATGAAACACGCGACGGAAGCGGAAGTGAGGGAAACCGCCGGGAAGGCCCTGCCTCTCTGCAGGCAGTACGGCGCGACGCTTATCCTGGACGACCACGTGGAGCTGGTCCGGGAGACCGGAGCCGACGGGGTACACTTAGGACTGACCGACATGCCGGTGGCCGAGGCCAGGAAGATTTTACCCAAGGAACAATATATAATAGGAGGCACCGCGAATACCCTCGATGACATCCGCCTGCACGCCCGGGCGGGAGCGGACTACATCGGCTGCGGCCCGCTGCGCTTCACCACGACGAAAGACAGGGACAAACTGGCCCCCGTCTTGGGCATAGACGGCTACCGTAGGCTGATGGACGGGATGCGGCTGGAGGGCATAACCCTGCCGGTGGTGGGCATCGGAGGCGTCACGGTGGAGGACATCCCCGCGCTGGCCAGAGCCGGGCTGAGCGGCATTGCCCTGAGCGGCAGCATCCTGCGGGCAGACAACCCCGTAGAGGAGATGATGAGGGTCATGGCTGCCGCCGCCTCGGTGACATTGGAATGAGAGCACATCTGAAAGAAAATAATTTTACCTCAATATGAACAACGACAACATCAGAATCACTTATCCGGACTCGGAGAAAGTCTACATGCAGGGCTCGCTCCATCCGGACGTGAAAGTGGGCATGAGGAAAGTAAGCCTCACCCCCACCGTGACTGTAAAGGACGGACAGAAGGTCATGACAGAGAACCCTCCCGTCTACATCTACGACACCAGCGGACCGTACAGCGACCCGTCTGCGGACATTGACCTGCGCCGCGGCCTGCCCCGGCTCCGCGAGAAATGGATCCTGAAGCGCGAGGTGGAGCAGCTGCCTCAGGTCTCTTCCGAATACGGACGCGAGCGTCTGGCCGACAAGTCGCTGGACCATCTGCGCTTCGAGCACATCCGCCTGCCCTACAGAGCCAGGAAGGGCTCGCAGATAACCCAGATGTACTACGCCAAACAAGGTATCGTCACCCCGGAGATGGAATACGTGGCCATCCGCGAGAACATGAACTGCAAGGCCCTGGGCATTGAGACCCATATCACCCCCGAATTCGTGCGCGACGAGATAGCAGCCGGACGGGCAGCCCTCCCGGCCAACATCAACCATCCCGAGGCAGAGCCGATGATCATAGGCCGGAACTTCCTCGTGAAGATCAACACCAATATCGGCAACTCCGCCACCACCTCGACCATCGAGGAAGAGGTAGAGAAGGCCGTATGGAGCTGCAAATGGGGCGGAGACACCCTTATGGACCTCTCCACCGGAGACAATATCCACGAGACCCGCGAGTGGATCATCCGCAACTGCCCCGTACCCGTAGGCACAGTGCCCATGTACCAGGCGATGGAGAAGGTACGCGGCAGGGCCGAGAAACTGACCTGGGAGCTGTTCCGCGACACACTGATAGAGCAGTGCGAGCAGGGAGTGGACTATTTCACCATACACTGCGGTATCCGCCTGAAAAACGTACACCTGGCCGACAGCCGCCTGTGCGGAATGGTCAGCCGCGGAGGCAGCATCATCGCCTCATGGTGCCTGGCACACAACCGCGAGAGTTTCCTCTACGAGCATTTCGACGACATCTGCGACATCTGTGCACAGTACGATGTGGCCCTGTCGCTGGGTGACGGTCTGCGTCCCGGAGCCATCCGCGATGCCAACGATGCGGCCCAGTTCGCCGAGCTGGACACCATGGGCGAGCTGGTAGAGAGGGCGTGGGCAAAGAACGTACAGGCCTTCATCGAAGGTCCCGGCCACGTGCCCATGCACAAGATAGCCGAGAACATGCAGCGGCAGATAGAGAAATGCCACAATGCCCCCTTCTACACCCTCGGCCCCATCGTCACCGACATAGCCCCCGGCTACGATCACATCACCAGTGCCATAGGAGCCGCACAGATAGGCTGGCTCGGCACCGCCATGCTCTGCTACGTGACCCCCAAGGAACATCTGGCCCTGCCCAAAAAAGAGGATGTGCGCGTCGGGGTCGTCACCTACAAGATCGCGGCCCACGCCGCCGACCTGGCGAAAGGCCATCCCGGAGCCCAGGTAAGGGACGATGCCCTGAGCAAGGCCCGCTTCGAATTCCGCTGGAAAGACCAGTTCAACCTCAGCCTCGACCCCGAACGGGCCCTCGAGTACTACAAGGAGGCCAACCACGTGGGCGGCAAGTACTGCACCATGTGCGGCCCCAATTTCTGCGCCATGCGCATAAGCAGCCAGCTGAGAGACTGCGGAGTCTCGACAGAAGGCGAGGAAGTATCACAGAATCAAACAATTTAAATCCATAAAACAATGATTGAGACAAAAGTATCCAGAGGTATCATCAGTACCTATTTCGACAAACTCCAGGACTGCCTCGAGCTGGACGCCGCCATCGTGGGCGGAGGTCCCTCGGGAATTGTAGCCGCATACTATATGGCCAAGGCCGGGCTCAAGGTAGCCCAATTCGACCGCAAGCTGGCCCCCGGCGGAGGAATGTGGGGAGGTGCCATGATGTTCAACCAGATCGTAATCCAGGAAGAAGCCATGCACATCGTGCGCGACTTCGAGATCAATCACACTCCCTACGGAGACGGCCTCTACACCATGGACTCTGTCGAGAGCACCTCTTCCCTGCTCTATCACGCCGTACACGCCGGAGCCCGCATCTTCAACTGCTACTCGGTCGAGGACGTGATATTCAAGGACAATAAAGTCAGCGGAGTGGTGGTCAACTGGACTCCCGTCCTCCGCGAGGGGCTGCACGTGGACCCGCTGAACATCCTGGCCAAGGTCGTAGTGGACGGCACGGGACATGACAGCGAGATAGCAGCCACCGTCGCCCGCAAGAACGGCATCCGTCTGGCCACCGAGACCGGCGGAGTCATCGGCGAGCGCTCCCTCGACGTAGCTTCAGGCGAGCAGGAAGTGGTAAACGGCACAAAGGAAATCTATCCCGGCCTCTACGTCTGCGGCATGGCCGCCTCAGCCGTTTCCGGCACCCCCCGCATGGGGCCCATATTCGGCGGTATGCTCCTCTCAGGCAAGAAAGTCGCCGACGAGATCATCGCCCGCCTTAAGAAGTAATTTAGAATTTTTCATACAGATAAGGAGGTGTGTCGAAATGAAGATTTTGGCACACCTCCTTATAGTTACATCTTACATCCACATTACTTGAGAGCCGCAATTTCCTCCGGAGCGAGAACCAATAGTTGCGCCTAAGAACTTACAATCAGCATATTGCCAACCGCCGGAATCTGGCCGACAAGGCCGCGATGTCATGGTCCTGCCTGAAAGGCTCCCATAGATAGCCCAGGACAGCAGCACCTCCGAAGCCGGTCTCCTCGAGCAGCCTGATATTGTCAGGGCATACTCCGCCCAAGGCGAAGACCCGTCCCCAGTCAACAGACCGGCAATTCCCGTCAGAAGACATTACGTCCATCCGAGCGGTTGCCACGTCAGAACCCGCGACAATCCTCCGGCGTATCTCTTCCAGCGAAAACCGGGAAACGTAGCCACTCTTGGAAATACTGTCGAATATCGGGCTCAAAAACATGTAGTCACAGACAGAACTGTACTGCGACAGTTCCGCGATACTATGGCACGAGCGGCTGACCATACCGCCGAACCCGTCCGGAACCGACGGATTCCTGCTGTTCAGATGCACGCCTCCCACACCGAACCGGGCAGCCAGTTCATGATGGTCATGCAGGGAGATACGACTGTACAGCGCTGCAGGAATATGCTCCAGCAGACGGGCGATACTGTCCGACCCGGCAGCCGGCTTTCTCACATGCACTCTCCATGCCCCTGCTTCCAGCAGAGCCGTAACAGCCTCCGCCTCTCCGGGCAGAAAATCAGGAGCGGATATCACTATAATTCTCATCGCCTACCATTATCTGCCTGCAAATATCCACAATTTTCCGCTATTCCAAGCACAGTCAGACTGCATTCGCATATCCTGTCATTTCAAGAATTTTGCTATTTTTGCGTAAACGCAACAGCACTTGACAGATGAAGCGACTGACATCTCTTCCCATCCTGATTATACTGACCTTATATACAGCAATATCACAAGCATCAGAGTTAAATGACCAAAACATACGTAGCGACCGTGACACATACAGCAGCCTGATGTTCTCTGGACGCTACCATGATGCCTTGAGATATTCCCGCAACATGCTAAAGGAAGCTGACAGCACAGAGGATATCCACCGCCTCATGCTGGCCTGCAGCTGCCTTGGACAGGCTTATATAGCAATGGACACTTTCGATTCCGCATACATTTTCTTAGACCACGGTCTCCGTCTCTGGAACAGCATGGACTCAACAGACCGCTCACACAATGACTACTTCACCATCTACAGCATATATTCCTGTCTTGGAATCTACGAGATATCCACAGGGCTCAACTACGAGAAAGCCATCGCACACTTCCTGAACGGGATGCGTACAGCCCTCAGCCACGGTGACTACAGCAACTACGCCGTACTGGGTTCAAATCTCACACGGGCCTTTGTCCTGCGCCGGGACACCTCAGGACTGCGGTACGCCAAGGAGATCTACGGACTGGGGACAAGACTGGATGACCCGTATATCAAGCACATAGGAGCATCAGTCTGCGCCAATATGTATTTTTTAAGAGACGACATTCCCCAGGCCAGAAAATACATGGACGAGACCATGATGGGGATAGAGGACTACTACGACAAGGCCGAGGCATACCGCCTGAACGCCGCGATCCTGACCGCCGAAGGGAAAACAGACGAGGCCCGGGCAGCATACCGTAACGCTATCGCCAGTATCAACGATGAGTCCACCATCACAGCCATATCGGTATACCTCTCCTACGCCTGTTTCCTGAAAGAGCAGGGACAGCCCGGAGAAGCCATGAGGTACATAGACAAAGGCATAAGCCTGTCCCGCAGCAGAGGCAACCGCATATTCACAGCGGAGCTCTACGCTACCGCCTCACAGCTGGAGGAGACAATGGGGAATTATCCCGAAGCCCTGAAGTATTATAAGGACTTCCATCAGGAATCCTCGGACCTGGACGCAATAGAACAGGAACGCACCATAGGCAGTCTCAAAAGCCAGTTCGAGAAAGAAAAACACCTGAGGGAAATCCAGCAGGTCCGCCGCATCGCGGGCATCATCATCATGGTGGTAGCCGCCGGACTGGTGATTACTTGGATAATGTACCGCAACAAAAACAGGATGTACACCCGCATAGCCCGGCAGTACAAGGAATCCGTAACGAAAGAGCAGGCTATGGAAAAACAGATAGAACAGCTTGCCTCGAAACTTGAGGCCGCCTCAGCCCCTGCTCCAGATACTTCCAAATACTCCAACAGCTCCCTGACCACTGACAACGGACGCGAACTTTACTCACGGCTCGAGCATCTTATGAAGCATGACAAGCTATACCGCGAGAAGAACCTCACCCGGGAACGCATAGCCGAGCAGTTAGGAAGCAACCGTACCTATCTTACACAGGTCATACACGAGAACAGCGGCCAGACTCTCCTGGCCTACATCAACTCCTACCGCATCAACGAAGCTATCACCATCCTGTCCGACCCCGCCAACGACATTCCGCTAAAAGCCCTCTGCTCGGATCTGGGATTCAACAGCAGCACGACATTCTACAAGCTGTTCCAGAACAAAGTGGGCATGACCCCGGCCAAGTACAGGGAAAAGATTATAGAGATTTCCAATCGGAGCAATTGCCCGGATTGAGATAAATAACTCTTTCATTTTCCGCATCTCATAAATACATTTGCATTACGAATTTCAGAATCAGAATTTCAACTTAATTAATTACAACATTTATGAGAAGCACTATTTCACCCAGATCCATTTTCGGAAGCGCAGCCATACTTATGCTCGCCTCCATAGCACTGACATCCTGCAGTGAAGACCCCGAGACCAAAGAACCCGTCGAATTCCTCATCACTCCCCAGAGCCGGGAGATTTCCTTCACGGCGGCGTATCCTGAATCCTGCACATACGAGATTTCCACAAATGCCCAATCATGGAAAGCCGAGTCAGATGCAGAATGGCTTACAATAGACACTTCCAGTAGCCGACTCATTATCTCTGCACGCCCCAACCTCAGTTTTGAGGAACGTTCCGGTGCCACAGTGACAATCACTGCTGATGACAGTACGATGTTCCAGATTACAGCCACGCAGGATCCGCTTCAGGTATATACTGGCGGCAGTGAAAACAGTGTAGCAGCATACTGGTTCAACAACGAGAAACATATCATGACCGAAACAGGAGGCAATACCATTAACGGCATTCATGTCACTAAAGACGGAACAGTACATCTCACCGGAACAACTTACGGAGCGAAATCCCTTGGTTTCTACTGGAGCAACAGCAGCGGGACAGTGTATACAAACAGAGTCGACGAAGGCTCAGGAAGTGCATTCGATGTATTCGTGGATGAGGAGAATTCCAATATCTACTTCACAACACACGAAGGTTGGACAAACTCAGACGGCACACAGACATACCAGGCAGCTCTCTGGACCAATATGGAACCGAAAGACGAACCTGAGAGCATGAGCGCAGGAGACATTTATGTCGAAGATGGAAAAGTATATGTAATGTATGACGGATATTACAAAATCAATGACGAAAAAACAGAGCTTGAAATCATCGGTGACGGCAATTACCCCTCATGCATGACTGTCCACAACGGAGACGTGTACGTTGGAGGTTATTATCTGAATACTGACAGATTCTGCCCTGCCTACTGGATTAATGGCAAAGCTTACCCTATTCCTACAGACATCAACTCGCAAATCTACTCCATAAGCGTGGACAGCAACGGAGATGTATATCTGGGTGGAAGTGAAGGTCCCGGACTTGATCGTAGGGCAGCCTACTGGAAAAACGGAGAAATGACCGCCATAACAGAATACGCCAACGCATGCATAGGAGAGATGTTCGTACTGGACGGAGAGACTATAATCATATATTTCGAACAGAACGAGGCAGGAAACACAACTGTCAAATGCTCCATGAACGGTGAGATTATAGACATTTCCGACGGTTCCGCTCCGTCATACGCTCAATGCGGATTCATAATATAACCAGACTCTCACACGTTATTCCCTTACCAAAATCACCCCGCAGCGAATACCGTACGGGGTGATCATACACAAATCTGCCATACCGGCGCGTCACACATTGTAAAAATGCCGCAGAGGCCCGTGCCCGTGTCCTATGCGGAGAGATGCAGCGGCCTCTATCGCATTATGGACATACACCACAGCGGACTGTACAGCATCCCGCAAAGGATATCCGGCGCCTAGAAACGTTGCAATAGCCGACGAGAGAGTACAGCCCGTACCGTGCAAGTTGTTTGTCAGCACACGTTTGGAAGTGATATGCACAAGTCCGTCCATATCGCAGAGAACATCGGTGGACTCCGAGACAATCATCGACAATGCTGCTCTGCCTTTTGTCTTTTCTGATTCCTCCTCTGCGGAGCCCAATGCCGTGGAAGAGTCTGTGACAGCGGCAGGCAGGTCTCCGCCCTTGACCAGAAATGCACAGTCGTACCGGTCTCTCAGAAACACAGCCGCCCGGTCCATGTCCTCGAGGGAACGTATCCGGAATCCGGCCAGCTTAGAAGCCTCGTCGATATTGGGGGTTATCAGATGTGAGTGCGGAAACACCTTGTCACACAAGGCCTCGACAGCATCAGGAAGAGTAAGGGAATCTTTGCTGGTAGAGACCATTACGGGATCGGTAACTACATACAGCACCGGATGGGCCTCCAACTGCGACGCTATGGCCTCAACTATCGGCACTGTTCCGGTCATCCCTATCTTCACTGCATCTACAGCAAGGTCAGACATAACAGCATCCACCTGAGCTGCCACTACATCTCCGGAGAGATACTCCACAGATGACACTCCCTGCGTATTCTGCACAGTCACAGCTGTCACTGCCGCAGCAGCATAACCGCCGCAGGCCGATATGGCCTTGATATCAGCCTGGATTCCGGCTCCACCAGAGGGGTCGGAACCGGCTATTGACAATACTATCGGGTAATCTTTCATACTACAAAGATACGGCTGATTCAGGAAAATGCCGCTTCATTTTTTCAGAAAAGTTCGGAATTGCTTATTTTTGCAAAAGGATAAAGAATTGGACAATGGATAATAAGCACTACAGACCTAGAATCTGCGATACTCTCCTGCAGAAAAAGTTGAGGACCAGCGGAGCCGTGCTGATAGTGCCTGTCGGCTGCCTGCGGGACTGACACAAAAAAGGGGCGGACTGTCAATCCACCCCCGTTAAATTCTATCTGCTTAAGTTCGTAAAATGTATCAAAATGTGTACATTTTACTACCAGACGTTCAGAGGACGGCCGGCAACGAGAGAATGCGCGGCATTCTTGACCTTCTCGATAACTGCCTCGTTCTCAACATCTGAAAGCACCTCATCGATAAGTTCGACGATAGCCTCCATATCCTTCTCCACCAGACCTCTGGATGTGATGGCGGGTGTACCTACACGGATACCCGAAGTAGTGAACGGAGTACGGCTGTCGAAAGGCACCATGTTCTTATTGACAGTGATGTCGGCACGCACGAGGGTCTTCTCGGCCACCTTTCCTGTCAGGTCGGGGAACTTGGTGCGGAGGTCAATCAGCATCAGGTGGTTGTCAGTACCGCCGGATACGATCTTGTAACCTCTGTCAATGAAAGCCTTGGCCATAGCGGCGGCATTCTTCTTAACCTGCATCTGATACTCCTTGAACTCAGGCTGGAGAGCCTCGTAGAATGCCACGGCCTTGGCTGCGATGCAGTGCTCGAGGGGACCGCCCTGCACACCGGGGAATACAGCCGAGTTGATAAGCTGGGACATCATCTTGATCTGACCCTTAGGAGTCTTCAGGCCCCAAGGATTCTCAAAGTCCTTGCCGATGATGATGGCACCGCCACGAGGTCCGCGGAGAGTCTTGTGTGTGGTAGTGGTCACGATGTGGGCATACTTGACAGGATTGTCCAGCAGACCTGCTGCGATAAGTCCTGCAGGATGAGCCATATCGACCATGAAGATGGCACCTACCTTGTCGGCTATCTCGCGCATCCTCTTCCAGTCCCACTCGCGGGAATAAGCAGAGGCACCTCCCACTATCAGTTTGGGCCTGCACTCGAGGGCTGTCTTCTCCATCTGGTCGTAATCCACGCGGCCTGTCTCCTCGTTCAGCTTGTACGCTACGGGATGATAGTTGATACCGGACATATTGACGGGCGAGCCATGAGTAAGGTGTCCGCCGTGAGCCAGGTCCAGACCCATGAAAGTGTCACCGGGCTTGAGACATGCCATGAACACCGCCATATTGGCCTGAGCGCCGGAGTGAGGCTGTACATTGGCAAACTCGGCTCCATAAAGCTCTTTAAGACGATCAATCGCAAGCTGCTCGACCTGGTCCACCACCTCGCATCCGCCATAATAACGGGCTGCGGGATAACCTTCAGCATATTTGTTTGTCAGGCAAGAGCCGAGTGCGGCCAGAACGTTGTCACTGACAAAGTTTTCAGAGGCGATCAGCTCTATTCCGTGAAGCTGTCTGCTCTCCTCTTTCTTGATAAGTTCTGATATTTGCAGATCCTGTTTCATATTGTTTGGTTAAACTGATTTTTTCATTTTAACTTTGCAAAGTACGCAAAAATTTACCGTTTGACAAAATGTTTAGGAAATTATTGAACAGCGAGCTGGGAAGACCGGACGTCGAGGAATATAAAACCTTGTCTAAAAGCCCTATAACCGTAGTTCTGGACAATGTGAGGAGCCGACACAATATCGGTTCGGCCTTCCGCACCTGCGACGCTTTCCGCGCCTCGGGGATAGTGCTGTGCGGGATAAGCTCCACATCTCCCGCCCCTGAGATTCACAAATCCGCCCTGGGGGCCGAGTTCTCTGTGGACTGGGTCTGGCGGCAGGACACAGTGGAGGCAGTCAGGGAACTGAAGGCGCAGGGATACACCGTCATAGGAGTGGAACAGACCGAAGACTCAATATCCACCGATGATTTCCTCTACGGAAGAAGGGAACTTGACCCTGCCGGAAGATACGCAGTAATCTTCGGTAACGAAGTCCACGGCATCTCTCAGGAGGCAGTGGACCAGTGCGACTTCACTCTGGAGATTCCCCAGTACGGTACCAAGCACTCGCTCAACGTATCCGTGGCCATAGGCATAGTCCTCTATGTCCTCGGACGCGGGCTGCACTAAGGATTCATCAAGTCAGTATTGACAAAGCGGATAATGTCGTAGATGGACTCTATCGCAGCGGCTGCGGGTCCCTCCGGCTCTATCAGCTTGGCCTTGTTGTAGGCATTGATGGCGTCCCCCCACAGCTCATGTCGGCGGTAGATACCTCCCAACAGGAACCACGCCTGGGGATTCTGAGGCTCCGCCTCCAGAAGCCGTTCTATCTCGTCCCTGGCATCGTCCAGACGGCCGGCGGCTATCAGTTTCTCTATCTCAGTTATAGTAGCCATACTCTATACCAGTCCGCTGAATCCCATGAACGCCATGGCCAGGATACCGGCCGTGACCAGTGCGATGGGAGTACCTTTGAATGCCTTGGGAACGGATACCAGGTCCAGCTGCTCGCGGATACCGGCGAAAAGCACCATCGCCACTCCGAAGCCCAGCGCGCTGGATGCGGCGTAGACTACGGTCTCGCCCAGATTGAGCAGATGAGCCTCACCGCCGAAGGTGAACTCCTTGGTCACCACGCTGATAGCCACTCCGAGCACAGTACAGTTGGTGGTAATCAGGGGCAGGAAGATGCCCAGGGCCTGATACAGCGAGGGAGATATCTTCTTGAGGATGATCTCGACCATCTGCACGAGGGCTGCAATCACCAGGATGAAGACTATCGTCCTCATGAACGTGATGTCCAGGCTGGCCAGTATATAATGGTCTATGAGATATGTGACCAAAGTAGACAGGGTGATGACGAACACCACTGCTGCGGACATACCTGTGGCCGTACTGACCTTATTGGAGACACCCAGGAACGGGCAGATACCGAGGAACTGGGCCAGTACGATATTGTTGACAAATACCGCCGATATGATTATTATCAGATATTCCATAATGTATTAAGCCTTTTTTTGAGTAAGTTTTCTAAATACCACCATGAGGTAGCCCAGCACGATGAATCCTCCGGGTGCCAGGACGAAAGCCAGCATACCGTCTCCGCCCTCGGCGAGCTTCATGCCGAAGAACGACAGATTGCCAAGCAGCTCGCGCACCATACCGATGACTGTCAGGGCCAGCGTGAAACCGAGTCCGATACCGATACCGTCACAGGCCGAGTCCAGGGGAGTATTCTTGTTGGCGAACGCCTCCGCCCTGCCGAGGATGATGCAGTTGACCACGATCAGCGGGATGAACAGACCCAGGGCCGCATACAGGTCAGGCACATAGGCCTGCATCAGGAGCTCCAGGACCGTAACGAACGAGGCTATGATGACGATGTAGGCCGGGATACGGACCTTGTCGGGGATCATCTTGGCCAGAAGCGAGATGAATACGTTGGAGAGAATGAGGACGAAAGTAGTGGCGAGACCCATTCCCATACCGTTTATCGCGGAGGTAGTGGTACCGATGGTGGGACACATACCGAGCACGAGGATAAACGTAGGATTATCCTTGATGATGCCGTTGGCTATAATTCTCAGTTTACTCATATTCCGCTATTTTGAGTTGTTGTCCATAATCTTCTGAAATACCCTCCAGGCTCTGTCCACCGCATCGCAGTAAGCCCTGGAGGTAATGGTGGAGGCCGTGATGGCGTCCACGTCCCCGCCGTCCTTGGCCACGCTGAGCCTGAAAGAAGCCGGATTCTTGCCTACAAACTGGGAGTAGAAGGCAGGTTCCGTCATCTTCGCGCCCAGGCCGGGGGTCTCGGCATGGGATATGACGGAAGTACCCACGATGTTGCCGTCCATGTCAAAGCCGACCATGATGTTGATCGTGCCGCTGAATCCCTTGGATGTAAAGGACTCTACCGCATAGCCCACAGCCTGGCCGTCCTTACGGGCCGGATATACCGCGACTTCCTTTCCGTCTATCTCCACCGTCATCTTCTCGGATGACGGCGCGTTGTCAAACTCCGGTGTCACCAGAGCGATGGCGTTGTTGGTCTTCTTGATCTGCTCCTGGTCTATCTTGCCTTTAGTCATCACGTACACTCCTCCGAGCAGGGCGGAGCACACCAGACATACCAGAGACAGGCAGAGGACCATGCTGCGAAGTGTGGATTCCTTAGGCATGACTCACCTCCTTCCCGAACCTTGCGGGCTTGATGTATTTGTTGAGTAAGGGTACTATCGAGTTCATAATGAGTATCGCAAACGAGACTCCCTCGGGATACGAACCGAAGTAACGGATAAGCACCGTGAGCACTCCGATGCCGATACCGTAGATGACCATTCCCTTGACCGCCATGGGCGAGGTCACGTAGTCGGTGGCCATGAATACCGAACCGAGCAGAACGCCTCCTGTCAGGATATTGAACAGAGGGTCGGTGTACTGGGACGGATCGATCAGCCAGAAGATACCGGTCATCACGGCCACGGTCAGGATGATAGTAACGGGGATGTGGGGACGGATGACCCTGCGTACCAGCAGATATATGAAACCGAGGATGATGGCCAGCGCGGAGGCCTCTCCTGCCGAGCCGCCTGCCCTGGCAAAGAGCATCTGCCCGTAGGTCAGGTCAGGGTTGGCGGAGATAATCTGGTCCACTGTCATGCCCTGTGCAAGTCCCTCCTTGACCAAAGCCAGCGGAGTCGCACCGGTGACGGCATCCACTCCGGGGCGGAACCAGGAAGCGGGCACGGTCCAGTCCGTCATGATCACAGGGAAGGATATCAGCAGGAAGACACGGCCCACCAGCGCGGGGTTGAAGATATTGTGACCCAGTCCGCCGAATGTCATCTTGGCCACACCTATAGCCACTACGGCTCCGATCACTATCACCCACCAGGGCGCTGTCGGAGGCAGGTTGAGAGCCAGCAGGACTCCGGTCACGGCTGCGGACAGGTCGGTGACGGTCACCTTGGTCCGCATCAGATATTTCTGAATGAGGAACTCCACACCCATACATGCTATCACACCCACCAGCAGCAGCTTTATGGCGGAGAGACCGTAGAAGTACACGGCCACCAGCATCGAGGGAGCAAGGGCGATAAGCACGTCCTTCATGATCATCCTCGTGCTCTCATCTCCATGAACATGGGGTGCGGGAGATACTATCAGTTTTCTCATATTCTTATAATGGTTTAATCAGTTACTTCTTGGGACGGCTCCGCATGATGCGCATGACATCGGCCTTCGCGGTCCGGATGTAGTCCAGCAGGGGGATATAGGCCGGGCAGGTGAACATACAGCATCCGCACTCGATGCAGTCGTAGACTTTGTTGTGCTCCAGATCCTCCATACGGCCTGCACGGGCGAGCTTGTTGAGCAGATAAGGCTCCAGTCCCATCGGACAGGCCTGCACGCACTTGCCGCAGCGGATACACTCACTCTCCTCCATGCGCTTGGTCTGCTTCTCTGTAAGCAGCAGCAGGGACGAGGTGCTCTTGACGGAAGCAGCGGAGAGATTGGCCACGGCCTTGCCCATCATAGGGCCGCCGCTGATTATCTTGGCCGTCTTCTGAGGTACGCCTCCGACAGCCTCGAGAATCTTCTCAAAAGGAGTTCCCACCCTGAGCAGGAAATTGTGCTGGGAGTCCAGACACTCTCCGGTAACCGTCATCACGCCCTCGAAAAGCGGCTTGTTCTTCTGGACCGCCTCGTAAACAGCGAACGAGGTGCCCACGTTCTGAACCACCACGCCTGCGTCTATAGGCAGCCCCATAGAGGGCACCCTGCGGCCGGTCACGGCATCGATGAGCTGCTTTTCGCCGCCCTGCGGATATTTCTTGCGCAGGGAGACCACTTTTATCTCCGGATACGAGGAAGCTGTCAGCTCTCTCATCTTCTTTATGGCCTCGGGTTTGTTGTCCTCTATACCGATGTAGCCTTCAACAACACCCAGGGCCTTCATCATGATACGGGCTCCGAGCAGCACTTCCTCGGCATGTTCGATCATCAGACGGTAGTCGGAGGTCAGATACGGCTCGCATTCGGCACCATTGATGATAAGGAACTCCGCTTTCTTTCCCGGAGGAGGAGACAGCTTCACGTGAGTCGGGAAGGACGCACCTCCCAGACCTACGACTCCGCAGTCCGCTATCCTCTTTATAATCTCGGCCGGAGACAGGGTTATATCCCTGACGATGTCCGGTGTACGGTCTATGGACTCCTCCCACTCGTCACCTTCCACGTCTATGATCACGTGCATCACCGGATTGCCGGCCAGGTCGGTGTATGGCTCGACGGCAGCGACGGTACCCGACACGGAACTGTGAATATTGGCGGAAATAAATCCTGCGGAAGCCCCTATCAGCTGTCCTGTCCTGACCTTGTCACCCTTCTGTACGAGAGGCTTGGCGGGAGCTCCCAGATGCTGGGACATGGATATGTACATCCTCTGAGGCAGAGGGAATGTCTCTATCGCTGAGTCTGCGGATATCTTGCAGTCATGCGGGTGAACGCCACCCATTGAAAATGTACGTCTCATTGCTTGTCAGTTTTTGGTTCTTCCGCGGGAGCGGCAGCCGGTTTGGGAGGGAAATTGACGGCATGGATGGCTCCTGTAGGACACTCGGCCACACACTTGCGGCAGAGCTTGCATTTATTGAAATCTATATAAGCCAGATTGTTCTCGACGGTAATGGCTCCGAACGGGCAGACCTTCTCGCACTTGCGGCAGCCGATGCAGGCAGCGGAGCAGGCCTTGCGGGCCACGGCTCCCTTGTCCTGGCTCATGCAGGACACATATACGCGGCGGTTCTTAGGTCCCTTGTTGCGCAGTTCGATGACACCCTTGGGGCAGGCTCTTACACAGGCACCGCAGGCAGTACACTTTTCCTCGTCCACCTCAGGGATAAGAGTCTCGGGGTTGACCTTTATGGCTCCGAACGGACAGGCACGCTCACAGTCCCCTCCTCCAAGGCAGCCGAAACGGCAACCTGTGTCACCCGCATAAAGCGAACTGATGATGCGGCATGAAACCGAGCCGTCATACTCATTGACACGCACTCTGTTCTGACATGTGCCGTTGCACCTTACCACGGCCACCATAGGAGCCTTCTCCTCGGCCTGCACACCCATCGCGGCCGCCACCTTCTGCATGACGGCATTGCCGCCAACGGGACAGAACTTGCCGTCAAGCGAGCGGGACTTCACACATGCCTCGGCAAAGGCCCTGCAGCCGGCAAAGCCGCAGCCTCCGCAGTTGGCTCCGGGCATCGTGGCCTCGACAACATCGATGAGCGGGTCCTCCTCCACGTTGAATTTCTTGGCGACGAGAAAGAGCACCACCGCGAGCAACAGGCCCAATACGCTGAGAGTGATGACTGTAAAAATAAATGTTGTACCCATCTGCTGTTATTTTATCTTTTCTACAGTAAATATGAATCCTGAGTTGAGCTTGTCCCTGAACTGAGCCAGCACCAGATAGTACAGAGCCACGAATCCCAGGGCTCCGAGTCCGGTCACCAGCTCATTTTCAAAAAACATAGGCAAAGTTAATAATAAAACCAATAAAATGAACAGCGGAATCAGATAAGCTATCAAAACTGCCTTGAAGCCCTGACCCTGTCGTATTATCACATTGACCTCGTCGCCTACGGCGATGCTTCCGTCATCGGGACGGCGGACCGGGATTATGCGGGTCTTTCCGTCCGAAGCTCCGCATACCGCCTTGGCCTGACATCCCGAGCAGGCTGTCTGCGTCAGGATCTGAACCTTTATCTGTGAGCCGGACACGCCCACCACCCTGCCGACATGTCTTATCTCTGCATCTGTCTGTTTCATTTCTTTTTATTTTTAACCACTTTGCAATCTTCCAACGGATATCGGAGTCCCTCCCAGTCCGCCAGCCGTCCGAAGACCGAACCGACGATGATAGGAGACTCGAACAGCAGGGGCACCCGGTTCATGTCGTCCGAGACCCAGATATACATCTCCTGTTCCCCGGTGAACACCTCCCCGGCCACTACTTTGGCCGCGAATTTCATCGTTCTGTAGACTCCGAGTCCCGGCACGCGCTTCTCCTCCCGGCCGATATAGCGGAAATATATGTCGAATATCTCCTCGTCTATGGCGAAGGAGACGGGATTGTTGACTCCCTGCTCCAGTGCCTCGAAATCCATGTTCCTGGCGTTGTAGAACAGGGTAAGGATGTCGAACGTGCATCTGTTTCCAGGCAGCAGGGTATCCAGCGACCGCTCCGCCCACTCTATCCTGGCATCTATGGCATGGGTGCTGTCATCCCAGCTGTAGGTGTTCTTTATGGTGTACTTGCCCTCGTGTATGTCCCTGTGGAAATACACCGGACGGACACTGTCCTCGTAGAAAACGGACTCGTAGGTATCCCTGACCTTGAAGAACACATCCCAGAAACGGTAGGTGCTGCCGGTAGCCACCGGGTGCAGCAGATGTCTGCCGCCTCTCTCCCCTCCGTCATGGAGCGTCACCGTGGCCGAACCCACGTCAGTCCTGATGCCCAGCCATTTGTAATGGATAATATATGTCAGCCTCTCGTCCTGCCTGAACGCATGTTCCTCCGCCAGATCCGGGTGGACCGGGAAGCACTGTCCCCAAAGGGAGACGGATGATGTCACTGCGAGCAGCAGTACGAGGATATGCCTAAAAGTCCTCATCGAACTCGGAGTTGTTCATGCTGGACTCAATATAAGCGTCCGATGCCGGTTCCAGATCCCCGAATCCGCCCTCGTTGGCATCCACGAAACGGGCCTCGGAGGCACGGAAGCGCATGGGTACGTCAGCCGTGGAGCCGTTACGGTGCTTGGCTATGATGATCTGGGCCTCTCCCGGCACGGCAGACTCACTTTCGGTTCCGTAATACTCCGGACGGTGGATGAACATCACTATGTCGGCATCCTGCTCTATGGCTCCCGACTCGCGGAGGTCGCTGAGCTGGGGACGCTTGTTGCCACCGCGGGTCTCGACGGCACGGCTGAGCTGGGAAAGGGCTATCACCGGTATGTCCAGTTCCTTGGCTATGGCCTTGAGCGAGCGCGAGATATTGGACACCTCCTGCTCCCTCATGCCGCGCAGCTCCGGAGGACCGGTCATAAGCTGAAGATAGTCTATGATGATGAGCTTGACTCCGGCGTTGCGCACCAGGCGGCGGGCCTTGGAGCGCAGCTCATATATCGAAAGCGACGGAGTGTCGTCAATGTAAAGCGGAGCCGAAGCCAGATCCTTTATCCGCTCGTGAAGCTGGACCAGCTCGTACTCCTGCAGTTTCTTTCCTCCGCGTATCTTCTCCGAAGAGAGTCCGGTCTCGGAGACCAGAAGTCTCTTGACCAGCTGCTTGGATGACATCTCAAGCGAGAAGAACGCGACCGGTATCCTATGGTCAACCGTCATATTGCGGGCCATAGTCAGCACGAAGGCTGTCTTACCCATGGCGGGACGTGCCGCTATGATCACCAGGTCCGAAGCCTGCCAGCCGAGGGTGATCCTGTCTATCCCGGTATAGCCGGAAGCCACACCGCTCAGACCGTCAGTCCGCTCCTGGTTGGCCTCTATCTCCATCACTGCCTCCTTGATGACATCCTGCACAGGCTGGGTCTCCCGCTTCATGTTCTTCTCCGCCAGGTTGAACAACTTCTGCTGGGCTCCGTCCAGCAGGTCGTCCACAGGGATGCCGTCATCGAACGAGTCTCTCTGCACCTGGGCCGATATGGTTATCAGTTCTCTCTGTATGTATTTCTGAAGCAGTATCTTCACGTGATAATCCACATGAGCGGCCGCACCCACCTTTGACGACAGCAGACTCAGATAATACGGTCCGCCTATCTCATCCAGCGAGCCGTCCTTCTTCAACTGCTCCGCCACTGTGTATATATCCACCGGATCATGCGCCAGCGAAAGGCTGGATATTGCAGAGAATATCTTCCGGTGCGCATCCTTATAAAAACAGTCAGCCGTCAGAGAATCAAGCACATCCGGCACCGCATTGGGTTCGATGAGCATGGCTCCCAGCACAGCCTCCTCGACATCCAGGGCCTGAGGCGGCTTCTTACCGGCCTCCAGACCGACAGCATCCAGGGAGACTTCTTTCTTACTTTTAGGTTTGGTAGTTTTAACAGGCATGGTCTTCAATGATTAGAGTTTATCCAACGCCCTGGTTACGGCGTTCACGGCCATATCCGCCTCCTCCATGCTTATGCACAGCGGGGGCGCGATACGGAAAGATGTGGGATTGTAGAGGAAATAATCGCTCACCGCACCCTCGTCCAGCAGCAGGCCCAGCATCCGCGAGGCATAGTCCTCCCGGCCCAGATCCACTGCCAGCAGCAGACCGGAACGGCGTATCTCCCTGACAGCCGGATGAGAGCGGAGCGCCTCCTCTATATACTGCCCCTTGGTCTCGGCCTGAGCCACCCAGTCCTCCCGCAGCAGCACCTTGAGCGAGGCAAGCGCGGCGGCACAGCACACCGGATGTCCTCCGAATGTAGTGATATGCCCGAGAACCGGATTGCAGGTAAATGCGTCCAACCTCCGTTTGGAAGAGACTACTCCTCCCAGAGGCATCCCTCCGCCGAGGGCCTTGGCCAGCACCAGAATGTCCGGCACAGTTCCGTATTTCTCAAAGGCAAACATCCGGCCGGTGCGGCCGAATCCGGTCTGCACCTCGTCAAAGACCAGCAGCGCGCCTGTCTCGTCGCAACGTAAGCGCAGGGCCTGCAGGAAACCGTCCTCTGGTACGATCACCCCCGCCTCACCCTGTACCGGCTCCACTATCACGCACGCCGTCTGCTCCGTTATCCGGGCCAGATCCTCCACCACGTTGAAGCGCAGATGATCCACATCAGGCAGCAGCGGTCCGAACACGCTCTGACGCTCCGGATCCGTCATAAGGCTCAGCGAAGTATGGGAAGACCCGTGGTAACAGTGTACGAACGAAGCTATGCGCCGGCGGCCTGTAAGCCGCTTGGCCAGTTTCAAGGCCGCATCCACGGCCTCCGAGCCGGAATTGACATAGTAGATGCAGTCCAGCGACGGCGGCAGAATGGATGTGAGCAGAGATGCGTGCAGCACCTGCGGGGCCTGTATCATCTCCCCGTAGACCATCAGGTGAAAATAGTTCTCAGCCTGTGCACGTACAGCGGCTGTCACATCGGGATGATGATGACCTATATTGCTGACACACACGCCGGATACCATATCCAGATACCTGCGGTCTCCGGAATAGATAAAAACACCATCCGCCCTGTCTACCTCAATAGCCAAAGGGGATGGTGATGTCTGTCCTAAGTGCTGGAAAAACGTGCGTATCATTACTTTTCTGCGGACGAGCTGTCCTCTTCAAAATCGGGACTCACCAGAATCCTGCCGCAGTACTCGCATACGATTATCTTCTTGTTCTGTGCTATATCCAGCTGCCTCTGAGGGGGTATCTTGTTGAAGCATCCGCCACAGGCATCCCTCTTGACAGTCACGACGGCCAGTCCGTTGTGGGCATTGGCCCTCACTTTCTCATAAGCAGCCAGTGTCCTGGCATCGATGGATGCCTTGAGCTCGGCAATCTCCTTTGTAAGCCTCTCCTCCTCCCTGGCAGTCTCCTCGGTGATGGACTCGCACTCCTTCTTCTTCTCCTCCAGATCCGACTCCTTCTGGCTGATGGCATTCTGTGTCGCCGTCACAGCGGCCTTAAGCTCGTCCACACGGGCCTTCTTCTCATTGATGCGCTTGGCGGCCAGTTCCAGCTCAAGCTGCTGGTACTCCAGCTCACGGGAGATGGACACATACTCCCTGTTGTTCTTGACATTGGCCTGCTGCTCCTGATACTTGGCTATCGAAGCCCTGTTGTTGTCAGCCTCTATCTTCTTCTGGGTTATATATTTCTCAGCCTCGACTATTTCCTCGCGAAGCTTGCCCACACGGGTCTTCAGACCTGCTATCTCGTCCTCCAGATCCCTGATCTCATCGGGAAGCTCTCCCAACAACATATGAATCTCATCTATCTTCGAGTCCTTCTGCTGAATCATGTACAATGTGTGAAGCTTGTGCTCCATCCCGGCATCGGTGTCATTGATGCTCTTGGAAAGAGAAACGAATGTCTCACGCCTGTCGATGGGAGTGTCCACCAAATTTTTCTGTCTTGTTGTAGCCATATCTGTCTAAAAATAATATACCGGATTAACAATACTTTTCTCTGCAATCTGAACCGCAAAGTTAGGAATTTTTTCCCTAACGGTATCATATATTACGCCCACAATCCCTGACTCGCTCTCAAAATGCCCTATGTCAGCAATCATCATGCCGTCAGGAGCGTAAAAATCATGGTAGGATATATCCGCGCTCACATATACATCCGCACCAGCCTCATGAGCCCGGCCGATCAGTGAATGTCCGCTGCCTCCGCAGAGCGCGACTCTGAATACCGGAGCATCCGGCAGTCTGGAATGGCGTACTACGCTCAGGCCCAAAGCTGACTTCATCGCCTTGAGAAAATCCTCCGCACTCACCGGCGAAGGCAGCTCGCCGATCACACCCAGTCCGTTACCGTCAGCGTCACTGTCCAGCACGCGCACATTGCGCAGCCCCATCATCGAGGCCGTATGTCCGCTGACTCCGCACAGGACCTTGTCCATGTTGGTGTGACAGGCATATACCGTTATCCCGTGACGGATGGCCTCCATGACAGTCCTGCCGGTGTCAGTAGCCATGGAGATCTTACTGATGCCTCTGAAAATCAGAGGATGATGGGTTATCACCATGTCCGCACCCACCTCCACAGCCTCCGCTATGAGAGCCGGAGTACAGTCAAAGCCTATCAGAGCCTTGTGAACCTCACTTTCACCGTTGCCTATACAGAATCCGGAATTGTCCCAGGACTCCTGAATACCCAGAGGAGCCATCGCCTCTATGACCGATGCTATTTCCGCTGCTTTCATATCCTAAAACCTGCTGTTCAATAACTGTGATATCTCCATAAGGGACTCTTTTATGCCGCGCAGACGCTCCACCGCCTCGGTCCGATGGTCCAGGCCCTCCTTATTGACCTTCATCCTGGCCGCCGCTCCCTCCAGAGTCATCCTCTGGTCCTTTACCAGATGATGGATGATCCTGAGATTCTCCACATCGGCGGGAGTGAACTTCCTGTTGCCCTTTTTATTTCTCTCCGGTCTTACGAACTCCGGGAACGAGTCCGACCAGAAACGCACCAGAGAAGTGCTCTCCCCCAGTATCTCAGCCACTTCTCCGATACTGTAGTACAGTTTTTCCGGTTTATATTCCTTATAAGGCATAAATTATGTTTTAATCCAGAGACTGCCCGGTATTGACCGCATACCTAAGCAGTTCCCCATATCTATCAATGTCAAGTTCCCCGTTGAGGAAACACAGCGGATCCAACTGACGCCCGTTCCGTATCACCTCATAGTGCAGATGAGGCGCAAAGGAAGTCCCGGTATTGCCGGTACGCGCGATCACATCCCCACGGCTTACCTTCTGGCCTTTACGCACCAACACGTCAGAAAGATGCGCGTAGACAGTCTCGTAGCCATTTCCGTGATCAAGTATTATCCTGGTCCCCTGCAATTTCATAGCCCTCTCCACCGAGGCGACCCTGCCGTCGGCCGTAGCCACCACTTCTATTCCTGCCGGAGACACCAGATCCAGCCCTCCGTGAAACACCATCTGCTTATAAAAAGGGTGCATCTTCCGTCCCAGCGAGGCCCCGACATTGCCCAAAGGAAAGTCTGCTATAGGCATAATGGACGGAATATCCCTGAGCTCGTCCCCGCCGATGACCATAAGTGAATCCGTCACGGATTCGAGCATAGTGCTGCAGTGATCTATTTCCGACCACAACCTGTCTATCTTCCTGGATGTATACCGGATATATCCGTCGGACATCGTATCTGGAGAAAATGAATAATTGGGGAAATTAGTATTAAACAGTTCCCGGTATATATTCTCATCCTTAAACTCCAGTTCCTCCACCACACCCTCAAGCAGTTCTGTCTGGTAGGCCAGTTCTTCGTACTCTCTCTCTATGAGCCTGCTCTCGGATATCATACGCCGTTCTTCATCTGAAGAAAAGAACAAGGTGAATATCAGATAATACAGAAACACCAGAGCCAATGTATAGCCCAGGAACTTGAGAACCCGGAGAACATGATATATCACCGGATGCTTGTCCTCAACGTAGTCCAGAAGATCTTTATCGTACTTCAGCCTGCCCATACCGTCAGCTCATAGGCTTCTCGTTGGAGGAAGCTATTATCGCCGCATAATCCTCCGGAAGGATGTCCTTGTTGTAATAATTGACCGGATTGACATGCTTGCCCATATATATCACCTCATAATGAAGATGCGTACCTGTAGAACGTCCGGTATTTCCCATCTCAGCTATCTGTTGTCCCCGCAGCACCTCCTGCCCCTGCTCGACCAGGGCCTTCTTAAGATGAGCGTAACGGGTCTGATAACCGAATCCGTGATCAACCAGAACATATCTGCCATAACCTCCGGCATCATAACCTACAGCCTTGACTACTCCGTTACCGGTCACATACACCGGCTCGCCTTCCTTTCCGGACTTAGGTGCCAGATCCACGCCCTGATGACTTCTACGGCGGTTCTTCAGTATAGGATCCACGCGCATTCCAAACCCTGAAGCCTGCCGCACATGTGAATAGTTGACAGGAGGAATAGTCGGTGCACACTGGGCCATCTCGGCTGCTCTATCGGATATCAGAGCTACCTGATCGAAAGATTTGGACTGTATATAAGCTTTTTTCAACAATATCTCGGAGCGCATTACTGTAGAAGTGAGGACACCTGTATAATCAAGACTGCTTATATCCGCATACCTGTCTACTCCACCGTATCCGGCATTGCGTATGTCATCCGGAATAGTCTCCATGCCGAAAACAGAACGATACAGCATGTTGTCCCTTCTCTCCATATTCATAAGAGCCTTGTCCGCAGCATCCAGTCTTCGCTCCAGCAAGTTCAGTTTAGAATGCCACTCACTGTAATCCCGATATGCAATCATTCCTTTCGGAGTACGGGTGTGAAAGACATCGGTGATGAGGTAGAGCGACAGGATGAAAACAGAGATACTGGATGCAGCATAAGTAATAATAGTCCTGATATACCGCTTGGTGGTGGAAGGCTGCTCCACCTCCTCATATTCAAGGGTCTCGCGGTTCAGGATATACTGTCTGTCTATTTTCTTGCGCATATTACTACTTAGCCGAATTAAGTAGCAAAATTATAAAAAATCTCGGAAGATATCCTATTTTTCGGGACAATCCCTATGATTTTTCCGCCAGAGCTGCCAGGAATTGAAAATATTCTGCCAGACGGCATAGGTTCCTGGAGCGAGGGATGATATGGGGTTAAGATACGTATATGCCATCCAGATGGCCAGAACACTGTTTTTCTGTCCAAGAGCCTGACCGGCGGTAATGGTATCTCCCAAAGCCTTGCCGGTACGCTTTCCGAACCAGAACTGAACTATGCAGGTCAGCAAAGCCGCGCCTGCTATCATCCACAGGACAGCTGCGGGAGCCGTGCTGTTGTGCATGGAACGCACTGTCTGTCCGATAGCGAGAGCGAGAGCCACCGCCCAAAGATAGAACGCGATGCCCGCACGGGCCTTGAAGAAATCATGGGCCTTGGGCCAGATGTACTTGAGCAGCACAGCCAGCAGGAAGGGACATATCAGCAGCGGAAAGACCTTTGAGAGAATCTTCAGAAATGCCGGGAAGAATCCCATTTCGGAATGAACCTCAATCAATGGAAAGACAACGGGCACAAACACCGCCGCCAGAATATTGGACATGAGGTTATAAAGCGTAATGCGCGCAGCACTGCCTCCCAGTTTGTCCGTGACGACTGCAGCGGCTGTGGCGGTCGGGCATATCAGACATACCATCGCCCCTTCGAATATCTCCCGGTAGACCTCATTCATAGGCACCAATATCAGCACGGCCGCCATAACCAGCGCGGAGAGTGTCTGGAAAGCCAGTATAATCCAGTGCCACTTCGTCAGACGCAGGTCGTTCAGGTCTATCTTGCAGAAAGTCAGAAAAAGCTGTATGAAAATCAGCGACGGTGTCAGGATATCCACCGCCACCCATACCGCAGGTTTAAGGGGTGCGAGAAAACCGGCATAGTGAAACAGAAAATATCCGCCGGCACCCGCAGCCATGGCAATCGGAAGAGTCCAGTCCTTAAGAAAACGCATCATAGCAATGTTTCCGTATCAAGTCTTTTGCCATGCCACCCTGGAAGATACATCAGTGCTTTGGCCGGATGACTGAGCCTGAGCTCCACCCTGCCGCCTGAAGCCCTGTTCAACGTAGCCTTCCACCACATATCGAACCTGACATCCCCAGTAGGATACTCCAGTCCAGAACTGTCTATCCTGAGGGTCTGGTCAAAGGCGAATATGGAGACCGGCTGGCCGGCAGGGAGGCTGAACGCACATGAGTCCAGCACCGGCACGAACAGACCGTAATCAGTCATCATGGAAAGCCGCCCGGGAGTCCCGCAGGCAGACAGATACTGCGCGAAGTCGGCCAGAAGCGATATATTGCCGAGCGTGTGGTCCTCGCGCTTGCCGGTAGCGCCGAATACCGTTATGGAAAATTCCGGAATGTGCCGGCCCGTGCCTGTCCGGAGCAGAGCACAGACGCACCGGAAAGCCTTGGAGAGATCATTGCTCTCCTGCTCCCCTATATGAAACAGCTGATCGGAAAGTTCATTCCTGACATCCTCTGGCAACGAGTCCATATCCCCCACCACGAACTCCGGCCTCCGGAATCTCATAAAAGAGGCCGCGGCACCGTCGCAGCAGACCACCACGTCACAGGAGAGGAGGCAGTCCCTGACCTCGGCTTTCCCGGGGAAATCCCCGTCACACAATATCGCATAAGAAACAGACGGCCTCATCCCCTTATCCCCTCCATCCTGCCAGGAAACTGGACGCAGGCATCATCTTTTTGCCGGGAGCCTGAAGTTCCTTTACAGACAATATCCCCTCGCCGCAACGGACCGCTAGCAGGGACTTGTGATCTGTATATACAACACCCGGAGCGGAGTTGACAAACTCCTCAGGAAGACCGTCCCCGCTTATAATCTCAGTATCATAGATTTTAAGTTCCAGTTCCTGATCTCCCATATGCAGTAGGCCGTGAGCTCCCGGCTTCGGAGCCAGACCGCGCACCAGATTGTGTATCCGTTCCGCACTGATAGTCCAGTCTATCTCCCCTGTCTGACGGCTCAGCTTCGGCGCGGACATCCTCTCCGGCGTAAGCGACGAGGTATCCTGCGGCCTCGGCACGGCAGTACCGGATTCAAGAGCATCCACAGTCCTGAGTACCAGAGCCGCCCCCCTGACCATCAGACGGTCATAAAGCCTGCCCACATTGTCATCAGGCAGTATCTCCTCCTCTTCCTGAAACAGAATAGAGCCCGTGTCCATATGCTCGTCCAGCAGGAAGGTGGTCACTCCCGTGAGCGTCTCCCCGTTGATTACCGCCCAGTTGATGGGGGCCGCTCCGCGGTAAGCGGGGAGCAGAGAGGCATGGAGATTGAATGTGCCCAGACGGGGCATGGACCATACAACCTTTGGCAGCATCCTGAATGCCACTACGACAAACAGGTCGGCTTCGAAAGTCTCCAGCTCCTTCAGGAAATCGGGATCCTTGAGAGACTCCGGCTGCAGCAGGGGCATGGAATGCTCCTCGGCATACTGCTTTACCGGACTGCAGCCTATCTTCTGCCCCCTGCCGATCTTACGGTCAGGGACAGTCACCACACCCAGGACATTGTATCCGCCCTCAACCAACGCCTTCAGAGACTCCACGGCAAATTCAGGCGTACCCATGAACACTATGCCGGCCTTACGGCCACGGCTGAGGGTCCCGTCCGTAGAACCCGCACTGCGTTTCTTCTTACTTCCGAACATTTTGGCAAAAAATTTCTTAACCGGCAGGATATAGGTCTCTATATTGAAGATAGATGAATCCTTGGTGGATTTCCACGTAAGGAACACGCCTATGGGCAACAGTACCAGGGAAGATATGAATGCTCCCAGTTCCGGAGATATGACACCGTCCCTGGCCAGCTTCTTGCCTGATATATCCACCACCCAGTACAGTACGAAGAACAGTGCGGACACTATCACAGGAGTGCCCAGTCCGCCCTTGCGGATAATAGCACCCAGAGGAGCCCCTATGAAGAAAAATATGAAACATGCGAAAGAGAGTGTGAATTTTCTCAGAGACTCCAGGTCTATCCTTCTGAGATAGAAAGTGTACTGAATTACCTCACGGTCATACCCTATCATGGTCTGAATAGCTTTCTGCACCGAGCCTATGGCATCCTCCACCGCCTTGAGCTCACGCTGCGTATCAGTCCACTTCAAGGAATCCAGAGGGAAGTTGACAGCACTGTCATAATCTTTATTCTTAGCCGTATCCAACTGTCTTGCAGATCTTATACTCAAGTCGTAAACTACCTCTTTCCTCTGCACCGCCGCCGTGGAGTCATACAGACGTCCAAGCGAATCCCGGTCACCGCGCAGCTGCTCCAGATTTCTGGCCATGATATTATCTCCATACCTGGTCTCCTCCGATTTCTGGAAAGCATAATTTTCCAAGGCTATGACTATCTCCTGCATCTCAAAATCCACCTGCTGAAGGACATAGGAGGTGTCACGGGCCGTCCTGGTATTGTCCTCCTCGTATGATACACCATGATACAGAGTGAACACGAGGGCCTTCTTGTCAGGTGTCGAGCGTATCATGCCTGAATCCGCCAAAGCCAGAGATATATTGCCTTTGTTTTTGGTATGGTTGTAGATCATCACATCGTACATCATTCCGGTCTCCTTGTTGTTGGAGTTCACTCTGAGGGAGTAACCGTCTATACCGTTGTAGAATGTACCGGTCGGAATCTTGATCTCGTCCTTCGTTCTGGCAATATCGTACTGCAGAGTATATATCTTATTGTATGCCAGCGGTATCAGGTTGTTGGACACAAAGAACGCAGCCACACTGATACCGAAAGCCACAAATATAATCGGAAGGAATACCCTTTGAAGAGAAATACCGGCGGCCTTTATGGCCAGCAGCTCGTTGTTCTCTCCCAGATTGCCGAATGTCATGATGGAGGCCAGCAATGTGGCCAACGGCATGGAGAGCGGCAGGATAGTCGCTGAGCCCCATCCCAGAAACTCCATGATGACCCAGAAACTCAGACCTTTTCCCACCAGTTCATCGATATACAGCCACAGGAACTGCATCACCAGTATGAACACGGTGATGAAGAATGTCATCACGAACGGCCCTAAAAAGGATTTCAATATGAAAAGGTCGAGTCTCTTCATCATGCAATAGCGTATGTCGTCAGCCTATCTTATTGACGGATTCAATCATGGCTGTCAAAGCCGCTACAAGACCGTCAGGATCCTTGCCTCCTGCGGTAGCCAGGAAGGGCTGTCCGCCTCCGCCGCCCTTGATGTGGGCGGCAGCGGCCTTCACATCCTTGCCGGCATGAGCTCCAGCAGCCACCAGGTCATCAGTGTACATCATAAGCAGCGAGGGCTTGCGGTCGGGGGTCATAATCGCGGCAACCATGGCAGCGCGTGTATTCTCCTTCCGCAGTTCAAAGGCCACTTCCTTAATGACATCGGGAGAATACACTCCGGTCAGGGAGAACAGACGCACTCCGGAAGGTGTCATCTCGCTCTTTTCCGTCAGGTTCTTCTTGAGGGCCGCGGCTCTCTCACGGGCCACCTCCTCGAGAGAATGACGGAATGAATCATTCTCGGCCACGAGCTTCTTGATACCGGTGATAATATCCGGGGTATTCTCCAGGAAGGAGCGCACGGCGTTGATCTGGTCCTCGACTCCGTCGAAAAGATCCTCCACATAACTGCCCGTAACAGCCTGTATCCTGCGTACACCTGCCGCCACGGCTGACTCTGAGACTATTTTGAGCATACCTATACGGCCTGTAGAGGAAGTGTGGGTTCCTCCGCAGAGCTCCACTGAGTCTCCGAAACGGATTACCCGCACTTTGTCCCCGTATTTTTCTCCGAAAAGAGCCATCGCTCCCATGCCCTTCGCCTCGGCTATAGGCACATCCCGGAACTCCTGACGGGGATAATCCTCACGTATAAGACGGTTGACCATCCTCTCCACCTCGCGCAGTTTCTCAGCGGATATCTTCTCGTAGTGAGAGAAGTCAAAACGGAAATACGCGGGGCATACGTAGGAACCCTTCTGCTCTATATGAGTACCCAGCACGGAGCGCAGGGCCTGGTGCAGCAGGTGGGTGGCCGAATGGTTGTTGGCCGTCTCCTGCCGTTTCTGAGCGTCCACACAGGCGTGGAACACCGCCTCCGGCTCCGAAGGAATCCTGTCCGCGATATGTATACTGAGGTTGTTCTCCTTGATGGTGTTTAGTACAAGCGTCTTCTCACCTGAGGGAGAGACTATGGTTCCGCAGTCTCCGACCTGTCCGCCGCTCTCGGCATAGAAGGGAGTACGGTCGAATACCAGCTGGTAGACCTCCTTGCCTTTGGTCTTGACGGTACGGTACTTGACGATACGCACATCCGTCTCCAATGTATCGTAACCCACGAAAGAGTGCTCCTCTGTCCCGTCCAGCACCACCCAGTCTCCGGCCTCCACTGCGGCGGCGTTACGGGCCCGGGCCTTCTGCTTTCCAAGCTCGGTCTCAAACTCCTCCAGGTCGATGGTATATCCGTTTTCCCTGGCAATCAGTTCGCTCAGGTCAATCGGGAAACCGAATGTATCATAAAGTACAAATGCATCCTTGCCGGATATGCGCCTGGTATCCGCATTGCGTTCCATTATGGTGTTAATCAAGCCTATTCCCTTGGCCAAAGTACGGAGGAACGCCTCTTCCTCCTCACGGATTACATTCTCTATCAACGTCTGCTGGCGTTCCAACTCAGGATAGGCGTCTCCCATAACATCCACCAGCACCGGTACCAGACGGCACAGGAAAGGCTCGGTGAATCCCAGGAAGGTATAACCGTAACGGACTGCCCTGCGCAGGATGCGCCGGATGACGTAACCGGCCTTGACGTTGGAAGGCAGCTGGCCGTCAGCTATAGAGAACGAAATGGCCCTGATATGGTCCGCCACCACCCTCATAGCTACGTCCACCTGCTCCGACTCCGCACCATACTTGTGCCCCGACAGTTCAGCGATACGGGAAATGATGTCCTGGAACATGTCGCCGTCATAGTTGCTCTTGTTGCCGTTGACAGCCATCACCAGACGCTCGAAGCCCATACCGGTATCCACATGCCTGTGAGGCAGAAGCTCCAGCGAGCCGTCCGCCTTGCGGTTGTACTGGATGAAGACCAGATTCCATATCTCGATGACCAGAGGATCGCTCTTGTTGACCAGTTCCCGGCCGGGTACGGCCTGTCTGTCCTTCTCGTCCCTGAGGTCGATGTGTATCTCGCTGCAAGGGCCGCAGGGACCTGTATCGCCCATCTCCCAGAAATTGTCCTTCTTGTTGCCGTACAGGATACGGTCCTCGGGCAGATACTGCTTCCATATCTCCAGAGCCTCGGAGTCCGGGCCCAGGCCGTCCTTGTCATACCCCTCGAACACGGTAGCATACAGACGCTCCTTATCCAGCTTGTACACCTCGGTCAGAAGCTCCCATGCCCAGGCTATGGCCTCTTTCTTGAAATAGTCTCCGAAACTCCAGTTGCCAAGCATCTCGAACATCGTATGATGGTAAGAGTCATGGCCCACCTCTTCCAAGTCATTGTGCTTGCCACTCACTCTTAGGCACTTCTGACTGTCCGCTACACGGGGATACAGTATGGGGGAATTGCCCAGGAACCAGTCCTTGAACTGATTCATACCGGCATTGGTGAACATAAGCGTAGGATCTCCCTTCACGACCATTGGTGCAGAGGGAACTATCTTGTGACCCTTCGATGCGAAGAAGTCCAGGAACTGCTGTCTAATCTCTTTTGAAGTCATATTAATGAACTGATCAGTTGTAAACTGCAAATATATATATTATTTCGGAGCCATACGGTAAAGGACCGCCGCAACCACCGCATACAGGATATTGGGCAGCCACATGGCCAGCCATGGCGGGAGAGTATCGGTAATCACAAACATCTGGCTGAAGCGTAAAAAGAGGATATACGAGAAACTCAATGCAATACCCACCCCAAGATTGAGTCCTATGCCTCCACGCCGTTTCTTGGAAGAAAGCGACACTCCTATAAGGGTAAGGATAAATGCGGAGAACGGCACTGCGAAACGGGTATGTTTCTCGATAAGAGAGTATTTGACCATACTGTCCCCGCGCATCTTCTGCATGTCTATAAGACTCTGCAGCTCATCGTAATTGAGAGTCTCTACGGTATTCTCTCTCCTGTAAAAATCATCCAGTTTAAGACTGATGACAGTATCCAGCTGCTTTCCGAAAGTCACCACCTGGCTGGACGTAGTATAGTCCCTGAATGTATAGTTCTTCAGCCGCCAGCCTCCGGTAGTGGAATCCCAGGCTGCGCTCTCAGCCGAGAGCTTGGAAAGCAGATGGCTGTTCTTAGTGGTCTCCAATGTGAATTTATATGCCGTATTGTTCCATGTACTGAAAGACTCCACATAGACAAACTCTCCGGGCGCAATCTGGTAATGCGTATTGCGGTTTGTATAGTAGAACTTCTGTCCACTGATATACTGTTCCTCGAAAGCCAGGCGCTTCTTATTTGCGTTTGGTATCACAAACAAGTTAAGCGACAAACTCATAAGCGCAATCAACAAGGCTGACAGAAAATATGGATACATCAGCCTGCCGAAGCTTACTCCACCGGAGAGCATGGCTATGATCTCGCTGTTGCCGGCCAGTTTTGAAGTGAAGAATATAACGGTGATGAAGACGAACAGCGGACTGAACATATTGACGAAATACGGGATGAAATTGAAGTAGTAATCCACTACAATCGACCTCAGAGGCGCCTCTTTATCCACGAAGTCATCGATCTTCTCGCTTATATCGAAGATTATCACTATCACGATGATAAGCAGCAGGGCAACAAAGAACGTTCCGATGAACTTTCTTATGATATACCTGTCGAGAAGCCTTATCTTAAATGTACTCAGTATATTCATGCGCATTTCCGTTATAAGCGGTTCTGGAGTTTTTTCACTGCCGCCTCTTTCCATTGATGAAAATTTCCGTCCTCTATGTGCTGTCTCGCTTTTGAGACCACGTCGAGATAGAACGCCAGATTGTGCTCGCTGGCAATCTGTGCGGCAAGCATCTCTCCGGCTATGAAAAGGTGACGCAGATAAGCTTTCGTGTAGGCGGTATCAACAAAGGATGTGCCATTGGGATCTATCGGAGAAAAATCCCTCTCCCATTTCCGGTTCCGCATATTCATCCGGCCTTCCCATGTAAAGAGCATCCCGTTACGGCCGTTGCGGGTGGGCATTACGCAGTCGAACATATCGATACCGCGGGCAATGCCCTCCAGCAGGTTCTCAGGCGTACCGACCCCCATCAGGTATCTGGGCCGGTCCTTGGGCAGTATCGGATGTACCACCTCTATCATCTCATACATTACTTCCGTAGGCTCGCCGACCGACAGTCCGCCTATGGCATAGCCCTCACGGTCGAACGAGGCCACAAACTCGGCGGCCTCAGCCCTCATATCAGGGTACACACAACCCTGTATGATAGGAAAAAATGTCTGGGAGTACCCGTAAAGCGGCTCGGTACTGTCAAATCGGGCGATTCCCCTTTTAAGCCACTCCTTGGTAAGATCCAATGACTTCCGGGCATAAGCGCGGTCAGCGTCTCCGGGCGTACATTCGTCCAGAGCCATGATGATATCGGCTCCTATCACGCGCTGGGTGTCTACATTGTTCTCGGGTGTGAAACTGTGAGCCGAACCGTCTATGTGCGAGCGGAAAGTACAGCCCTCAGGGGTGAGTTTCCGACTGTCTGCCAGAGAGAACACCTGGAATCCGCCGCTGTCGGTGAGTATCGGACGGTCCCAGCCTATGAAGCTGTGCAGGCCGCCGGCTTCCTTGAGCACGTCCAGTCCCGGACGCAGATACAGATGATATGTATTGCCCAGAATAATCTGAGCCCGGATATCGCTTTTAAGGTCCCGATGATATACGCCCTTGACCGAACCGACAGTCCCCACCGGCATAAATATCGGTGTCTCTATCGTCCCATGATCTGTCTCTATCCTGCCTCTGCGGGCATTGGACTGCGGATCCGTCTTAAGCAACGTAAATCTCATCGGATTATTCCCTCCAGAATTCTGTTTCACCCATATATGTTACCGTCACCTCAGTGCCGGCCATAGCAGGAGACAGTCTTACTTCTATATCCTCCGAGCGTTCCATCCCTCCGGATATATCCATATGAAGATCGAACCCACCGTTGAAAAAATGAAATAAAGGACCGCGGCTGAGTACCGCCTTTGTCGGTTCCGTTGTCGAGAAAACGACTTCCACCACGGTATTTCCTTCCCAGCTGGAAGTATGTTCCGTGTAATCGCCTTCAACGGTCATCTCATAGACATGACCGTAACCGCACGAATCGGCAAGAGCCACATGCATCTTCATGGCATTTAAGGAATAGGGTGTATCCAGCCTGGTTGTCTGAAGATCCACGCTCACATCCCACTCATCCTGGCCGGTGCAGGAAACAGCAGCCACCACCCCGTTGAAAGTGCATTCCCAGACAGCCCCTTCGTCAAGAATGGAATTACCGTCGAATACAAACTCACCCCGTCCATCGGCAAGAACGCATTTGTCATCGTAAAGACGTAGCTTATAATCAGGAAAATACATATCCTCCAGCTCATATCTTCCATACTGGTCGGCCTTCACGTACATATCCACCTTCAAAGCCCGGTCCAACACTGAAAGAACCGGAGACAGCACATACTCCCCGGTAATGCAATAGACGTAGTAAGCCTCCTCGACAATATTTACATACTTCTCCTCCGAACTGTCCACCTTGCATCCTGCCACTGTCATAAGAGCAGCTGCCGCCAAGCATATCTTTATAGCATTCTTCATGATTCCAGGTTTTAGAATTTATATCCGATTCCCAGCGAGAACATGCCGGTATTGCCCAATGACACCTCCGCTATACCGTAGACAAATGTTCCGACCGTGATGCCGATGGGCGTCAGCGCAAATGCCGGAAGCAGGGTCATGTCCGTGCCGCGCTGCCCGGTCTCCGTTAAAAACGAGACTCCAAGACCGATACCGGAATACAGCCGCACCAGATTGGTATGTACCCACACAAACCGGACATAAGGCATGACGGATATCTGATTGTCATTGCTCTTGAAAGCCAGGTTGCCGGTATATTTGTCAAAATAGTCACGGTAATATCCGGAATACGTCACCACACCGGAAAGCTCGAACCACTTACGGAAACGGTATGTATATGTCAGTCCTATAGCCCCCGACAGATAACCGTCTCCACCGTAATACCTGCTGTTGGCTATCTCACCGGCTATGGTTCCGTAGCCATAAACAGCGTAGCCCCCAGCCATAACGTTGTTCAGTGTAACCGCGTCTAAAGGCATGGCTCCCCAAGTCAGCCGGAGCTCGCTGCCCTGCCAGAATCTGAATTCATTTCTATCTCTGGCAGAAATATCGGCGATACTTCCCGATGCGAGCATCAGGAGTACCGCCGATATCAATATTCTGGATAAACGTCTTTCCATAGGCCGGCGAATATATTATTTACCCAGCTTGGCAGCGATGGCCTTGAGCATATCGTCAACCATGGCGTCAAGATGCCACTGAGGATTCCAGCCCCACTCCTCGCGGGCACAGCTGTCGTCCATCATGTTGGGCCATGAGTCGGCGATAGCGGCCTTCACGGGATCCACGTTGTAGTCGAAGGTAGCAGAAGGTATGCGTTCCTTGATCTTCGCGAACAGTTCCTTGGGACAGAAACTCATGCAGGTGATGTTGAAGCTGTTGCGGTGTTTCAGCTTAGAGGGGTCGGCCTCCATGAGCTGTGTCACTGCATTCAGTGCATCAGGCATGTAGAGCATGTCCATGTAGCTGTCCTCGGGGATAGGGCAGGTATAGTGGCCTGTCTTGAGTATCTCGTAGAAGACCTCTACGGCATAGTCGGTGGTACCGCCGCCGGGCAGGCAGCCGTTGGAGATAATGCCGGGGAAGCGCACACTTCTGGCATCCACGCCGAAACGGTGGAAATAATAATCCGAAAGCAGCTCGCCGGTCACCTTGCACACACCGTAGATGGTGTCAGGTCTCATGACTGTGTCCTGAGGAGTCTTGTCATGGGGAGTGCTGACTCCGAATGCTCCGATGGAGCTCGGGGTGAACACTGCGGTCTTGAACTCCTTGGCAAGGGTCAGGGAGTTGACCAAAGCTCCCATGTTGATCTTCCAGGCCAGCTCGGGATTTTTCTCTCCTGTAGCCGAAAGAAGGGCCACCAGATTGAAGATCGCGTCTATGTTGTGGTCCTTGACGGCCTGACCGAAAGCGTTGAAATCAAGAGCATCCAGTTTGATAGCCCTGGCGTAGGAAGCTATCTTGGCTACGGCATCGTCCTTGAGATCCGCACCGATTACATTGTCTTCCCCATAATGTTTCTGGAGGTGGGGTACCAGCTCGGTGCCGATCTGTCCGCCGGCGCCTACAACTAAAATACGTTTCATATACTGTAACTTTATTTGTTGTTTTATTAAACCGCAAAAATATAAAAACTTTTTCTATCGGTTTAATTAATTTGCACAAGCGGAGGAGTTCCGGCTAAATATCAATGCTGAAAACAACAAATTCTGTCCGCATAAAGCGCTCAAACAGCATACAGCAGTCTTTCCACCCGGTCTCATTTTATATACAGTTTCCTGTTCCTTCTTTACAATAATTCCCCTGTTATAAAAAAATGTTCTCCTGCGAAACACACAAGCTTTCGCAGGAGAACGATTTCCTATAAAATACCGTTAGTCTTTCAGCCACTGGTCGAACCAGGCGAAGAAGTCACGCTGCCAGTGGACGGCGTTCTGAGGCCTGAGTATCCAGTGGTTCTCCTCGGGGAAGAGCAGCATACGCGAGGGGACTCCCATCATCTGCGCGGCGTTGAAGGCGGCCATACCCTGCTCTACGGGCACGCGGTAGTCCATCTCGCCGTGAGTAACCATGATCGGGGTCTTCCAGTTGCGGATGAGCTTGTGGGGAGAATTGACGTAGTGCCTGCGGGCTGCGGGCTTCTCAAGATCCCAGGGAGCACCGCCGTTCTCCCAGTAAGGGAACCACATCTCCTCGGTCATCATGTACATCTGCTCCTGATTGAAGATACCGGCATGGGCCAGGAAAGCATCAAAGTCATCGGGATGAGCTCCGGCGAGGTAGTAGATCGAATAACCTCCGAAGCTGGCTCCCGAGGCACCCATCTTGCCTACATACGGTTCCTGCTTCATCTCGTAGACGGCTGACATATAGTCGTCGATGCACTGGCCGGCGTAGTCCTGAGACACGTCATCGCACCATTTCTGGCCAAACGACATGGTGCCGCGCCTGTTGGGCAGGATGACGATATAGCCCTGGGCGGCCATCAGCTTGAAGTTCCAGCGGGTAGACCAGCTCTGGCTGAGGCACTGCTGAGGACCTCCGGTGCAGAAGAGCATGGTCGGATATACCTTCGTAGAGTCGAATCCGGCAGGATAAACCACCCAGGTGAGCATCTTCAGGCCGTCAGTGGTGGGTATCCAGCGGAGCTCGTATGTCTCCTGGGCCAACTGGGCGTAGATATCGTCGTTCTCGTGGGTGAGGTAGGTGAACGAGCCGTCCGCCAGAGATACGGCCACGATCTCGTCGGGTCTGCTCATGGACTGGCAGGTGGTCAGCAGACGGTCAGAGCCCATCTCCTTCACTCCGCCGAAGTCAAACCAGAGATCATCAGGGGTAATGCGGGTGATGTTGCCCTCAAGGTCTACGGAATAAATCGCCTGCAGGGCAAATGTCAGGGCGTTGAAATAGAGTCCGCTGCCGTCTGCCTTCCATACGGGCGACATGGCTCCGTGGTCAAAGCCTACGGTAAGCTCCTTCTTCTCGCGGGAAGCCAGGTCGATGACGAAAAGCCTGGTACGGTCGGCCTCGAAACCGGCTCTCTCCATGCTCAGCCATGCGATGCTCTTTCCGTCGGGGGAGAACACCGGGTCGGTATCGTAACCGTTCATGCCCTCGGTAAGATTCTCGCAGGTGCCGTCAGCCACATTGTAGAGGTAGATGTCGGTATTGGTGGAGAAGGCGTATTCCTTGCCGGTCAGCTTGCGGCAGGCGTAAGCGATCCTCTGTCCGTCAGGACTCCAGGAGAGCTGCTCCAGTCCGCCGAAAGGCAGTGTGGGAAGCTCGAATTTGGTACCCTCAATAATATCCTTGCCGGGGGCAACTTTCAGGCTGTTGCCGGAGCGGGTCACGTCGGCCACGAAGGTGTGGGGAATGGTCTCCACGAAGCAGTCCCAGTGACGGTACATCAGGTCGTCTATCTCACGTCCCGAGGACTTGGGAAGATCGGGATACAGGTCGGTCGGTTTGGTAGCGTACTGCACCTGGGCGATGTACATCACCTTGGTCTGGTCGGGGGAGAGCTTGAACTCGGAGATACCTCCGGGGATGTCGCTTACCTGACGGGCACCCTTGCCGTCGGCCTTCATCGACCAGATCTGACCGTCGCGCAGATAAAGTATCGTCGAGCCGTCACCGTACCAGCGGGCGTTGTTCGCGCTGGAGGTAAAGCGGGTTATCTGCCTGTTGCCTGTGCCGTCGGCGTTCATCACATAGAGCTGCCGCACGCTGCGGTTATCCTCTATGCTGGTGTAGGTCACTCCATAGAGTATCTTCTTGCCGTCCGGAGAGAGCTGGGGATCGGAGACACGTCCGAGCCGGAGCATAATCTCGGGAGTGAACTTGCCGTCCACAATCTCAAGCGGTTCTTTCTCAATGACGGACTGCCTGCCCTTGGCGGAGCCGTCCGCACAGAATGTCATTGCCGTCAGGAATGTCGAAAGTAATATTAAAGGTTTTCTCATCAGTATAATAATTTAATGATCTGTCAAGGTACATCACGAGCGGAGCTGCGATATCCAGCCGGTGAGCGCGTCCCACCAGCCGACAATAGTGTGCCAGTACTCCGGGAATATATAAGTCACTGCATCAACTATGCCCATGCGTATAGTCAGCAGGATGATGGTGGCGTTGAAGAGCCTCCATGCAGCGATGAACATGTAGGAGCGGACATACCCCTGTCCCTGTATGTCTGTCTGATAGTTGCCGGTCTGCCGCCAGAAACAGGTAAAGTGAAAAGCCGCCGTAAAGCCGATGAAGATGTCGAAGATGTAATACATCTCCTCCGAGCCGAGTATCCGCAGCAGCATGAACAGGTATGTGAATATCGGAAAACAGTACGGTGCCAGACTTATGAAGATACTGCCGAACTTGCGGCGTCCGCTGTGATATATCACTCCTGTGCCGTTGTCGGAAGCCTGGAAGGAGTTGATCTTGCGGAAAAACATCATGCCGACTATCGTATGGGTCAGCTCATGTGAGAAAGTCTGAAGCCATTTCTCGTTCTTGCGCACCGGCGGGATAAGCATGATAAGGAAATACGCCAGGGCACCGCAGCCGAACCACAGATACATCTTATACGCCCTCACCGAGTCCATGAACACCGACGGGATATTGAAGATGATTACCGCCAGGCAGAATATGACGATAATAAAATAAAGTATCCTTGAAACAATTCTCATACTTTGTAAAAGTTGTAAAAGTTTAACATTAAGCACGGCAAATTTAGAAAAATTTAAATAAATCCGTATATTTGTCAAATGTACTAAGATTTATACGCTATGGAAGGGATTAAAAACGGCAGTCCTCAACAGGAAAAGGACAGACAGACCAAGGTAAAGCTGACTTTTGACGGAGGCTCGGTAATGTTCGGGCTGATAGTTCTAGGATGGTTCATCTACGCCGGCATCGGACGCTTCGCGGACAGGGACCGCAGCGTAGTGGTCAAGGGCCTATCGGAAAGGGAGGTGGTGGCGGACCAGGTGATCTGGCCTCTGGCCTACAGGCTGGCCGGCAACGACCTCCGCTCACTGTACAACGAGATAGAACGGTCCAACACCGTCATCGTGGATTTCCTGACATCCAACGGCATCCCCCAGGAGGAGATAACAGTAGCTCCGGCATCGGTAACGGACCTTCAGGCCGAAAGATACAGCTACAACAACGAAGACCCCAACCGTTACAAGGCCGTCTCAGTAGTGACAGTCGCTTCCGACAAGATAGACCTGGTGCGCGGACTTATGAACAAACAGGGCGACCTGCTCAAAAAAGGCGTGGTGATAGCCGGTGACGACTACCAGTTCCAGACCGTATTCTCTTTCAACGGACTCAATGACATAAAGCCGGAGATGGTCGCCGAGGCCACTCAGAACGCCCGTCTGACAGCGCAGAAGTTCGCTGAGGACTCCGACAGCAAGATCGGCAAGATACGCTCGGCCTCACAGGGTCAGTTCTCGATTTCCAACCGGGATCAGAACACTCCTCATATAAAGGTAGTAAGGGTGGTCACGACTATAGAGTATTCTCTTAAAGACTAGAAGGATATGGCGACATTCGACGCGCTTGACTATACCGACGCCGCAGGGAGACTGGCATCCGGAGCATTCGTAAGAGTTCCTGTTTCCGGCAGCGGCATGCGTCCGTTCCTCAGGCCGGGCGAGGACTCGGTCCTGCTTGCTCCCTTAAAACTGTCAGGGCGCAATTACAGCCAGTGGGAACTCAACGCATTCCAATCACGCTGCGGCAATCCGGACAGAAGATACCGGAACCGCTCCTGCGCCAGCGGGCGCATCACCATCCGGCGCCGGGATGTGGTGCTGGTACGGCATAAGGACGGCATGACTCCGGCACTGATGCGGGTGGTTCATGTCTGGGGGACCCTGCTGTTGCTGAGAGAGGACAGTGCCTACGCACCCTATGAAAGCGCGACAGTATCCGATGTGCTGGGAGTAGTAGTGGAGGGCACATGCCGCGGCGGAAGGCATTTCAACTCCTCTTCAAGAAAATGGAGATACGCGTCCAAGGCCTGGACCGCCTCATACAGACCCCGGCTATGGGCAGGCAGGATCAGGAAATCTCCCACACGATCCGCCATATCCATGCTGGCCGTCCTGACCGCAGTGGTGATTCTCTCCTGCGTGGACAGAGGAAGCCACGACATCATCCGGATAGAGGACGGTCAGTTCATCAAGCACGAACAGCCGTATTACTTTATAGGCACCAATTTCTGGTACGGACCGATACTGGCCTCGGAGGGCAGCGGAGGTGACCGGGAGCGGCTGACCCGCGAACTGGACAGCCTGTGCTCGATGGGAGTACGCAATCTGCGCGTGCTGGTGGGCTCCGACGGAGAACGCGGCGTATATACCAAAGTGGAGCCGACCCTTCAATATGCTCCGGGCAAATACAATGACACCCTGCTCCGGGGGCTGGACTATTTCCTCGTCGAACTGGGCAAACGGGACATGGAGGCCGTACTCTACCTGGGCAATGCCTGGGAATGGAGCGGCGGCTACTCGCAGTATCTCAAGTGGGCCGGTTACGGAGACATACCCCTGCCCCGCGTGGCAGGCTATAACGAATACGTGGACTACGTCTCCAACTTCATGAAGTCCGACTCGGCCATGGGCCTGTTCCGCCGCTACGTGATGGACATTGTCTCGCGCACCAACACCGTCACCGGCAAGGCATACCGCGACGACCCGGCCATTTTTTCATGGCAGATATGCAACGAGCCCAGACCATTCGGTGAGGAAAACAAGGAGACGTTCAGGACCTGGCTGACAGAGACGGCCGAGATTATCAAGGCCATCGATCCCAATCATCTGGTGTCGGTCGGCAGTGAGGGCAAGTACGGCTGCGAGGTGGACCTGAGCCTCTGGGAAGAGATAGGCCGCTCACCTTATATAGATTATCTAAACATCCACATCTGGCCCTTCAACTGGGGCTGGACCTCCCGCGATGACATGAACGACGGCACGGTGGAGCCGGCCATAGCCCTCTCGCTGGAATATCTGGACGAGCACATAGAAGTGGCCCGCAGACTCCACAAGCCTCTGGTGGTGGAGGAGTTCGGCTTCCCAAGGGACAGCGTGGGCTTCTCGCGCAGCACATCCGTCAGCATGAGAGACCGCTACTAC
Organism: uncultured Bacteroidales bacterium; assembly: GCA_944323785.1. Taxonomy (GTDB): domain Bacteria; phylum Bacteroidota; class Bacteroidia; order Bacteroidales; family UBA932; genus Coprenecus. Next base: position 23,880 of record CALUTU010000008.1, on the reverse strand, counting down.
GAGGCCATGCTGTCGCAGATGAACGGACAGAAAGCCTCAGGCACTCTCCTGGCCGGCTTTAACTTCTGGGGCTGGGGCGGTCTCGCGATACCGTCACAGGACCACCTGATGTGGCAGCCCGGAGACGACTACACCGGAGATCCGGCTCAGGAAGAGCAGGGCCTGTATTCCGTCTTCGCCTCCGACACATCCACGGTATCCATTATCAGAAAATATGCACTGACTGTTAACGAATAGCCGGTAATGAAAAGACTTATCCTGTTGATTGCCGTCATGGCAGCGGCTGTTTCAGCATACGCGGCCCGGACATGGTCGCTTACAGACACCCTTCTGGACGGCAAGGTCTCCGAGACTTTCCTGCACAACCACGACATGGCCTTCCAGATGCGCGGATCGCTCAGGGCCGACATGCCTCAGGGCGGAAAGCCATCCGCCCATTTCCGCATGGACAACTTCCGCTGGAACATCGAGGGCAGAGTCGGCAAGAACCGGGAGATCTACTACCAGTTCCGTCAGAGCTTCAATGCCAACTTCCGTTCCAACACATTTGACAACCTGCTGGAATCCATAGACTACGCCTACATGGCCTGGACTCCGGTCCGCCGGTTTACCCTGACTTTCGGCAAGCAGGTCATGGCCCTCGGAGGCCAGGAAGCCTGGGCTGCCCCGGTGTATGTCATGCAATACAGCGACTTCGGCGGCAGTTTCCCCTGCTATCAACTCGGAATCATGGGCACCTGGCACATCACTCCTACGCAGGACCTTGCCGTACAGGTCTCCAATCTCAGAGGAGTATCGGACGGAGAGTATTTCCACGGAGGTCTGCCTGATGGAGTAGAGTCATCCAGGGCTCCTTTCCTGTACACCCTCAACTGGAACGGCAACTTCCTGGACAATGCCCTGGAATTCCGCTGGTCGGCCTCCTACGGCTCCCAGGCGGTCGGGAAAGACCTGTGGATCATCGAGCTGGGCCAGTCCTACCGCAGCGACTGGTGGGGAGTCTATTTTGACCTTATATATTCCCGTCAGGACCTGGATGCCAACGGCATACTCAGCCGGGCCTCCGTCTTCCCCGACGGACTGAGCCGTACTCTGGAGAACGTGGAGTACTTCTCCGCAATAGGCTACCTGCACCTGTTCTTCAGCCCCTCGTTCTCGGCATTCCTGAAAGGCTCTATCGAGCACGGAAGCCTGTACAGAGCCTACGGAGACGTGCCGACAGGCTTGTGCCGCTCCAGCTGGAACGCACAGGCCTGCCTCGAATACATGCCTACCAAGAGCCGGGATTTCCGCTTCTTCCTGCACTACAACTACTACAGCGCCTCCCCCACCGGCTACGGCACCGCCCTGGGCATCACATCTGCGCAGGAGCACAGGCTTTCACTCGGACTTATCTACATTATGAATATTTTCTAAAACTTTTTTATATTTGCAACCGCTACAAAAATTATTAATTTAAATTCATACTTATGATTCTATTTATCGTCATGACGGCACTGCTTCTCGCGGCTGCGGGATTTGTGTACTACACCAACCGTCACGGCCAGCCCAAGGGCCTGATACCCGCCGCGCTGGCAAACATGGGAGAGCGTTTCGGATTCTACATCATGATGGCAATCCTGACCCTCTTCATCTCATCGAAATTCGGTCTCAACAAGACTCAGACAGGTCTGATCTACTCCGTCTTCTATGCGGCCATCTATCTGCTGGCACTCGTAGGAGGCATCATCGCCGACAGGACCAGGAACTACAAAGGAACTATTCTGGCTGGTCTTATCCTGATGGCCGTGGGCTATTTCATCATTGCATGGCCTACCGAGACCCCCGTCTCCAACATGGCCGTCATCCTGACGCTGACATGTTTCGGCCTCCTTGTCATCGCATTCGGTAACGGTCTGTTCAAAGGCAACCTCCAGGCCGTGGTCGGACAGCTCTACGACAATGAGAAATACGCCAAGAAACGCGACGTAGGTTTCCAGATCTTCTACATGTTCATAAACATCGGAGGTTTCTTCGCTCCTTTCATCGCCATCGGTATCCGCAACTGGTGGCTCGGCAAGCAGGGATTCGCCTACAATGCCGACCTTCCGGAGCTCTGCCATCAGTGGCTGCGCGCAGCTGACGGCGGCACGGCCATGACCGAGCAGGCTTCCGGCCGTCTGATGGAACTGGCATCCCAGGTATCCGGGGGCACAGCCTATACAGCCGACACCATCGGTGACTTCGTTAACAGCTACCTCAACGTGTTCAGCACCGGTTTCCATTATGCGTTCGCCGCAGCCATCGTGGCCATGCTGATTTCACTCGTGATCTTCCTCGCCAACCGCAGGAGACTTCCCGACCACAGCAAGAAAGCAGCTGCGAAAGAGGGCAGTGACAACGCACAGGCTCCTACAGTTGAGGAAGTCAAGATGGATGCCAAGGAAGTGCGCCAGCGTATATACGCCCTGTTCGCTGTATTCGCGGTGGTTATCTTCTTCTGGTTCTCTTTCCATCAGAACGGATATTCCCTGACCTATTTTGCCCGTGACTATATCAACCTGGATGTCATCAATATCGACCTCGGCTTCACTCAGATAGTGGGAGCGGAGATCTTCCAGTCCGTCAATCCTTTCTTCGTAGTATTCCTGACGCCTATCATCATCGGTATCTTCGGATGGCTGCGCAACCGTGACAAAGAGCCGTCCACTCCTATGAAGATCGGTATCGGCATGGGTATCGCCGCTGTGGCCTATATCTTCCTTACCATCTGTTCAGCCGGTCTTCCTACAAGTGAAGAAGTGGCCGCAATGGGAGGTCTGGACGCATCGCAGAGACTTTCTCCGCTGGTTATGGTGGCCATGTATTTCATCCTCACCACGGCAGAACTGTTCATCAGCCCTCTCGGACTGTCATTCGTGTCAAAAGTAGCGCCTCCTCATCTGCAGGGTATCATGCAGGGCTGCTGGCTCGCGGCGACAGCTATCGGCAACCAGCTGCTGTTCATCGGAGGCATACTCTACGACTCAATCCCTCTGTGGGCCACATGGTGCGTGTTCGTCGCAGCATGTCTCATCTCCATGGGTGCGATGCTCGGCATGGTACGCTGGCTCGAGCGAATCACTGAAGGTAAAAAAGCTTAATATACAATGTTCAAAGGACAACCAAAAGGCCTATATGCGCTCGCCCTCGCCAACACGGGCGAGCGCTTTGGCTATTACACGATGCTCGCGATCTTCACCCTGTTCCTGCAGGCGAAGTTCGGTTTCTCGGAGGCAGTGACCTCCAACATCTACGCAGGCTTCCTGGCGGCAGTTTACTTCATGCCGTTCATCGGAGGCATACTCGCCGACAAGTTCGGCTACGGAAAGATGGTCGTTTCCGGTATCATAGTCATGTTCGCGGGATACTTCTGCCTGGCCATACCGACAGGCGGAGACCTGATGGGAAAGATAGCCATGTTCGGCTCGCTGCTGCTTATCGCGGTGGGTACCGGCCTGTTCAAGGGCAATCTGCAGGTGATGGTCGGCAACCTCTACGACGACCCCAAGTACTCGTCCAAAAGGGACGCGGCTTTCTCGCTGTTCTACATGGCCATCAATATCGGCTCGCTCTTCGCTCCCACGGCGGCGACCAAGATTACCGAGTTCTGCCTCAGACAGGAGGGGCTTGTCTACAACGGTGAGATTCCGGCCCTGGCCAACCAGTACCTGGCCGGTGCCTCTTCCATGGCTCCCGATGCTCTCAGCCGCTTCCAGACTCTGGCATCAGCCCAGGGCGTGACGGACGTGACCGACCTGACTGCATTTTCCCAGCACTACATCAACACCCTCGCCGGAGCCTATCACTGGGGCTTCGCCGTGGCCTGTGTGTCGCTGGTACTCTCTATCCTGATCTACTTCGGCTTCCGCAAGAGCTTCAAGCACGCCGACGTGACCCAGCGCGAGCTCGAGGCCAAGAGCACCCAGCCCGTCGTCGAGCTCACCAAGGAGCAGACCAAGTCCCGTATCACCGCCCTGCTGCTCGTGTTCGCAGTGGTCATCTTCTTCTGGATGGCCTTCCAGCAGAACGGTCTCACCCTGACCTTCTTCGCCCGTGACTACACGGCTACCGAGATGACCGGTCTGTCGAGGATTCTGGCCAATGTGCTGAACCTCGTGCTGATCATCATCGCTGTGTACGGAGCCTTCGCCATCTTCCAGTCCGAGAAGAAGCGCAGCAAGCTCATTGCCGGCCTGGTGACGCTGGCCTCCATCGTGGCCCTGATATTCAGCTACCGCTCCCTCGGTGACAAGCCCGTCACCCTGCTGCCGCAGATATTCCAGCAGTTCAACCCGTTCTTCGTAGTGGCCCTGACCCCCGTGTCCATGGCCGTCTTCGGAGCTCTGGCAGCCAAGGGCAAGGAGCCTTCCGCACCCCGCAAGATCGGCATCGGTATGTTCATCGCCGCCCTCGGCTTCCTGATTATGGTCTTCGGCTCCCTCGGCCTGCCTACTCCGGATGCCCTGAAGGAAGGCGCGACATTCCAGCGCGTCACACCGAATGTGCTGATATCCACGTATCTCGTGCTGACGTTTGCGGAGCTGTTCCTCTCCCCGATGGGTATCTCCTTCGTGTCGAAGGTCGCTCCTCCCAAGTACAAGGGCATGATGATGGGTCTCTGGTTCGTGGCCACCGCCATCGGCAACTACATGGTGTCCATCATCGGTATGCTCTGGGGCGGTCTGCCTCTCTGGGTACTGTGGTCTATCCTCATCGCCCTCTGCGTCATCTCCGCCGTCTTCATTTTCTCCATCATGAAGAAGCTGGAAAGCGCCACCAAGGACTAAACGCGCACAGCCGCATCGCATACAGGTCCCCGCAGGAAATTTTCTCCCTGCGGGGATTTTTTATAAAAGCACACGAATTTAAAAACGTAAAAAGTTTTCGACAAATGAGTTGCATGTACGCCGGGGTCGGTATTATTGAGTAAATTTGCGGTAGGACAAATAATAGTGAACATTATGGTGAAAGAAAGTTCTGAATTGCAGAGTGGAGGTGAGGTCATCATTTTCAATACTGAAGACGGTGATGTGCAGGTGCAGGTGGACACGGTAAAAGAAACTGTATGGATGACACAAAAAGGAATGGCCGAATTATTCGGTGTATCTGTTCCGGCAATTAACCAGCATGTGAAGAATGTGTATCAGGAAGGTGAGTTGTTGGAAGCGGCAACTGTTAAGAAAAACTTAATAGTTCAGTCAGAAGGCTCGCGCAAAGTGCAGCGTAATGTAGATTATTATAATCTCGACATGATTATAGCTGTCGGCTACCGTGTTAACAGCAAGAGGGCCACCGCCTTCCGCATCTGGGCAACCAAGGTGCTGAGAGATTATCTCATAAAGGGTTTCGCTCTTGATGACAACCGCTTCAAGAAAGGACAGTCACTCACCCATTTCAAAGAACTTATCGACCGCATCCGTGAGATAAGACTATCGGAGAAAGTATTCTACCAGCAGATTAAGGATATTTACAAGCTGAGCGAGGATTATGATCCGAATGATGAAAGTACGGTCATGTTCTTCAAGAGAGTGCAGAACAAACTGTTATGGGCAGTAAGCGGTAAGACAGCGGCGGAACTGATATATTACAGGGCCAATTCTGATTTGCCGCAGATGGGGCTGACTTCAACGGAAGTTGATGGTATCGTCAAGTCCACTGATGTCGGAATAGGGAAAAATTATCTGTCAAAGGAAGAAATAGAGGCTCTGAAACTGATAGTGGAGCAGTATCTGTCATTTGCAGAGGCTCAGGCTCAGGCGCACAGGCCTATGTATATGAAAGACTGGATGGAGAATCTTGACTTGATATTGCAGATGAACAGGAGGGATATTCTTGACGGGCCGGGAAGAATATCTGCTGAACTTGCCAAGAAAAAAGTCAGACAAGTATTCTCAGAGTATAAGGAGAAACAGAGACATCTCGAAAAAATAGAGAGTTTAAAGGAACTGGAGCATGACTTGTCAGAGTACAGAAAGACTTCTAAAAATATTCAATATTAAACTTTATCTATAGAAATTTCCGTATCTTTACGGATATGATATTCCGCATCACTATACCGGCATTGGTTCTTCTGATGTTTGTCGTTCAAGCAGGCGCGGCCGCCATAGTCGCCGACATCCCTGATAATTACAAGGACAGTCTGGAGAAGGTCCTGGCGATGATGAATGCAAGAGACAAGATTGCTGCATACGATGAACTTGCCGGCATGTCTGCCCCGAAGGAGGCGGAAAAGTATATCAATCTGATGGCCGAAGTCGCGGAAGAGAGCGGAGACAGGGATGCTCAGATAGACGCGATGTACAAACGGGCCATGATCTACTATGTTGCAGGCTCCCTGAATGAGTTTATGGATGCGATGGATAAAGTCAAGCCTTTCCTGTTGCAAGCCCGTGATGACCGGTATGTCTTCGCCGAGATATTCGTCATCAAGCGTCTGCTGGCTGAAGGCCGCAACGAGACGGCCTCCCGTATCGCCCGTGACTTTCTGGAACTGGCAGGAAACACTGACAGCCGTTACTGGGAAGGCTATGCATATTACGGCATAGGCCTGACATATAAGGCCGGAGGATATCTGGACAAAAGCGCGGAGGCTATGAAAAAGGGATTTGAAATACTCTCAACTGACAATCACATCAGATATTCGGAACTTATAAGGATTGCTTTTGACTTCATTGACCTTCTTATAGAAAAAGGAGACTACGGCATAGCTGCCGGATATGGACGGATAGCGGAGGCCCTGCTTAAAGACCAGAACGAAGACGGAGAGACTCAATTAATGAAGATGTATCTATACAGCGACCTTGCCATCTGCTATGTCAGTCTGGATGACATGAACGAGGCAGAGAGATGTCTGAGCCAGGCGGCATGTCACCTTGATCCTTCAGGCGGTCTGGACAACCAGCAGTACAACAAGGCATCTGCGATGTACTACCAGTCTCTCAAAGACTATGACAAGGCACTGAGATATGCCGGGGAATGTGTCCAGGCATATTCCGCTACAGGCAACTGGCTCTCTTATTACATCGATGCACTGGCTTTGGAATCAGGAATCCTGGCCGACTCCGGAGATCACTCCGGTGCATACAGCTTACTTCTGAAAGTACAGCATCTGAAAGACTCTCTGGCATCCGAGCAGCTGGCCTTACAGCTCAGCGAGTTCTATACCCTCTACGAAGTGGACAGGCTGGAGGCCAAAAGACAGAAACAGCAGATAATCATCATCATGACCTGCTCCCTGTGCCTGCTGCTGATCATCATCGTGTCCATCTTCATAGTTTATTCTCACCGTCTCAACAAGAAAAACATCTCCCTGTACAACTCCATACAGGAAAATAGGAAAAAGGATGAGGAGCAGTCCAGGATCCGCCAGTTCGTACCTCTTGAGAGTATTTCCGGTGAACAGAAACTATATTACCGCCTGTGCAGACTTATGGAGGAGGAGAAACTGTTCACGGATCCGAATCTCAAGCGGGCAGGCCTGGCCCAGAAACTGGGTACTAATGAAAAATATCTGGCCGATGCAGTAAAGAACGGCGCGGGGACAACTGTCACAGGATTCGTAACCGAATACCGGCTCAACCACTCCATCGCCATGCTTGCAGAGAATCCCGAACTTTCTTTGGAGACTGTATCCGAAATGTCAGGCTTCGGAGCATACTCCTCATTCTTCCGGGCCTTTTCCAGGAAATTCGGAATGACACCGCTTGAATACCGCAAATACCTGAAGCGCAGGTCCTGATTTCGCGAATTGCAAAGTAAATTTCCCGATATGCAATACACTGTGCATACCGCAGAAGATATTTTTGCATCAACGAAAATAAACCGCTTATGAAAAAATCCATTTTCTTACTCACACTTGTGCTGATCATAGGCCTGAGCTTTGCGGCCTGCAGCAAGACAGAACCAGAAACCATCACCCCAGACCCGAATCCGGACACGGAAGACACCACTTCTGTCCCTGAGACTCCCAAAAGCAGAGCGGTGGAAGTCCTCAACCTCACGCCGGATTTCATAGCTGTCTCCGGCATTGAGAAAGGCGGCGAATATGAGACCGGCTCAGAAGCCACCCTTACTCTTACACCCGGCACCATTCTTTCCTCCGGCTTTGAAGCCGTGCATATGGAACATATACACGTACATGTAGGCGACATAGTATATATTCCCGAATTCCCTTCCCCAGACGGAGAATATATCCAGTCCCTCTCTCTTAAAGTGCAGATTCCCGAGGACGACTTCGAGGTAGTGGCCTGCTACAGCGGACAGCAGCAGATGACTGAGGGCGGATACACTATGTATCTGGAGGACAATGAATATGTCCGGCTCTATGGAGTCAGCCACGAAGAACAGTACAAATATTTTGCCTGCTATTTGCTGACAGTGGATGCCTATACCATAACCAATGTCCAGTTCAAGGTAGGCGACGGAGAGTGGCGTGATGTCTCCGACGTGGAGGGCTGCTCTTTCTCCCGCTCCAAAGTGGTCGAGAATGTATATTCAGTAGCTATAAGACCTGATTACCAGAACGTGACCGGTGATGTGACGCTCCGTGTCGAGGGCGAGCAGCACGGCCGCTACACCATCACATGGGAAAACGCTGACGAGACCTACCTGGATATGGAAAAGTCAGTACTTCCTTCAGAATCCATTGACGGCGAGACAGTAACCGCAGAGCTGTGGGTCCATGACGAGTACTATCTCAACACCGCCGAGGCATCTGTCCCCGGACTGGAACTGAATGTCATATCCCGGGCATATGTGCAGTTTGTAATGCCTGCCTCAGACGTGACCGTCACTCTCGACATTCTGGAAAAAATTCCTGTATACTACACTGAAAGTGAGCACATCACCGAAGCAGAGTTCTACGATGCCGACGATATCTTTTATGGAGTTCCTACTGCAATAGGTATTCCCGGGGAGTCTGTCTGGCTGTTCGCCTCGGCTGAAGACGGCTATAAGCCTGTGAAAAGCGTCATTGACAACGGAGAGACTTTCGGATTCGAATCATACGCTCCCGGGATGTACATGTCGGAAATCATAATTCCGGAAAATGCCCGAAGCCTGTCCGCAACTATAGAAACTGCTGCCACCTATACAGTATCTGTCTCAGATGGAGCCGACATTCAGTTTGACGACTACGATCAACTGTACGTTGAGGGAGAGACTGTCTCCATGTCCATATATGTACCGGAAGGACAGAGAATAGAAGATGTCGTGGTCACCGACAGTCAGAACAATGACATCGACGTCGTTATGGATCTGCCCTACGCCAGCTTCATCATGCCGGCCTCGGATGTCACTGTCAGTGTAATCTACGAGGATGTCAATGCCGACGAGGAAGTCTCCGTAATAGCCTACTATGATTCCGACATCTACGATGTAAGCAGCTCCACAAACTGGAACTGGGATTTCACCGAAGGATTCACAGTGGCAAAAGGCAGCACTTCTATCTCAGTATATACAACTACGAAAATACGATGTATTATGTAGGAGTGCAGGTTGGAGATAATGTCACCATATACCCGGCTGAGTTCGATGATATAGAATACTATTTCGGCAAGGCCATAGTGGCTGACGGAGACGTGATCATCAAGGTCGGAGCCACGGAAGAAGAAGTCTCCTTCTGACTTTCTACCGTGTACTGAAATCAAAGCCTCTACTGCAATATTCAAATCCGCTGCAGGAGTTCCGTCTCTTACAGCGGATTTTGCCGTAAAGATACCTCTGACACAGTGCAAACGAAAGAGCCGATCCGGCTACCGAGATGACCGGCCTGTCGAGGATTCTGGCCAATGTGCTGAACCTCGTGCTGATCATCATCGCTGTGTACGGAGCCTTCGCCATCTTCCAGTCCGAGAAGAAGCGCAGCAAGCTCATTGCCGGCCTGGTGACGCTGGCCTCCATCGTGGCCCTGATATTCAGCTACCGCTCCCTCGGTGACAAGCCCGTCACCCTGCTGCCGCAGATATTCCAGCAGTTCAACCCGTTCTTCGTAGTGGCCCTGACCCCCGTGTCCATGGCCGTCTTCGGAGCTCTGGCAGCCAAGGGCAAGGAGCCTTCCGCACCCCGCAAGATCGGCATCGGTATGTTCATCGCCGCCCTCGGCTTCCTGATTATGGTCTTCGGCTCCCTCGGCCTGCCTACTCCGGATGCCCTGAAGGAAGGCGCGACATTCCAGCGCGTCACACCGAATGTGCTGATATCCACGTATCTCGTGCTGACGTTTGCGGAGCTGTTCCTCTCCCCGATGGGTATCTCCTTCGTGTCGAAGGTCGCTCCTCCCAAGTACAAGGGCATGATGATGGGTCTCTGGTTCGTGGCCACCGCCATCGGCAATTACATGGTTTCCATCATCGGCATGCTCTGGGGCGGTCTCCCTCTCTGGGTACTGTGGAGCATCCTCATCGCCCTCTGCGTCATCTCCGCCGTATTCATCTTCTCCATCATGAAGAAGCTCGAGAACGCCACGAAGGACTGATACGTCTGACCATAGCTTCCGTGCAGATACAATTCCACCGCTGTCATAGTCTATCTATGAGAATCGTGGATCAACAATAAAATCAAAGGGTAACCCAAAAGACATAACGGTTACCCTTTTTCTATAACATTCGAGTACTACCTGCCAGCTGGATAAAAATCAACAACTATTTCTATTAAATTTGCAAAAAGATTATCTATGACGCCAGCATCCAAAATATCCCCGGCCCTCACTGTCGAAGTTATGGTTTCCCGCAAGGAAGGCCAATACTATGATGTCAAATCTGCTAAGAAGAAGCCGGCAGAATTGGCTGATATTGTGAGTGCTTACGCCAATGCTGAGGGAGGGACTGTCGTTATCGGCATAAGCGACAAGACACGCAAAGTGGAGGGTGTTGACTCTCAAGGAGAAGAGAAAATCAACAATTTCCTCAATCTTCCAAAAGATTGTTGCATTCCTATGCCGGAATATAAACACGAGTTCGTGGATGTAATCAATGATGCCGGAAAGCCGGACCGGCTGATTCTGCTGCATATCAGGCCGTCAATAGACAAAGTCATCCATACTGCCAAAGACGAGGTGTATCTTCGCATAGGAGACAAGAGCAGAAAACTCACGGTCGAAGAGATCCGCCAGTTGGAGTATGAGAAAGGGGTCGCCCACTATGAAGAAGAGGTTTGCCCGTACGCAACAATGGAAGATTTGGATCCCGAACTACTAAATGCATATAGGCAGAAGATCGGGGCTGCTCATCAGACAAACGAGCAAGTACTCCGTGCCCGTCAATTCATCGTGAATCGTCATGGTGAAAAAGCCCTCACCAATGCCGCTGTACTTCTTTTCGGCAAGAATGTTCTGAGTTTCTTTCCACACTGCCGTATCCGTTACATCAGGGTCAACGGAACAGCTATGCGCACAGGGGCCGATTTCAATGTGATTAAAGACCGTAATTTTGATCTGCCGCTACTGAGACTTATTCCAGAAGCCAGAAGGTTTATTTCTGACCAATTGGAAGAACGGACTACACTTGAGAGTGACGGCAGGTTTCACACTTATCCTGAATACCCCGAATTTGCCTGGGTGGAAAGCATAACGAATGCCGTCTGCCATAGGCAATGGGGCTTAAGAGGAGACTACATCCTCGTGTCCAAATATGACAACCGCCTGGAAATCAAGAGCCCAGGCCGCCTTCCTAATATTGTTACAGTCGATAACATTTTCACTACCCGCTTTGCCCGCAATCCTATCATCTCAAGAGTACTGACGGAAATGGAACTTGTGCGGGAACTCAACGAGGGGGTTCCACGCGTATTCACTGTCATGAAAGAGGCCGGACTTCCGGAGCCGAAAATTGTGGAGACTGCGGCCAATGTCACTGTTGTTCTATACAACGGGAAGACACCTATGGAAAGTAAGTCTGTGGCAGATGTTGGCTCAGAGAAAACTACGGAGAAAACTACGGAGAAAACTACGGAGAAAACTACGGAGAAAACTACGGAGAAAATTATCAGGATTCTTGAAAAACGTCCATACGTAACGGCTGCACAGCTTGCAGATGAACTGGGAATTACCGTGGACGGTGTGGACTACAACATCCGCAAGCTGAAGAGGCTTGGCCGCATAGTCCGCATTGGAGGTAACAAGGGCGGTTACTGGGAAATCATAGACAAGTCAAATGTTTCGGAATAAGGAAGATCTCACTTATCCGTAATAGAACCCCGGCAGGGCAATTCGGTCTGTCCTGCCGGGGTGGGTAAATAAATAATATATATAGTTGGGGAAACGGTTTCAGTACAGGTGGCTGGAGGTCTTCGGATGGATACGTTCCGAAGTAGGCGGAAAGGTGCGGAGGGTCATGACAGTCTGGGCTCTCGACCAGCTTTTCGTGGCATTGGACGCCAAGTCTGGCTATTCTGTGCGGAAAACTGAGGATCCGGCCAGTCCCCCGTCGAATACCGCAAGGAATCTTGAGTGGTACTTCCGTAAAAACGGGCGGCCGGAACATTCCAGCCGCCCGTTCTCATGATATGATGAAAAACAAGGGATTATTCCTCGTACGCAAGGTCGACGGAGCCGTTTGCCGGCACGATGACGGCGTTGTCGTAGATGTCCAGGTCCATGTATGTCACGTTGGGATATGTCAGACTGCCGGCGGAATCAGCGGAGCCGGGCCGCGCTACGGCTATTATCACCGATGTGTTCTCCGGCACGAGCACTGACCTGGGCAGATCTGCCTCCAGGGTGTATTCAATGACCTCTTCAGCTCCGACGGAGGCCAGCGGGTCGCCGAACACGTTGTCTGTAAGCACCTCACGGACTACGAAATTGTGCTCGTAGTCACGTGCGTCACCCTCTTGCGGATAGATGATGCCGCTCTCGACCAGGAATACGCAGATCTTGTAGTCATTCTGCTGCTTCACGGCAATATCCGCGTTTATTCTCACCTTGCCCTCCGAGACGCTCATGTCCGCCCTGATTCCGGTGCTGGCGGGATATTTCTCCGCTGCCTCATTCACGATCTCCGTAAACACCTCTGTCAGGTCCAGGTCACGGGAGTTGTTGACTTTCACAAAATTGTTCGCTATGCCTGTCGGGAATCCCTCGACACCGTACATGTCACTGCCCTGGAACTTGGAGCATTGCCAGTACGTAAGTCCGCCCTCTGAGTTGGCCCCGTACATGCTCATCTGGATGAGCCGGTCCGGCATCTGCGCCTGGGCGTCGTTGAGGGCATGGCCCATGACAGGACAGTTGTAGCACCACGTGGCGGTGAATTTCAGGATGGTGCTTCTGCGGAAAAACTCTTTGCTCCAGTCGACAGTCAGAGGCGCGGCCTGAGAGATGCTGACCTCGTAATCTCCAGCAGAGGTGCTGAGAGTGAGGACGGCGGTACGGGAGTCAGGACCCGGATTGGCGCTTATGTTCAAGGACAATATGCTGTGCAAGGAGTCTGACACGGTCTTGCCGTCACCGAGCAGTACCGGCTCCGACTCTGTAACAGAGCCTACCTGCAGCCAGTCAGCATCTGTGGACGGCTCGAACTCCAAGTTGGCGTCCAGAGGAATCTCAAGGGTGTTGTCGCGGTAAGTTACACTGTAGGAAGAAGTTTGGAGTCTGAGTCCTGGAGTGCCTTTCTGGATGATGTGAAGGCCGTAGGTGCTCTCCCCGTCCAGGATGATCAGGTAGGACTCCCTCTCGGACAGACCGGGGTTGGCGGAGGGAGCGGTGACTATCAGTTCGGCGGGTCCGGCCTGGCCTGAAGCCGGGGAGACATCGCAGTCGCTGTCACCTCCGGTTATCTGCCAGGCATCCGCGAATGTACACTGTACGGTGTCCGCCGCTCCGGCCTCATGTCCGAGAATGGCCGTTCCGACCGATGACTCGAAAGTAGCCGGATCTTCTCCGCCTTGCCCCTCACATGAGGTCAGGACAGCAGCCGTCAGACTCAAGAATACTATGGTGTGGATGAATGGTCTCATTGCGATGGTTGTTTGTAAGGTCAATTTATAGGAAGTGAAACAGGGCCGGCCTCTGTGATGCCGTCAGGCATACGGCGGCCAGCCCCGCAATGGAATGTATTAGAGTCTCGATGACAGGTTGTTGTAGATGACAACATCCTCCACCTCGATAGCCTTCAGGGCAGCGGAGCCGGTTTCTTTCTCAGTTGACAGTCCCATCTGTACGGTCTCCGTCTGTTTTACCGATTTCAGTTCTACAGGACTCATGTAGTCGGCAGGTCTGAGAGGACATTCGACATTCTGTCTGGAGAATGCCGCCGCGCTGCTCTCCAGCGTGAAATCGTCGATGGGCGAGCATCCGTCGAGTGTAAACGGACCTACAACCTGACGATAGATCTCGCCGAAACTGCCGTCATCTGCTTCAACGAAGCCGCACATGGTGTATACCTCATTCGGATCAAGTATGTAGATTGTAGTGGCGCTTAACCATGTATTGCCGTTCACTCTCAGAGCCTGGTATACGTCCTCGTCGGGATATTCCGCCTTATCGGTCAGGTCTCCCTGATAGAGGTCGTGCCAGATGCCGTGCCAGTCTCCGTCGATCTGATACTGTGCGGGGAAGACGATTCTGCCTGCAGCGTTTGCAAGCTGGTCCGGATATTTGGCGGCGGCCTCATCCCCGTTGTAGTAGGGACCATAGTTGTAGGAGAACTTCAGATCGTTCATGGTCGCTTCGGCCGTGGTGAACGGGAATCGGAACAGCTCGGTGGTGGCTACGCCTCCGTCTACTCCGAATGCGAATGTTATGTACTCAGTCTGTTGTCTCAGGCCTTCGACGTATGTGCTGACCGAACCGTATCTGGTCATCCAGCTAATATTCTCATTGGCCATGATATAGTCTATGATCTCCTGGTCGGTCATCTCTGTCCAGGTGCCGGTGTACTGGTAGGTGAAGAATACGTAGGGGTCATCGTTGGTGGTGCTTATTGTGTATTCCACTTTTCTTCCGTTGTTGGAGGTTATTTCCTGAGAAATCTGATTGTCGGACATTGCAGCCTCTCCCGTAGTAAACTCCTTGATGACCGGATTGGAAGTGATGTAGCCGTTGGCGTCTATGGAGAATGCAGCAGCGGTATAGTCAGAGGTGGCATCCAGCTCGAACTGCAGCGACAGCTGTCCGTGATTGGTCAGGGTTACAACAGCCTGCTCTCTGGACATCCCGAAAAATGAGTAATTCGTGATGACTCCCTCTATGCTATTCTGGGCCGAAGCTATCATGTCTGCGTTGGAGTGCCCTTGGCCGATAAATACAATAGGATACCAGCCTATAGTTTCATCGGCAGGTGTTACTGTGACTGTTGCATCAGGTCCGTTCACATCTACTTCGATTGTCGCGTCGAATGTGCTCAGAGGCTCGGATGTTACCTGCACTTTCACGAACTCGGTGGTCATCTCACCGGTGGTGGATATGCCTACAGCATACGCGTAGTAGTCGGTTTCGGCAGCGAGTCCCTGGACTGTCAGACCGATCTGGTCTCCATATACCAGATATTGGGCAAGGAACTGCTCCAATGTCATTCCGTTGGCATCGGCTGTTGCCTGGAATTGCGGGATGAGGTATTCGTTTACGAATGTCTCGTCGTCGGGCAGGGTGTTCAGGTCCGCTACGGAGATACCGCCGTAGTCGAAAGTGAGTTCCTTGTCCTCCGGGATGATGTCCATGGTGAAGCTGTTGGAGCTGACATCCGTGATGGTTATCTCAAAGGCCGATGGCTCCTCCGGCTGATCCGGGACAGTACCTTCCTGTATGACCTTGAAGCCGTCCTGAAGCTCTCCGTATGTTACAGTTACATCCGCCTCCCGGCTGGTAGTTTCTGTATTCTCGGATACTACGAATGAGATGATACCTGTCTGGGACGCATCCAGTCCGTTGATCCAGTCGGCCTCGGTGTCAGGCTGCACGGAAAGGCCGTCCTGTGCGTTGGTAAGGGTGTACTGGACTGACAATGTACCTCCTTCTGCTTTCGCATAGACTGTATCCTGATCGATACTGAAGGTTGCGGGTTCGGTTGTCTGCGGATCATCCTGGCAGCTGAAAAGCATCAGACCTGCGATGCATGCCGCTGCGGACAGTGTAATAGTTTTTAAGGCTTTCATAACTCGAAAATTTTGTTAGTGATTTAGTGATTTGCACAACAAAAGTATTTTCCGAATTATTTTTCTGCAAACTGATGTACTCTGAATAGGTACAATTTACCTCTTCTGACTTGTCAGAAATGATAAATTTACCTTTCCCGACTACTCCGACCTCTTAGCCTTATTCTGTCTAAGTATCTCTGTCTTATAGACTCCCGGTGTCACGCCCGTCTCTTTCTTGAAGACATAGTAGAAAGCCTGTGTGTTGCTGAACCCGAGACGGTGGGAGAGCTCCTTTATGTTGTGCAGGTCCTGTCTGTCCGGATCTGCCAGTATGTCCGTGGCCTCCTTGATGCGGTATGAGTTGACATATTCACTGAATGACTGCCCGGCAATCTTGTTTATGGCGTTGGAGACATAGGTACGGTTCGAGGCCAGGACTGCGGCCATTTTCTCTAAGGACAGGCTGTTGTCCCGGTAGGCGCCTTGCCGCATCTGTTCTTCTATCCTGATGAAAAGCTCCTTGAAAAAGTCCTGCTGGCCGGAGCCGTCTCCTGACGCGGACTCGTCCTGGCGGGTGTGGGCGGCCAGTTTCTTGTTGTATTCCTGATAATGCCGGACTGTCTGTGTATTGTACCGCCTCTGCTTGACGTACATGATAATCATCAGCACAGACAGGAGCAGCAGAATGGTGATGACAAACAGAAGCAGCAGGGTGTTCGCCCGCATTTTGTAAATGAGGGCACTCTGTCTGGCGATTTCCAGATCGGACATGGTCTCTGTATATGACAGCAGAGCCCTGTTGAGGGCATGCTCCTTGTTTTCCAGATAGATGCTGTCGATAAATTCCAGCAGTTGGTTGTAGTACCGGCTGGAAAGCTGCTGACGGCCGGTCTCGTACAGCAGGTCGGCCGTCCTGGCTAAAAGCTCCTTGCGGTATTCCAGATTGTGTGTCTCGTCTGAGATCCGGATGCCCTCCGCATAGAGCAATATGGCTTTGTTCACATCGGACATTTTCTCGCACAGTTCTCCGTAGTGGAGATATGTCTGTGCGGTCAGTGCTGGTTCTGCCTTGTCCCGGTTGGCGAGAGCGGCCTTGTACTGTCGCTCCGCATCATCGTACCTGCCTGTGGCGCTCATAAGGTCACCTGTCAGCATGGCGAGTATCGGATCCCAGTAGGAACTGTTGGTTATACTGCGGAGGACAGTCGCCTGAGCCAGGTATTTCTGCGCCTCAGTGTACTCCTCCATCAGATACAGCATCTGAGACATGGAGACGTATGCCGCGATCTTGTGAAAGTTATCCACTTCGTCCGAAGACGCGGTTTCAAGGGCTTTCTCGGCGTAGGTCAGTCCGTTGGGGTCATGACGTGTATAGAAAATGTTGACTATGTTGAACAGGGCCGCAATCTGGCTCGTAGGCTTGCCCCTGCGCTGGGCAATCTCTAAGGAGTTGAGGTACGCACTCAGCGCGGAGGAATAGTCTAAACTGTATTTCAGGGCAATGTGTCCTTTGGCCGTCCAGTATATGTTGGCCAGGCCTTCCAGTTTCCCGAGATTCTTCATGTAGGGGTCAATCCGGTTCAGCCAGTATATTGTGGAGTCATGGGGTCTGTCCAGCAGGACCAGGGCCTGGATAAGAAAGGTGCCTGAGACCTGTACACCTGCTGAATCCTGGGTTATGAGCGACCTCTTAAGATAGGGAAGCGTGAGGGCCGCCACCGAATCCTGATGCCCTATGTCGCGAAAGTGGTTGCATTTATCTATGAGTTGCTGAAGGGATTCGGAATATAATGGCTGTGCTGTCTGTGTGTGGCGTGAACATGAACAGACAGTGAATAGTATCATCGTTAGTATGAAGGCAATGCGGAGTTTCATATACGCAAATTTACGGAAAAATTTGCAATTCCGGATTTTTGGCCCACCTTTGCACGCAGATTTGTAATCCTCATCGGAGGGCATGGCAGGATGCCGGATAAGATGACTGGGTAAAACCAATCACCTTGTCCGGCATTCTGCGTTTGCGGGATATAAAGTGCAACCATTAAAGAACAGAATATGAACAGAGACGCTATCGACTTGAGCAAGGCGAGTGTATTCTCCCTTTTCAGCAAGTATTTCTTTCCTACGCTTTTCGGCATGGTGAGCATGTCGGCCGTGACAGCCATAGACGGTATCTTCGTCGGACACGGGGTGGGCAGCGACGGCATAGCGGCCGTCAATTTCTGCGTGCCTGTGCTGATGCTGCTGACCGGAGTGGGCCTGATGATCGGGGCCGGCTGTTCCGTGGTGGCCTCCATCCAGCTCTCCCGGGGCAAGGAGAAGGTCGCCCGTATCAATGTGACCCAGGCCTTAGTGTTTGTAACTATCGTGGCCTTGATACCGGTACTTTCACCCTGCTGCGCGGAGTGGTATTCCTCGTGCCCTCCTTCCTCCTCATGCCCCGCATCGCCGGCACCCACGGCATCTGGCTCGCCCTCTCCGTCTCCGAGCTGCTGACATTCGCAGTGCTTCTGCTCTACCTCACCGTCACCCGCCACCGGAAACAGATACACTGAGGCCTGATTTTGTATTGTCGTGTGCAGTATCACTAAGATATCACCTGATTTTCAGGGTTTTACAAAACATGCTGCACATTTGCCCAGTTTAAAAAGGCCCAAATGTGCAGTATGCCTTGTAACTCATTGATATTCAGATGTGCATTTCACCGAAGCGCACATGTACTTCAGATTTTGTCAGATATCTCAAACTATCATAGTGTCTGTACCATAACCATAACAACAAGGCCGATGTCCCACAGTCGTATTCTGGACTCTCGGTTGGACTGATTGTCTGCGTCTGCCATCGCACAGTATGTCTTTTGTCCGTTTTAGCGAGAATTGCAAGTCTATTTTCAAACCATTGGCCATCAGGCCATTATAAATACAGCTGCAATTCTCGACCTCTTACAGCCATGCGAAAAATGCACCCCATTTTTCAAGTTACTGCAAATCAGATCATTGCAAAAGAGACCGCATTTCTCAGCATCTCAAAATCACCCGAAAAACGCCCTGCATCTCCACCAACTCTGCAAGACGATCCCGTGCCGCCAGTCCCTGCTGTCCCTCTCACCTTTCCCGTACCTCTCACTCTTCCCGCAGGTGAACCATATTCGCCGTTCCCGGTTCACCTGCGGACGATGTTTGCGGGAGAACTGCAAAGTGAATCGGATATCGGTTCCTTCTCTCCGGTCTGACGATTCGCCTCCATGAACAGCGTAGCATACTCCCTGTTTCCGGCAACTTTCCAGCGATATATGTCTGTTATAAGGAAAATTTACATAACTTTGGTACGTTTATTAACTTACGACGCATAAGTTATAATGAAAATATCGGACTCTCAAAGAATCATGGTCGTGGCTCTATGTATGCTGTCGCTGCTCCTGGCAGTGGGCTGTGCGCAGAAGGGTCCGCTGTCGGGGGATTACATCGATATGACTGACTGTGACGTACCAACAGTGCAGGCCGTGGAGGTTCCGCACGGCCTGGACGAGACGCTGGCTTACGGAGCGACAGACATCAGGCTGGCAGACTCTATACTGCTGATTGCCAGACAATACAGCGACCTCTTCATCCACCTGACAGATCTCCGCTCAGGCGAGACGGTGGCGAAGGTACAGCACGTAGGCCGCGGTCCCGGGGAGGCGGTCAATACCTTTTATATAGGAGTCTCCGAAGACGGGGAATATTTCTGGGCCCATGACATGCAGCTGGGCCGCATCAATGTGTACCGCATGAGCGATGTGCTTTCGGGCAACGGTCTGCCTTCGCGCAGCGTGACTTTCGAGGACCGTTTCAGTCAGGGCCACGTGAAGGATGTAGTCATGGCTGAAGGCAGGATATACACGGCACCGGAAGGCATAACTGATGATGTAAGCCGATTTGTGGTGTATGACAGTACGTTCAACAATCCGCAGGGCATGGGTGAGTGGCCTGCTCTGGAGGGCACTGCCGGTCTGCCCGGTCCGGCCTATTCGTCTGTATTTGAAGGTTCTCTGGTATATATCCCGGAAGCGGACCGTCTGGCCGTCGCCCATTATTACGAGCCGTTGGTCAGCATCTACTCCATGGACGGCACCCTGCTTTCCAACACCTGGGGACCGGATGAATATATGCAGGAGTTCAGCGTCAATGAGAACAATGCGACGCAGTACGGGGATGTCGTTATGTACGGTTCTATGGTTGGCTGGGGAGAGGATGTCAGGTCTCTCTATTCGACTCTGAGGAGTCATGAGGGGCGGCTGTATGCACTTTTTACAGGAGAGAGAATGTCTGCTGTGCCGGAAGATGCAGCTGTGGAAGAGCCTGCTGCGGGCAGCCGTATCATGGTCCTGGACAGTGACGGAGTGCCGCTGGAGGAAATCCGGACAGACCGGGTGCTCATGAGATTTGATATTGACCCTGAGACCCGGGATATCTGGGGATTTGACGGGGACTATAATTTATACCATTACAAATATTGACAGATATGAAGCACACCTTCAGAATTATTATCATGACGGCGGTCCTGACAATGTCCGCGGTGGCTGCCGATGCGCAGATTCTCCTTGGCGGAGGCGGGCTTGAGCCTCTGGACAGGGAGACGGTGATTACCGACCTGTCTTCCCCGGCCGGCAGCGGCAACCTGTTTGTGAGCATCAGCGTGGACTATCCCGACGGCTCCGACTCGACATACTACTACGTCACCTCTTCCCAGGAAGCTGCCTGTGAGGCTGCGGGCATCGAGCTTTCCGAACTGATGAATATGATGCAGTTTACCGACGAGGGCCATATCCGCAGCTATCTGGAGCATTTCCTCGGACGTTTTCCCAAGATAGACTTGTGGATAAGCCTGTCCGCCGCAAAAGAGTGATTCCGTTGTCAATAATATAAAACGCACGCAGATGAAAAGAACATTTATTTTGGCCCTGAGCCTTATGCTGATGTCCGTGATGGCCCTCGGGCAAAGCCTTGAACCGTTTTTCTCCTCGAAGCCGGGCCGTGTGCTCGTCTATGAGAACCTGGATGCGGACGGCAATCTGATATCTGTCAATGCCGACTCGCTGGCCGTGATGACCGGAGACTTCGAGGAGGGACAGGCGACAGTGGTCTCCACCATCATCAATCAGGGAGACAGCAGCCGTTTCCGCTCTAAAGTCCTGATGAAATTTGACCGTGGTGAGGTGATAATGGATATGGCCGCCCTCATGGAAGAGGCCATGCAGATGGGTATGGAGCAGTCACTGGACGCAATGGGCGGCGAGGACGCGGAGAGCCAGGCAGCCATGAATGAGATTCTGGACAGGACCACTGTCACCGGTGAATGCCGGGGAATACCGGCGGAGCTGTCTGTGGGCATGGAACTGCCTGATTACGAAATAGAAATAAAAGTCATGTTCATCACCTCGAAGATGGGCTGCAGGGACCGGAAAGTCATCGGCCGGGAGTCCGTAACCACTCCTGCGGGGACATTCGACTGCTACGTGGTGGAGGAAACGATGACTGCCAAGGCCATGATGGTCAATGAAAAGACCCGTCAGGTGACGTGGTACGCCCGAGGCATCGGCCTGGTCAGGCAGCAGACCTTTGACAAGAAAAAACTTACAGAGACTACGGTCCTGACATCGATACGTTAGGATGAGAAAGGCCGGAACAGGGAGGAATGAAGTTGTACAGGTTGTTGCTGTGTCTGCTGCGGCAATGGCACTGGTCTCATGCGGCGGCCCGTACAGGGCCGGTGAGCAGCGGCCCAACATCATAGTTTTCCTCGTGGATGACATGGGGCTTATGAATACTTCGGTGCCCTTTCTGACCGACCCGGAGGGGCAGCCTGTGGAGCATCCGCTCAACCGCTGGTACCGCACGCCGAATATGCAGCGGTTAGCCGACCAGGGCGTGCGCTTCTCGCAGTTCTACGCCCAGAGCGTCAGCTCGCCGTCCCGCACCAGCCTGCTCACCGGCCAGAACGCCACCCGTCACGGAGTCACCAACTGGATATACTCCGAGTCCAACAACCGCAACACCTACGGTCCGCCCGACTGGAACTGGCAGGGCCTGGACAGTGCCGACTATACTTTGCCGCGCCTGCTCTCTGATGCGGGCTACCGCACGATACACGTGGGCAAGGCCCATTTCGGACCCTTCGGAAGTCAGGGCGAGGACCCTCTGGCTCTTGGCTTTGATGTCAATGTGGCCGGCTGTTCGATAGGTGAGCCCGGCAGCTACTACGGTCGGGACGGATACGGCCTCTACGGAGGTACACGCTCGCGGGCAGTCCCCGGCCTGGAGGAATTCTTCGAGGACGACGTCTTCCTGACCGACGCGCTGACTCTCAGGGCAGAGGAAGAGATGTCCCGCGCCATAGAGGATGGCGTGCCGTTCTACCTCAACATGGCGCACTATGCCGTGCATGCCCCCTTCATGTCGGACCCCCGCTATATGCAGAATTATGACGCCGACACATCGTACAGCGTATCTGCGAAGAAATTCGCCACCCTCATAGAGGGGATGGACCGCTCCCTCGGGGAGATCATGGACTTCCTGGAAGAGAAGGGAGTGGCGGAGAACACCCTGATATTTTTCCTCGGGGACAATGGCTCCGACGCACCCATAGGCGAGGAGCGGGGTTACGGCTCCTCGGCACCGCTGCGGGGCAAGAAGGGCACGGAGTTCGAGGGGGGTATCCGCGTGCCGTTCATAGTTGCGTGGGCTGCTCCTGGAGGTGACCGTTCCGTCCGCCGTGGACAGTTGGCCCGTAATACTTCTGGTGCACAGCGCCTGCTCCCGATTCCTCAGGGCGAAATCCGCACGCAGATGGGGACCATCATGGACATCTACCCGACTATAGCAGCCCTTGTCGGAGCCCGGGTACCGGAGACCCATCCTGTGGACGGCTATGACCTCAGCCGGATCATCGCGCGCGGGGAAGACAGCCGCCATCCCGATACATTCCTTATGCATTTTCCCCACGACCACCGCGGGAAATATTTCACCGCCTACCGCGAGGACGACTGGAAGCTGATTTACTACTGGTCGCCGGAGGACCCCTCTGCCGCGCATTGTGTCTTGTATGACCTGGCCTCCGACCCCTGCGAGACCGAGGATGTCAGTGCCCGCTATCCGGACGTGACCGCCTCGCTGCTGGAGCACATGGCCGCGCAGCTGGAGCGTGAGGGCGCCCGCTATCCCGTGGATTCCGCGGGCCGGCCGCTTTCCGTCCACCTTCTCCCATAAGCTCTCTCTGTGCCTCCTTTCCACCCATCCTACTCCTTCCGCAGGAGTCACCGAACAGCACGTTTTCCCCACTCCTTCCGAAGGAGTGAAATGATTGAAGATGTCGGCCGGACGTAAACGGCATCAGGGGTATTTTTGCGCCGAAGTGTCTGTATAGGTATCATTGTTGTAAATAGCATGAAACCATAAAGTTGCTGGTTTTTGTTCACAACAGACTGAGTGAGGCAAAAATGCGGAAGCGGCATTACATGTCGTCTGGGGACTGTCGAAAGAAATAATCACCATCAGTCTGTACAACGGAGGCAGACGTAATGTGTGGGAAATTAGTTTGTTATCGGAAAAGGGCTGAAACAGACACGTCGAAGGTACCGCTAATCTGTTGGGGAGCATCTTGAGGCAATGTTCTGAAGGTCATGCTTTTAAGTGAATATGCGAAATACAGACAGAATGTGATTGAATGAGGCTCGGGCAATATGGCGTTTATTTCCAGGGATTGAGGACATAGCGGCGTCCGTCGTACTCGAAGTAGACGAGGCCGTGC
>CALUTU010000007.1 GCA_944323785.1 uncultured Bacteroidales bacterium | reverse complement strand
CAAAGACACCTCCCCAGCGTATCGATACGCTGACGCAAGTCTCTCACCTGTTCCGTGGTAATCATCTTCCGTAGTTAATCTGTTATTAAATACATTCCGTTAGGAGGGCAAATATACTAAGAAAGCGAGAGCAAAGGAAATAAATTTACTCTGCCGAGGTACAACAGTATAACACCCCTGCCGCAATCTGCAACAGGGGTGCATATCTACTTAGGAATATCACATCAGAGCTGCCTTACAGGCCCGCTCCAATGAGCCGTTACCGTATTCGCGGGCTCGGCATCATCCTTCATCTCAAGCTGAATCTCAAACTCACCGCTCTCTGTCTCAGTGATTTCGATTGTACCCTCCATGCCCGGAGCTCCCACGTAATACATATTGTCAGGATCATACAACAGATAAGGCCATGTTCCCCTTATTACCGAAAACTCCTTATAACCAGGAATGAATTCTCCTGCCACCGGCGCGTCAGGATCTGCCGGTGTTGTATATGTGCCCGCTATTGAAGTAGAGCCTTCTGGTGCCAGCAGATCCAGCTGGATAGTCTCGCTGGTCGTATAATTGTAAATCATTATCTCATACTCCACGGCATTCTCGAAATAACTTGTATAGACACGATATGTACATTCAGTATCGTCTTCTGGAGTAAAAATGACCGTCTTGTCCTCCCGAAGCACACTCAACCAATCTCCTGAAGGAAGGATAGGCGAGTTATCGACGAATGTAACCTCGCCCATCGGGTATCTGCCCTTGACGGAGACTCCCTCCGGCGTAGTGACATCTACTACAAACTCGTAACTGTCTCCATTATTGAGCACCTCAATAGTTCCATCGACAGCAAATCCAACCAACGGTGTCACATCCAAAGACTCCACCTGCTGGATATAGGTACCGTAGTAGAACTGCTGACCAAACAGATTGAACTGTGAGCCGACTGTAAATGTCATCTGCGACACATAGTCATCACTGGGATTATAAATTCCCGGCTTAATAACCATTTTCTCCTTTGTTGAGAGCGGCTCTGTCAGCAGGTCAATCGTCATCTGATGCCCCTTGACAAGATATCCTCCCTCGACAGTGCCCTCCAGCAAGTGTATGGTATAACGCTCACTGGTGCTACTCGTATACTCCCACGTAGCTGATGCCGACGTAAAGACGACATCCACAGGCTCAGTAATGACAGGCGTGTCTCCGGAAAGGTCTGTGCGGTCGACAAACGTGATATCGCCCTCATACTTCACAGAAAAATTCTCCTCGGGATTAGCCATTATAAATGAGCACTCTATCAAATAGCCGGAAGTCGTATGCGTGACATCTATTTCCCCTTCCACCGGCTTACGGTAGACAATCTCACCGTCTTCACTCATCTCACGCACCCAGGTATAATCCGGATTGGCCGTACCGTCCGTCATTCCCCCCTCCAGGGTGTATTTCCCTTCAGGAATAGTCGCATCATCAGCATTCATACTCACAGTCCCATAAAGGTCCAGATACAGTATCATTCCTGGGGATACCGGCATCTGCTCTCCGCTTTCACTAACCTCAAAATCCGTATTGCTCAGTCCGACATAATAGTTGGCAGAACCGTCACTTCCCTCAAAAGCCTTATAGCTGGCTTCAGTAACACGGTCGAGCACCACATCCTCACCGGTTACGGGATCATCCGGCTCAACTGCGCCCTGGGTCTCGCTGACGCAACGCACAGGAGCACCAGCCGAACGGTTACTGTTGCTTTCTGTATTAAGGTAAGCCGGCAGGAAGTTAAGCGCATACACGTAGTATTCATCAGAAGCAGTCGATGTCCAGTAATTGGCCTGACCGCCTACGAAACTCCATTCACCTGACGCAGCGCCTCTGTTTCCTACCATGGGGTAGTAACCCAGCAGTGCGTGCCGGCGGCCCAGAGCAGCCT
Organism: uncultured Bacteroidales bacterium; assembly: GCA_944323785.1. Lineage (GTDB taxonomy): Bacteria > Bacteroidota > Bacteroidia > Bacteroidales > UBA932 > Coprenecus. The sequence continues at coordinate 124,153 of CALUTU010000007.1, read as the reverse complement.
CATCGTAAATGAAATTAGCCTCATTCACACCTTTCCAGCTTCCATTGCGCGGAACCCGCCAGCCGGGAGGACAAGGATCGTACATAGTCTTTCCTGCATCTGACGGAGTCTCCCAAAGCCAGTCATGTGACGCAGAGCCGTCATGTGACAACCAGTCGTAATAATCATCACCTATCCGCAGACCGTAATAAAACGTAGTCGGATTCTCTATGGCATTCTGCATATTGTCAGCCACCGATACCTGCTCATTGGCAAAAACGCCATCAGCAACTGCCCCTGTAGAGTCATAAACAGTGATTCCGCCCATATCCATCCAGCCCTCACCGCTTGGGAAAGGATCTTTACGCCCCCATTGATAAGCCAGTCCTTTAGCCAGACCGGCATCGTCATAATCATCGGTCAGCGCACCAAGATTGCGGTCCATCCAGTTCAGACCGTTAAGTTTTTGGGCGGCAGATGACGGATCATAATCAGTAGACCATATATGCCAGCTCCAAAGAACAGTTCCCTCTCCATCCAATACTGCAATTACAGCATTGCCAGGATTGCCGCCGGCATTGAAGCACACGCGTTCATCCTCCAGGCGGACTCCAGAGACTACTGATGCTGCATCCTGCCACAGAAGCACAGCTGATGCAGGCGCGAGTCTCCCCGCTGTATACCTGTCGGAGGATACTCCGTTACCCATCACCGTGGCATCAAAAGAATAGTCTCCAGCCTGATGCACGATATAGCAATTTGCCGTGCCTGATGCACTCAGGTCTGTGCCGTACACAGTCGGTTCCGGAGGAGTTGGAGGTGTAGGTTCTTCGTTGTCGCGCGAGCAGTTGACCGCAAATACCGTCACGGCCAGTGCCATAAAGAGTTGATATTTTCTCATAAATAACTGGTTTAAGTGATTTCAGAGTGCAATATAGGAAATAAGCGGTACAATACCTACACCTACAGGCTCCGCATAATGCAAATATTGACTTTTAGCAATCTTTTTTACCGTATCCATCCAGAAAACGAAGTACTGCCTCATAGGAGTAGCCTCGGGAAAGGGCGAAACGCAGAAGCTTGGTGCGGCGCTCGTACAATGTCTTTCCCGAGACCGATTTCCATTTCGCGGAAAGCACCTGACACATACGGGCCTCGCCGTCCTCCGGACTGACCTCCTCCAACGCCTCTTCCACGACCTCCCTGGATATGCCTTTGGCAGCCAGGGCAAACGATATCTTGCGCGGGCCCCAGCCGGAAAGCAGGGCCTTGTCCCGGACAAACGCACGGGCATAGCGGGCATCGTCCACATACCGCTCCCTGACCAGACGCTCCAGCACGGCGGCTGCATCCTTATCGTCCAGGCCCTTCTGCCTGAGCTTTTCCAGCACGGCGGCAGAGCAGTATTCCCTCCGGGAACACAGCCAGGCCATACGGCCGAATACCGCATCGAGGTTAGAAATAGTATCCGAGGTTGACATACACGCCTAATGTTCTGGTTATATTGGACCAGCTGAAATCCACATCCACAGGGCCGATCGGAAGGTCATACGAGTACCTGAGGCCCACACCCCACCAGTCGTATGCGGTCATGGAGCCGTCCTCATACGGAGTCTTCGGCACGAAGAAGTTCCGGATACCGTTGGCCTCGCGGACATAATTGCCCATAACGGCAATATAGTGCTTACGGTACACATTCCAACGCAGGTCCGCGCGAAGGACAGCTACGCTATTGTACATCATCTCCGGCCGGTTGGCTCCAATAAACGGAATCTGATGAGCCACATAACGTCCCGGCATGACTCCTCCCAGCAGGTTGTCGTATGAGAAGAGATAACTGTCTCCCATAACGAACCTGGCATAGACCTGCGGCATGAGCACCAGCCTTCTGTCCGCAAACGGCACATAGGAGAGAAATGACAGCTGAGCCTCTCCAAAGCTTCTGAACGGCACTGCCCTGTAAAAATCATGGAATTTCCATCCTCCGCTCAGAGTGAAGTCCACACCCTTCGTGGCGAACGACGAGCGGTCCTTACTGTCAAACCTCAGCAGACCATACACCCCCATGTAAGCACTTCTGAGCAGGCTCATATCCGGGATGTAAGATCCATCATTCCCGGTATAGACATGATTGTAGATATAATTCTCGAAATTGAGGCCTATCTCCGTACTGAGAAACCTGGAATGGTATTCGGACACATACGCCTTGACAGTCTGATTGAGGAGCATGGTATTGGCGAATGCCCTGCCGTGATACCTGAGATTAGTCTCGCTTTTACGGAACGTATATGAGAGACTGAACCTGGGCAATGCCCTTGGAGCGAAAGAGATCCTGACCGTGGCCCATGGATTGTAACTGAGACGGGTGGAGAAATTGAACTTGACTCCAGTCAGTTTCTGTTCGTTGATTCCCAGTCCCAGCAGGATGGCCGCGGCTTCCTGCGAGTCAAACCTGAATCCGAATCCGAAACTGTGCGGAACATCCCTGACCAGATCTATGTCGATGTGGTATGTGGAATCCCCCTCGTCGGGAAGTATCCTATAACTGACCTTGGAGAAAGCATTTGTCCCATGGAAAAACGATACGGCCTTCTCTATCTGCCTGCCCGTCATCCTTTTCTTCTTTAATATTCTGGACTTTCTCAGCAGCCACTCACTGTCTTTTTCACTGACTCCCGATATATTCACCGCGCTGATTGTAAGCGTGTCTCTGTCTATATTCACAGCCCTGGGAGCCTGCCAGACCTGCTCCAGCGGGCCGTATTCCTCCAGTTTCCGCTTTAACGCCACCAGAGCTTCCCGCTGCCTGTCCGCAGCATCATATCCCCTTTGTATAAGCGTGTCAATACTGTACTGGTCAAAATTCATCGGCCCGTAACCGGTGACATCCGGCTCGATGAAGATGTCGCACATGGCGATGTTGTCATCCGCCTTGCCCTTTGTCACCACACCCATAAGCTGGTCAATCAGCTGAGGCAGGGAATTGAGTCCGTCCGGATCACCGCCCACCTTGCTGGACACCCTGACTCCTATTATGATGTCAGCACCCATGGCCTTGCATACATCCACCGGGAAATTGTTGAGCATACCGCCGTCCACCAGCACCATATTACCCATCCGAACCGGAGAGAACACTCCCGGGATAGCCATACTTGCACGGATAGCCTTGGAAAGCAGACCGTTGTGGAAGACCACCTCGTTGCCGCTGACCATATCGGTGGCCACACAGGCATACGGTATGGGCATCTCATTGAAATCTATGGAGTCCTGATAGCCGAAGCACAGGGAATTGATAAGACTCTCAATATTGTTGCCGTTGATGAATCCCGCCGGCAATGAGCTGACAAAGACGCTGGATGAGGGCTGTTCCCTGGCCATCATCTCATCCCGCCTGTTCCTGCCGGTCTCCATGGTACTCTCCAGCGAAGCCGCAGTAGCAAAAGGTATGGTAAGAAGATATTTGCCCCTGCGTTCCTTATCCTGAAACGAAAGCTGTTCCCTTGTGACGCTGTTGCTCATATATACGGACCAGTCTATCGAGCGGATAAGCGAATCCAGTTCCTCAGGAGTATATCCCAGACAGTACATGCCGCCTATAACCGAGCCCATGCTGGTGCCGGCCACGAAATCCACCGGGATACCGACCTCCTCCAGCACTTTCAACGCACCGATATGGGCCGACCCCTTGGCACCTCCGCCGCTGAGCACCACGCCCACCTTAGGCCTTTCACGGCGCAGGCTGTCGGACGGCACCGCCGCATTAAGGCAAACGGAAGACATTGCCGCGCATAAAAGAAATATTGTGACGAGTTGTTTCATAGGTCCGCTCACATTATTGTCCCCGGCCTTTGCCGCTGAGCATACCGCAGGCGGCCAGGATGTCCTCCCCGCGGGAGGCCCTGAGAGTCGTAAGTACACCGGCATTATTGAGCCGGGTCTTGAACTGCTCTATGACCGGCATCGGGGACGGAGCCAGAGGCGAGTCAGGTATCCGGTGAAAGCGGATGAGGTTGACCCGGCACTCCAGACCGCGCAGCATCCCGGCCAGAGCATCGGCATGACGCTTGTCGTCATTGACTCCGGCAAACATAATGTACTCGAAGCTGACGCGCCTCTGCCCGGTGAAATCGTACTCCCGTATCAGCGACAGAGTCTTCGCCAGAGGGAAAGGTTTCTCCATCGGCATCAGCTCCGCCCTCTCCTCAGGGAAAGGATTGTGCAGGCTCACGGCCAGATGGCAGGAACATTCGTCCATGAAACGCCGCAGAGGCGATTCCCCCGTGCGCGGATCAGACGTCACGCCTATGGTCGAAAGGGTGATGCGCTTGGGACTCCAGCCGAAGCCCCACGGAGAGGTCAGCACCTCTATCGCCCGGCGGACATTGTCCCAGTTGTCCAGCGGCTCGCCCATGCCCATGAAGACAGCGTTGGTCAGCGAAGCCGCCTCGTCTATCTCCATGAACTGCGACAGTATCTCCGCCGGAGTCAGGTTGCCGTGCCAGCCCTGCCGGCCGGTCATGCAGAAGCGGCAGCCCATCCGGCAGCCCATCTGCGAAGATACGCATACCGTGTGCCTGTCACCGTCCGGAATCATCACAGCCTCCACGCCCGGCCCGAACGGAAAGAGATATTTCCTGGTCCCGTCAGCCGAGGATATCAGGTCGCAATAACCTATCCGCCCCACCTCATAGTCCTGAGAAAGAGCCGCCCTGGCCGCCTTGGAGACATTGGTCATCTCATCTATCGTCCTGACTCTCTTGCTGTAAAGCCAGTCAGCCATCTGTACGGCCACAAAAGACTTAAGGCCGTATCCTGCACATACGGCCTTGAGTTCATCTATATTTTTACCTAAAAGTGCTTCCATCAGCTTCTTGTACTCATCTGCAACATTAACGGCAATTCCTGACTCAAGCTCACCGGCTCTTCTCCTATCCTGCCCGGAGACCATACCGGCGGCATATTCACCACGGCATCCATGAGCATCGAGCGCGCAGAACCTTCATTATCCGCACCTCTCAGCATGATCATGGCATTCCGCACCTGCCCGTCCGGACCAGTCCGGAACGTACACTTCAGACTGACTTCCGACGCGGTCTGTCCGCTGTCCGAATACTCTATGCTGTCCATAAGCCACCGCTCAAAAGGGCTCGTGACATCCCGCTCCATAGACAGAGACGGCTGCACCCTCCCTATTACGGCCTGAGGTCCCGTCTCCCGCACCGCGCCATGTGCCCGTATCTCTCCGGAAGGGGTGGAGAAAAGCAGCACTGCGGCTGCCGTCACCGGCAGCACATACATCAGGCGCAGATACACCCGCGAAGCCGGCATTTCTTTCTGTATCATCCATATCCTGCGGAACAGACCGCTGTGGCGGAACATACTGGCCAGCGGAAGTGACCGGCCGTCCGAAGCCCTGCCCACAAGCTCCATCTGATAGACGCACCTGTCCACCCCGGAACGGAGCACCGCGTCATCAGCCTCGAACTCGCAGTTCTGCTCCAGATCCCGGAGCAGCATCCATGCCGCCGGATTGAACCACTGCAGACACAGAAGCAAGTTGGAGAAGAGAATCACCGGGGAATGTCCCAGCATGACATGCGCAAGCTCATGCCGCAGCACGCAGCTGTCATCCCCGAACTCCTTGCCGGAAGGCAGTATGACAATACCCATCCAGCTCATTGGCGCGGCACCCGGCACTCTGGCCACCCTTATCCTGCGTCCGCCGGCGACGTACACAGACACCCTGCCCCTTCGCAGCAGCAGCGCGACCGACAGCAGAGGCAGCAGCACTCTGACAAACAGCACCGCCACAGCTCCGGCGGCATACGCCCAGGTCAGCACGGACTCCAGCCGGACTCCTTCCTGCCCGCCTTGTCCGGCCGGCACGGATGCCTCGGAAACCGCATCCCGGACCGACATCAGGCCGGCCAGGTCGGGAAGCCGCTCAGGCACCGGAAGGCGCACCGGAGACAGAAGCAGCGGAGCGGTCACTGAAAACGCCAGGATCACCGTCAGAAGAACCCTGTTGACCCTGAGAGTTTTCTGAGCATAGAACAGCAGCCTGAAGCCGGTCCACAACAGGACCAGCATCAAGGCGGAGCCAGCCAGATATGTCAGCAGGGCATTCATTTACGCCTGCGGTCCTTTTCAATCATTCTGACCAGATCCTTGAGCTCCTCCAGGCTGATGCGCTCGTCCTCCACGAACTGAGATACGGCTTTCCTGTAGGAATTGTCCAGATAATCCCTGATAACTCCGCCCAGATATCTCTGACCGTACTGTTCCCGGTCCATGGTCGGAGCATACCGGTAAGACAGTCCTTCCGCCCTGTGGGTCGTGAAACCCTTCTTCTCAAGTGAGCGGACCATTGTCGAGACGGTATTGAAATGCGGCCTGGGTTCATCGTAGTGCTGCAGCATCTCGGCCACGGTCAGAGGGCCGTACTCCCACAGCAGATCCATTACTTCCTCTTCTCTCTTTGTTATCTCGCTTCTCATAATATCCCGATTTAGATTGTTTGACTTGTTTGGGACAAAGATAGGAAATTCCCGGAAATATTGCTCACCTGCGTCTGCGGAACAGAGCGAGCACCGCACCGGCAAGCAGGATGACAGCCGCAGCGGCATAGAGAATCCTCATGCCTCCGCGAGTGTCGGACCCGGCATCCAGCTCCGCAAACCAGTCCTGCCCGAGGTACTGTCCCTGCGCGATCAGCTCCAGAGCACGGTTCAGGATAAAATCCTCCGTGGCAGTGAAATATTCCTCGTATGTGGCCGGCACCGGATAATCAGGCATAAGCCCGCGCCCGGCCGGAGTCCTCGGAGTCACAGCCTCGTCGAAGACCTCCATGACCAGCGGAACGTGCAGGATTATCTTCGAGTTGGGCAGACGCACCTCGTTGTACTTCATGGCGGTCAGATAATGGTAGCCGCTCATGGTCTCGCGCCCGACAGTCACTGCCCTGCGGTTGCGCACCAGCACGGAAGGGAATATCGTGGCGGCCGAGCAGGATGTCTCGTCGGTCAGGATATAGAGACGGCCCCGGTAATTGAGCGTCGAGTCAGGATACAGGACACCGGCGTCATCAGGTATGAGATAATATCCCGGCTTTCCCTCCACCTCCACGTACTCCGGGAAAACAATCTGGTCCGGAGCATAATTCCACGAATGCATCAGCGGTCCCCTTGTCTTGACATGCGAATATCCTCCGAGTGGCACGGTGGGACTGTTGATGAACCAAGTAAGCATCTCCGAGAGAAAATAAGCATCACCTCCCGGATTGTCCCTGAGATCCATAATCATGTACGGCACGTCCACATACCCCGCTATGGAATCCCGCAAGGCATCTCTCTGGACCTTGGTAAGCTGGAACGATGACAGGCCGAAATAGAGAGTCGAGTCATTGAGCATCTCGAAACTGTAAGGCAGATCCCTGTAGCGGAACAGATGGCTGTACCTTGCCATGTCGATATTGGGCATGGGATACACACTGGCCGCCCTGCGCGGGGGCACCCATTCGTCCCGGTAGACCTCTCCGTCAGAAAACTCCAGCACGCTCTCCCGCTTGCCCTCGTAGTATGCCTCATAACCGTAGAAATAATTCCACACCTCGCTCATCCGCAGGTCGGGATAACTCTCATTGAGACCGTCATATCTTCCCACCATATATCTGCGCACATAATCGATAATATCCTGAGCCGGACGGCCGTCGATGGACACAATCCTGCGGCCCACATATTTCTCCAGTCCCTTGCCGGCCTGCACTCTGGTGACTATCAGGCTGTCACCTATCTTTCCGGGCAACAGATTAGGCACCCTGAGATTATCCGAGTTGAAATCGTAAGGTGTCATCACATGCAGATGGCTGTCGTGTATCACCGAAGTGGTGCGCTGGACCAGCAGATAGAAATCCTTATACGACAACGGCGAGGCCAGATCCCGACAGACCGTAAGCGAGTCGTATTCGGCCAGCTCCTGCGGGGATATCACATCGTAAAGCGGAGGATACTCAGCCTCCAGCACATCCATAAGAGCCCTGAAATCCTCCCTGGCCTGCTCCACCGTCAGACTGTCCGGAATGACGACGGCTCCGGCAGGCACGAAAGTAGTCTCCAGACCGAAAGGTGTCATCGAGTCTCCAGGAGTCGTATCCTTGTTGCTCACAGACACCTCGATGTGCGGTCTGTCAATGGCCGGTTCCCAATAAGCCACATAGCCCAGCGTATCCCCCTTGCTGATCTTCTCTCCGTCCCTTATGACTATGTCTCCATTGAGTCCGCTTATATACACTTTTCTGCCGTCCGCCAGTTTTATTCCCACTGTCATCGACACATAATTGTCCGGCACGTCATAGTTTCCGCCCTCGACCACACTGGCTATCTGCTCGTTCCATGTCTTGTCCTCGTCTGTCCCGAAAGACATCATGCCTTGCTCCTGCCACCTGACACTGACACAGGGACGGTAAAACACCCCGTCTGCCGGAGCCAGCACCGGAGTCCCGTAAGGAGCCGCGATATACAGGTCCGCAAAATTGAGCCTGCCGTCCAGATATTGCTGCGGCTTGAACAGGATGCTGTCCCCGGCTTCCTGTCCGGCCACCGGCCAGATGAACTCCGGCTCTTCCTTATCTCCTGAAGTACCCTGAGCAGCCGCCGGAAGCGGCATCGAGGCCACAGCCGCCGTCACCAGCGACACCGCCGCCATTCCAAATGTTCTTAATGATTCAAAACGTCCCATAACAGTAAATTTTTATTGGTTGTTACATATTGCCGCTACAAATATAACTAAAAAAATTATTTATGTATCCCGGACAGCATGTTTTTCACGCATTCCCATTACCGACAGCCTCCAACGGCAAGCACAACCGGAATGAATACAGACAGGACAGTTCCGTCACCGGAGAAAACCGAGCCACCGAAGCCGCAATGTTAACGAGTGTTAAATAATTGGAAGGCTGCGGAAGGAAAGGTATTTTTGCTGTGTAATCAAAAGCACAGACATTATGAACAGCAGCAAAAGGTCATTTCTGGCTGTCACGGTCATTGCCACTGCCGCGCTGGCCGCAGCCATTACGCTTGCCATAGTATGGGTGGTCAGCACCTATAAGGACAGGCAGGAAGAGTTCGCAGCAACAGTTGAGTCCGCCCTGAACAAGGCCCGTCAGAAGGAGATGGATGACCACTTTTCCGCATCGGGACATAACGGCATCACAGTGACTGTTATAGGTACGGACTCCACAAAAGAGCCGCTTATGGTCCCAAAGGACATACTTTCACACAATGCGAAGCACATGGCATCGATTACTGTCTACAAACTTAGCGGCATAAGCCCGGAGACAGGTGAGAGACTCGCTGCTATAACCGAGCCCACGGACTCTGCCACCGGATTCGAGACAGTGTCTTTTCTAGCCGCTTTCTACGACAGGATTAACAATTTAGGTTCATTCCCAAACAGTTCCATCACCATAGCCGTCAAAGCAACCGACACGGACACCCGGACAGGACGGATCATATACTCCGATGACATTCCGATAGAACATCCCCTTGAGTTCTCTGTCACCAGCTTCACCAAACCCTATGTCGTCTGCACGGTTCGGGTGGAAAACCCCGGTACCGGCTTCCTGCGCCGAATGAGCGGCATCATCGCAAGTATCTGCCTGATAGCCGTGATACTGTGCTTCTCGTACATCTATCTGCTGCGTACCGTATTCCGCCAGAAGACACTCGGCGAGATACGCCGTGACCTGACCCACAACATCACGCACGAACTCAAGACCCCGATAGCAGCCGCATCGGCTGCCAGTGAGGCCCTGCTCGAATACTCGGCGGACGAGAATCCGGAACGCAGGCGCAGATACATCAACATCATCCACGACCAGCTCAGCACGCTGTCGGGAATGGTCGGACGGCTATTGGACATTTCCCTGCAGGAACAGGACGATCTCGTACTGAAGACGGAAGTATGCAACATAAAAGAGTTACTGCACCGTCTCTGCTTGGATCTGACCGTAATGTCCGCCAAAACCGAAGCCACTGTCACAGAAGAATATCCCGACTGCGACATCGGCATCCCGGCCTCACAGCGCAGCCGCATATTTGAGAAATACTACCGGATTCCTTCCGGAGACATACACAATGTCAGAGGCTTCGGCATAGGACTTTACTACAGCCGCCTCGTAATAGAAAGACACGGAGGCATCATCCGTGTCTCTGAAGCCGCGGACGGACACGGCTCCGTATTCAGCATAAGTCTGCCGGACAATTCCACGAAAAACGCATGAGACCATAGATAACAAAGGTAAAATACGGCTGCTGCTCGTAGAAGACGAGACCGACCTGGCCGGCATCATCTCCGACACACTCTCGGAAAAGGGATTCGAGGTAAGATGCGCCGGGAACGGAGCCGACGGTCTCAGGGCAGTGACGGATTTCCGTCCGGAGATCGTGGTGACCGATATCATGATGCCGGTTATGGACGGATATACCTTTGTCAGGAAATTGCGGGAGAGCGGCGCTGCTGTTCCTGCTGTCCTCACATATAGGCAAGACCGTTCCCAATCCGATCATTCTCAAAAACATCTGGAACGGCGATGATTATTTCACGACCCGCAGTCTCAATGTCCATATCACCCGCCTGCGCAAACGCCTGGCTGCAGACCCCTCCGTCTCCATCACCAGCATAAGAGGCATCGGATACCGGCTCTGCATACAGTTCCGAACACAATAATCACGGTTTTCCGCCATATCCTCCGACATAGGATTTTGCTATCTTTGCAGTCATAACACAACTGACTGACCCTACTATGCGCCACAGATTCCTGACAGGGCTCACGCTTCTTGCTGTTTCCGCCACATGCCTTTCCCTGAAGGCTGAGTCAAGGCGGGATTTTTCCTACACCCTGCAGATTGACAGCCTTGCGGAGACTGCCTTCGCAGAAGGCGATATGAGACGCTGTATCAGCCTCTGGCTCGAAGCGGCCGAGATTGCAGACCGCTGCGCCAAGACCGAGGAGGACTCACTGATCTACAGCGGATTTCTCCAGTCCATCGGAGTCTGCTACCGCCGCACTTCGATGATGGACTCCACCCTGCACTACTACAATCTGGCCTGGGACATCCTCCACGACAAGACCTCACCAGCCGCTGTCTCCGAAAAGACCCGCCTGCTCACCAGCATGGCCATCCTGCTGACTTTCATGGGCCGGGACGAGGAGTCAATGCAGTATGCCGACCGTGCGATGGCCATGGCCCGGGACGATGCCGACATGGAGATGGTCATGTACGCCGCGACCAATGCCGGAGGCATCTATGCCCGCAACGGGGATTTTGCCAAAAGTACCTCTGCCCTGCGCACCGCAGTATCCAAAGCTGAAGAGAGCGGCCTGCCCGACAAACAGCTCTCAGCCCTGACCATCATGACCTCGATGTTCAATCTCGCCGGAGAGACTGACTCAGTAGAGCACTATCTGCAACTTGCGGAGAAAGCATCGGAAGGGCTTCCCGAGAACTCAGTGGAGGTTCTGGGATTCCGCGAGACCCAGGCGGCGGTACTCAGCAGCCTGGGACGTTACGCAGAAAGCAACGCCATCTATAAAAGGCTCTTATCGTCATCCGGAAGCAACTCCTCCGTAGTAGAGGATGCCGGATACATGGCCATGGCCCGCAACTACATGGCACTGGGACAATGGGAAAACGCCGGACAATGCTACGAGAAAGCCTACAGCGTCATCGACAGTATCTACAATGCGGACATCACAGCCCAGGTCTCGGAATGGTCTGCCAAATACGGAGCGGCCGAAAAGGAACTGGAAATCTCCAGACTGGAACAGGAATCCCTGAAAAACCGGGCGGCCATGCAGACATGGGTCATCATCGCCATGGCGCTGGTCGCGGTTCTGGCAGGGGTTGTCCTGACAGCGGCATTCAGACGCAGACATCTGAAAAAGGTGGAGGAACTGCGGCTTGCCAGGAAATACATAGACGGACTGGAGAAAGAAAGAGCGCGGGTGGCCCGGGAGCTGCACGACGGAGTATGCAACGACCTGCTCGGCATAGGTATGCAGATCTCGGCCATGAGACCAGGCGGCCCCGAACAGGACAAGGTGCTGTCACTGCTGGAGGGTCTGCGCAGCGAGGTCCGCACCATCTCGCATGACATGATGCCGCCCCAGTTCAGCTTCTCCGACATTGAGGAAGTGATGAAGATGTACGCTGAACGCTTCCGCTCCCAGACCAACGCCCTGATTCAGTTCGACGCCGCATGTGAAGGTCCTCTCACATGGCGGCAGGTGCCTGACCATATATCACACGAAGTCTACAGGATCTTCCAGGAACACATGGGCAATATCATCAAGCATTCAGGAGCAGGACGTATCGGTGCGGAACTCCGGTTAAACGGGACTTCGCTGTCCCTGACTGTATCCGACGACGGAAAGCCTTTTGAACCTGACATGCCGATGCAGGCCAAAGGCGGAATAGGCCTGAACATAATGACAGAAAGAGCTAAGTCCATAGGAGCCGTCATGTCGTATTCCTCCTCCGGCGGAACAAATATCCTCAAACTTGACGTATCTTTGAATATTTTATAAACCGTTATGAGCAACAGGACTATGACTATTCTACTGGTCGATGACCACGACCTGGTACTGAAGGGCATGACTGCCGTCCTCAGGGAACATTTCAGAGAAGCGGAACTCCTGACTGCCGCAGACGGACGGCAGGCTGTAGAGGCTGCTGTCAACTACGACATAGACCTGGCCATACTGGATCTGGAACTGCCCGACATATCCGGATTTGACCTGATAGAACGGCTGCGCGGAATCTCCCCCGGGATAAAAATAATCGTCAATACCGTCCACGAGGAGATATGGGCAATGAATCGGCTCAGACAGTGCGCCGTGGACGGCATCGTATTCAAATCCGTGGACTCATCCGCACTTGTACAGACCGTCAGGAATGTACTTGAAGGGCTGCCGTCCTCATGTCAGGCCGGCACCGGGCCAGGCGTATCATCCAAGGAACTGGAGGTGCTCCGGCTTATCGCCGACGGTCTGGACTCACAAAGCATTGCGACGCGGCTGTTCATCTCCATAAACACAGTGGAATCACACCGAAGCCATCTTATGCGGAAACTCCGGGCCTCCAATGCGGCCGATATGGTGATGAAAGCCGTCTCCCTCGGGCTCATCCCGCCGGCCCATCTCAAGAAGATGCTTTGAGAGAGTGCTAAAATCACGGTTTTCCGTAATTGACACCGCAGACTATTATGCCGTACTTTGCAGAAAATACAAATCCGACAAAGTATGAGAAAAACAGCATTTCTAAGCATCATGGCCGCAGCCGCACTGTTTACAGCGGCAAGCTGCACCGAAGATCCTGATACCGGTAAACCCGACGACGGGACTACAGAAGAGCCCGGCACAGAAGAACCGGACACTCCTGGCACAGAAGACAATACCGACCGCATCAGTATTATAACTTTCCGCAACGATGAGGGAGACGAACACTACTGGGGATTCACCTATGACTCCCAGGACAGGCCTGTGGCCGTGGATCTGAACGGAACTGACTACGGAGACACATTCCTGTATCACTACAACATCGAATACTCCGACAGCCACGTCAAGTTCTACAACGACACTCTCAGCATAGACCTGACCCTGGATGCATCCGGCAAAGCCGTAAGCGGCATATACCATGAATATTACGACGAATACGGCTATCCCTATGAGTCCGAGACGGCCATATCTTTCTTCTACGACGCCGAAGACCGTCTTATCCGCGAGGAAGGCACGGATGAGTACGATTACAACTACTTTACCGTGGAATACACTTGGGAAAACGGCAACATGGTCAATTCATACATCAATTATTACGATGTGCCATTCCTGTATTCGGAACACGCCGCCAGCTCCAATATCGACATCAACTGGATACTGACCACCGGTTACGGTTCCATGGTAGGAAGTGCCGTGGGATTCCTCGGCGTACTTGGCGCTGGAAGCGCCGACTATGTCTTTCCCACTTACTTCGATGACGATCTCGCAGTCGAGAATCAGCCGATTGAGGAGTGGATCAGCGAGGACCTTATCGGCATAACTCAGACCCGGGAGTACAGCAGTCATCTGGTGGCCGATGACGAGTCCTCCGCCGAATACCTGTTCGATGATAAAGAGAGGCTCACCGACATCACCATGACAGTTCCCAATTATATGGTGTACTACACTCAGGACTATACTATCACAGTCGTAGACCCCGATGGTTATGTCGTCAATGACGGTAAAAAGTACTATCGTTACGAAGCAGTCAGATACGAGTACGAGGAACCGGTAGAGACTGGCCGCGAGCCCATGGACCCGGACATCACCTACGTCTCCATCACGTACTGACACACATTCCGGCAGCTTACTTAGACTGTGTGAACAAAAGGGCAGACCCTGTCTCTGAATGGGCCTGCCCTTTCTTTATAGGTGTTTTCGCAGCAGTTTGCATCAGCCCTGTATGGGAAATCCGCGGATCCCGGTCTTTCCAGACAGAGCCTACTTGTGCAGGGCTGTTACAGCACGGCGGATGGTGTCCTCGTCGCTGTGGACGACAGTCTCCTCTTTTGCTATGCCGCCGAGAACTCTCATACCTGACTTGTGACGTTTTGTGGCCGACAGATGCAGTTCACTGACTCCGGTCTGCATAGCAAGTTCCCGGATATTGTCCGGATTGATGCCAGAACCAGGCATGATTATCAACGGCTTACGGGCACTGCCAGTGTGATTCTGCATCATGGCATTCATGCTCGCGATAGTCTCACGGCCTTCCCATGCGGTCGGACAGCCACCGGAAGTAAGCACGCGGTCATAACCGAGCGAGGCCACTTCCTCAAGCGCATCGAAAATATTGTCCGCACAGTCTATCGCACGGTGGAACGTAGTTGAAAGGCCATGCCTGCTTGCCTCCTTCAGCCATTCCGCAGCTACTGTCCGGTCCACTTTCGCATCTGCAGTCAATGCTCCGACCACGACCCCCTGCACTCCAGCCTGGGCACACAACGCAATATCCCTCACAACTGTCTCCACCTCATAGGACGAGTACAGAAAGTCACCGGACCGAGGCCTGACCAGCACGTTTACGGCAATCGTCAGCGCGGCCCGTACCCCTTGAATCAGACCGTAAGACGGAGTCACCCCTCCTGCATCCAGCTCGGAACAAAGTTCTATTCTCGCGGCGCCTCCTCTCTGGGCCGCCAACGCGCTCTCATAAGACGGCGCGCATATCTCTATCGTATAATCCAGCATCACCTATTGTTTTATGCGCAAAAATACGCAGAAGCCGAGAGCAATGCAAATGAACTTGTTTATTTGCACTGCCGAGGCGTGAACAGTATTAATGACGAAGTCAAACGCCGCTCGCTTGTCAATCCATTCCGAAGAGACTTTCGAGCTTTGCCACAAGCTCATCACCATGCAGATTCTTCGCAACGATATCCCCGGTTGAGGCATCGATGAGATAATTCCATGGCACACCTATCATACCGTACTCGGCCCATACCGTACTGGATCTGGGACCGTCCGGACATTCGGTGACAACATTAGTCCAGCTCATACCGAAATTCTCTACAGCATTACGCCAACTCTCACGGTTAGCGTCGAACGACATACCATAAATCTCAAATCCTCTCTCCTTGAAACGTGCGTACTGACTGACAAGATGTGGAATCTCCTCACGGCACGGAAGGCACCAAGAAGCCCACATATCCAAAAGTACGTACCGTACGCCATCCCGCTCAACCACATCACTAAGCCTGATTGCATTGCCCTGAGCATCTACCCCCTCTATATCCCAGTACGGCATTCCCACATCAGCCTTGGCAGCATCCAGAGTCTCCTTAATCTCCAGATATAATGGATGTTCCTTAAGAGACTCCGGGAATAAAGCCATCAAAGCCTCCATCTCCGGTTTGGAGGAATCAACCATCATCGTCTCCATAACTGTAAGCCCCAGAAGATTGAGATTACCGCGTACGATATCTGCCTTGTCCTCATACTCACCCATATCACCGGAAGCCAGCCGTACGAAAAGATCGTTGAGCGGAGTGCCATGAGCTATAAACATCTCATAATCCGCATCATATACCGCAGTCACTTTCCCAGGTTCAATAAAGATCACGTCACTCATCTGCCAAAGATCATTGGCTGTAGATGAAGTGCCCATATACAACAGTCCCAACCCGCAGCCGCAGTCATCAGTCTCTATCCTGAATGCGGAATTCTCTATTCTGGCCGAGTCGAGGACTCCGTATTCACCGGCGCCTTCCATCAGAAACATCCACTGCCCGTTCTCCAAAGACTCATCCGTACCCTCTATCACATACTTGCCTCCTGAATTACAGGAAAAAAGAAGAGCGGCCATACCAAGAACCGCCACAAATACAAGATTCTTCATAGCTCTAAATTTTGTAAAACACTGCAAGTTAGGGAAAATTCCGAAAAGCCGCAACAATATTCCTCACCGCCGGCGATGTCTTTGCAAAAGAGTACAAAAAAACCGACGGGCACAGCCGCCGGTTCTACCGTTACTGCGGAGAGGGAGGGATTCGAACCCCCGGACGCTTTCACGTCAACAGTTTTCAAGACTGCCGTAATCGACCACTCTACCACCTCTCCAATCCAATATGTTATACCTACTCTTTCAAAAGGAGCGCAAAGATAAGTATAATTTCCCAACCCACCAAATCTCATGCCTTTAATTTAATTTAAAAGGACATCTTCCAATCGCGCCTATTTGGAGAACTCATGCGTCTGGAAATACTTCCACTTGAAGATCAGCAGATACAGGGCACCTACGGTGACACAGGAATCGGCGATGTTGAATATCGGACGGAAAAATATCAGCGACTCCCCGCCTTTGAACGGCACCCAGTCCGGCCAGTGAGTGTTTATAATGGGGAAATACAGCATGTCCACGACCTTGCCCAGGAAGAACTTGCCGTACCCGTCCCCGAACGGCACGGCCGAGGCGACATGGGTATAACTGGACGGCTCGAATATCAGACCGTAGAACATACAGTCTATCAGGTTGCCCACCGCACCGGTCATGATGGCCGTCAGACCGAGCAGGACCCCGACAGGAGCGTCCTTCTTCAACAGATGCCTTACATATACGAACAGAAGGACGGAGAGTATCAGGCGGAAGGATGTCAGTATATATTTCCCGATATCTCCTCCGAAAGACATTCCGAATGCCATGCCCTCGTTCTCGATGAACAGTATCTGAAACCAGTTGCCGAGGACAGGTATTGACTCACCGAGCTGCATATTGGTCTTGACCAGGATCTTAGTCACCTGGTCAATCACCAGAAGAACCACCGCGAGCGCTATTATGAGACCGGCCTTCTTACCCTTGGAAAGCGTCATTACTTCTTGGAGTTAAGTTTGGCCTCGACACTCAATGTGGCATGAGGAACCAGCTTGAGCCTCTCCTTGGGAATCAGCTTTCCGGTCGCACGGCAGATACCGTATGTCTTGTTCTCAATCCTTACAAGAGCCGCCTCCAGCGAGTTGATGAACTTGAGCTGTCTCTGAGCCAGCTGTCCCGACTCTTCTTTCGACAGAGCAGAGGCACCTTCTTCCAGAACCTTGAATGTGGGAGAGGTATCCTCAGTATCATTGCTGGTACTGTGAGTGATCGCAGACCTGAGCTGTTCGTAGTCATCCCTTGCCTTTTCGAGCTTCTTCAGAATGATCTCTTTGAATTCCTGCAGCTCTTCATCGCTGTAACGTACCTTCTCGAGTACTTCATTCTTGTTTTCGTCAGTGTTGTCCATAGCTGAAAAGTTTTAATATTACTTTGTAAAATTAATCATTTTTTGTGAATAATCAATACCTGATCTTGTCAGGGTTGGACTTCCATAGCATGAACGGCCGCAGCCCTTCCTCCGGGAGCAGCTGAATGAAAGGCAGTTTCCTCTCATCAAGCGGCTTGGCTACTTCCACATATATCATGTCGTCGTCGAAGCCGGCATCAGCGGCATCCTCCCTTCCGGCAGCATAAAATACTTTTGAGACATGCGCCCAATAACATGCGGCCAGACACATCGGGCAGGGCTCACAGC
Organism: uncultured Bacteroidales bacterium; assembly: GCA_944323785.1. GTDB lineage: Bacteria > Bacteroidota > Bacteroidia > Bacteroidales > UBA932 > Coprenecus. Next base: position 106,072 of record CALUTU010000007.1, on the reverse strand, counting down.
TGGTATAAAGTTCGCACCCGGAAAGGTCAAACGTCCCCAGTACGGCACATGCCCGGCGTATGGCGTTGACCTCAGCGTGAGCAGTGGGGTCATTATCCACAGTCACGGTATTGGAGCCCTCGGCCACGACTTTCCCGTCCTTGACAATCACCGCACCGAAAGGGCCGCCGTTGCCGGAGGAGGCATTGTCCTCAGCCAGGGATATGGCCCTGCGCATATGGTCATTTACCGTCATTATCTTTCAAGCCTCATCTTTATAGTACTGTCTTCCAGCCATTCGATATCAGTTCCTCCGTCCACCGAATCCTGCAGCACGATATCCTTGGCAAGGGTCTGTGAGGCGATATAATCCTTGAAGCCTGCCAGGGCGTCCTCAACCTCAGGCAGTCTCTGGATATACGCGGTTATCTTGTCCGTCACCTCGAAGCCGCTGTCCTTACGCAGGTTCTGAATCCTGTTTACAAGCTCGCGGGCCACTCCCTCATTGCGGAGCTCCGGAGTAACGGTGATATCGAGGGCTATGGTCAGCCTGCCTTCTGTAGCCACCAGCCTTCCGGGCATATCCTCAGAAGACACCTCGTAATCGGACGGCTCCAGAACCACATCACCCGACGGCAGATGCAGCGTATACGTACTGCCCTCCAGACCGGCCTGTTCCACCGCAGCGATATCCTGCTGGGACAGCGTACCGAATGACGCTGCTATCTCCTTCATCTGCTTGCCGTAACGCTTGCCGAGAGTCTTGAAATTGGGTTTTATCTTCTTGGTGATGAGCCCCGTGGTGTCCTTTATATATTCCACTTCCTTGACATTGACCTCGCCGAGCACGAGATTACGGACCTTCTCAAACTGTTCCTCCACCTTGGGGTCCAGTACGGGGATTATCATGCGCGACAAAGGCTGACGGACCTTGATGTTGACCTTGCGGCGCAGGGCCAGCACCATCGAAGAGGATTTCTGTGCCAGAGCCATGCGGGCCTCTAGATCGGAGTCGATGCACGAGGTGTCGCACTCGGGCATGGGCATCATATGCACGGACTCCACGCTATGACGGGAAGTTCCGGCATTGAGGTCACAGAACAGGCGGTCCATGTAGAAAGGCGCGATAGGCGCGGCCAGTACGGCCACAGTCTCCAGAGCGCAATAAAGGGTCTGATAAGCGGCCATCTTGTCCGCATCCATCTTTCCGCCCCAGAAACGCTTGCGGTTCAGGCGCACGTACCAGTTGCTGAGGTTGTCGCATACGAAGTCCTGAATCAGCCTGCCGGCTCCGGTGATGTCGTAATCCTCGTAGCAGGCCCTGACGTTCTTGACCAGGGTGTTGAGCAGGGACATCAGCCATCGGTCTATCTCCGGCCTCTCCGCCACCGGTACCGGAGACATGTTCTTGCCGTCAAATCCATCCACATTGGCATAAAGGGCAAAGAACGAATATGTATTATAGAGAGTTCCGAAGAACTTGCGGCGCACCTCGTCCACACCGGCCTCGTCGAACTTGAGGTTGTCCCAGGGCTGGGAGTTGGTGAGCATGTACCAGCGCAGTGCATCCGGACCGTAATTGTCCAGAGCCTTGAACGGGTCTACGGCATTGCCCAGACGCTTGCTCATCTTGTTGCCGTCCTTGTCCAGCACCAGTCCGTTGGAGATGACTCTTCTGAAAGCCACGCTGTCGCTTATCATCGTATGGATGGCGTGCAAAGTGAAGAACCATCCGCGGGTCTGGTCCACTCCCTCGGCTATGAAGTCAGCGGTCTGGCCGAACTTGGGAGTGCCGAGAGCCTGCAGCCCCTCCTGGGCATAGGGCATGGAGCCTGAGTCGAACCACACGTCTATCAGGTCGGTCTCACGCACCATCTTCCGTCCCTTGTCGGACACCAGATATATCTCATCCACATACGGCCTGTGCAGATCGATGCGGTCGTAATTCTCCTTGGAATAATCTCCGGGAACAAATCCGGCTGCGGCCAGCGGATTCTCCTGCATGATGCCGGCGGCCACCGCCTTGTCTATCTCGGCGTAGAGTTCCGCTACGGAGCCTATGCACTTCTCCTCGGCTCCGTCTTCTGTCCTCCATACAGGCAGGGGGGTTCCCCAATAACGGCTGCGGGAAAGATTCCAGTCCTGCAGGTTCTCCAGCCACTTGCCGAAACGGCCGCTGCCGGTGGAGGCCGGCTTCCACTCTATGGTCCTGTTGAGTTCTATCAGACGGTCCTGCACTGCGGTAGTGCGGATAAACCACGAATCCAAAGGATAATACAGCACGGGCTTGTCGGTCCTCCAGCAGTGAGGATAGGAGTGTACGTGCTTCTCTATCTTGAAGGCCTTGTTCTGGCCCTTGAGCATCACGCAGATATCCACGTCGATAGTAGGAGTCTCGGGCGTAGCCTCCGGATCGTAGGCATTCTTGACATAACGTCCGGCGAACTCCCTGTACAGATCCACGTCCACCCTCTCGCGGACAAATTCCGGATCAAGGTCCTCTATGCGGTACATCTTGCCGTGACGGTCCACCTGGGCCTGCATCACTCCGGCTGCGTCACGCACCATCAGGGCGGGCACTCCGCTCTGGCGGGCCACCTTGGCGTCGTCGGCACCGAATGTAGGGGCAATGTGGACAATACCTGTGGTGCCCTCGTCCGTGGTCACGTAGTCTCCGGGAATCACTCGGAAAGCACCCTCGTCCGGACGCACCCAGGGGATCAGCTGCTCGTAGCGCATACCTACAAGGTCGGTGCCCTTATATGAGCCTTCAAGCACCTCGAAAGGCACTTTTCCGTTGAAATGGTCGTGAACCAGCGCCTTTGCGACGACATAGACACCGGGAAGACCGGTGTAGGGATTCGAGGAGCGCACCAGGACGTACTCTATGCCGGGGCCTACACACAGGGCGGTATTGGAAGGCAGGGTCCAGGGGGTAGTGGTCCAGGCGATGATGTAAAGGGGATCTTCTCCGGCTTTCTGAAAAAACGGCTCGGAAACCTCGTCACGGATTACCTTGAACTGTACGACCGCAGTCGTGTCCTTCACGTCCCGGTAGCAGCCGGGCTGGTTGAGCTCGTGGGTACTCAGGCCCGTACCCGCTGCCGGAGAATAAGGCTGTATGGAGTATCCCTTATACAGATAACCTTTCTTGTATATTTCCTTGAGCAGATACCACAGTGTCTCTATGTAACGGTTGTCGTATGTAATATAAGGATTGTCGGTATCCACCCAGTAGCCCACGCGCTCGGTCAGGTTGACCCATTCCTTGGTGTATTTCATGACCTCGCGGCGGCAGATGGAGTTGTATTCGGCTACGGATATCTTCTTGCCTATGTCATCCTTGGTGATGCCGAGCATCTTCTCCACTCCCAGCTCCACGGGCAGACCGTGTGTGTCCCATCCGGCCTTGCGGCTGACATGATATCCGGACTGGGTCTTGAAGCGGCATATCACGTCCTTTATCGAGCGGGCCATCACATGGTGGATACCCGGCATACCGTTCGCGGACGGAGGTCCCTCAAAGAACACGAACTCTGGCGCGCCCTCCCTCATCCGAAGGGTCTTGTGAAATATATCCTGCTTCTTCCAGCTGTCCAGAACCTCGGCCGACAGGCCCGTCAGGTCCAATCCTTTATATTCTTTAAACATATTCTGAATTTTAACGGGCAAAGATATAAAGATTTCGTATTATTCAGACAAAAAGCCGGGCCAATTTGACTTGACCCGGCTTAACCCTATTTCAGCAACTGGCGTTACTGGGCAGTTATCGTCACCTCATTGGCGCTGTTCTCATTTGTCTCCAGATAAGTGGCATGGAACACATACTCGCCGGCTGTTGTCGTACTGAATGTATTGCTGACATAGCAACTTTCCTGGGAGCAGAACGAACATTGTGATGTCACGTCCACATCATCAAGTGTAACTGTGAATGTGACCATATCCTCTCCGTCAGCGGATATAGTGGTCTTGTCCGCAGAAAGCCAGAGTCCGGGATGCTCAACTTTACTTTCCTCCTCGCAGCTTGTCAGAAACGGCAGTATGCCCATCACTGCGGCGAGAATACAGATTATACCTTTTCTCATCTTCAAAAACTTTAAATTTAACCTTGCGCAAAATTAGGTAAAAACCATAAATCTGCAAGAAAAATCTCAATCTTATCATCATTATGCCCATGACAAAAGAAAATATTACTAACTTTGTCCATTATGACAGTTATAGACATCATCATTCTGGTACTGCTTTTACTGGCAGTCATAAAGGGCCTTAAGGACGGACTGATCCGTCAGGCAGGCGGAATCGCGGGACTTTTTATCGGAATCATTCTGGCAGGCAGGTTCTCGGCCCTGCTCGCCGGCTGGCTCGGCCAGTGGATCAATGCCTCCGAGAACATCGTCAAGATCATTGCTTTCGTCCTCATCATCATCGCCACATGCCTGTGCATGCACCTGCTGGGCAAACTGCTCGAGAAGATCATTCAGCTCGCCACACTGGGATGGGTCAACAGGATTCTGGGCATGGTGCTGTCCATAGCCACTACCGTGCTCCTCATCGGAGTCCTGCTGTCATTGATAGAATACGTCAATGACACCTGGTTCACTCTCGTTCCCAAAGAGGCCCTGGAGGGCTCCAAAGGCGTACAGATCATAACCTCCATCACCGACTCCGTATTCCCCTATATCAAGGAACTGTTCAAAATCTAGCCCTTTTCAACCACTTCCGTAAAAACTTTTTCGATTTTGTCAAAAGTGGTAACGGAATGTGAAATATTTTTCCATACTTTGCATCAGAAAATTCAATGATATGGAAGAAGAGAAGAGTTTGAGGGAGATTACAGGCCGGCTGGCAGAATCCGTACTGCCGCCGATGGCATCCAGGAAAATCATCAGGTACAAGATTGCTGCGGCTGCGGCGTTTCTGCTGTCCGCACTGCCGTTCACTCCTTTTATATAATCACGACACATTCTGGAGGAGCGGGATATGGAGAAGGAGATCAGAATCAGACAACAGGACCGGAATGACTGCGCCGCCGCATGTGTCGCGTCAGTATGCGCCCATTACGGACTCAGACTGCCCCTTATAAGGATACGGGAGGCCTGCGGGACAAACGCGGACGGCACCACCATGCAGGGCGTCATCGATGCCTGCGGCAAGCTGGGACTTGAAGCGGCCGGACTGAAGGCGAAGGACAAGGACATGGACAGTCTCCGTAATGTGGAGAGGCCAGTCATACTGCATCTGGAGAAGAAAAGCGGATGGCTGCACTTCGTGGTCCTCTACGGGATGGACAAGGACCATGCCCGGATCATGGACCCAGAGGACGGAAGGATGCACAGGACCAGTCTGAAAGAACTGGAAGAAGAATGGAGCGGCTACATCATCGCCGTCACCCCTTCGCCGATGTTCAAAAAGGGGGACATGAGGACCGACATCCTGGGCCGGTTCAAGGACATTCTCTCATTCTACAGGAAGGAGCTGGCACTGGTACTGGCCGGCTCGGCCGCCTACATAGCCGCCACCCTGAGCATATCCGTATTCCTGCAGAGGATCATCGACTCGGTCATACCGGCAGGTAACCGCAACGGACTGCTGACCGCAGGAGCCGTCATGATATGCCTTGCCCTGCTGTGCTGGTACATATCCTACGTAAGGTCTGTCCTGCTGGTACGTACAAGCATCAAGATAGACTGCCGCCTCATCACGGAATATTTCCGCAAGGTGTTCTCGCTGCCGCTGTCGTTCTTCAACTCCATGAGCAGCGGAGAGCTCAACTCCAGAGTATCAGACGCCTACCGCATACGGTCGTTCATCACCGAGAGACTGCTGCTGATGACGATAAGCGTCATCACCCTGACCATAGCCACCGCCGTGCTCATGACCTTCTACTGGAAACTCACACTGATCGTCCTGAGCTTCATACCGCTGTTCATCCTGCTGTACATAGTCTCGGACAGGCTCAACAGAAAGGTCAACCGGCGGATCATAGAGGAGAACGCCAGGTTCGAGCAGACCAGCATAGAGCAGCTCTCCGCAGTCAGGGACGTAAAATATTTCAACTCCGAGAAAGAGGCCGTAAGAAAGATAGAGACACAGTACTTCAGGACGGCATCCGCGCTGTACGGTGGAGGAGTGCTGGCATCGGCCGTCGCCTCCGTCTCCGACACTGTCAGCCGGGCAGTATATCTTACAACCCTGCTCGCGGGAGCGTTTTTCGTACTGAACTCCGAGCTGACCGTAGGAGAACTGGTATCCTTCATATCCATGACCACCGTCTTCAGCTCTCCCGTAGTCCTGCTCATCGAGAGCAGCCGTGAGATTGCCGAAGCCAGGATATCAGCGGAGAGGATATTCGACATCCTGGACCTGGAAGGGGAAGAACCCACAGGAACAGTACGGTTCCAGCCGGCACAGGACGACATCATCGAGGCCAGAGACATCTGCTTCTCATTCCCCGGAAGAGAGCAGCTGCTGGACGGACTCTCGTTCAGGATCCTGCCCGGAAAGACCAACCTCATACTCGGAGCCAACGGCAGCGGCAAGAGCACCGTCGCGGCACTGCTGATGCGGGGCTATGCGCCCCAGAGCGGAAGCATCACCGCCGGCGGAGTGGACATACAGACCATCCCGCTGGACACCTGGCGGAAATATATCTCGATAGTCCCGCAGAAGCCGGAAATATCCGACGGAAGCATACTGGAGAACATAGTAATGGGAGACAGGGACTACGACATGCGTTCCGTCACTGCAGTATGCGCCATGGCCGGTCTGGCCCGCACGATAGAGAGCCTGCCGGGCGGTATAATGGCGCATACCGGAGAGCACGGATGCAGACTGTCCGGGGGAGAAAGGCAGAAGATTGCCCTGGCCAGAGCCCTGTACCGCCAGCCCAAAGTGCTGATTCTGGACGAGGCGGCCACATTTCTGGACCAGGAGAGCCGCAAGAGGCTGACTGACACTATCTGTCTTCTTAAAGAGCACAATATCACGACAGTGCTCATATCCCACGAGGAGCAGGCACTGGACATTGCCGACAACATAATAGATCTATCACATAAGAACGCGCGTTCACAGGCGTAAGCCGCAGCGCCTTTTATCTGCGGCACAACATTAAAATCTAGCATCATGGAAAGAATTATTCAAAGGTATGAAGGGTTTGAATGTGTTAATTCTGACCTTTGCGCCACCGTCCGCGGGGGTGCCGGCCTATGGGGCAAAATCGTAAAATTCTTCGTCGACAACATCGATCAGTTCCTGTTGGGATTCATCGAGGGGTGGACCGGAAAGGAGGCAGCATGTTCAACCGGTAACTGATCGCTGCTATGGAACAGTTCATCGTACTTAGAAGAAGTGAATCCTGCTCGATAATAGGAGGAGGCAGCTCAGAGGGTAATGTGGCACGTATGCTCGGCCGGCTTGTAGGCGCGGCTCTCAGGGCTCTTTATGACTTGCTCAGAAACGGTAAGAAACCTCAGACCGCTTCGGCATTCTGATAATTGAGGCTGTGACCGGGCGCGAATTTCGGCCACAGCCTCTTTATTTTTATTATTTTTGCACGACGATAGGATAGACAGGAAAGGCATGAACTACAGGATATGCTTAATACTTTCAGCTCTGGTTCTGAGCCAGACCGCTCTTGCCCAGGAGACATGGACTCTGGAAAGGTGTATTGAATATGCCTGGAGCAACAACCTGTCCATCAAGCAGCAGAGCATCGAGGTCTCCCGAAGCGAGGCCCAGCTGCTTCAGGACAAGCTGGACTTTGCCCCCAGTCTCAATGTATCTTTCGGGCACAACCTCAACTGGGGCCGCTCGGTAGACCTCCAGAACCTGGAAATCATACACAACAAACTGTCCCAGAGCACCAGCGCGTCGGCAAATGCCTCAATATACCTGCTGGACGGTCTGTCAAAGCTATACGGTCTTAAAAGCAGTCAGAAGAGTCTGGAGATATCCATACAGGAAGTCGAGAGGCTCAAGGACGAGATATCCGTCTCCATCGCCAAGAGTTACCTGCAGATACTTCTGGCCCGGGAAATACTTGCCGCTGCGGAAGAGAGTTTCCATTCGCTCCAGGAGCAGAGAGACAGGACCCGGCTGCTGGTAGAGGCCGGCAGTCAGCCCTACACTTCCCTGCTGGACATAGAGTCCCAGCTGGCCTCCGAGAGAGTGCAGGTTGTCACGGCCGAGAGCCAGGTCAGGACCAACACCCTGGCTCTTCAGCAGCTGCTGGATCTGCAGTACAGTCCGGACTTCCGCATAGCTGTGCCGGATATCGATTACATCATACAAGGATACACTGCCGACAATATCGAAGAGATCTATGCCGGAGCTCTGTCCATGCCCGTGATACAGAGTGCCAGACTGGCCCTGGACAAAGGAGAGCTGGATCTGAAGTCAGCCAAAGGCCAGTTCTATCCGAAGATATCCCTGTCCGCCAGCTACGGGACCTTCTACAGTTCCTCCACCTTCGCCCCGGACGGAAGCGTATATCCGTTCTTCGAGCAGTTCCGGGACAACATCAATCCGTCCATAACCGTCGGCCTGAGCATCCCGATCTTCAACAACTGGAGCGTCAAGACCAACGTCAGAAACGCCAGGCTGGCCAGAGAGAGTCTGGAACTGGAGCTCAGGACCAAGGAGCAGACTCTCTACAAGGAGATACAGACCGCCGTCACTGAAGCCGAGACCTATTACCGTCAGATGGAAGCAGCCGAGGCCAATGTCGCATCCATGCAGGAGTCTTTCAGATACGTGGAGGAGAAGTTCAATTCCGGTGTCCTGAACGGTACCGACTATACCGTAGCCAGGGCCAACCTGTTCAAAGCCAGATCAGAATACCTGCAGGCCAGGTACCAATTCGTATTCCAATTGAAAATCATAGACTTTTATAAAGGGATACCTATGTCACTATAATTATGGGAAAGAAAAGAAAAGGCATAAGATACACTCTCATCGTCATGGCCGCAGCTGTGACGGCCGCCGTCCTGTTTGCTCTGCTAAGGACGGACAAGGGCGAGCCTGTCGTCATCAACCGTCCGACGAGAGAGACCATCATAGAGAAGATACCTGCAAACGGAAAGATACGTCCGGTGACGGAAGTAAAGATAAGTCCCGATGTCTCAGGAGAGATTATCGAGCTCAACGTGGACGAGGGCGACAGAGTCCGGAAAGGAGACCTGATCATCAAGATCCGGCAGGATGTCTACATATCCTTGAGAGACAGGGCGGAGGCATCCCTCAACTCCACGAAAGCCCAGTACCGTCAGCAGAAAGCCGCTTTTGATCAGGCCGAGCAGAATTACAACCGCAACCGGGACCTCTATGAGAAACGGGCCATCTCCCTGCAGGAGTTCGAGGCCAGCACTGCTGAGTACGGAATGGCCGCGGAACAGCTGAAGGCCGCCGAGTACAACATTGAAAGCGCCACCGCCTCATTGAGCGAGGCCGAGGAGAACCTGACCAAGACCGTCATATACTCCCCTATCGACGGCATCATATCCAGCCTTAGCGTAGAGAAAGGAGAAAGGGTCGTGGGCACCTCCCAGATGGCCGGAACCGAGATGCTGCGGATAGCCGACTTCAACATGATGGAAGTGCTCGTGGATGTCAACGAGAATGACATCATACGCATAACAAAAGGCGACACGGCCGATATCGATGTGGACGCATACCCGGGCAGACGGTTCAAGGGAGTGGTCACTCAGATCGCCAATTCGGCGAAAAACCTTACGGCAGCCACCTCCGCCCTTACGGACGTAACCAACTTCGAGGTCAGGATCCGGCTGCTGCCGGCATCCTACGCAGACCTGCTGGAAAAAGACCCCATCCCGTTCAGGCCGGGCATGTCCGCATCGGTAGAGATAGAGACTGACAGACAGGACAATGCCCTGACCGTACCCCTGCAGGCCGTCACTTCCGAAGAGTGCATATTCACATACGACCCGTCCACGGCCACCGTCAACTCCGTCAAGGTGAGCACGGGCATCCAGAGCATAGAGAACATCCAGATAACAGGGGGCCTGGAAGACGCGGACTCCACCTGGATCGTCACCGGACCGTACAGCACCGTGAACAGAGTACTGGAGGACGGGATGAAAGTCAATGCCGATATAGAAAAACACAACGATGATGAACGATAAGATACTGCTTATAGAGACGGCCACGGACGTATGTTCCGCAGCCATAACAGACGGGAAAGGGATTATTTCCGCCAGATACACATCCGAGCCCAAGAGTCAGGCATCAGGACTCGCTCCGATGATTGACGAAGTCCTGAAAAAGGCCGGTCTTTCCGCCAAAGATCTGTCGGCCGTAGCCGTCAGCTCCGGACCGGGTTCCTACACTGGACTCCGGGTAGGCGTATCGACCGCAAAAGGCATTTGCTTCGGAGCAGGCCTGCCGCTTATCGCGGTAGAAACCCTGGAAGCAATAGCCTGCGGCGCCTTGAGTACCGGGAACATATCCGCCGACACCCTGATTATTCCCATGATTGATGCCAGAAGGATGGAGGTGTACACGGCCCTGTTCGACTCATCGGGACGCAGGATATCCGACACAAAAGCAGTCATCCTTGAGCCGGATACATTCGCCGGAGAGATAGCCGGATACGGACACCTGATATTCACCGGAGACGGAGCCGGGAAATACAGGCAGGTCATCAATCCTGAGTACCTGGACAGGTGCACATTTACAGCAAGCCATCCCGATGCCGCATATATGGCGGAACCGGCCCGCAGGGCATATACAGAAAAACGGTTCGAAGATGCAGCCTACTTCGAACCGTTCTACCTTAAAGAATTTATCGCAGCCAGTCCGTCCAGGAAACTGGATGCCGTCCTGCATCCGGACAGATCATAACAGACGGCTGATTTCCTGTCCCAGCTTATCAGTCTCAAACAGGTCTCTGGCCGTTATCACTCCGTCTCTGGAGATAACGTACATGGCCGGCAACTGTGACACATTGTACATCACTACCGCCGCTGACGACGCTCCGGAAGGATCGCAGACACTGATCCACGGCAGTTCCTGTTCCTTGACCTGCATGGCCCACGCAGTCTTGTCCTGGGTCACGGCCACCTGGTATATCTCCAGGCCACGGCCACTGTACTTCTCATAAAGTTCTTTCAGCCCGACATTGAAGATACGCTGCTCCATCACCGAGGGGTCCCAAAAACACAGCACGACCACCCTGCCCTTGAGGGCTGTCAGACTCCGCATTTCTCCGTTCACATCGGCCAGGGCTATCTCCGGAAAATCCACTTCCTCCGCATCCGAAAGAATATTGCCCATATCCATGACATTGCGCCTTGACTGGACCTCGTCGGCCAGAGCGGCCAGATACGGCGAGACAGGATAAAGCGTATGCAGAGTATCATACACCTGCTCCATGACAAGAGCGTCGGTCATTTCAGAGAATATCCACTGTCCGTTCGGAGCCACCTGATACAGCACCGGGATTACCGTCATCGAGCCCCTATGCCGCAGCACATACTGCAGGGCATCCTGCTTGTGCCTCACATACAGCAATCCGAGTTCGCGCCTGAGAGCGGAACTTCTGTCTACATCTCCCTCCGCCTCGGCCGAAGACATCTCCGCGAACAGGGAATCGAACTTGTGATTGAAAGTCCGGATGCCGTCATTCACCTCCTGCATAAGCACCGACTCCTCGGAACCATCAATCGACACGACCGACGGCCGGGACCAGTCCGCCGCAACGCTTACCCTGTCCCTGCCCTGCAGAAGCAGGGAGACCACGCCGTCACTGCCAAAAGTCAGATATATGAACTCGGGAGAACCCGGATTGACCGTCACACGGCACTCCGCCTTCCCCCCGACGGTGCAGACTGTATCCAGTACCTGCATCTGATTCAATGCCAGGCGTGAGACCACTACCTGAGTACTGTCGGGAGCACCTTTTACTGTAAGACTTATACGCGCTGTATCCCTGTCTCCGCACATCGTCATAAGAGCCACGAACAACGGCAGGGTGAACATACCAATCCAGTAGTACTTCGATCTCATAGACTCAGAGTTTTGCATATTCTGCGGCTATGGATGCGGATATCTCCTTGAAACGCCCGGGCGTAAGTTCCAGTTTCTGCTTTCTGAAGTCCAGATCCCCTTCTGTATCCAGCGGTACAAGATGGATGTGGGCATGAGGTACTTCCATACCGAGTACAGCCACGCCTACCCTTTTGCAGGGCACGGCGGCCCGTACAGCGGCAGCCACCTTACGGGCGAAAAGCATCAGCTCAGAATAAAGCGCCTCGTCCAGATCAAAGAGATAATCGACCTCCTTCTTGGGGATGACCAGAGTATGTCCCTCCTTCAGCGGATTGATATCCAGAAACGCGTAGCAGTGCTCCGTCTCGGCCACCTTGTAGGAAGGAATCTCCCCGTTGACTATTCTGGTAAAAACAGATGACATGACTATATGCTTTAGAGTGAGATATCGAGAATTTCAAACTTGAGGACTCCTGAAGGCACCTTCACCTCCACGACATCACCTTTCCGCCTGCCTATAAGGGCTTTGCCTATCGGAGTACCGGCCGCCAGCTTCCCCTCACGGAAATTGGCCTCGCTCTCTCCCACCAGCGTGTACTGGACCGTGGTGTTGTTGAGCAGGTTCTTGAGGGTCACCTTCGTAAGCATCTGCACATGGTCGGTATTGATCTTGGACTCGTCGATTACGCGGGCATTGGCCACCAGATTCTCCAGCTTGGATATCTTGAGCTCCAACAGTCCCTGGGCCTCCTTGGCGGCGTCGTACTCTGCATTCTCGGAGAGGTCTCCCTTATCCCTTGCCTCGGCAATCTGTCTGGATATTACAGGTCTCTGGCTTATAGCCTCAGCCAGCTCGGCCTTGAGTTTATCAAGACCTTCTGATGTTACATAATGAATCTCGGACATGATACAATCTTGCTTATGAGTTTATAAAATATAAAAAAGAATCCCGCACCTGAGCAGGACTCTTTCTTTTGCAAAGATAGGTATATTTTTAAATAAAAACTACAAATTTTAAAATTTCGGCTTCAGTATCTCGGAATAAATTATCATGTCCCGTCCATTGAAGCGGCGTTTCCTGCGGGCAGGAGGATTGTTCCCGCGGTCCGGAACAGGAACAGCCTTGTCCGGTGCAGCAGATTCCCGGGCAACAGGTTCACTGGAGACCGTCTCCTCAGGGAACGTCATCGGTTCTTCGGACAGAACCGGAACATATACCGGCCTTACCTCGGACAGCTGAGACTCAGTCGTCTCAGGCCGCAGAACCGGCTCCGGCCCATACACCTCATCCTGCTGCGGCAACTGCCGTTCATGTCTCTGTCCGCGCTTTTTCTTCCTGCTGCCTTTCTCCAGCAGAGCCGGTCCCAGAATAAACAGGATTCCCAATACAATACCTAACCAGTCTTCCATTTGCGTCAATTTATACGTTCCGGGACAAAGATAACATTTTCTCCGCTAATTCCCTATCTTTCTCCAGCTGATGCCGCAAGTCGTCAAGGGAGGCGAAGCGGTGCTCGTCGCGGATGCGGGCCACAAACTCAATGCGGATGTCGAGACCGTATATGTTCTCGTTGAAGTCGAAGATATTGGTCTCGATCGTGCGGGCATTGCCTTCCGAGACTGTAGGGCGGGTACCGATGTTGCAGATACCTCCGTGCCGCTGTCCCAGGACATCCACGCTTACAGCATAGACTCCGTCGGCAGGCACCATCTTCAACGGCTCGTAGAGCTGCATATTTGCCGTAGGGAAACCCATCGTCCTGCCCAGCATGTTGCCGGAGACCACCACTCCCAGCAGGGAATACCGGTAGCCCAGCATCTGGGCGGCAGTCACCACGTCTCCGGCCGAGAGCAGGTTGCGGATCTGAGTGGAGCTGACTTTCCGCTCATCGCAGTGTACCTCCTCCACTATGCGGGTACGCAGCCCGACAGTGGAGGCGATGGCCGCCAGCTCTTCCCTGGACGCCGTGGACGAACGGCCCAGACGGTGGTCGTAGCCGATGATGAGAGTGTCCACATGAAAACGGTCCGCCAGATACTCCTTCATAAAGCCGGCAGTATCCAACCGGCTGAAATCCCTGGTGAACGGTATGACGTGAAACCGATCGATGCCGAAATCCCGTATCAGGGCCTTCTTCTCCTCCAGGGTATTGAGCAGACGGAAAGTAGAGGCATCCTGCTGCAGGACATTGCGCGGATGAGGCCAGAATGTTATCACGGCACTCTCCTCGCCTTCTTCCCTGGCCGTGTCCTTCAGCACCTGAAGCACGGCCCGGTGTCCGGCATGAACTCCGTCGAAGAATCCTGTAGCGGCTACAACCATCTCACCAACTCTAAGTCCTGACGGTGAGGCAGGAGATCATTCTTTGCGAAGACCCTGACTGTAAGATAGTAGACTCCAGTGGCGGTAGGCACCAGACGGCAGACGTACCTGGCCGTACCGTCTCCGCCCGACTCATAGTCAAAGGTGAAGCACTTGCGTACATGGAACACGCCCTTGCGGTCCTGCTCCGCCCATACCAGTTCGACACCTATATCATGAGGATTGATGTCTCCGATAAAGAGTTCCAGCCGGAAGACTCTCTCCTTGCCGAGCATCGGCTGGTCGTTGGAGTCCGTAGGACGCACATAGTCCTTTATCTCGATATGCTGCCAGCTGTGGCGGATATTCTTCTTCCAGAAAGCTATCTCCTTGGCCACGGCGCAGTCATCGGCATTGAGCCGGAGTGTCCTCTCATAAAGAGGCATGTAATATTTCTCCAGATAATCCGTCAGCATCCGATTGGTAGTGAAGTTGGACGCTACGAGCGCAATCGTGTTCTTGATGTACTGAATCCACCTGGACGGGATTCCGGTCTTCCTGTCCCGCTCGTCATAATACCCCGGAGCTATCTCGTTCTCTATGATGTTGTAGATGGTCGCGGCATCCAGCTCATCCTGGAAGTTCTGGTCATCGTAGGTCTTCTCCATGGGAAGAGCCCAGCCGGCATCCTTCTTATAGCCCTCTATCCACCATCCGTCGAGTACCGAGAAATGCATGACTCCGTTCATCGCGGCCTTCTCACCGGACGTACCGGAAGCCTCCAGAGGCCTGGTAGGCGTGTTCATCCATACGTCCACACCCTGTACGAGAGCCTTGGCCAGATTCATGTCATAGTTGGGGACAAAGACTATCTTTCCTATGAACTGAGGCATCTTGGATATGTCCACGATGCGCTTGATCAGATCCTGACCAGCCTTGTCGGCCGGATGCGCCTTACCGGCGAAGATGAACTGCACCGGACGGTCCGGATTGTTGACTATCTCATTGAGGCGGTCCAGGTCGCGGAACAGCAGATGCGCCCTCTTGTAGGTGGCGAATCTGCGGGCAAAGCCTATGGTCAGCACATCGGAGCGGAGAGTGTCCAGGATGGTCACTATCTGATGAGGCGAGTAGTGGCTGGATATGTCCGTATTGGATATCCGCTTCTTGACCACCTCTATCATCCTGGCACGAAGCTCGTTGCGCACGTTCCAGATCACACTGTCGTCTACATTGTAGATACCCTCGAAGCACTTCTTGTCGTATTTGTGGGCGGCGAACTCGGGGCCGAATACCTTGGCGTGAATCTCCTTCCACTGAGGCGCGGTCCATGTGGGATAATGCACTCCGTTGGTTACATAGCCTATGTGCAGTTCCTCCGGCAGATAACCGGGCCACAGACCGCCCAGAACCTGCTGGCTGACCTTGCCGTGCATCCAGCTCACGCCGTTGACCTCCTGTGACAGGTTGCAGGCCAGATTGCTCATGGAGAACTTCTCGTTGCGGTCGGCGGGATTGGTCTTGCCCAGGGCCATCAGGGTCTCCCAGTCAATCTTCATCCTCTGAGGGTAGTGATTGATATAAGTCCTGAGCATGTCCTCACTGAAGGCATCGTGTCCGGCCGGCACCGGAGTATGGGTCGTAAAGAGGGACGAGCATCTGACGAGCTCCATAGCCTCGGAGAACGAAAGGTTCTGAGCCACGTACTCCCGCAGTCGCTCCAGTCCGATAAAGGCGGCATGACCCTCGTTGCAGTGATAGATATCGCACTGGATACCCAGCGTCCTCAGAGCCCGGATGCCTCCGATACCGAGCAGAAGCTCCTGCTTCAGGCGGTTCTCCCAGTCACCTCCGTAAAGATGATGGGTGATCTGGCGGTCCTCGGGCAGATTGTCCTCAAAGTCGGTATCGAGCAGATACAGTTCGGTACGGCCTACATCCACCCTCCATATCCGGGCATATACGGTACGGCCGGGGAAGACTATCGACACAGTCTTCCAGTTGCCGCTCTCGTCGCGCACGGGCATGGCCGGTATCTTGAAGAAATCCTGAGGCTCATAGTCGGCCACCTGATCTCCCTGCGCCGTAAGTCTCTGGCTGAAATAGCCGTAACGGTACAGCAGGCCGACACCGGTCATCCTGACCTTCATGTCGCTGGACTCCTTGAGGTAGTCTCCGGCGAGGATACCCAGACCTCCGGAATATATCTTAAGGGAGGTGTCCAGACCATACTCCATGCTGAAATAAGCTATAGAGGGAGACTTGCGGTCTTTCTTGCCGTCCATATAGGTGTTGAATATATCATATACGGCATCCATCCGGGCCAGGAAGTCCGTATCCGCCTCCAAGCGGTTGTAATCGTCCAGCGTAAGTCTGTCCAGCAGGGCTATGGGGTTGCGCTCGCACTCCTTCCACAGATCCGCATTGATGCTACGGAACAGGTCCATCGCCTCCTGGTTCCAGCACCACCAGAGATTCTTCGATATGACATCCAGAGCCTTGAGCCTCTCAGGCATGTCCCTTGTGACCAGAATCCGGCTCCATGACGGTCTGTTCACCTCAAAGCGGTGATAGTTCTGCACCTGGTCCTCCTTGTACTCGGGGAAGGCGCCCATCTCCTCCACCAGTCTCTCTATCGCCAGGGAATAGGCCTGCTTGTAATAGTAGATATTGTGCTTCCACAGAGCTATCTCCGATACCTCGACCGCATTCTCCCTGCACTGGCGCAGGGCGTCCTGAGGCAATGCGACCATCTCCATCACGGCCTTGAGCACATTGTCCACCACCTGCCCGTAGTTGGAGTCATTGCGGGAAACTATGGTGATGGACGGATGGGCCGCATTGTAATGACTGCGCACCCACAGGCCGAAGCCGGCCAGAGTCGTCGTCAGTGTCGGCACACCGAAGGCCAGGGACTCCAGCGGAGTATATCCCCAAGGCTCGTAATACGAAGGGAAGATGGTCATGTCCATGGACATCAGCAGCTCGTAGTATTTCCGGCCTATGATGCCGTCGTCTCCGTTGAGATATGAAGGGACAAAGAACACCTTGACCTTGCTGCCCTCCCTGTTTACCAGATTCAGGGCCTTCATACGGTTGAGGATGATGTCCGAATCGGGGTCCTGGAGATGATGCGTGGTAAGGGTACGGTAATCGGAACCGTTGCCGGCAAGCTTGGCCGCCAACTCCTTGTCCGGACCGTTGTGACCGGAGGGCACCATGATGAACGCCACTACTGTACGGCCGCTGTAGCCGGAGTTGCCCAGTCTACCCAGCACGTCCAGGAATACGTCTATGCCCTTGTTCTTGTACTCATAGCGGCCGCTTATACCCAGGATAAACGCATCGGAGCAGTCCTCTCCGCACATGGCACCGGCCAGGTCAAGCAGGACTTTCCTGCCCTCCGCCGCAGCCTTCTGAAGCTTGTCCTTGGGCGGCACGATTCCGTTGTCAAAGCCGTTGGGCGTAATCAGGTCCACCTTCTTGCCCAGCAGTTTCTCACATTCCGTAGCCGTAATGTCGCTGACCGTGGTGAACACGTCCGCGTTCAAGGCCGCGCACTTCTCCATGGAATGTTTCGCGGTCACATTGTAATAGCGGGCCTTCTCATCGGCGTTGCAGCTGGACAGGGAGTCATACAGAGGCACGTTGTTGCAGGCCAGGCAGCGTCCCGTCACCGTGGCGTGTGTGGTGAAGATAGTGGCCACATGAGCCTTCACGCTCTTAAGATAAAGGATACCGGCACCGGTCATCCACTCGTGGAAATGAGCCACGACCTTGTGATGCGGCTGGAGATTGAATCGTACGAAACTCTCTATCACCTTTCCGGCCGCATAGCCGAACAGGGCCGACTCTATAAAGTCCCATTGCCCGGATATGGAGTCCAGCTTGAACTTCTCCCACAGCGAGGTGAATATCTCGTTCTTCTTCGGGATGAACTGCGAGAAATCCACCAGCACGGCTATGGGCTTGCCCGGGATGTTCCAGCGGCCTACCCTGAGCCTCAGTCCTTCCTCCGCTGCGGCCATGCGCCATGTACGGAAAAGGATGGGGTCTTCGGTGAATTCCGGGTTCTGGGCAGTATCCATCCAGACATCCGGACCTATATGGATGTGGTTGTTTTTTAATTCCTTGGAAAGATTCAGCGACTTGGAGGCCAAAACGGTATGGATGCCTCCCACCTTGTTGCACACCTCCCAGCTTGCCTCGAACAGATAGTCGGGCATCACTACTTTTTCAGTACTCATAAATATTCAAAAATAACGGTAACTATTGCTATTCCTGCTTAAGTCTGCGGTCCACCCTCAGGATGAAGTCACTCAGGACATTCATATAGTTGATGAACGCCTCGTAAGGGGTATCGTATGGATTGAAGTAATTGTGTACGGCACCGTCCGAGAAGAACTTGGTACACATATAGTAGAAATGGTCGCTCTCCTGCAGTCTCAGGAAATCCTTGCTCAGCTCCGGATCCTCAGCTGCGATGACCTTGTCGGTCAGGGCATAGAGCTTCGAGGAGGCCTCGTTCTGCAGCTCATTGCCCAGCCATGCGGTGGTATCCCTCTCCTCGTCGGCCCAGGATATAGGGAACGGCACGTTGAGCGGAGCCACCGGCTGGTGCTTTTTAATGACCTGAGAAGGGGTGCAGAACTCAAAGTCTGTCTGCGAAAGGACTGCCTCGGGCAGGGCCCTCATGAATTCAAATATGCCTGTGGACGCGCTCTGATGCTCTCCAAACGTCTCGTAATCCATAAAGAGATTGATCACCTCTCCGTCCTTTATCGCGTCCTGCAGCCATGCGACGTATTTATCCGCGTCCACCGGCCACTTATCCCACGAACGGTCTGAGAAACGGAACGCGATATCGTCACTCAAGGTGAAATTGCGGAGAAGAAGTTTCAATTTGGGATTGACCGCATTGGTGTACACATAGTTCGGAGACTTCCAACCCAGTATGTGCTTGGCCCCCTCTGTCAGCATACATGAGAAGCCCATCCTGCTGACCGCAGCTCCAATCTCGTCCGAGTATATGAGCTCTGTATTGCGGAAACATTTGGGTTTCTTGCCGAAATACTTGGTTACAAGATTCGAATGCAGCTTGACCTGCTTCTCGAACTCACTCATGGAGAAGAGGGAAGCGAGAGTATGTGAATATGTCTCGGCTATGAACTCCACACATCCGGTCGCAGCCAGTTCCCTGAAACTGTCCAGGACTTCAGGAGCGTATGCCTCGAACTGCTCTATCACCGAGCCTGAGATGGAGAAAGCCACCTTGAATTTCTTGCCGCAGGCGGCTATCACGTCCAGCAGAAGCCTGTTCATGGGCAGGTAGCACCTTTCGGCCACACGGCGCAGAATGGTCCTGTTGGCGAAGTCATCGTAATAGTGATGATCGTTGCCTATATCGAAAAAACGGTACTGTCTGAGCCGGTCAGGCTGATGTACCTGAAAATATATGCAGATTGAGGGTTTTGTTTCCATATTGCTTGTTTTAATCGATTGTTGACAAATATATCTCCTTTATCTTCTTTGCCGCGTTGTTCCACTTGAGAGTATTGACCTCATCCAGACCGCAGCGCGAGGCCATGGCTCCGAGAGCCGGATACCTCAGAATGCCGTAAATCGCGTCGGCCATGGCATCTATGTCCCAGAAATCCACCTTGATGGAATGTCTGAGCACCTCCGCCACGCCGGACTGCTTTGATATGATGGTCGGAACTCCTGTCTTCATGGCCTCCAAGGGCGATATACCGAAAGGCTCCGAGACAGACGGCATCACATACACGTCAGATACGGCAAACATCCGCTGCACATCCGCACCTTTAAGAAAACCTGTAAAATGAAATCTGTCGGCTATGCCCAGTTTGGCCACGCGGCGGATGGAGCGGTTGAGCAGGTCTCCGCTGCCGGCCATCACGAAGCGGACATTCTTGTAGTATCTCAAAACCTTGCTGGCCGCCTCAATGAAATAGTCCGGACCCTTCTGGTAAGTAATCCTGCCGAGGAAGGTCACCACCTTCTCGGGGACTCCACGATGCACCTCCATCTCGTTCCGGTTGCTGAAATCCACCGCATTGTGGACGGTAAACACTTTATCCGGAGATATTCCATAACGGTTGATCACTATGTTGCGGGTAAGGTTGCTGACCGTTATAACACGATCAGCGGCCTCCATTCCCATCTTCTCTATCGCGTAGACCTGAGTATTCACATTCTCTCCGCTACGGTCATACTCAGTGGCATGTACATGTATTACCAGCGGCTTGCCCGTAAGCCTCTTGGCCGCCACTCCGGCCGGATAGGTAAGCCAGTCATGGGCATGGATGACATCAAACCTGTTCTGCATGGCTATCGTACCGCCGACCAGCGCATAGCGGGCGACCTCCTCCATGAGGTTGGTGCCGTACTTCCCGGAGAACTTGTATTTCTGCTTGAAATTGACTTTAAATTCCTCAGCCTGCGAATGCCGGTCCTTCTCCACCATCTCGGTGAAATCCTCGGGATCGACATAAGGAATCATATTAGTACCGATCCTGAGGAAATTGATTCTCTCAAGAAAATCCAACGGTGTACAGGTTATATCGGCCGCTTCCACATCACTGGCATTGATGATACGGGCGACTCTGCCGTCCTCGTCACCTGAGGCCGAGGGCATAACAAAGAGCACGTCTACCCCGTTGTTGGCCAATCCCCGGACCATGCCGTAACAGGCAGTGCCGAGTCCTCCGGCTATATGGGGAGGGAACTCCCATCCGAACATCAAGACTCTCATAACTCCTCCTTTTTATATTTGTCCATCAGATATTCCGAGCGCAGAAGCGATGCGGTGGCCACCGCACTGGAGATGGCCCCGTGCGGATTGTGAGGAGGATCCCCGTCATAAAGCTCACAGATGCTGCCTATTCCATGACGCTCGATGTCTTCCTCGAAAGCGCCAGTAAGCTCTTCCGCCCTTCTGATAAACATGCCTCCATACAGCCTCAGCATTGCCTCTATATAGAAAGTCAGCAGCCACACCCTTGTCGAACCTTGATGATAGGCGTGGTCTCTCTGGTTCTGGTCTCCGTCGTACACACCTTTGTACAAGGAGCTCTTCGGTGACAAGGTACGTATGCCGCGGGCTGTAAGCAGCTCTTTCTTCACGCAGTCCATCACATTGGCCTTTTCCTCCTCTGTCAACGGCGAATACTCCAGAGCACAGGCGAACATCTGATTGGGCCTTGTCTCCATATTCTGCCCGCGCTCGTCCACATAATCGGCCAAAGACTGATTGTCCCTTCTCCAGAACACCTCTCCGAAAGACACATCCATCCTGTCCTTAAGGGACTGAAGCATATAAACCAGCCGTGTATCGCTTCCGTAACGGGACTCCATGTCCA
This sequence comes from uncultured Bacteroidales bacterium, assembly GCA_944323785.1. Classification (GTDB taxonomy): domain Bacteria; phylum Bacteroidota; class Bacteroidia; order Bacteroidales; family UBA932; genus Coprenecus. Next base: position 84,409 of record CALUTU010000007.1, on the reverse strand, counting down.
GCAAATAAGCCACGGCATTGTACCAGAATGCATTGGTCTCCACCTGATATCCCGCCCGCTCGGTCACAGGGACGCCCTCGCTGTCATAGGCGTTCATCCACGACATGGCCACGCCGTTCATCCTGACCCAGAGCAGGCCGTTGTCATCGAGACGGACTCCCATCCTGCTCCCTTCCAGGAAACTCCTGACTATGGCCTTGAGCCTGTCACGGTACTTGAGCCATACTCCCTGCGTGTCTCCCGTAAAGGACGCATACTGCTGCACCGCCCATATTATCCAAAGAGCAGCGTCAGCCTGTCTGGAGCCGTGGAATATCTGCTGACCGTATATTCTGAAAGCACTCTCCAGCACCTCCTCGAAAGTTCCGGTATCTCCGTCTGCAAAAAGAGTCAGGCCCGGCAAGGCAATCATAGTCTCCCTCAACCCCTTTCCCAGCCAGGTATAGCCGCTGTATATCTCTTTAAGCCCGCGTCCGCTGTTGATGATGAACTGCTTGGCCGCCCGTCTGAGACAGTCGTCGTAGCTCTGCAGGGATATCCTCCTGGCCTCCTCCCTGGTAAATACTCCCGCCAGTCCCTTGACCGCCGCCGGGGACGTGGATACGGAGACTATCACAGACTCCCCCTTTTTTATAGGAAGCTCGAAATATCCCGGAGTGAACAGGTCCTCCTCGTAGGGGAAGCCCCTGCGTTTCTCCTCCTGATACTCGACATTGTAATACCAGTCGGGATTATGGAAATAGTCGTTCTTACGGTTTATCTGGATGTTGACGGCCGGAAATCCGTCATACAGCCTGAAAGCCGCGCCACCGTCCACGGCGGCATAGTTCCGGTCAGCAGCGTCATTGGCATGAGTCAGGGTATGTATCTCCCTGAAAGCCAAAAATGGTCTGAGGCGCAACACCGTGGCCGAATGTGCGTCCAGCAGGGTGTACTTTATCAGCAGCTGCTCCTTGTTGTGCAGAAACAGCATCGACTTGCTGAACTTTATGCCGCCTACCCGGTAGGTGATGACCGGATACTTGTCGAACTCGAAATCCACGATATACTTGTGGCCTCGGGGCTCGTAGACGTTCTTACCGTAACAGCGGATACCCAGGTTGAAATCCCGGCCGTGCTGAATCAGAGTCTCGTCCAGAGATGACAGGAGCACATACCTCCTGCTGTCGAAATTCTTGACGGGGAGTACGAACAGACCGTGGTATTTACGCGTGTTGCAACCGACGATGGTGGTGTTGAGATAGCCTCCGGTCTTGTTGGTGGCGAGAACTTCCCGGACCAGGGAATACTCCAGGTTCACCAACTCTGCTTTGTCAAATTTAAGATACGACATATATTTTATAATTAATGTCTTTTCAGGACAATGGCCGACCTGCTGGGCAGATAGAGTGACAGCAGGTCGCAGTCCCCTTCTCTCACGGTGAAGTGAGACACACTTCCATCATTTCTACCGAAACCTCCGAACACCGGATCATCGGAATCGAGCACCTGCCTGTACTCTCCGGCCGCAGCGCGGAACCTGAAATCTGAGACAGAACGCTCAGGATGGAAATTCAGCGCAAAGATAAAATATCCTCTGCCAAAAATCAAAACTTTTTGCCGCTCATCCACATAAAGTTGGACAGGTCTGTCCCTCAGTATTCCATTCTCCGAGAAAAGATGTATCATGGCCTTGTCGAACTGCAGCAGCTGACCGTACCGCAGATCGGGATTGTCGGCCAGAGACCACTGCCGGCGGGCGTAGAAATACGACCAGCCGTTCCCCTCTCTCGGAAAGTCTATCCACTCGGGATGGCCGAACTCGTTGCCCATGAAATTGAGGTATCCGTCCCCGGCCGTAGCCAGGGTCACCAGGCGTATCATCTTGTGCAGGGCCATGCCTCGCTCCACCGTCAGATTCTGCGAGCCTCTGTTCATGGCCGTGTACATCTCCTTGTCCATCAGCCGGAAGATGATCGTCTTGTCCCCCACAAGCGCCTGGTCGTGACATTCCGCATAGCTGACGGTACGCTCGTCCTGACGCTTGTTGGTCAGCTCATAGTATATCTCCCCCATGCTCCAGTCCTCATCCCGGCGCTCCTTTATCCACTTGATCCAGTGGTCGGCTATGCCCATGCTGAGCCGGAAGTCGAAACCTGTACCGCCGTCCCTGAGGGGAGCCGCCAGACCCGGCATACCGCTCACGTCCTCGGCTATGGTTATGGCCTTGGGGTTGATCTCCTTGACCAGGATATTGGCCAGCCCGAGATAAGTCAGCGCATCCTCGTCCTGACCTCCGTCGAAATAGCAGGAATAGTCCGTAAAGTCCCTGCCCAGGCCGTGATCCAGGTATATCATGCTGGTCACTCCGTCAAAACGGAAGCCGTCGATATGGTACTCCTCCATCCAGAACTTGATGTTCGAGAGCAGGAAATGCACCGTGGCCGGCTTGCCGTAATCGAAACACCTGGAGCCCCATGCCGGATGACGGCCTCTCGGTCCGCTATGGCAGTACATGCAGTCTGTACCGTCCAGCATGCCTATGCCCTCCACCTCGTTGTCCACGGCATGGGAATGCACGATATCCATCACCACTGCAATGCCCAGGCCATGCGCCTCGTCTACCAGAGCCTTGAACTCCTCCGGAGTGCCGAAACGCGAGCTGAGGGCGAAAAAATTAGAGACCTGATAGCCGAACGACCCGTAATAGGGATGTTCCTGCAGGGCCATCAGTTGCAGTGTGTTATATCCTAAGGCGCTCACTCTGGGCAGCACATTCCTTCGGAAATCGTCAAAAGACGCTACCTTCTCCTGTTCCGAGCTCATACCGACATGAGCCTCGTAGATAAGAGGATTGCCGTTATGAGGCACAAATCCGTGCTTCCAGCGGTACTTTCCCGGAGGAAGCCATACCTGGGCCGAGAATATCCTGGTCTGCGGGTCCTGAACACAGCGGACCGCATAGGCCGGAAGCCTCTCACCGGCCCCGCCGCTCCACTCCACATACCACTTGAAAAGAGTCCCGTGCGGCACCTGCCCCGCAGGCAGACGCAGTTCCCAATTACCGTTTCCGACATTTCTCAGACGGTAACCATCTTCTTTCCGCCAGCCGTTCATCTCACCTATCAGATATACGGCAGTGGCATTCGGCGCCCACTCGCGGAACACCACGCTGTCATTTTCCAGATGTACACCGTAATACAGATGATTGTTCACGGCATCACAGAGCCTGCGGCCATAGCCGGCCGTCTCCTGCTTCTGAAACACTATGCTTCTGTAGCGTCTGTCTATCCGCTCCCGGTACGGAGCCAGATACGGATCCGAATCGTATATCATAATTCCTGTCGTTTATCGTACTTCAATATTCCGTTACCCCCGCCGCTCCGGCCGGCTTTCGGGACGCATCAGTCCGGCGCTACTGCTCCTCAAGTATCTTTCCGATACTTTCCTCGCTTTCCTTTAGCATCCTGCGGCAGTACGTCAGCAGCGAGGCCGCCTCCCTGACCTTCGCCGGTATGTCGCCGACAGCTGTCTGCGGATTCTCAATCTCAGCCACTATCTTCTCCAGACGCCCGAGCGCCTCCTCGTACTTCATTTTCTCCATTTCCATTATCTTTGATTTGGTCTATAATCACCACAACGCGACCTTGCCCATCGCTCCCATATCCAGACTGGCGGTCTTTACGCCCATGGCTTTAAAAGCTCTTACAATAGTGGAATAAGTAATGCTTTTTCCACTTTCAATCTTTGAAATTTGAGCCCGCTTCACCCCCATAAGCTCTCCAAGTTGTTCCTGTGTCAGATGGTTAGCTTCCCGCGTATGCCTGATAGCGTCCCCTATAAGAAATTCATCCATCCTCTGATCAAACTCCGCACGTGCAGAAGTACCTTTTTCTCCAACAACCCGATCCAACACCTCTTCATGAGTAAAGAGCTCCATATTACCGATTTTCTCCATTGTATTTTCTTTTAAAATCAAAATATCGTTTTCTTATCCCGTCCGCCCTTTCTATCTCTCTTTTAGGCGTTTTCTGAGTCTTTTTCACAAACCCGTGCGCCACAACCACAAGTGTCTCCGACTCTGTATCCCAAAAGGCTAAAAGGCGATACGCAATCCCCCTATATAAAGTGCGGAATTCCCATATGTCAGAGTCTCCCATCTTCTTAAACAAATCTTTATCCACCACATGCATCGCCTTACTGATGTTAAAGACTATTTTTTTCCCTGGCCTTTCCATCCAATGACTCTAAAAACTCTACCGCCTCTTTCAAATACAACACTTTAAATCTTTCCCGTCCTACCATACAACTTTAATCTAATGCAAATGTAACAAATTCCGTTCCTTTTCAGGAAACATTCTTGATTTTTTTAATTTCCACCACACTTGTCGCTCCTGACAGAGTCAACGAGGCAGCGGGCAGTGCCGTCACTCAGAAGCAGGTCTATGCTGTCTCCGGGCGCGAGGAGGGCGGCAGACTCCACCGGACGCCCTCCGCGCAGCACATAGGCGCTGCCGGGCCGGAGCATGGCCACAGGATCACCCTTGCGGATGCGGAGCTCCAGCATGTCCAGTCTGCCCGACTCCGCCTTAAGACGCAGAGTCACACCGCTCCTGGCTCTCATCCACAACATGTTCAGTCCGTTCTGCTCATTGCCGGAACGCACCGTCACTCCTTTCCTGATACGCATGAGCAGCATATCCATACGGTTGCCTTCCAGACGGCAGCGCATGGCCGTCCCGGACTGGAGCCGACGGGCCGTCTGCTCCTGACGCAGGCGCAGATTCTCCATCCTGAGCGTGACCGACGAACGCAGACGGTCGGCCAGGGCCGTCAGGGAAGCGTCCTCTGCCACGAAAGCATCCACTATGTAGTCGGCAAGGGCCGTCGGGGTCTTGAGAGACCTGGCCGCCACCATGTCACAGATATGCCTGTCCCGCTCATGTCCCACGGCCACCAGCACCGGCAGCGGAAAGCGGGCAATACTGACCGCCAGGTCGTAATCGTCAAAGCACACCAGATCCGCCACCGCCCCGCCTCCGCGCAGCAACAGCACCGCATCATACTCAGCCCCCTCGGCCAGGTCATCCAGCACGCTGTTCAGAGCGTCTATAATTCCGGCCGGAGCCGCAGCTCCCTGCATCGGAGCCGGATACAACCTTGTATAAAAACGGAATCCGTAGCCGTTATCGTAAAGATGATTCATGAAGTCCCCGTAACCGGCGGCCGTCTCGGAAGTTATCAGGGCAAACCTTCTCGGCAGGCCGGGCATGGGTAGGGATTTGTTCAACTCCAGAAGCCCCTCTCGGGAAAGCCTTTCCAAAGTACGTTGCCGGGCCAGCTCCACCTCCCCCAGTGTAAAAGCAGGATCAATGTCCTCGACACTCAGGCTCATACCGTATAGTTCCGAATACTGCACCCGCACCTGCACCAGCACTGTCATACCGGTCTCCAGCCTGCGCCCGGTTCCCTGATAGAAAGCCGCCTCCACCAGCGCGCGCCTGGACCGCCAGATGACAGCCGACACCTTCGCGCTGAACACATCCCGGCCCGAACCCTTCTCCACCAGTTCCATATAGCAGTGCCCGTTGCCGTGAATCCTCAGCTCATGTATCTCGGCTTTCACCCACACGGGCCCTGGAAGTGCCTCGGCCACTGCGCCTTTCACCCTCATCAACAACTGCGCCAATGAAATATATTCCCGCATACCATTTATCATATTTTATTCCACGAACAAATTTAACACAAATACGCCAAAGAAAGTATTGGGAGGGAGTGGAAAATTTTGCTATTTTTGCCGTTTTAAAGCAGAATGATTATCAAGACAGCCATATTCAAGGGAAGCAGCACCAAGGTAGAGCAGAGACCCGCGATGAAAGCGCCCGAGTACGCGTTTATCGGACGCTCCAACGTAGGCAAGTCCTCACTCATCAATATGCTGTGCGGACAAAAAAGTCTTGCGAAGACCTCGTCCATGCCCGGCAAGACCATCCTGGTCAATCACTTCCTCATCAACGGAAGCTGGTATCTCGTAGACCTGCCCGGCTACGGATTCGCCAGAACGTCCAAGAAAGCTCAGGCCGCGCTGAAAGCCATGATAGAGGACTACGTGAGTCACTCACAGGAACTGGCGATGCTGTTCATACTGCTGGACTCACGGCACGAGCTCATGGAGATAGACCGCAGTTTCATCTCCGCCGTGGCCGGAGCGGATATTCCTTTCACCGTCATACTGACAAAAAGCGACAAGCTGTCCAAGTCCGCACTGGAAAGAAACGCAGCCTCAATACAGGCCAGTCTTGACACCATAAGGCCGGGCATCACGGTCATACCCACGTCTTCCGATAAAAAGACAGGAAAAGACACCGTCCTGGACCTGATTGATGCCGATCTCAAAAACAGAAAAACAATAACCAATAATACGAAACACTAACACAATGAAACACACTGCCAACCACACACACAGCATCAAGATCTTCTCATGCAGAGGCTCACGCTATCTGGCTGAGAGAATCGCCAAATCCCTCGGTCTCGAGCTTGGAGACTCAGTAGTAACCGACTTCAGCGACGGTGAGTTCCAGCCGGCATTCAACGAATCCGTCCGCGGAACCACCACATTCATAGTCCAGTCCACATTTCCGCCGCTGGACAACCTCTTTGAGCTCCTGCTCATGATTGACGCAGCCCGCAGGGCATCGGCCTACAAGGTCATTGCCGTCATCCCCTACTTCGGCTGGGCCCGTCAGGACCGCAAGGACCGTCCCAGAGTCTCCATCGGAGCCAAGCTGGTGGCCAACCTTCTTGTAGCCGCAGGATGCGACCGCGTTATCACCACCGACCTGCACGCTGACCAGATCCAGGGATTCTTCGATTTTCCGGTAGACCACATATACGCAAGCACCATTTTCCTGCCTTACCTGAGGGACATGCAGCTGGACAACCTCTCCATAGCCGCCCCGGACATGGGAGGCGCCAAGAGGGCCAACGCCTACTCCCGCGTACTGGGCTGCCCCATGATCATCTGCCACAAGTCGCGTGAGAGGCCCAACGTGGTAGGCTCCATGACCGCCATCGGTGACGTCGAGGGACGCAACATCGTGATCATCGACGACATGATAGACACAGCCGGCACCATAACAAAAGCAGCCGACATGCTTATGGAGAAAGGCGCACTCAGCGTAAGGGCCATGGCCACCCATCCGGTATTCTCCGGCCAGGCCTACGAGCGCATCAACAAGTCCGCCCTTCAGGAGGTGGTTGTTACCGACACCATTCCCCTGAGAGCCCCCGCCGGTACGGACCTCTCCAAGTTCACCGTCCTGTCCGTGGCGGACATGTTCGCAGAGGTCATTGACCGCATCTACAACTACAAGTCCATAAGCGATGCTTTCGGGTTCTAGAGTAGAAGACATACACGACAGGATAGTACGGGCTGTCCGGGACTTCTTCGCTCAGGCGGGAATGTCCCGGGCCGTGCTCGGCCTGTCAGGCGGCATTGACTCGGCCGTAGTGGCCTCCCTAGCTGCGGAGGCCCTGGGCAAGGACCATGTCACCGGCATCCTCATGCCATCCTCCTGGTCTACCGTACACTCGGTCAACGATGCCGTGGAGCTGGCGGACAACCTCGGCATCAAGTACCACATCATCCCCATCGGAGCCGTCTACGACCGTTTCATCAAGGAGACAGAGCCGCTGTTCGAAGGGGATTTCCACTGGGACACCACCCAGGAGAACCTTCAGGCCCGCATCCGCGGCACCATACTGATGCTCTACTCCAACAGGCATGGAGCCCTGCTGCTGAACACCACCAACAAGAGCGAGCTGTCGATGGGCTACGGCACCCTGTACGGGGACCTGTGCGGCTCCCTGATGGTCATCGCGGACCTCTACAAGACCGAGGTGTACGAACTGGCGGCGTATATCAACCGGGAGAAAGAGCTGATCCCCCTGTCCACCATCACCAAGGCCCCTTCGGCCGAGTTGCGTGACGGACAGAAGGACACCGACTCCCTGCCGCCCTACGATGTGCTGGACCCTGTACTCTACAGCCTCAATGAAGGAGGCAGGAGCGCGGAACAGATTTTGCAGGAAGGTGTGGACAAGGCCTTGGTGGAAAGGATCCTGCGGCTTAGAAAGGCAGCCGCGTTCAAGGTCCATCAGCTGGCCCCTGAGATAACGGTCAGCTCCTGCCCGCTGCTTGACCGCAGCAAATGGGTGGAGCCAAAAACAATGTAAGATATGGAAATATTGATAGCGGCCATAGTATTCGTCGGTTTTGCGGTATTCATCATGTGCTTCAACATCATCTTCAGGAAGAAGCCTTTTCCTGACGGAGAGATAGAGCACAACAAGGAGCTCCGCAAGAGGGGCATCATCTGCGCCCGCGAGGAGGAGATGAGGCTGTGGGGCCCGAAGAAAGGAAGCACCGGCGGCTGCAGCGGCTCCTGCGGAAGCTGCGGCCTGAACTTGAACGGTACGGGATGCGATATATCTGATAAACAATAGAGTATGAGTTTAGTTGCCATAGTAGGACGGCCCAACGTGGGCAAATCAACCCTTTTCAACAGGCTTGTCGGTATGCGGCAGGCCATCGTCGATGAGACGGCTGGTGTAACGCGCGACCGCCATTACGGCAAATGCGAGTGGTGCGGTACGACATTCTCGGTAGTGGATACAGGAGGCTATACGGTCAACTCCGAAGACGTGTTCGAGGAGGAGATACGCAAGCAGGTGATGATAGCCATCGAGGAGGCCGATGTCATCCTGTTCTTAGTGGAAGTGGGCACCGGCATCACCGATTTCGACGAGGAGATAGCCGATATCCTGCGCCGCAGTGATAAGCCCGTCCTGCTGGTGGTCAACAAGGTGGACTCGGCGGACAAGCGCTTCGACTCATACCAGTTCTACTCCCTGGGGCTGGGTGACCCGTGGGACATCTCCTCGGCCAACGGCAGCGGCACCGGCGACATGCTGGACCGGCTCGTATCCATGCTGCCCGACTCCAAAGAGGAGGAGGATAAGCACGCCGGAGTACCCCGTATCGCCATAGTCGGCAGGCCGAATGCCGGCAAGTCATCCATCACCAACGCTTTCCTCGGGGAGGAACGCAACATCGTAACCCCCGTGGCCGGGACGACCCGGGACGCGGTGGAGTCCTACTACAACAAGTTCGGACACGAGTTCATCCTGGTGGACACCGCCGGACTGCGCAAGAAAAGCAAGGTCAACGAGGACTTGGAGTTCTACTCCGTGATGAGGGCCATCAGGGCCATAGAGCACGCTGACATCTGCATCCTGATGATCGATGCCCAATACGGAGTCGAGGCTCAGGATATGTCCATCTTCAATCTCATCCTGCGCAACAGCAAAGGCTGCGTGGTGGCGGTCAACAAATGGGACCTGATAGAGAACAAGACCGGCAACACCATGAAGGAATACGCCGAGGCCATACGCAAGCGGCTCGCTCCTTTCAGCGATATCCCCGTCATCTTCACATCGGTCATCAAAAAGCAAAGAATCCTCGATGTGCTGGACGCGGCGGCCAAGGTCTATGACAATTACTCCAAGAAGATTCCCACATCCACTCTGAACGAGGTGATGCTTGAGGAGATAGACAACTATCCTCCCCCCTCCACAAAGGGCAAGTTCATCAAGATCAAGTATATCACCCAACTGCCGACGCCCTGTCCGTCATTTGCCTTCTTCTGCAATCTGCCCCAGTACATCGGGGCACCGTACAAGAGATTCCTGGAGAACAAGCTGCGCAGCCACTTCGACTTCACCGGCTGCCCCATACGCATCTTCATGCGCCAGAAATAGAGTGCACAAAGCACCATCCTGAGAAATGCAGGCCGCTTTGTATACCCTAATAGCAAGACACTTGTAAGACGGCCTGCATTTTTCGCCACGTTGTGAGCGACCGTAAATCGCACATGGTTTTCCAAATCGCTGTCAATCAATATACTGCAGAAAAACCTGTATTTCACGTCCCGATGCGAGAGCCAGCAGTCAGCATCTTGCCAGCACAACCGCCCCTCAATACTGTTGCGCCTCGGCAATGCAAACTGAACAAGTTCATTTGCATTGCTCTCGGCTTCTGCGTATATTTGACTTCGTCATTTATACTGTTCACGCCTCGGCAGTGCAAACCGAACAAGTTCATTTGCATTGCTCTCGGCTTCTGCGTATATTTGCCACGTGAGATTAAGACTGTCACATATGCTGATCAGGATAACTGCCGCAGTGCTGACCTGTTGTGCTGTGATGTCCTGCGTGGACGACAGTGCCGTCGTGACCGAACTGGACTGGGCCGAGGCCGTCATGGAAGCTCATCCGGACTCCGCGCTCGCCCTGCTCGATACCCTCGACCGCAGCCGCCTGCGCACACGCGGAGCCAAGGCACGGCACGCACTGCTTTACTCCCAGGCCCTCGACAAGAACTGGATTGACCTCTCCACCGACAGCATCATAAAGCCTGCCGTCAGATACTACGCCAGGCACGGCAGTCCGGATGACAGACTCAAGGCGCAGTACTACCTCGGACGGATATACCAGAATGCCGGTGACAACGAAAGCGCGATGCGCTGTTTCGTCAATGCCGAAAAATATGCCCCAAAGTGTGACGATGCCGGGATGGCCGGCAGACTGTACACAGCCATGACAGCCATCTACTACAGCGTTTATCAGTTCGAATCCGCACTGTCGGCTTCCGTCAATGCTGCGGAATCCTATCTCGAAGCTGCGGACACCAACTGGTATGCAGACAGGATGATTACTGCTGCAAATATCAGCTTTATACTTAAGGACACCATAAGGGCACGACAGTACCTGAACGATGCCCGACAGGTCTTTCCACATATCTCGGAGGAGACGAAGGGCTACTACTTCGGGGAATATCTCAACACTTTGCCGAAAGACTCGGTGAGGCTTATCAGAACCACGTTGGACGAATACCTGTCGACAGTCACCGACCCCGCATACCAGGACCGCATAGCCATAGCCTTAGCCTGGCATCGGATAGGGGAGCCCGACTCAGCCCTCGCGGCACTCACCCCGCCCGCTCCGTACTTCCAAGCAGAGCAGAGTTACTGGCTGCTGTTATCGTATATCTGGGAAGAAAAAGGCGACTATGATAAAGCATATCGGAATCTGAAAACGTATATGAACATGGAAGTGGAAGAGAGCTTGATGGTTGTCAACGATGACACGAAATACGTCAAGGCTCAGATGGAGGCTGAAAGGAAACACTACAGGCTCACCATATCCCTCGTTGCCTCGGCACTTATCATCGTCATCATCGCACTGTCGGCTTATCTGATAATACTCCGCTCCCGCAATGCCAGACTGAAAGCGGAGAGCAGATACACAAAGGCCGTGACCCGGATGCAGGCACTGGAGATGACCTATCAAGAGCTGTCGTCCGCAAACGACACGATTCAGAAGCAATACGAGTCCGTGCTCTCCGAGCTGAAAAGCAAGACTACGGACAACCACGAACTGCGGAGCATGATTACCAAGCGGATGCAGATCTTCTTCAAACTCCTCGTCTCGGTCATCATCTACGGAAAGATATCCGACACATCCGAAGGCGAGATAAAGTCTGTCGTGGACAACAGGCAGATGCTGCTGGACTATCTGAGGCAGTACACCTCCATGACATATCCCGAACTGGAGTCGTATCTGACAGAGCACGGACTTTCCGAACGGGAAAGAGACTTCTGCAACCTGTACCTCTTAGGACTGCGGGGAAACGAGATAGGGCAGTATCTCGGCCTCGCCAGACATTACTCCGTAAGCAGCGGTATCCGAAAAAAACTCGGGCTTGGAGAGCACGATGTCAACATAGACACCCATCTCCGGCAGCTTATTGACAGATTGCGTCAGACCCGATAATCACAGCGTCAGACTTTTCTCAAACACCCATTTGCAATAAACTGAATATCAGTCATCTAAAAACACGCGCGTTAGACTTCTGATTTGGGCGTAATATCCGTTTCGTATAATTTTGCAGTACTTATAAACTCATTTATTAACCATATGAAACGCTTATTAATCCTTATCCTCTCCGCTTTCGCGGTCAGCCTGATTACTCCTTTTGAGGCCATTGCCGAAGATGATGCATTGGAAATCAAGCTACAAAAGACAAAACCAATTAAAATGAAACGAAGCTTTGACTTCGCCGAAGTCGAAGCCTGGTACGACAGCTGCTCCATGACCGTCACTGTCGAGGGCTGCGAGCTGAAGGACACCTTCATCTACATCATAAGAAAATAACGTATAATAAATTAATATGAGAACAATATCATTAAGCCTAATTGTCGCTGTTTCCACAGCTGCCCTGCTTTTGGCAGGAGGTTGCAATGAAGCAGAAGAAACTTATATGCCAACCGGCTCGACAGTCACAGGACATTTCATAAACCGTTATGTCATACCGGACAGCATTGCTATACAGAACGACTACTTTGATATGGACAGTTCCATTACTGTCAACTTTAAAGGATATGACCTTACGCACCAATATAAGGACTCCGCTTTATTCAGAACGGTTTCAGAATCATTGGGAGATACGTCCTATACACTACCGACTACCCCTGATTATGAATGGGCCGTAGCCGGAACGGTATATTCTGTGGGTATCGTATGCGACAAAGATTTCTCAGGTATAGCCGCAGGTGAGAGTCTTAGCAGTATAATAGCATTTAGAGCACTCTCTGCATACCCTTTTATAAAAAGCGGGTATTCTGATTTCTATGACACGCCATGGAAGTATTATGAGAATCCCAGGCTTTGTCCAATTGAGATTATCGGAAACAATATCAGTCCTGATGGATTAAAGGCTTTATATCCGACATTCCAGATGTATTTCACCGAAATACCAGACGGCATAGGTGACTGCCTGTTCACAGTAACAGTCGATATTGACGGGAAAACACTGCGGAACTCCATCTCGCTCAGTTTTTAAACGACATAGTCCACCATCGATTCTTGGACCTGCATTCTGACTGATGAGAATCCCAATACAAACAAGGCAAAATACACATGGAACTACAGAACCATAACTTACTCACTTTGATACAATGATACAGCGTTTGTTATTACTGACTTTCGCCATGGCCGCGACGGGATGCATGAAGATAAATCGGATTCTTCCATTTGACGCGCCCAGATACGTCTCCAGCGACGCTCAGACGGTCACGTGCGTTCCCGACGGCCGCACAGGCTATTCCATCACTGAAGTCAGGTTCAGTATCTGCGATCTGAGCACAGAAAAAGGAGAGCAGGTAGAATACGGTTCGGTGGTGTTCAATGCCGAGGACAACTGCTGGGAAAACTCATGGTGCAGGATATGGCAAGAGGGAAGGAACATCAAGGTTTCGTTCTCGGAGAACACCAGCGGGTCCTGGACAAGAGAGATATCTATCGACTACACCCCTGACGACCCTGACCTCTTCGACTGGGGAGTCCACATGACTCAACTGCCCTACGGTATGACCGAGGAAGAATACCTTCAGTGGCGCGACTCGCTTTGATTAGCACATTTTATGGCAGGGCCGCTCTCAACACATATTATGACAGTCTGATCCGGAGGGCGGCCTTTCCTTTCTGGCGACTACAGATTTTAACAACGATTCTGACCGCACACGGCGGGAATCCTGCTAGAGCGCGATTGCTCTGGCTCTCAATAACTTAACCTTATAAAAAGGTGCCCTGTCCGGCTTTCAAACCTCAATAGGGCACCTTTTACATAGCTCAACAGCCTGACAATAAACGCATTGCCACTCACAGACCGATCCAGCGCAAAATTTTTCGCAAGCGCAATACCGATATCAGGTATCATGCCGGCCGGCCTGATGGAGACCTATGCCGTCGGACGGCGGTAAGCAAGACAGCCACACGCAGCGGGACAGGTTGAGCGATAAGACGCGGCTACTGCTTTTCGATTTTCAGTTGCTCAATGTAGTTGCCGGTATCGTAGGTCTTGACCAGAATAGTCACTGTGAACATATTGCCTCCGCTGTCCAGATTGCCGACAGCATACTTCATCGGATAGGTGCCGCTCTTATAGACTATCTCGAAACAGCGCGGGGTATAGTTGGTAAAGAAGTTACGGATAATCTGACGGGCCTGATTGCGGCTGCAGTTGGAGACCGTTCCCATGACATCCACCTGAAGATTGTCCGCGAACCATACCGCCAGACACTCCGCGTCTCCCTTCTGCATATACTTTGAAATCGGAATAAACACATTATTGTCATCGTCGTCCTCGCACACTCTTATGCTCTGGGACGATGACACGAACGGGAAAAGAAGCAACAATCCGGTTATCGCAATCAGTCTGCTCATCTGTTATTCCATATTTGTCCTCTTACTTTAGCAAAATTCAGGCCACTGTGCTGTAAATTTTCTTACATTTGTAGGCTGATATATTGTACCAACATGAGAATCACTCTGATAACGACAGGCAAAACCACCTTCGACTATATAAGAGAAGGTATGTCCATATACGAGAAACGGATAGGCCGATACCTCAATTTCTCACGGACAGAAGTACCTGCGCTCCAGAGCACCTCATCCCTTTCCCATGAAGAGGTAAAACGCAGGGAGGGAGAACTCATATTGAAGAAGGTGAAGCCGGAAGACCGGGTCGTGATACTGGACGAGAAAGGCCGCCGCTTCACCTCGACAGGCTGGGCCGGCCACATAGGGCATCTGATGGACACAGGCACCAAAAGCCTCGTCTTCATCATCGGCGGAGCCTACGGCTTCTCCGACAAGGTGAGAGAAAGGGCCGACGAGACACTGTCTCTGTCGGATATGACCTTCTCCCACCAGATCATACGTCTGTTCTTCGAGGAGCAGCTGTACAGGGCCATGACAATAATCAAAGGCGAGCCATACCACAATGAATGACGACTATGACCGGTACCGTAAAAAACATATTCGGACATATCTCCCGCAAACTGACATCCATCTTGTGGACAATGGCCATATGCTGCTTCCTCCTCTCGTTTTTCCAGTTCAACCCGACCTCTGAGGACAGAAGAGCCTGGAAAATAGAGAAACTACTGCACAAGAGAGAGAAAGTCCTGCAGACATATGTGGACAAAGCCTTTGAGGTCCCGGCGGACGAATGGGTGATATTCGATAAATTCCCGGAGGACATGGTCCTCTACCGGTATGTCGGCAACACTCTGCAGAGCTGGGTCAACACCTTCCCCATCAGCAATGACGACATCGGCATCCCCTCTTCCTGGTACAGAATCCATGACCTGCGGAACACGAATATCTTCAACATCCCGCTTGCATTCCTCCGCTATGATGTCCAGTACCTGAGTCTCGGCCCCAAATGGTACATAGTCAAAGTAGCCCGTCAGGACAACATGCTCGTAATAGCCGCAATCGAGGTCATGGAGCAGTATCCGTCATCAAATACCGCACTGAAGAACTCCTGCAACAGAAAACTGGGGCTTAACGAGAAGTTTTCGGCAGTACCTCCCTACATTGACGGCACAAGCATTGTCCACACATCGGACGGGACACCTGTCTTTTCCGTGGTGAGAGAAGATACACTCTCCGGCAACGACACCTCCTCCGCATTCAGATGGCTGGCCCTGCTGCTGGCCACTCTTGCCATCATCTACTACCAACATACCAACAAGGGTCTGAGAACCATGTTTTTCGGTCTTGGAGGCCTGCTGGTGCTTCAGATATGCACATCCATGATGGTAAACAGAGTTCCGCTGAGCTCCGACTTTTTCTCCCCGATGATCTATGCCGACGGGTACTTCAACTCGTTCGGCGCCCTGATACTGTTCCATTCCTTCATATTTCTCTACTGCGCGGTGGTCTTCATGTCCCGCAAAGCAGTCCTAAGGGATATTTTCTCATCCTCTCCCGTAATCCGTAGAGCCAAGCTCTCCGCACTGGGTATCAGTACAATACTACTAACAGGATATATACACCACACATTCCGTTCACTGATATTCAACTCCAGCATCAACTTCGACCTGTACCGTATCAACGACATCTCCGTTTACACTATCATCACGTATTTCATATACAGTCTGCTGGCTCTTGCAGTGCTGTTTCTGCTGGACATCCTTGTACCGACAACCAGCCGGTACTATCTCCGGAAAAGACGCAGACATTCCAAGAAACCGGTGCTGATATATATTCTTATCGTCGCCACCTACATGAGCGGCGCTGTCGGGATCTATGGATTCCAGAAAGAATGCGAGAATATCAGAGTTCTCACCGGCCGTATGGCCATCGAACGGGACCTGAATCTGGAAATGCAGCTTCAGGCCATGGAGAAGAGTATCATATCTGACCCGTTTATACGCAGACTGACAGGAAATCCGGACTACGAGAACATCATCCTTAACAGACTGGCCGAGAGATACTTCTACAACATATTACCAGAATACGACATCCGCCTCACCATCTGCAATGCCTATCAGAACATAAAGCCGGACGAGTATTCCTCGCCCAAAAACTGCTTCAGGCATTTTGAGGAGATTATAAACAATTACGGCATACCGCTTACAGACGTATCCGCATTCTATTATCTGGACTATTTCCGGGACTATACAAGCTATCTGGGGGCATTCAGCATCTTCCGGAAAGGAGTCAGATACGACATGTACATAGAGATCGAGTCAAAAGTCAGCTCCGACAACATCGGATATCCCTCCGTACTGCTTAACAACCCGCGTCCCCTGTCCTCCATATCCTACCCCTACTCTGTCGCACGGTATCACAACGGCAGACTGACCAGTCATCAGGGACGGTACAATTTCCCGGTATCCATCAACGTCAACATATACGAAGACGGTTTCTCGCACTATTTCTACAGGGACAACGTTGTCTTCATCAACAAACTGCCGGGGACAAACCTGATTGCAGTAAGCAGACCGGCCCGAGGCCTGTTCCCGTCACTTATATCACTCTCATACCTGTTCCTGCTCCTGGCCCTTGTCATTATCGGGATTCCCGGCCTGCTCAAGAAAAGACATAAAGAGTCATTGCTGAGACCCAAACGGTCATTCCGTATGAAAATGACCATATTCATAACGGCATTCACGGTAATAGCCCTGATACTGATGGCTATCGGCAGTGTTGTAATCATCATCGGCTACATGGACACCAACAACAGCACCATGATGGAGGAGAAAGTGCTGTCCGTGCAGAACACACTGGCTCAGATATCAAAGAACACGGACTCCTACAGCGAGCACAGTGCGGCCGAGATTCTCAGCATAATCAACGACATCTCCAGAAACGCCCAGATGGACATCAACATATATGACCCGAAAGGCAAGCTCATCCATACCACCAAACCGGAAGTATTCAACGAGTATCTCCTCAGCACAAGAATGAATTCCGAGGCATTCTACGAGCTGGTAATCAACAAAAGGACTCAAGTCGTGCAGGAAGAACATATCTCCGCGCTCAGTTACTACTCTCTGTACACCCCTGTATACAACAGCAACGGAAGACTGATAGCCATAGCCAACATCCCGTACTTCATATCAGAGACCAATTTCGAATACGACACGTCTCCTATTGTTGCGGCCATCATCAACCTGTACATACTCTTCATCATAGCAGCGATTCTGATAGGCATGGCCATTTCCAACTCCATCACAAAGCCGCTGAAAGAGATCAACCGCAATATGCTTGAGATGGACATCACCCACAAGGCCGAGCATATCAACTACAAGGCCGACGACGAGCTGGGTCTTCTGGTACGGACCTACAACAAGATGATCGATGATCTGGACCGCAGTACCAGGGAACTTGCCCAGAACGAAAGGGAGAAAGCCTGGAGCGAGATGGCCCGCCAGATAGCCCACGAGATCAAGAATCCTCTGACTCCCATGAAGATCAGCATCCAGCATCTGGTCTTTATAAAAAAACAGGGCAATCCCGAGTGGAAAGACCGCTTCGACGCCCTCGCATCCATGCTCATAGAGCAGATAGACATACTGTCCAACACCGCCAGCGAGTTCTCCAGCTTCGCCAAACTGTATCAGGAAGAGCAGACTGAAATCGACCTGGTGGAGATACTGTCAGAGCAGGAAATCCTGTTCAACAACAGGGACAACATAGAAATGAACTTCCGCAGCCAGGTGGGAAAAGCCGTGGTCCTTGCCAGGAAGGAGCAGATTACAAGGACTTTCGTCAACCTGATAACCAATGCCATCCAGGCAGTGGAAAATAAGGATAAAGGGCTGATAAACATAACACTGAGAGTGATTCCCGGCTACTATCAGGTAGACGTGGAAGATAACGGAGACGGTGTCTCAAAGGAGAATATGGAAAAGCTGTTTCATCCCAACTTCACCACCAAGACCAGAGGATCAGGACTCGGACTGGCCATCTGCAAAAGCATCATAACGCAGAGTCATGGAGAGATAAACTATTACCCGTCAGCATCCCTGGGTGGTGCCGATTTCTCAGTCAGACTTCCTATACACACCGTCGCAGACGACGACAACACTTAGTTGGGAAGGGCGAACATCATCACGTCATCCTTGGTGATGCGTGCGTTGGATAGGATCAGCAGACGCTCCACCACGTTGTGCAGCTCGCGGATATTGCCGCTCCAGGCATGATTGCACAGTTCCTCCACGGCATCCGCGTCTATCTCCTTGACCGGCTTGCCGGACTCGCGGCAGATCTGCCTGATGAAGTAGTCTATAAGCAGCGGTATGTCCTCCCGCCTCTCCGCCAGCGAAGGCACTCTTATGACGATGACGCTTATACGGTGGTAGAGGTCCTCGCGGAAATTGCCCTTGGCTATCTCCTCCCGGAGGTTCTTGTTGGTAGCAGCCACCACCCTGACATTGACCGTTATGTCCTTGTCTCCGCCGACCTTGGTGAGTTTGTTTTCCTGCAGTACGCGGAGCACCTTGGCCTGGGCCGCCAGGGACATATCGCCGATCTCATCCAGGAAAAGAGTGCCGCCGTCAGCCTGCTCGAACTTGCCCTTATGCTGCTTCTGGGCTCCGGTGAACGCACCCTTCTCGTGACCGAAGAGCTCGCTCTCGATAAGCTCGCTCGGGATGGCCGCACAGTTGACCTCGATAAAAGGCATCGACGAGCGGTCGCTCTTCTCGTGCAGCCAACGGGCCACGAGCTCCTTGCCGGTACCGTTGGCTCCCGTTATGAGCACCCTCGCATCGGTCGGGGCCACCCGGTCTATCATATTCTTGATACGGACGATGGCCGGTGACTCGCCTATGATCTCCTGCACTCCGCCCACTTTCTTCTTAAGAGCCTTGGTCTCGCGGACCAGCGTACTCTTGTCCGTGGCATTTTTCAGAGTGATAAGTATCCTGTTCAGATCCAACGGTTTCTGGATGAAATCATAAGCTCCTTTCTTTATACACTCCACGGCCGTATCGATGGAACCGTGCCCGGAGATCATCACCACAGGGGCCTCGTTGCCGCTTTCGGACAGCTTGTCCAGCACCTCCACTCCGTCCATGCCCGGCATCTTGATGTCGCAGAATATCACATCGAAATTGCCGGATGCCGCAGCCTCCAGCCCCGACGCGCCGTCCTCGGCCAGCGATATCACATGTCCCTCGAACTCCAGTATCTCCTTAAGTGTATTGCGGATACTCCGCTCATCATCTATAATAAGAATCTTCATAACCGTAAAATCAACTATCGGCAAATATATACAATTTTAATGCCTATTTGCGAGGAATTTTGCAGGAGTTCGGGAAGTAGTGACTATATTTGTACGATTATCGGTTATGGAACAGTTTATAGTATCAGCCAGGAAATACAGACCGGACACTTTCGAGTCACTCATAGGCCAGGAGAACATCGCCAGGACCTTGAAGAACTCCATCCTGCGCGGGCAGCTGGCCCACGCATACCTCTTCTGCGGTCCGCGCGGGGTCGGCAAGACCACCACTGCCAGGATCTTCGCCAAGTCCATCAACTGCCTCAACCCTGGTCCCGATATGGAGCCGTGCGGCAAGTGTGAGTCCTGCCTGTCCTTCTCCGAGGGCCGCTCCTACTGTATCCATGAGCTGGACGCCGCCTCCAACAACTCCGTGGACGACATCCGCAACCTTACCGAGATGGTCCGCATACCGCCCCAGATCGGCAAGTACAGCGTCTACATCATCGATGAGGTCCACATGCTCTCCTCCGCCGCGTTCAACGCCTTTCTGAAGACCCTGGAAGAGCCGCCGGCCCACGCCATCTTCATTCTGGCCACCACCGAGAAGCACAAGATACTGCCCACGATCCTGTCCCGCTGCCAGACATTTGACTTCAACCGCATATCCGTCCCCGACATAGTGCGCAACCTGGAGGACATAGCCTCCAAGGAATGCATAGCCATCGACAGCGCCAGCCTGCACGTCATAGCCGTAAAGGCAGACGGAGCCATGAGGGACGCCCTGACCATATTCGACCAGATAGTGGCATTCTGCGGCAAGGACGTGAAGTACGACGACGTGATCCGGGATCTCAACGTGCTGGACTACGAATATTATTTCAAGATCATAGACAATTCCCTGACAGGAGACTACATGTCCTCCCTGCTGCTTTTCGACGAGATACTGTCCAAAGGCTTCAATGCCCTGTATTTCGTCTCGGGCCTGAGCTCGCACCTGAGGGATCTGCTCGTATGCCGCAGTTCCGGCAGCTCGGCCCTGCTCTCACTGCCTCCTACCCTGATTGACCGGTACAGGGAACAGGCCTCGCGCTGCTCCGTGCCGTTTATCTTCTCGTCCCTGAACATCACCATGGGTTGCGAGGCGGCATACCGCCAGAGCGGCAACCAGCGGCTGCTCATAGAATTCGCTCTGATACGGCTGGCCGAGAAGGCCCTGCCCCAACAGCCCGACGCAGCACCAGCTCCGCCTGTATCCGCACACTCAGCGGCAGAAAAAGCCACCCTGGCACAGACGGGATCCCAGGCTCCTGCACCGGCTGTCACTCAGACAGAGCCGGCACCGTCATCACCGGCCGGACCTTCCGTAACCGCCAGGACCACTGTAGAGGATTCCGCACAGACACCTCCGCAGCAGCCCCGCGCAGCCGGGACAGCCTCCGGAATAAAAGTACCGGGTCTGAGCCTGAAGGACATGATGAGCCGGGCCAGGGAGAACGAGACCTCCGGGAAAGACAGCGCGGAGATTCTCAGCGATGAGCCGCTGACATTCGAAGGCATAATGAACGCCTGGCAGAGTCTGGCAGAATCCTGGAAGGCGGCCGGCAGGGGCAGCATGTACACAGCCATGACGCTGCACAGTCCGGGCATAGATATTGACAGCGGCACATTGACCTTTTATGTCAGCAATGCCGCACAGCAGGACTTCATCAGGGAGAAAAACCTCTCCAAGATGGAAGCCACCATGCGGAGAACATTAAGGAACAGAACAGTGAAAATAGATGTCCAGATCTATGAGTCCGGGGACAGCGGGTCTTCCAAGAAGGCCTCTGCGCCCTACATGCCTACAGACAAGGCCAAGTTTCTGGTAAACAAAAAGCCTGAGCTGGGAGAGCTCGTAAAAGACCTGGACCTGGATGTTAAATAGCACATTAATATGAGACTTTACAGCGACAACTTAGTCAAGAAATACGGAGCCAGAACAGTCGTAAAAGGCGTATCCATCAATGTAGAACAGGGCGAGATAGTCGGACTGCTCGGGCCCAACGGAGCCGGCAAGACCACCAGCTTCTACATGATAACGGGCCTTATCAAGCCAAATGCAGGACGCATCTATCTTGAAGATGAGGACATAACGGAACTTCCGATGTACCGCCGTGCTCAAAAGGGACTGGGATACCTGGCTCAGGAGGCTTCCGTATTCCGTAAAATGTCAGTCGAGAACAATATCATGTCTGTCATGGAGTTCTCGCATTTCAGTAAAAAGGAGCGCAGGGACAGACTCGAATCCCTCATAGACGAGTTCGGTCTGGCGAAAGTCCGCAAGAGCTACGGCATCCAGCTCTCGGGAGGCGAACGGCGCCGATGCGAGATAGCCCGTGCACTGGCCATCGACCCCAAGTTCATCCTGCTGGACGAGCCGTTCGCCGGAGTTGACCCCATCGCCGTGGAGGATATCCAGCATATCATCGCAAAGCTCAAGCTCAAGAACATAGGCGTGATCATCACCGACCACAACGTCCACGAGACCCTTGCCATCACCGACAGGGCCTACCTCCTGTACGAGGGCAGCATCCTGGAAAGCGGTACTGCCGAGGAACTGGCGTCCAATCCTGAAGTAAGGAAAAAGTATCTCGGCCAGAATTTCGAGCTCCGCAAGGCCGTCCTACATGCCCGCGACTAAAGAGGCGGCTTTCTCGAGCTGCCAGCGGGTGGTGGAGGTTGCACCGCAGATGCCCACGATGTCATCCGGACGGAAGATACCGGCGGGGATTTCCTCCGCACTCTCCACCTTATAGGAGCGCGGATTGACCGAACGGCAGAGTTCAAAGAGCACCTTGCCGTTGGAACTTTCACGACCGCACACGAAAATAATCACCGAACAGGAGGCCGCGAACTCGCGCAGGGCCTTGTGACGGGATGAGACATTGCGGCAGATGGTATCGAATACCTCCAGGCCCGAAGCAGCCTGCCGCAGACGGGCGGCGACTGCGGCGAACTCCTCGGGGTCTTTCGTGGTCTGGGAGAACAGGGCCAGCGGACGGGACGGGTCTATGACTCCGGACAGGAGCTTTTCCTCCAGGTCATCCATGCTCTCCACCACCACGGCATGGCCGTCAGTCTGTCCGACCAGACCGTTGACCTCGGCATGTCCGCGTTTGCCGAAGATTATCACCTGACCGCCGGCGCTGCTGAGTTCCCGATACTTGGCCGCTATCTTCTTCTGAAGCGCAAGCACTACCGGGCAGGTGCAGTCGATAAGACTGACTCCGGAGGCCTCGGCCAGCCTATAAGTGGACGGCGGCTCACCATGTGCACGGATAAGTACTGTCGAACCTTTTAGTGAATGGAAATCCTGATAACCGACAGCCCTGAGCCCCTTCTGCTCCAGACGGCGGATCTCCGCGTCGTTGTGGACTATCGCCCCCAAAGAATACAAAGTTCCATGCTCGTCAAGATAATCCTCAGCAACAGATATGGCTTTCCGCACTCCGTTGCAGCACCCCGAATGCACATCGATAATTATACGCATAGATGACGTTCTTTCAAAAGATTCCGGAACCATCTGATCTGATCCTCGACTGTCATATCACTGTTGTCCAGAATGACAGCATCATCAGCCTTGCGCAACGGAGCCGTTTCGCGGTGAGTGTCGATATAGTCCCGCTCGCTCAGATTGCATAGAATATCCTCATAGGAGACACTGTGTCCGCGCGCACTCATCTCCTCGTATCGGCGACGCGCCCTCACCTCCGGTCTGGCCGTCATGAATATCTTGAGTTCCGCATCCGGAAACACAGCTGTGCCGATGTCCCTGCCGTCCATCACCACCCCCTTGCCGGCTCCTATCTCCCTGAGCCTCCTGTCCACATACTCTCTTACAAACGGAAGTACGGCCACATGACTGACTATCCTGGAAATCTCCAGAGTACGTATCTCCTTCTCCACATTCTCCCCGTCCAGCCAAGTCTCACTTTCTCCGTCCGGACCCGATGCCAGAAACGATATCTCCACCGAATCTCCGTCCAGAAGCAACCTCCTGAGCGCGGTCTCGTCCACGGTATTGTCACCGGACACACAACCGCCGCGTAAGGCAAAAAGCGTCACGGCCCTGTACATGGCTCCTGTATCTATGTACACATAACCCAGTTCACCGGCAATGGCTTTGGCAAACGTGCTCTTACCCGTGGACGAGTATCCGTCTATGGCTATAATGATGCGTGAAGTCATACTACAAAAATAAATTATTTATCTAAATTTGCAGCAAATTAATTATTCTGGAAAATGAAAAAAATACTGACAGTACTGTTCACGGTCATGACGGCGGTCGCGGCTTCAGCCCAGGGCTCTCCTGGTATGAATATGGAAATCAAACAGTTCCAAGATAAAAAAGTAGACTCTGGCAAAGAATATTACGGAGACATACCGGCACGGATTACAAAAGTGGTCATTTCAGGAGACAACTCCATGACAGACCTACTGTTCAAAAATTCAGTGGAGGAAAGCTGGAACATCTCTCCATACGAGTTCTGCAGCCCGGAGGAGTTCGACCGGATCAAGACCGACACCAATTACTATTTCCTGGTGCGTCTGGACAAGATGCACCGCAAGACGGATGCTCCGGCCATGGAATTCCTATGCTTCCTGAAAGGCAATGAGAAAGCCGGCGACAATCTCTCCGGGATGCCGGAGCTCATAGCCCTGCCCCTGTTCCCCGACAACGATGACAACGACCGCATATTCACATATCTTCCGGCCTACATGAACATCATTCAGACCTATATCCAGAAAATAGTGGACGGCAAGGTCTATCCCTCGAAGCGCGGAGAGATCTATCTGGGCGCCATGAGCAAGTCCAGGAACACAGCCATACTTTTCAACTCAGCGGACATGGCCTATCATGCTCCCATGCAGAAATTCGAGCAGATGTTCAGAGGGAGGGCGAGCACCGTCTCACAGGAGGAGATAGACCTGGCCATGAAAGAAGCGGCTCCGAGGACTCTCGTATCGCTGGTAGTTGCCCCGGGGGCCGACAGCAAGGGCTCGTGGTGCTACAAGATGATCATCAGCGCGGACACCTATGAGCTGTACTACTTCAAGAAACACAAGATATCCCCCAAGAAGGGTCCCGGCTTCCTGAAATCCGACCTCAAGCGGATATCCAGGCTGGTGACTCCGCACTATTCAATCCGGTAGCCACAATGAGATTTGCCTTCAAACGCAGCCTTTCCCCAGTCGCATACTGCGCCCTGCACGTAAAGGCCGGCACAAGATATGAGGATAAGAACCAGGGAGGGCTGGCCCATTTCACCGAGCACCTCCTCTTCAAGGGCACCCAGACCAAGAGCGCAAATACGGTCAACTCCTTCATCGAGCGTCTCGGGGGCGAGCTGAACGCATACACCACCAAGGAGGAGACGGTAATCCACGCGACAGTCCTGAAAGAGGACCTGCGCAAGGCCGTCGGCCTGCTGATGGACATAGCTTTCCGCTGCACCTTCCCGGACAGGGAAATCGAGAAGGAAAGAGGAGTCGTACTGGAGGAGATCAACACCTACAAGGACTCCCCCGCCGAACAGATATACGACGACTTCGAAGAGTATATGTTCGACGGCACGCCCCTGTCCATGCCGGTACTGGGCAAGGCCAGATACCTCAAGAAGATAGACCGCGACACTGTCTCGGAGTATTACCGGAAGATGTTCATACCGGAGAATATGTATTTCACGATAGTGGCCGACATCGAGGAGAGCAGGGCCAGGGACATGGTCTCAAAGGCCCTGGACACATACAGCACCTCCGCGTCAAACGGACTGGAAGACGGGGAGGGCGAAGCCATTGCAGGCTCGGGACAGCTCGGAGGCAATGCTCCGTTTGAAAAGTCCGTCTCCCGTCACAGCCATCAGGCCCATTGCGTCATCGGAGCCAGAGCCTACTCGGCATATGACAGCCGCCGGATTCCGCTCAGCCTGCTTGTCAACATACTGGGCGGCCCTATGGCCAATTCCAGGCTCAACCTGATTCTCCGGGAGAAATACGGCCTTGTCTACAGCGTAGATGCTTCCTATGGACTGTACACCGATGCCGGAACCGCCACCATCTATTTCGGCTGCGAGAAAGCCAATGTACAGAAATGCCTGACGCTCATCGAAAGAGAACTACGTTCCCTGAGAGAAGAGACGCTGTCTCCCAGGGCCCTCAACAGCGCCAAGAAACAGCTGCTGGGGCAGATGGCCATAGCCGCCGACAACGGAGAGGCTCAGGTATTGTCGATGGGCAAGAGCCTGATGACCTACGGCAGAGTAATCAGCAACAGTGAGACAGCAGAGCTGATCAGCGGCATCACCGCGGAGGAGATAAGGGACACCGCCGCGGATATATTCAACCCTGAGAACATATCCAGACTGCTTTATATCTGACACGCCGTTATGAATCCCTACAAACTGAGAGAAGCCCTGTCCTTCGTAGAAAGAGAGACCCATCTGAGAACCAAATCATACCGGATGCTCTCCGACGGAGTACAGGGTGAGTTCCTCCAGGCCTTTTCCCTTATGGTGAAACCGGAGAACGTACTGGAGATAGGCACCTTTACCGGATACGCCACCCTATGCCTGTACAGAGGACTGAGAGAGAACGGCGTACTGGACACTGTAGAGATTGACGACGAACTGACCGATATCTACACCCGCGCTTTCCAAATAGCCGGGGCCGACAGGATACACCCTCACCTTCAGGATGCCGCGGAACTCATCCCTCGGCTGGACAGAGTGTATGACATAGTCTACATAGACGCAGACAAAAGACTGTATCCGACCTTCTATGACATGGTCTTCGACAAAGTGAGGCCTGGAGGATATATACTGGCTGACAATGTCATTTGGAGCGGCAAGACTGCGTCTGACACTCATCCGACGGACAAACAGACCGCAGCCATAATGGAGTTCAACAAAAAAACAGCCTCTGACCCGAGAGTCAAAAGGCTGGTTCTTCCCATCAGGGACGGTTTAGCCCTGATTCACAAAAAATCGGATAGTCTTTCCCCAGGTCAGTTTTAGTACACGGTCATCTTACTCCTTCACACGCTCTCCGTAGCTTCTGTCCACGGTATTGACACGGATTTTATCACCCTGATTGATAAACAGAGGCACCATAATCTCCGCTCCCGTCTCCAAAGTAGCGGCCTTAAGGGCATTGCTGGATGCTGTGTCGCCCTTTACGGCAGGCTCGGTATATGTGACCTCAAGCTCCACATAAGTGGGGAGCTCGCAAGTAAGACATTTCTCCTCATCGGCCAGGAACATCATCTCCACATACTGTCCCTCTTTCATAAGGTCGGCGTTCTCCACCATCTCCTCTGGAATGCTGACCTGCTCATAGGTCTCTGTATGCATGAAATTGTACCCCATATCATCCTTATACAGATAGGTGTAGGGTCTGCGTTCGACATTGATCGGATCGATCTTTTCTCCGGCGGTAAATGTTCTGTCCAGAATCTTGCCGTTCTCCAGATTGCGTAATTTTGTTTTCACGAAAGCCGGACCCTTGCCTGGTTTCACGTGCTGAAACCATATAATAGATACGGGTTTCCCCTCATAATTGAAATAAAGTCCGTTCTTGAAATCTGCAGTTGTTGCCATATGATATATAAACTTCTCTTATGTATTGTGCGCAAATATAATAATTTTTCAATTCTATTTGGTATTATTTCTTAATAGTTTCCACCATCTGTCTCAGCACCGTACGCGCACCGAAACGCGAGGCGGCGTTCTCAGACTCCTTCATGCTCTTGAGGAACGCGGGCATGTCGTCCTTTGATAGAGGCTCGGCCGGAGGCGACTCCATCTTGAGAGGATTGATAGGGGTTCCGTTCTTCCATATACGGAAATCCAGGTGGGGGCCGGTAGAATAACCGGTACTGCCCACATAGCCTATCACCTGCCCCTGCTTGACTCTCTGTCCCACACTGATGTTCTTACCATAGCGGGACAGATGCAGGTATGCCGACGTATATACTGAATTGTGCTTGATCTTCACCATATTGCCCTCTGCGGTCTTGAATCCTTTATAAACCACGACCCCGTCTCCTATGCTCATCACCTCGGTTCCCGCCGGGGCCGCATAGTCTATACCGGTATGAGGCCTGACTTTTCGGGTTATGGGATGTCTCCTGCTGTATGTAAAGCCGGAACTGATTCTCGTGTAGCTCAAAGGCGCACGGAGGAAGGCCTTGCGCATACTCTCCCCTTTCTCGTTCCAGTAATAATTGCCGCTGCCGTCATCAAACCAGTAAGACTTGTAAACCTGGTCTCCATGCGTGAACTCAGCGTACAGGACACGCTCTACATCGAGTATCTCTCCGTCGCATTCGGACTTCTCATATACGGCCTTGAACGAGTCCCCTTTCTGAAGACCGAAGAAGTCAATGCTCCATGCGTATATGTCCGCAAGAGAGACTGCCAGCAGGGCCGGAGCACCGGCATCTATTATATCCTGCCACAGGGAGTTCTCTATATTCACCTCCACATAGCCTATCGTATTGACTACATCCTTGTCCTCCACCCTGACCGACAGGGAGTCGCGGAGAGTAAAGACCACATAGGAAGCATTGTCCTTCTCATACACGACCTGAGCCAAGGTGTCCGGTTCCCCGGGCAGATAGTAAGCATGATAGTGATAGCCCACCTTCATCTGCCTCATGTCAAAGACCCCTTTTGACAAGGCATCCAGAGCATATATGTCACTCTGGGAGGCCCCCAGCCTGGTCATGAGCGTGGAAAAAAACTCTCCATTGCGGATATTTCCCTCCACCTTGCGGTACCTGGAGAGAGGTATACCGTATTCGTAGACTTCGTCGTCATCCCGGACAGTCGCGGACTCAGGCCCGGCATCCTGTTCCGGATAATCCGGGCAAGAGGAAGGCAGCGGTCCTGTATCACGGACCGGAGCCGGAATGATCTTTACAATCCACACTATAACGAGAATGAGTAATTCGATGGCAAGAGTGGACAGCACCCCTATCATGACTCCTTTGAAAAGTCTGTCTGTCAGCACTCTTTCTTTTAGTTCCTGAAAATTCATGATACAAATTTAGAAAAGAATTTCAAATTGTGGGAAAAAATGTAAAAAAGTGGAAGTATGTGTAAGATTTTAGTTATTTTTGCAGGAAATAATCTGACAGCGCAATGACAAAGTTCATCGGAGAATACAAAGCCAAGGTTGACGACAGGGGAAGACTGGTCTTTCCCTCTGCGTTCAAGGCCCTTATGGACCCTGATGAGCCGATGCGCCTCGTTGTGAAAAAAGACCTTTACTCCCCCTGTCTCGACATCTATACCTACCGCGAGTGGGAAAGAGAGTCCGAGGACATCAAGTCCAGGCTCAATTTCTTCAATCCCGAACACGCCACTTTCTGGAGAGGATACATGAGCGGAAGAGCCGTTGTCGAGCCGGACGGGAAACTGGGCAGGATATCCATTCCCCGGCAGCTTCTGGACAGCATAGGCGCCGGGAAAGAAGTGATATTCGCCGGCAATGACCACAAGATTGAGTTATGGGCCAGGGAGAGATACGAAAGCTCCCTCATGGACGAGAACGCCTTCGCCGCTCTGGCCGAAAAGATACTAGGATAATCTGTCAGCCATGCCTGAATCTTACCATACACCAGTCCTGCTTGAAGAAAGCATGGATATGCTCGGGATAAAGCCCTCCGGAGTATATGTGGACGCCACCCTCGGCGGAGGCGGCCACAGCCGCGCCATACTCTCGCGGCTGGACGGAAACGGCAGGCTGATTGCATTTGACCAGGATCCGGAAGCCGTAGTCAATGCCCCGCAGGACTGCCGGACAACGGCTGTACGGGCCAATTTCCGATTCATCCACAACTACATCAGATATCTGGGTTACGACGGCGTGGACGGCATCCTGGCCGACCTCGGCGTATCCTCCCATCAGTTCGACACTCCGGAAAGAGGATTCTCATTCCGTTTTGACACGGAACTGGATATGAGGATGAACACCTCCTCCGGGAAGAATGCGGCGGACATCCTCAACAGCTATGACGAGGAGACCCTGGCCGGCATTCTCCGCCTGTACGGGGAAGTGGAAGGCAGCCGGAAAGCCGCCTCCCTGATCTGCTCGGCACGTGCCCGGAAGCCGATTGAGACCACAACCGATCTGAACAACGCTCTGGAAAGCATCCTGCCCGCCATCGCCCCCCACAAGTTCCTGGCCAGAGTATACCAGGCCCTGCGGATCGAGGTCAACGGCGAGATGAAGTGCCTGGAGCATCTTCTGACCGGTATCGGCAAGTCCCTCAGACCGGGGGGCACGGCCGTAATCATAACATATCACTCCCTCGAAGACCGTATGGTCAAGAATTATTTCAAGACCGGGAATGTAGAGGGAAAAGACACCACCGACCTGTACGGCCGCAGAGACTGTCCCTTCGATGTCATTACCAGAAAACCCGTCCTCCCCGGGGAAGATGAGATAATGCGCAACACAAGGGCCAGAAGCGCGAAACTGAGGGCCGCACGGAAAAAAGCCGTATGAAAAAGGAGATTCTGGAAAACGTACTGGGAGGACAGATACTGGCTAAACGCAGCATTACAAAAAACTGGAAATTCGTACTGTATATCTTCATATTAATACTCGTCTACATCAGTATCCATTTCTGGACACGCAACACCATGCAAAGAATCGCCCGCAATGAGGAGACTCTGCGCAATCTGCGCTCGGAATACCTGGGCAAATACACCAGGCTGCTGTATTCCGGGAAAAGAGGCGAGATAGAGCAGTTGCTCGAGCAGAACGGTCTGGAGCTTCTGCCTCCTGACACTCCGCCCACGAGAATAAATCTTAAGGAGGACTGACGTATGGCCAGGACAAGTACATTTACCAGATTCATCTACGTATACCTGGTCTTCCTTCTGGCAGGACTTGGAGCGATAGTCCGCATCATCCTCATCCAGGTCAACAAGGACAGGGTTACGCTGGACGACATCTATAAAGAGCAGGTACTGGAGCCGTCCCGAGGCAGCATCCTCTCCTACGACGGACGCCCGCTGGCGGTATCCATCCCGGTCTACGACCTGCACTGGGACTCCAAGGCCATGCCGGACAGCGTCCTGATGCCCAAAATAGACTCCCTGTCCCGCTGCCTGTCGGCCATGTTCAGGAACAAGTCCGCCAGAGCCTACAGGAACGAACTGCTCAACGCCAGAAAGACCGGCAAGAGATATCTTAAAATAGGCAACCGCAAAGTGGACTTCGGAGAGCTGGCCGAGATCAGACGCTTTCCCGTATTCAGACTCGGACAGTTCAAGGGAGGGCTCATAGTTGACACTGACAGCGAGAGAGTCAATCCTTACGGAAAACTGGCCAACCGGACCATCGGTTATCTCAACGCCGATGGAGGCGGAACCGGCATAGAGTTTACTTACGACTACAAGCTGCGCGGCGAGAAAGGCATACAGACCGTACACCGCACTCTCGGAGACCAGTGGATACCGGTCAACGGAGCTCCTGCCCGGCCGGCCGTGGACGGATACGATATCAGGACAACCATAGACGTGCGCATACAGGAGGCGGCCGAGACCGAGCTGAGGGAGCAGTTGGCCAGGAGCGACGTGTTTGAAGGCGGAACCGCCATCGTAATGGATGTCAGGACAGGCGCCATAAGAGGTATCGCCAACATGTTCAAGAAGAGCGACGGTACTTTCGACGAATCCTACAACTACGCCATATCCCACGCTACCGAACCGGGTTCCACCTTAAAGCTGGCAGCCCTGATGGCCATGATTGAGGACGGCTGCATAACCCTGGATACCGAAGTGGACGCAGGTAATGGAATATGGCATTACGCCGGGCACTCGATTACCGACACTCACAGAGGCGGCTACGGCAAGATTACGGCTCTTGAGGCATTCGAGAAATCATCCAACATCGCGTTCGCCAAGATGATCATCGAGGCCTACGGAGATGATCCGGCCACCTATGTGTCCCGTCTGCACAATATGAAACTGGTTGAAAAACTCAACCTCGACATAGGAGGAGAAGGTTACGCATACATAACCAGTCCCGACGACCCCCAGTGGTCAGGCTCCACCCTGGCCAGTCTGGGATATGGCTACGCCCTGACTGTCACGCCTATGCACATCCTGACATTCTACAACGCCGTAGCCAACGGTGGCAAGATGATGAGGCCCTACTTCATTGAGGACTTCGAGAAGGACGGTATCGTTGAAGAGAGTTCCGGTCCTACTGTGGTAAGCGGTTCCATCTGCTCCAAGAACACGCTCAAAGCCGTCAGAAAGGCTCTCAGGGGGGTGGTTGAGAGAGGTACGGCCAAGATATGCAATGACGAAAGATACGCCATAGCCGGAAAGACAGGTACGGCCAGAGTGGCCATAAACGGCAGATACGAGGACAGCGAGGGATATCGCAGGCATCAGGCCTCCTTCGCCGGATATTTCCCGGCCGATGATCCGAAATACTCCTGCATCGTAGTCCTGTACACCGGCAAGACCAGAGGCAACTTCTACGGAGCCACCTGGGCAGCCCCGGTATTCAAGCGCATCGCTGACAAAATATATGCATCCCATCCGGAATGGAACCAACCTTTGAATTCAGCGGGCAAGGTTCCTCCGGACAATCCCAGGATAGCCTCCGGGCTGGCAGGACAGAAAGGTATGCCGACGGACTACATGCCCATGCGCACAAGGCCGGTGGAAGACGGCTGGATACACGTCGAGATGGACAGAAGCTCCGGAGAACAGTTCATCAGCTCTCTGACCTTAGAACAAGGCATCGTACCGGATGTAGAGGGCATGGGGATAAAGGATGCTGTCTATCTTCTGGAAAATGAAGGCTACAAGGTCGTATTCAAAGGCTCGGGCAGAGTCTCGTCACAGAGTCCGACTGCCGGAAGCCCGCTCGAAAAGGGGAAACTGATCACATTGACATTGAAACAGTAAAGACATGAGACTGGACAATATATTAAAAGGTATAGAAGTGCTGGAGACGACAGGCCGACAGAACAAGGATATCACAGACGTGGCTTCCGACTCAAGGCAATGCTCTGCGGGCAGTCTGTTCATCGCCATAGACGGATTCGAGAGCGACGGGCACGCATACATCCGGAAAGCGGCCGAGGCCGGAGCCTGCGCCGCAGTCTACAGCAAGCCTGAGGCCGCCGAGGAGATTGCATCCCTCGGACTCACTGGTGTCCGGGTAGCGGACTCCAGAGCGGCTGCGGCCGACATCGCCGGCAATTTCTTCGGACATCCGAGCCGTCAGCTGAACCTGGTCGGAGTCACCGGCACGAACGGCAAGACCACCATAGCCACCCTGCTGTACCGCCTGTTCTCGGGGATGGGCTATTGCTGCGGTCTGCTGTCAACCATAGCCAATTACGTCTGCAACGACCGTTTCGAGACCACCAACACCACCCAGGATCCGATAACCGTCAACCGCCTCCTGCGCATGATGGCGGACAGGGGCTGCGAATTCTGTTTTATGGAAGTCAGTTCCCATGCCCTGCACCAGGGGCGGGTAAGGGGCCTGCACTTCAGGGGCGCGGTATTTACCAACATCACCCACGACCATCTGGACTACCACAAGACCTTCAGCGAGTACATCCGCTGCAAGAAGCTCCTGTTTGACTCCCTGGAGAAAGACTCGTTCGCCCTGATAAACTCCGACGACAGGAACGCCTCCATAATGGTTCAGAACACGGCCGCAAGGGTCTACAGATACTCCGAGGGCAGCATGGCCGAGTTCAAGGTCCGGATAGTGGAGCGCAGCCTGGAAGGATACCTCCTGAATATTAACGGGACCGAGGTGTGGACCCGGTTCATCGGAGACTACAACGCACACAATATCTGCGCGGTATACGGAGCTGCCATGCTGCTGGGCGCAGACAGGGAGGAAGTGCTGAGAAGCATCAGTGCAATGGGGCCTGTACCGGGCAGGATGGAATACTTCAAAGGACAGAGGGGGATAACGGCAGTTGTAGACTACGCCCATACCCCGGACGCACTGGAAAACGTGCTCAGGACACTCCGGGAGATCAGTGGCGGTGCTCCCGTCATAGCCGTCTTCGGCTGCGGCGGCAACCGGGACCGCACAAAGCGGCCCGAAATGGCCGCCATCGGAGCCCGCTACGCAGACCGCCTGGTCATCACCTCCGACAACCCCCGCTTCGAGAAGCCGGAGGACATCATCGGAGACATGAAGGAAGGACTGGATGCGGAGGGCATGGCCAGGTCCATCTTCATCACTGACCGCCGGGAAGCCATCCGCACGGCCATAATGACAGCACCGGACGGCGCCATCGTACTCGTAGCCGGCAAGGGGCACGAGGACTACCAGATAGTAAACGGCGTAAAATCGCATTTTGACGACAAGGAAATCATTAAGGAGGCACTATGATATATCATATATTCGAACATTTTCAGTATCTGGACTTCCCCGGCTCGGGAATCATGCAGTACATCTCAGTGCGTTCCATCCTGGCGAGCATCACTGCGATAGTCCTGATTCTCTGCTTCGGAAAGAAGTTCATAAAATACATGCAGCGCAAGCAGCTCGGGGAGGAGATCCGTAATCTGGGTCTGGAAGGGCAGCTGGCCAAGAAGGGCACCCCCACGATGGGCGGCGTACTCATCCTCGGCGCGATACTCGTCGCAGTACTGCTGTTCGGAGACCTGACCAATATGTACATCCAGCTGCTGCTGATAACTCTCGTATGGCTGGGATGCCTCGGATTCGCAGACGATTACATCAAGGTATTCCGGAAAAACAAGGAAGGGATGCCCGGCAAATACAAGATCGTGGGGCAAGTCATCCTTGGGCTGGCTGTCGGTATCACGATATGCGTACACGAGGATACCATCAGCACCCTGACCACCATACCGTTCGTCAAGAACAACGAGTTCGATTACGCCTGGCTGACCATTGGAAGCGGCAAGACCAAGGAACTGCTTCAAGTCATAATATACATACTTGTAATAATTTTCATCATCACGGCCGTATCCAACGGCACCAATCTGACTGACGGCATGGACGGCCTCGCCGCCGGTATCACCGCCATAGTCGGAGCCGTCCTGGGTATTCTGGCATACTTCTCCGGAAACGTCATCTACGCTGACTACCTCAACATCATGTACATTCCGGAATCAGGCGAGATAGTAGTCTATATGTCTGCCCTGATAGGAGCCTTACTGGGATTCCTGTGGTACAACTCCTATCCTGCACAGGTGTTCATGGGAGACACAGGCAGCCTTGCTCTGGGCGGTATCATCGGAGTCGTTGCAGTCCTCATCCGCAAGGAGCTGCTGCTGCCGATACTGTGCGGTATCTTCCTGGCCGAGTCGCTCTCGGTCATCATCCAGAGACTGTATTTCAAATACACCAAGAAAAAATACGGTGAGGGGCGCAGAGTGTTCAAGATGTCCCCGCTGCACCACCACTTCCAGAAAGAGGGAGTACCCGCCCTGATCAGCAAACCTGCCAGGGCCATACCTGAGGCCAAGATTGTCATGCGCTTCTGGCTCATCAGCATCATACTTGCCATTTTGACGATAATTACATTAAAAATACGATAAATATGAAACGGATTGTAGCACTCGGAGGCGGTGAGAGCGGCGTAGGAGCCGCCGTCCTCGCAAAAGTAAAGGGTCTGGACATCTTTCTGTCCGACAACAGCTCCTTATCGCCGGAAGCGAAGGCTACTCTCGACAAGTACGGTATAGCCTATGAGGAAGGCGGTCACACCAGTGACAGGATTCTCAATGCCGACGAGATAATAAAAAGTCCGGGGATACCGGACACGGCCCCGATAGTCAGCGAGGCCATCAAGGCCGGCATACCGGTGATATCGGAGATAGAGTTCGCCGGCAGGTATGACCGCGCCAGGAAGATCTGCGTCACCGGCAGCAACGGCAAGACCACGACCACCTCGCTCATCTACTATATGCTCCGCAACGCAGGCCTTAACGTAGGGCTGGCCGGCAACATCGGCAAGAGCTACGCCTATCAGGTGGCGACCGAAGGCTTTGACATCTATGTACTGGAACTCAGCAGTTTCCAGCTTGACGGCATGTATGACTTCAAGGCCGACATAGCCATCATCCTCAATATCACCCCTGACCACCTGGACCGCTACGGTCACGACATGCAGAACTACGTGAAGGCCAAGTTCCGCATCACCAGGAACATGTCCGAACAGGACTGCTTCATCTTCTGCGACGACGACACCGTCACTGTCGGGCATATCAAGGAGATAGTCCTGAGGGCCAGGATGCTGCCATTCTCCGAGAAGCATGAGGTAAAGGAAGGTGCGTTCGCCGACGACAAGAGCATAACCGTGCGTTACGACGGTCAGGAATGCATCCTGCCCACGGAAGAACTGTCCCTGAAAGGCAAGCACAACATCTACAACTCCATGGCCGCAGCCATAGCCGGTAAGATTATGAACATCACCAATGATGTCATACGGCGGAGCCTGGCCACATTCAAGAACATCGAGCATCGCCTGGAGAATGTGATGAGCGTCGGCGGAGTGCTCTACATCAATGATTCCAAGGCCACCAACGTCAATTCCACATGGTACGCACTGGAATGCATGGACCGGCCGGTGGTCTGGATTGCCGGAGGCACAGACAAGGGCAACGACTATTCGGAGATAGCCGATCTGGTCAAGGCCAAGGTAAAGGCTCTGATCTGCCTCGGAAAGGACAACCGGAAACTGCACGAGTCATTCAGTCCTATACTCGGGACCATCGAAGACGCATCCTCGGCCAAAGAAGCCGTGGAGAAAGCCAGCAGACTGGCCCAGGACGGAGACGTGGTGCTGCTCTCCCCGTGCTGTGCCAGCTTTGACCTGTTCAGGAACTATGAGGACAGGGGGCGTCAGTTCAAACAGGCTGTAAGAGAACTTTAGTATGAGCACAGTACTGGAAAATAGAATCGGCAAGTTAAAAGGCGACAGGGCCATCTGGGTGATCTTCCTTCTCTTCGCGATGATCTCCCTGGCCGTGGTATACTCCGCCTCCAGTGCCCTGGCATACCGCGGTGACACCACACCGTTCAGCATCATGCTGCGCCAGGCGGGATATTTTCTGGCCGGATTTCTAATGGTACTGCTGTGCTACAAGATACCGCTCAGACTTTACCGCCGGGGCTCTTACTGGCTCATGGCCGGTTCCATCATACTTCTGGCCATACCGGTCATAACCCATCAGCTCAGGACCATCACCATAGCCGGCATAAGCATACAGCCCTCCGAGATAGCCAAGATAACCATCGTACTGTACCTGGCCAGGGTGATAGAGGTGTCCAAGTTCGACACTTTCAAGGACTACGCATTGAAGATACTGCTGCCGCTGGGCATCGCCTGTCTGCTCTGTCTGATGGGCAGCGTCTCGGCCACCCTGATTATCTGCTTCGTATCCTTCATCATCCTCATCTGCTCAAAGATACCCAAGAAGTTCGTACTCTGGACCGTTCCCATCGTGATAGGAGCCGTAAGCCTGGTATTTGTAATCCACACATTCACAGGCGTGTTCTCCCGAATAGACACGTTCACGGCCAGA
Organism: uncultured Bacteroidales bacterium; assembly: GCA_944323785.1. GTDB lineage: Bacteria > Bacteroidota > Bacteroidia > Bacteroidales > UBA932 > Coprenecus. The sequence continues at coordinate 47,197 of CALUTU010000007.1, read as the reverse complement.
GTGGAGAGACACTTCAGCGACGATGAGGAAGAGATGAGCGCGGCTGAACTGCAGGAACTCGAGGACAAGCAGTTCCAGGAGAGACAGGCCAGGGAAGCCATCCAGCTCGGCGGCATACTGGGCCGCGGTCCGGGCAACAGCATAAAGCGCGACATCCTGCCCAATGCATACGACGACTACATCTACTCGATCATAGTGGAGGAATACGGACTGATAGGAGGAGCCTTCGTAATATTCCTGTATCTGTGGTTCTTCTACCGCTGTCTCAGGATCGCGGCATCCTGCAGGAAAGACTTCTCGCTCATCACCGTTCTGGGGCTGTCCACGCTGATAACCCTCCAGGCCTTCCTGCACATCTTCGTCAACACGGGCATCATCCCCGTCACGGGCCAGACCCTGCCGATGATCAGCCGCGGAGGCTCGTCGCTCATCATCATGAGCAGCGCGTTCGGCATCATCCTGTCAGTCAACAGGACTATCGTAATCAAGGACATGAAACTCAAAGCACAGAAGGAGGCACAGTCATGCAGCACAGAATCATAATCAGCGGAGGAGGCACGGGAGGGCATATCTATCCCGCCCTCTCGATAGCCGGGGCTCTCAAAAAGATAGAGCCCGACATAGAGATACTGTTTGTCGGAGCGGAAGGGAAAATGGAAATGGAAAAAGTTCCCGCTGCCGGTTACAGGATAATAGGCCTGCCGGTGGCCGGACTGCAGAGAAGACTGACGGCCGCCAATCTGTCCGTGCCGTTCAAGGTGCTCAAAAGCGTCTGCAAGGCCGGCAGAATCATAAAGGAGTTCCGCCCTGACGCAGTGGTGGGAGTCGGCGGATATGCCAGTGCGCCCATGCTCTGGAGGGCGGAGGCGAAAGGCATCCCCACCCTCATACAGGAACAGAACTCCTATGCGGGACTGACCAACAAGATCGTGGGGAAAAAAGCCCGGAGGATATGTGTGGCCTATAGCGGCATGGAACGTTTTTTCCCCGCTGACCGCATCCTGATGACCGGCAACCCCATCCGGGACAACATGCACCCCTGCACGGATGAGGAGAGACGGGCGGGACAGGAGATGTTCTCCCTGAATCCGTCCCTGCCCACAGTCCTGATTGTGGGCGGCAGCGGAGGCTGCGGCACGTTCAACTCCGTAATGAGCACCGCGTGCCGGAAAAACAGCGGCAAATTTCCATACCAGATAATATGGCAGAGCGGCAAGGGATATGCTTCATCCGTCTCGAAACTGTTCGGTACCCTGGAGGGCACTTTTGAGAAAGACGGACTCAGGATATGCGGCAACGTCCGCAACTGCGACTTCATATCCAGGATGGATCTGGCTTTCGCCGCCGCAGACATAGTGGTCTCCAGAGCCGGAGCCGGGACCATATCGGAACTGTGCGCCGTAGGCAAGGCCACTATATTCGTTCCCTCCCCCAATGTTGCCGAAGATCACCAGACCCACAATGCCATGGCACTGGTGGACCAGGACGCCGCCTCCCTGGTATGCGATGACAGGGCCGCAGCAGACCTGTTTCCGGCCATAGAGGAGCTTCTGGCTGACAGGCAAAGGATAGCGGAACTTGAACAGAATATCCTCAGGCTGGCCAGGCCGGACGCGGCTGCGGTCATAGCCGGAGAAATACTGGCACTGATAAGATAATTAAGACATGAGCAGATACAGTCACGTATATTTCATAGGAATAGGAGGCATCGGCATGAGCGCGATAGCCCGGTACTGCCGCCATGCCGGACTCAATGTATCCGGATACGACAGGACACCGTCTCCCGTGACCGAAGCCCTGGAGAGAGAGGGCATCCCGGTGCATTTTGACAGCAACGTATCGCTGATACCGCCTGTACCGGAGGAGACTCTGGTCATCTACACACCGGCCGTGCCCTCCGACATGGCGGAGATGGTCTATGTCCGCGAGCACGGCTACCGCATAGTAAAACGGGCAGAGGCCCTTGGAGAGATAACCTCGGGCAAGCGGTGCCTGGCCGTCTCCGGCACTCACGGCAAGACCACCACCAGCACCATGCTGGCCCACATTCTCGCCGAGTCAGGGGAAGGCTGCACGGCATTCCTGGGCGGCATCTCCAAGAACTACGGCACCAACCTTCTGCTGGGCGACAACGACGTCATCGTGGCCGAGGCCGATGAATTCGACCGCTCGTTCCTGCACCTGCATCCGGAAGCTGCCGTGGTCACATCCATGGACGCCGACCATCTGGACATCTATTCCGACATCGAGGACCTGCGGCGTACCTTCGTCAAGTTCGGACTTCAGACCGACAGATATCTGGTAATTAAAAAGGGACTTGAGGAGCGGTTCCGTTCGGCCGGAGTACGGGCGGACATCCTGACATACGGAGAGGGAGGAGACTTCCACGCCTCGGACATCGTATCGGACGGAAGTGGACGGATGTATTTCACCCTCAACACCCCGTCGGGAGCCTTCCGGGACTTCCATGCCGGAGTGCCAGGACTGGTCTATATCGAGAACGCCACTGCAGCAGCCGCAATGGCCCTGCTGCACGGAGTACCCGCAGACAGCATCAGGAAAGCCATATCCACATTCAGCGGAGTGGTACGGCGTTTTGACATAAGGCTCAACATCCCCGGACACACCTACATAGACGACTACGCCCACCATCCGGCCGAACTGGCGGCCACCATAACCTCCATCCGGCAGATCTGGCCGGGACGGAGAATATGCGGTATCTTCCAGCCCCACCTGTACTCGAGGACAAAGGACTTCTATCCGGAGTTCGCCTCCAGTCTGAGCCTGCTGGACTCTGTCATCCTGCTGCCCATATATCCGGCCCGCGAGGAGCCCATTCCAGGAGTGTCATCGGAAATGATACTCGACAGAATCAACCTGTCCGATAAGAAAATAGTGGAAAAACAGAACCTGCTCGCCGAGATCGGAGACAGGGACACGGATATCCTCGTGACCTTCGGGGCAGGAGACATAGACCGGTTCGTAACACCCATAGAGAGCCTGCTGAAAGAAAAATATGCTTAAGAAAGTCGTCACATACATCCTCATGGGTATCGCAGTGCTGATATTCTGCGGATACTTCGCGGCCGCATCCATCCTCGCACGGAAAGGAGCAAGGGAAGTCATGTGCACCGACGTATCTGTGCGGATTCTGGACAGTGCCGTCAACCGGTTCGTCTCTCCCGGCGACATAAGGAGCATCCTGACCTCCTCTGCCGTCAGTCCGATAGACCGCCCCAGAGACGAGATCAATCTGCACGACATCGAGGACCTGCTCAACAGCCGCAGCGCAATAAAAAAAAGCGATGCATCCATTGCAAATGACGGAATTCTTGATATCAGTATCACCCAAAGAAGACCCGTCATCCGCATACAGACCGGCAGCGGAGCCTTCTACATCGATGACACAGGATATATCTTCCCGTGGGTCAGCACATTCACCTCATACGTGCCCATAGTCTCAGGCCACATCCCCGTCCGTCTGGAAGAAGGCTACAGGGGAGTGCCGGAAGAGACCGACCGGAAGTGGGTCGGACAGATTATCAGCCTGGCGCTCTGGCTGGACCGCCATCCGGTATGGAATTCTCTCATACAGCAGATTTATGTAGAAGAGAACGGAGACATCGTATTCTACACCTCCGTAGGTGACCAGAAAATAATTTTTGGCGCAATTGAAAATATTGATTATAAATTTGCAAAACTAAAGGCCTATTACAAGCAGATTGTACCGGCATACGGATGGGAAAGATACTCCGTAGTCAATCTGAAGTTCTCAGACCAGATAGTATGCACTGCAAGAAACAAAAACGACATCAGAAAAAGTACAGCGATATGAGAAGCAGATATATAACAGCAATCGACATCGGCACCTCCAAAGTAGCGGCCATAGTGGGAGAAAAGACAGCCGCAGGTATCAAGATAGTGGGATACAGCGAAGTCCCCTCCGACGGTGTTGTTCGCGGAGAGATTATAAAAAGTCAGAAGACAGCCAATGCAGTCTCAACTGCCCTGCAGAATGTCATGGAACAGCTGCAATCCATTCCCGAAGCGCAGAATTATCGTTTTAAAAAGGTGTATGTCAATATTTCCGGACAGAACATCAGATGCGTCTCCGGCACTGTCCACAGAGTCCGCCAGGACCCTGACAGCAGCATCTCCAGGGAAGAGATCGATTCAATGCTTCAGGAGATGTACGGGATGAAAGTCGATTCAAACGAGAAAGTGCTGTACGTTGCCCCCCAGTGCTACAATGTAGACGAACATATGGGCGAGACCGATCCGGAAGACATGGACGGCAAGGAGATAGACGGGGAATACAAGGTCTTCATAGGCCGTGCCACTGCCGTAGGTCATTGTGAGTCCACCTTCGTCGACAAGCTCAATCTCAACATCAGCAATCTGATACTCACCCCTATCGCCTCCGGAGCCGCACTGCTTTCCGAAGACGAGAGAGAACTTGGCTCTGTCCTGGTGGATATCGGAGCCGGCACTACCGATGTCCTGATCTATCATGACAATATCCTGCGCTACGCTGCGGTTATCCCGTTTGGCGGAGACTCTGTGACAGAGGATATCAGCCAGACATGCGGCATATCCAGAAAAAACGCCGAACAGCTGAAAATCCAGAAAGGCACTTGCATCAGCGAGTTTGCAAAGGACACCGTAATCACCATAAAGGAGAGCGGTGTAACCGTGAAAGGCATCCAGTCAAAGCAGCTGAGTTCAGCCATAGAGGCACGTGTCTGCGAGATTCTGGCCACGGTAAGGCACATCATAGAGATATCCGGATTCAAGAACAAGCTGCGCAGCAGGGCAGTTATAACAGGAGGTTCCACCAATCTTTCCCTGATACAGCTTCTTGCAAAGAACATTCTCGGGATGGATGTCCGCATAGGATTTCCCGACAGCACTGTCATAACCGGAAACTCAGCGGACTCCGTATTCAGACCTCAGGCCTCGACAGCAGTCGGCCTTATAGTAGAGGGCTTCCGCAATGGAGACAGTTCCGATGACGATGACAGCTATGATACAGCCGACATGCCAGAGACAGACAGTACACCCGGGGAACTATTTCCGGGCACAAAAGAGACTGTGAGCACCGACACGGCGACAGACCGTGACAAAAGACGTAAGTATAAAAAGGAAAAAGGTCCTTTGACATTCTTCAAAGACCTGTTCGACACCACGAACTATGAGGCCAACGATGAGGATGAAGCATAAAACCTGTTAAAAGTAAAAGACATGAATGATTATATATTACCAGACGGTATCACGGAGAATAAAGCGACTATCAAGATCATAGGCGTTGGCGGAGGAGGCTGCAATGCAGCCACCCGCCTCTTCAGCGAAGGAATTGAGAATGTGGAATTCATGGTATGCAATACGGATAAGGCGGCACTCGATCTTTCCCCCATACCTGAAAAAATAGTATTGGGAACCAATCTGACCAGAGGCGGAGGAGCCGGTATGGATCCAAAAGTAGGCCGCGACGCAGCACTTGAATCCATTGAGGAATTGAAGAGCTCCCTCGGGCCTAACATTCAGGTGGTATTCATCACTGCCGGTATGGGAGGCGGCACCGGGACCGGAGCGGCACCTGTCATCGCCCAGCTTGCTCATGAAGCAGGTATGCTGACAATAGCCGTCCTCACCTATCCCGAGAACAACCAGATAGGCTTCTCACAGAAAGCCTATGAAGGCATAGAGGAAATCCGCAACTACACCGATTCGATAATCATTGTGGACAATCAGAAGATGTACGACTTCTATGGAGACATGGAGGTTACTTCCGCCTTTGAGAAAGCAGACAACGTGCTGGACTCTGCCGTAAGGGGCATCTACGAGATTATCACCAAGCCTGGTTACAAGAACGTGGACCTGCAGGACGTAAAGACAGTGATGCGCAACAGCGGCATGGCCCTGGTGGGAACAGGCATTGCAGACGGAGAGGACAGAGCCTTCAGGGCTGTTGAGAGCGCATTTACATCACCTCTGCTCAAGGACTTCGACGTAAAAACCGCCAGAAACCTTATTGTAAATATCACCTACAGCAAGACAAGTCCCTTAAAGATGCAGGAACTGAATGTCATCAATGACTACATCACTGACCTGATAGGCAAGAGCATCAAAATGAAAAAGGACGGACTTGGCATAGACAATCATCTGGAAGACGGTTCCATAAGCGTGACCGTCCTGGCTACTGGCATAAAGGTCAACAACACTCCGCCGCCGACCACACCGCTCGGCGATGACGAGGATACAGTAGAGTTGAATGCCGTGACGGACAATGACAGCATTCCCCTGTCAGCCGGAAGTACAGAGACACTGGACGAGACGCTCAGAGAACTGGACACCGAGCACATATTCTACTATGAAGCAGGATGCGATGTGGCCGAACTCACAAACGAGACTGCTCTCGCCCGCAGGGAAAGGCTGAGAAAACAAGCTAATCGATAATCAGCATCGCATCACCGTACATACCGAAACGGTAGCCTTCCTTCAATGCCGTCCTATATGCCCTCATGACATTGTCATAGCCACCGAACGATGCGGCCGACATGAGCATAGTGGAGTTGGGAAGATGGAAATTGGTGACTACGGCATCAGGTATCGAGAACTGGTACGGAGGGAAAATGAACTTATTGGTCCACCCGTCAAACGGCTTGAGCTGCCTTGTCGTAGTGACCGGTGTCTCTATGGCCCTTACGACAGTAGCACCGACTGCCAGCACCTTATGTCCGGCATTTCTGGCTCTGTTGACAGTATCGGCGGTATCTTCCGGGATAATGACCCTTTCCGAATCAATCTTGTGCTTGGACAAGTCCTCCACATCCACATTACGGAAATGCCCGAGTCCCATGTGAAGAGTGATGTATCTGGCCTCCACTCCCTTTATCTCCATACGCTTGAATATCTCCCTGCTGAAATGCAGACCGGCCGCAGGAGAAGCCACGGCACCTTCGTTGGCTGCATATATCGTCTGGAAACGGTCCATATCGAAAGGCTCGGAATAGATATACGGTCCTGTCGGCTTTACAGGAGGCAGACCGTCCTCCTCTCTTTTAGCCTGACGGGCCACGAATACATATTCGGGCACAGGAATCTCACCCATCGAATAGAGAGTGGACTTGAACTCATCATACGGGCCGTCAAACAGGAAACGGAGAGTCCTGCCGCGTGAAGTGGTATTGTCTATGACCTCGGCCACAAGCGAGTCATTCTCTCCGAAGTAGAGCTTGTTGCCAATCCTTATCTTCCTGGCCGGATCGACCAGCACGTCCCACAGACGCTGGTCCTTGTTCAGTTCCCTTAGCAGGAAGACCACTATCTCCGCCCCGGTCTTTTCCTTGTTGCCCTTGAGCCTTGCGGGGAACACCTTGGTATCATTGAACACGAAGACGTCTCCCTCGTCGAAATAATTTATGATATCCTTGAATATCTTATGCTCAATGTCTCCTGTGGAGCGGTGCAGAACCAGCATTCTGGACTCATCCCTGTACTCGGCGGGATAAGGCGCGATATTCTTCCTGTAATCCAGGTCAAAACTAAATTGTGAGAGTTTCATATACCCTTTATACGAAATTTCTAGTAAAAAGTTTCAAATTCACTTATTGAAAGTGCGTTTTCCAGGCTGAATCCGCCCGAGGCTGTCCTGACAAGACCGGACAGATGCGCCCCGCTGCCCAGAGCCGCACCCAGATCCCTGGCAAATGCCCTGACATACGTCCCCTTGCTGCACTGAACCGCCACTCTGAGGACAGGCGGCTCATAAGAGATCACCTTCGTACCGTATATTACTATCCTGGCCGCCTTCAGCTCCACCTCCTCACCCAGACGGGCCTTCTCGTATGCCCTGATGCCGTCCACGTATTTGGCCGAATACACCGGAGGCAGCTGCATCTGCTCTCCATGCATACCCTCCAGGACACTCTCTATCATCTCCGGCGTTATATGCTCATACGGATACACGGCATCCACCTCCTTCTCCTTGTCAAAGGACGGCGTCGTCGCGCCGAACGTCACATCCGCCACATATTCCTTGCGCTCAGCCTGCAGGGATTCGGAGACCTTCGTGGCCTTGCCGACACAGATCAGAAGCACTCCGGTAGCCAGCGGATCCAGCGTTCCCGCATGACCCACCTTCACATTCCTGAGTCCGTAGCGTTTCTGCAGTCCGAACTTTATCTTGCGCACGGCATCAGCCGACGTCCAGCCGTAAGGCTTGTCTATCACAGCCACATAACCGTCCGGATAGAGTTCCGGAGCCAGGAAAGTGCCGGCCGGCGTCCTCCTGTCTATAACCGAATACGTCCCCATCCGCTACTGCTGTACGGGCGAACCGCAAGGAATCTTATTGACCCTCCTGAGGTGCCTTCCTCCCTCAAACGAACTTTCCAGAAACCTCTCCACAATCCTCTTTGCCAGATCCACGGATATGAAACGGGCGGGAAGCGAAAGGACATTGGCGTCGTTGTGCTGACGGGCCAGGGCCGCCAGTTCCTCATTCCAGCAGAGAGCCGCCCTGATGCCCTGGTGCTTGTTCAGCGTCATACTGATTCCGTTCCCGGAGCCGCACAGGGCGATACCCTGCGACACCTCGCCCTTCTCGATACTCTCGGCCAGAGGGTGCGCCACATCCGGATAGTCCATACTCTCAGAAGAATAAGTCCCGAAGTCCTTTACTTCATAACCTTTCTCGACCAGAAATTTCCTGAGCTCCTCCTTCATCTCGAAGCCCGCATGATCAGATGCTATTCCTAACATAATGACAGTGAATTAAAATAACCGCCAAAATTAGGAAAAATGAGTATATTTGCAGATAAATTTTTAAGAAAATGAGCAAAGGCAGGGTACTTGTCACAGGGGCGGCCGGATACATAGGCTCCCACACTACGGTGGAACTGATCAACGCCGGCTATGAAGTCATCGGTGTTGACAACTTCTCCAACTCGTCTCCCGATATGCTGAGAGGCATAGAGCAGATTACCGGCAGGCCGCTTCCGTTCATGGAGCTGGACTGCAGCGACAGGGATCAGTTCGCCAAAGTATTCGAAAGATATCCCGACATAGCTGCGTCCATACACTTCGCCGCCTGCAAGGCCGTAGGAGAGAGCGTACAGCAGCCTCTGAAATATTTCGAGAACAACCTGCGTTCCCTGCTCTACCTCATAGAGCTGTCCACGAGAGACGGACACGGAAAAGGCATCGTATTCTCCTCATCATGCACGGTCTACGGCGAGCCGGACCCTGAGAACCTGCCCATAAGCGAGAACGCTCCGGTGAAGCCGGCGACATCGCCTTACGGACGCACCAAACAGATGAGCGAGGATATTCTCCATGACTGCGTAACCGCATACCCGTCCCTCAAAGTCATCGCACTCAGATATTTCAACCCCATAGGCGCACATCCTTCCGCCCTCATAGGCGAGATGCCCCTCGGTGTACCTCAGAACCTCGTACCCTACATCACACAGACCGCAGCCGGCATCCGCAAGGGACTCAGGATATTCGGAAACGACTACCCTACTCCCGACGGCACCTGCATCCGCGACTACATCTATGTCTGCGACCTGGCCAAGGCCCACGTAGCCGCCGTAGACAGGATGCTGCAGGTCAAGGACTCGGACAGATACGAGATCTTCAACCTCGGCACAGGCACCGGACTCTCCGTACTGGAACTGGTCAATCATTTCATCCAGGCTACCGGAGTCAATCTGCCTTACAGTTACGCTCCCCGCAGAGCCGGAGATATAGTGAAGGTATGGGCCAATCCTGAAAAAGCCAACAAGGTCCTGGGCTGGAAAGCCGGCACCCCCATAGATGACGTCCTGCGCTCGGCATGGAAATGGGAGAAGAAAGTAAGAGGCATTCAATAGACTGCGGATGGATCAGAACCTGAAAAAGGACAGCCTGGAGCTGCTCACCAAGGAGAGCGAGCGTTACCGCCTGGAACGGCTCGGCTTCTTCCGGGATATCCGGGAAGAGGCGGAGCTGCTGGCCTCCAGTTTTCCTCCGAAAGAAGACGAGACCTTCGCCCAGTGGAAAAGCCGCGGCCTTAGAGAGTACTATAGGCACAAGGGATTCAGCGCGTTCTGCAGGAAAAACATAGATAACCCCGACTTTGAAACGCTTGTACGCACCCTTATAAACACGTATATCCAAAAAGCGTTCAACTCGTCCCCCAGAACCGAGACCGACAGATTCCTGGCTCCCGACCTGGACACTGTCTCCTACGCCATGCCTCCGTCCTTGTTTCAGGAGCTGTACACCATTTATTTCTCGGCCATGCCTTCTTTCGGCAACACCTCGGAACTGGACCGGTTCTGCGGCAACATAGCCGGAGAGCGGTTCCCCTTAGACGAGGCCCGGATTATCGGCAGCCTGCAGGAGAACGACAGTTTCTACTGGGAGAAATTCTACACCAAGCTCCGGCCCATAGCCGATGCGTTCTCCTACCAGATGTCCGGCCTGTCCGGCAACGACAGCACCCACGACCTCTGGAGCGACACCTGTATCAGCGTCAACAGGGCAGTAGTAGAACGCAGACTGAAAGAACCGGTGGACGCAAGAGCCGTCATTTCCTATTCGGTAGGCACTATCAAGAACAAGAACAAGGAGCTGCTCCGCAACAGGGCGAAGGCCCCGGTAGACGTGGACTCCTTGCAATACAAGCTCACCATTGAGGAAGAAGAGAAATATTTCAACAATCCGGTCACAAAACCGGAAAATTTTCCGTCACAAATCCCGAGTCTGCACAATTATATCGACTACACGGACAAAGACTCTATACAGGGCTACTTCATCGTGATACTATATAATAAGGAGCACCCCCTTCACGATGAGCTGGTAAAGGGCTACGAGGACAAGATAGAGCGTATGTTCGAGCACTATATCGACGGTCTCTCATACGAGGAGATAGTGGCCAGACACAGCGGAGTGACCGGTGACAGGGAGACAGCCAAAGAGTGCGCCAGACTGCGGCAGGAGACAAAACGTCTGAAAAAGAACTTACTTGACAGGTTCCATAAAATGATGGAAAAGTACAGATGAACAGGCATATAGACATAGACATCCTATCGAGATACCTTCTGAACAGGCTCACTCAGGACGAGGAGACAGCCGTTCAGGAGCATCTGCGGCATTGTCCTGAATGCGCCGGCAGGCTCGAGGCCATGAGGAAGCTGCGCAATGTTTTTTTCGAGGACACAGAGTCTCAGGACAGAAAGTCCGTTATATTCCGGATAGTCCGTTCACGCTGGACAAAGGTTGCCGCAGCCGTCATCATCGTAGCCGGTATCGGACTGTTCACGGCAGAGACAGTACGCAACAGAAGCAACATACTGGAACAGCACGAGATCGTCAACGGAGACAATCCGGACAACGAGGTATTCGCCGTAGACACCTTCGACAAGAAGGACTCGACATACTACCGCAAGAAATACGGAGACGATTTTAAATTCTGACAAGTTTTTAAAAACGGGTAAATTCACACCCGTTTTTTTATTTCCCCATATATACTCCGGCATCTGCCTATATTCGCCGTCTATGGAATACGACGAGACGGTATATGCCTGCGCCATAAACAGGATATTCAATTACCACTGCCGCGAGGCCAGACTCCTTACGGACATGCTGTCCTCCCCGGGAGAACTGTTTTCCATGTCCAGGGCCGAACTGTCCGGAATCCTGCACAGCCAGCCCCTGATTGACGCGGTCCTGGACAGCAGCCACCTCAGAAAGTCCGAGGAGGAGGTCCGCTGGGCCAGGAAGCACGGAATACATATTATATATATACGCGACATGGAATACCCTTCAAGACTCAGGGAATGTCCCGACGCCCCCACCGTACTGTTTCACAAGGGCTGCGCAGACCTGAATCCGGAACGGGCCGTAGCCGTCGTAGGCACCAGAAAGGCTACGGAATACGGCAGATCGCAATGCCGCAGGATTATAGAGCATTTCGCACAGCTAAGGCCGAAGCCCCTTATTATAAGCGGTCTTGCATACGGGATAGACATCTGCGCACACTTGTCGGCCATGGACTGCGGCCTTGATACTGTCGCCGTACTGCCCACCGGTCTGGACACCATCTACCCGGCCGCACACAGAGGCCATGCAGTAAGGATGCTCGCGCACGGAGGGCTCGTCACTGACTTCCCGATGGGTTCTACCCCACTGCCCGTCACGTTCCTGCGCCGCAACAGGATCATCGCAGGCATGTCCGATGCAGTCCTGCTCATCGAGTCAGCCGCCCGGGGAGGCGGCATGATCACCGCATCCCTTGCACAGTCCTACTCCAGGGAGGTGATGGCTCTCCCGGGCCGCATCACCGACCGGTACTCCGAGGGCTGCAACGCCCTTATCGACAGAAATGCGGCAGCCATCATCGCATCTCCATCCGGACCGGCACATTCTTTGGGATGGGATTCACTTGATAAAGAAGCACATACCGAAAACCTCAAAAAAATCTTTGACAGCAGTGACTACATCAAACGGAATATTTTACTAGCTTTAGCCGCTGATTCTGTCCTGGACCGCGACTCTCTGATTGAGAAAGCGGGAGGAGATCCGTCCGCAGTGCTTCCCAGACTGACGGAAATGGAGCTGGACGGTACGGTCAGGACAGACATATACGGCAACTACAGCTTGACTGGCGGATGATAGACACACATACACATCTATACGACGAGGCCTTCGCCGAAGACTATGCCGGGGCTCTTGACAGAGCGTCGGAGGCCGGCGTGGAGCATCTCGTCTTTCCAGGCATAGAATCCTCTGTCCATGAGCGGATGACGGAGGCAGCGGCCCGGTCGGGCGGAAGGGCCAGCGTCGCCACGGGCCTTCATCCCACATCCGTAAAAGAGGACTGGAAGCGGGAACTGGACTTCGTGGAGAACAGACTGGCTGAGGGAGGATGGTGCGCGGTCGGAGAGATCGGTCTGGACCGCCACTGGTCGGACGAGTTCATCCACGAGCAGGAAGAGGCCTTCCTCACCCAGATGCGCTGGGCCTCCGAAGCCGGCCTGCCCGTCATCATCCACGTGAGGGAAGCCTTTGACACCGTGTTCCGTATAATGGACAGGCTCGCGGAAGAAGGTCGCCGGATGAAAGGCGTATTCCACGCTTTCTCAGGCAGCATAGAGACTTACAGAAGGATAAGGGCATACGGTGACTTCCGGGTAGGCATAGGCGGCGTACTCACCTATAAGAACGCCGGCATAGCGGGGACGGTAAAAGAGATCCCCCTGGAAGACATAGTGCTGGAGACCGACTCGCCCTGGCTGACCCCGGTGCCTTTCCGTGGAAAGAGAAACGAGTCCGCCTATCTGCGCATCATCGCCGAAAGGCTTGCCGATATAAAAGGCCTGTCCCTGGAAGAAGTGGACCGGGTCACTACAGACAACGCAAAATCACTATTCAACATCAAATAACACTATGCAGGACAAGACTTCGATATTGCTGGTGTACACCGGCGGGACAATAGGAATGAAACAGGACCCGGTATCATTTGACCTCAGGCCGTTCGACTTCTCGCAGATCCTGGAGGAGATGCCCGAGCTCAAGAAGTTCGGATACCGCATCGACACTTACTCATTTGACCCGGTCATTGACTCCTCCGACGTAGACATAGAGTTCTGGAAAAGACTCACAAGACTGATCGAGGAGCACTACGACAGCTACGACGGCTTCGTCATCCTGCACGGCACGGACACCATGTCCTTCTCAGCCTCCGCCCTGAGCTTCATGCTCGGAGACATCGAGAAGCCGGTCATATTCACCGGCAGCCAGCTTCCCATCGGGATGCTGCGCACCGACGGCAAGGAGAACCTCATCTCCTCCATAGAGATAGCGGCCTCCAAGGACAAGGACGGGCATCCGATGGTTCCGGAAGTCTGCATCTACTTTGAAAGCCAGCTCTACAGAGGCAACCGCACCACCAAATACACAGCCGAGAACTTCAGGGCGTTCCGTTCCGCAAACTACCCCGTACTGGCAGAGGCCGGCATCCACATCAAGTTCAACACCGCCTTCATCCGCTATCCAGAGACCTGGGGCAAGCCCCTCAGGCCCGTCTACGACCTGGATCCGTCAGTACTTATTATAAAGGTCATTCCCGGCATGAAACGGGAACTGCTGGACTCTTTGGTCAGCATCGGAGGCATAAGGGCCATAGTTCTCGAGACCTACGGCTCTGGCAACGCCCCTTCCGGCAAATGGTTCACCGACTGCATCAAGAAAGCCATTGACCGCGGCCTCATCGTACTGAACATCACCCAATGCCAGGCCGGCAGGGTGGACATGGACGCCTACTCAACCGGAAAATCCCTCAAGAACATCGGTGTCACCGGAGGCGGAGACTGCACCACCGAGGCCGCCGTGGCCAAATTATTTTTCTTACTAGGCCAACACACTGATAATAAAGATATTATTAATTTACTCAAAAAAAATATTAGAGGAGAACTCACAGAAGTGTAGATTTTATGAAAAATAATTTCTAATTTTGGCCGTAATTTTCATGGAGAGGTGGCCGAGTGGTCGAAGGCGCGCGCCTGGAAAGTGCGTAAACTCCAAAAGGGTTTCGCGGGTTCGAATCCCGCCCTCTCCGCAAACTTATTTTAAAATTTGTTTAATAAACTAATCAAAAATTGTATGAAAAAAATCTTCATGTTTTTGGCAGTTATGGGTCTTATGACTTTCACTGCTCAATACGCATCTGCTCAGGAGGGTGATTCCCTCGCTACTGCCGGAACAGACACAGCCGCTGCTGTAGTAGAAGAGGCCGTAGTTGAAGAAGTAGTCGAGGCTGCTCCCGCTGAGGCTCCTATGCATCAGGAAATCAAGAGACTGTTCATCGAGGGTGGTGCAGGCTTCATGGCTACCATCATCGCATGTCTCGTTTTCGGTCTGGCTGTAGCTATCGAGAGAATCATCTATCTCAACCTCGCCAGCACCAACACCGAGAAGCTCCTCAAGAAAGTCGAGGACGCCCTCAACAACGGTGGTGTTGAAGCGGCTAAGGACGTTTGCCGCAACACCCGTGGTCCTGTAGCCTCCATTTTCTATCAGGGTCTCCTGAGATATGACAAGGGCGCAGAGGAAGTTGAGAAATCCATCACATCATACGGCTCAGTTCAGATGGGCCAGCTTGAAGGCGGTCTTTCCTGGATTACCCTCTTCATCGCAGTCGCACCTATGTTGGGATTCATGGGAACTGTGATCGGTATGATTCAGGCATTCGATGAGATCCAGAGAGCAGGTGACATCAGCCCGACCCTCGTTGCAGGAGGTATGAAAGTCGCCCTGATTACCACCGTCGGCGGTCTTATCGTCGCCATCATCCTTCAGATACTTTACAACTACCTGATTTCGAAAGTTGACTCTATCGTCCTTTCAATGGAAGACGCTTCCATCGCTCTCGTAGACATGATCGTAAAATATCAGAACAAGTAATTAATCATGACCAAAAAATTTACTAAAATACTGGAAATCTGTCTGCTGGTACTTTCTCTGATAGGTCTGGTTGCATTCTTTATCTACAATGGTAAGACAGGAATGTACTCCGTATCGAACCTGGCAGAGGCACTGGCGACCACCAGCATGCTTGACATGCTCCTCTTCTGGGCATACATACTGGTGATTGCCGCGCTGGTACTTGTCGTGGTGCTCTCCCTGATCAACATGGCAGGCAACCGGAAGTCCATCAAGAAGACAGGTATCGTGCTGCTGATAGCCGTTGTGCTCATCGGTGCGTCTTTCCTGCTCGCCAGCGGTGATCCTATCGCCGTAAACATGGCCGTGCAGCCTACCCACGCAACTCTTAAAATGACCGATACCCTGCTCAACCTGAGCTACGCTCTGGTCATACTCGCATTACTTGCCTTGGTTTGGGGCAGCGTAAGAAATCTTATCCATAAAGGTAACTAACAACAACTATGGCATCTAAGAAAACACCTGAAATAAACGGAGGTTCGATGGCGGATATATCGTTCCTCATGTTGATCTTCTTCCTGATGGTGAGTACGATGGACCCTGAGACAGGTCTGTCCCGCCGTCTCCCGCCTATGCCTCCTGAGAACGCACAGGTAGAGGACTTGAAGGTTAACCGTCGCAACATGCTCGACGTGAAGATCAACTCCAGAAACGGCGTTATGGCAGGCGGTCAAGTTATTCTTTCTGATGCACAGCTCGAAGAGATTGTTATTGAATTCCTGACAAATCCCACCGACCGTTCGGATCTTCCTTCGAAGACACTCAAGAACATCGAGGGATTCGGAGAATATCCTGTTTCAGACGGTGTGATATCCCTCCAGAACGACCGTCAGAGTCTTTACAGCAAGTATGTGGAGATTCAGAACGTCCTGGTGAGAGCCATCAATAAGGTCAGAAATGACTTCGCTATGGCACACTTCGGAGATGTCTACGAAGAGCTCAACGCCGAGCAGCAGGAAATTGTCAGCGAGGCTATTCCTAACAGAATCTCAGAGGCGGAACCTTTGGATGTAACTAAAAAATAGGAGGACAAGAAATGGCTAAATTCATAAAGAAAGGCGACAAAGGAACTCCGGGCATCAACACAGCATCCCTTCCGGATATCGTGTTCATGATCCTTATGTTCTTCATGGTCTCCACAAGTATGCGTCAGACAGACCGTATGGTCAATGTCAAGCTGCCTGAGGCCAGCGAGATTGTCCGACTCGAGAGAAAAGACCTCTCCTGCTACATCTTCATCGGTACTCCCTCACTGCAATACCAGAAAGAATTCGGTACGGACTCCCGTATCCAGCTTAACGACTCGTTCAGGAACACTTCCGACATCCGTGACTTCATCGCCGCAGAGCGTGAGTCCCTCGATGAGGTGGACCGCGAGTTCATGACCGTGTCCCTCAAGATTGACGAGAACACCCGTATGGGTATCGTTACGGACGTTAAGCAGGAACTGCGCCGTTGCTCCGCTCTGAAGATAATGTATGCGGCAAGAAAGGCTGTGACACACAACTAGACATCTTGCCGACAAAAGTACGAATGGGTGCCTCATGCATAGTGGGACACCCATTTTTAACTAAAATGAATATGAAAAGATTTTCAATCATAGTATTTCTGGCCATGCTGCCGGCCATCGTGCTGAACGCACAGACAGCAAAATATGTATTCCTGTTCATCGGAGACGGCATGGGTTTCAACCATGTCTCACTGGCAGAATACTATCAAGGATATACAGAGGACGTCTTCGACAGCCGCCCACTGTCTTTCACCATGTTTCCCGTACTTGGATGGGCCGTCACCCACTCTGAGTCCAATCTGATAACAGACTCGGCAGCCGCAGGCACGGCCCTGTCAACCGGCTGCAAGACAAACAACGGAATGCTCGGCGTTGCCTCCGATTCGACAACAGTTCTTGAAAGTATTTCCTACAAAATCCACAAAGCCGGATACAAAATCGGCATATCATCTACTGTCGGCCTTAACCACGCCACTCCAGCCGCCTTCTACGGCCATAACATTGACCGCGGAAACTACTACGACATCGCAGCAGGGATTCCGGCTACAGAATTTGAATTCTTCGCAGGCGGCGGACTTATAGAAAGCCGGGGCAAGGATGGAGACAAGCCCTCCGCCTATATTGCAATAGAAAACAGCGGATACACCATTGCGGAAGGGATGGACGAATACAGCGCGGCAAAGGACGGTGCAAAGAAGATGATGCTGCTCCAGAAAGACGGCAGACAGAAGACAGAACTGCCCTACGCCATAGACATGACTGAGGACGATATGAGCCAGGCCGACCTGGTTCGTGCCTCGATTGACTTCCTATATGAGGAGGACGGTCCTGGCTTTTTCATCATGTCTGAAGGCGGCAAGATCGACTGGGCCAGCCACGGCAACGACACCAAAACCGCCATACTGGAGACCCTCAGCCTGTCTGATGCCGTGGCTGAGGCCGTGGCATTCTACAATGAGCATCCAGACGAGACTCTCATCATCGTCACGGCGGACCACGAGACCGGCGGTCTGACTCTGGCATATGACGAGGGCTACAACATGTACTTTGACAAAATAGACCGGATTGACCGCTCAAAGGATAAGGTGGACGAAGACGGTAAGGAAGAGATGGACGAGGCCTCCCATGAGGCGCACATCGGCTGGACTACCAAGGACCACTCGGCCGCCAACGTACCGGTATTCGCCATAGGCGCCGGCAGCGGACTGTTCTCCGGCAGGATGGACAACACCGAGATTCCTGAGAGGATATGCAGGGCAATGAATATAACATTTTAAATCTATAAGATATGACACTTAAGAGACAGAGAGTTTCCGAACTGCTCAAAGAGACCCCGGGCAAGGAGGTACTTGCCAAGGGTTGGGTAAGAACCAAAAGGGGCAACAAGAACATAGCGTTCATCGCGCTCAACGACGGCTCTACTATCAACAACATACAGATTGTCTGCGATTTTGCCAATTTCACACCGGATGAGACATTCAAGGACATCACCACGGGCTCGGCCATAGCCGTGACCGGTAAACTGGTCGAGTCAGTCGGCAGCGGACAGAAAGTGGAGATTCAGGCTGAGAAGATAGAGCTGTACGGAACGGCCGACCCGGAGAAATATCCCCTCCAGAAGAAAGGACACAGCATGGAATTCCTCCGCGAGATCGCTCACCTGCGTCCCCGCACCAACACATTCGGAGCCGTGCTCCGCATCCGCCACGCTATGGCCTATGCCATACACAAATATTTCAACGACAGAGGATTCTACTATCTCCACACCCCTATCATCACCGCCTCAGACGCAGAGGGAGCAGGCGCGATGTTCCAGGTGACCACCCTCAATGTGGACAATCCTCCGCGCAGAGAGGACGGCAAGGTAGACTGGTCGCAGGACTTCTTCGGCCGCCACACCAACCTTACCGTAAGCGGACAGCTTGAGGGCGAGCTCGGAGCCATGGCCCTGGGCAACATCTATACCTTCGGTCCCACCTTCAGGGCCGAGAACTCCAACACTCCCAGACATCTGGCCGAGTTCTGGATGATTGAGCCCGAGATGGCATTCTACGAGATCGAGGACAATATGGACCTGGCCGAGGACTTCATCAAGTATCTGGTGCGCTACGCCCTGGACAACTGCATGGACGACCTGATCTTCCTCAACAACATGATAGACAAGGGCTTGATAGAAAGACTCAAGAGCGTGGTCAGCACCGACTTCGTGCGCATGACCTACACTGAAGCCATAGACATCCTCGTAAAGTCGGGAGCCAAGTTCGAGTACCCGGTATCCTGGGGCGTGGACCTGCAGAGCGAGCACGAGCGCTATCTGGTCGAGCAGCACTTCGGCAGACCCGTTATCCTCACCGACTATCCCAAGGACATCAAGGCCTTCTACATGAAGCAGAACGATGACGGCAAGACCGTGCGCGGCATGGACGTGCTCTTCCCCAAGATAGGCGAGATCATCGGAGGTTCCCAGAGAGAGGAGTCCTACGACAAGCTGATGGCCCGCATCAACGAGCTGCACATGGACATGACCAACCTGTGGTGGTACATCGACACCAGGCGGTTCGGTACCGCTCCGCACAGCGGATTCGGACTCGGTTTCGAGCGTCTGCTGCTCTTTGTCACCGGCATGAGCAACATCCGTGACGTGATACCCTTCCCGAGAACCCCCAAGTCCGCGGAATTCTAATCCTGCACGGTCATGCTGACGATAGGCATAGCCGGCGGCACCGGCTCAGGAAAGACCACCGTAGTCCAGAAGATTACGGAGCATTTCAGCGAAGGTGAGGTCGTCGTTGTCCCTCAGGATTCCTACTATCGGGACAACAGCGACATCCCCCTGCTGGAAGACCGCCAGAAGATCAACTTCGATCACCCTGACGCGATAGACTTCGACCTGCTCAGGCAGCAGCTTTCGGAACTGCAGCACGGCAGGACCATCGAGCAGCCTATCTACTCCTACCTCACCTGCACCCGCTCAAAGGAGACCCTGACCGTACACCCGGCACACATCATCATCGTGGAAGGCATTCTCATCTTCACCGACAAGAAGCTGCGGGATATGCTGGACATACTGGTGTATGTGGACGCGGACCCAGACGACAGGCTGGTGAGGGTCATCGCCAGGGATACGATGGAGAGAGGCCGGGACGTGGGCAAGGTCATAGACCGTTATGAGAAGACCCTGAAGCCCATGCACCTGCAGTTCATAGAGCCCACCAAGAGATACGCTGACCTGATACTGCCCCAGGGCGGACACAACCAGGTCGGCATAGAAATGCTTATCGCCACCATTGAAAATCATCTCAAACATAAATAGCCGTCTAAAGGCATTCATTGAAAGCCTGCGCAGGGGCCCGTTGTCCGGACTGGAAAGCCGGCTCAGGTCACTTCAGCGGTATTTGAAGGTGGACAACGGGGACAAGGCCGGGCTCTATCTGACTATCATAGTCCATCTGGTCGCCATAATCATCCTGCTTTCCTGGTCCATTCACGTCCAGCTGAGCAAGGACACCTCGTTCCTGATAGATTTCTCCGCCCAGGAGGAGCAGGAGCGGCTGGCCGAGCATACCCGTATGCAGGAGAGTGTCAAGGAAGAGCTTGATGCCGAGATCGACGCACTGCTAAACGCCTCCCGCAGCCAGAACGCACAAAACATCCGCAATGTGGCCGTGGATGCCTCAGAGCATCTACGCGACGACCGCCACGACAATCCGGAGGACATCTACCGCGACGCCCGCGAGTTGCAGGAGCGTCTGGACCGCACACGCCGCGAGGTAGAAGAAGCCTCCGATGACGAGGACAACGTATCCCTTGGAAATGACAATAACGACAAGTCCAAGAAAGAGACATACACCGGTCCGTCAGTCATCTCCTACTCCCTGGACGGACGCAAGGCCATGAGCCTGCCGGTACCGGCCTACAAGTGCATGGGCGGCGGTGACGTATCCGTAAGTATCATCGTCAACCGCAAGGGTTATGTCATCGGAACGAAGATTATCGAGTCCGTCTCCTCGCCTGACCAGTGCCTGAGAGACTACGCACTCAGAGCCGCCGGCCGCTCCCGCTTCACCGCCTCACAGGACGCCCCCGAACGCCAGGCCGGCGAGATTGTCTACCGTTTCCTCGCCCAGTAGCCCCCCTGCCGGTCAACCGCACCCGTATCCACAGACAGCTACACCTCCAGCCATCTCACCCAATAACTCCTAACTGTGATCCGCTGGCAACAGCCACACATATTGCCTTATCCCACCCTCCTCACTCCCAACACACACCACACTTTACATTTCACAACATTATGATTCTTAGCAACTTGAAAAGCGATCAGCATTTCTCAATCCCACGCCGAAAGTGAACCGCAATCCAACCTAGCCGGTACTCCTGCCCCTTTAAGAACCTGACAGATAGACTCAATGAAAATCCGGCAGTCGAAAAGACCAGGCCCTCCCACCGCTTCGCGGCGGGTCCCTCCCTCTAGAGCCGAGGGCGGCTAGTCTTTTCTCGTTGCCAGATTTTCACCACGCGGGGGAAAGTGTCGTTTCGCAAAAAGGCAGACTTTAGTACTTTAGTACTTTTACAATGTCCAACACACTATCCAAATGTATTGCATTGATTGTTAAGTGTATACAATCTAGCGATTTGCTGGACTGCCCGCATTTTGCCGCAAAACCGCCATTTCACCCCAGGTCCAGCAGATGTTCTTTTTCAGAGTGTCTGTATACTAAGCACTTCCCCAAGCAGGCCTTGCTGGACCTCCTCAGACGTCTCATGCCACGGGGGAAAGTGCACCATTTTCGCGGAAAAACCCGGCACTTTCCCAGAGGAAGTTCAGAGGAAGTTAAGGGCATAGTTTTTGCGGCTTGTAGCGCATTATGTATTAATAGACTATTAAATAAGGTTTAAATAACTGAACAATACGATGAGACGTGTACTCAAAGGACTTGCGGTAACAGTCGCTGCCGCCTCCATAACAAACATTTTGGCAGGCTGCGGCACTAACGGTGAACAAAGGCGGAAAGATGAAAGCATCCCCTACGTCAGGACTGCCACAGCTGAAAGTACAGGCAGCACGAGGACAGTATCCTATCCCGGCAGGATTCAGCCCGAGAAAGATGTCAATCTGTCGTTCAGGGTGGCGGGACCGATAGCTGCGGTGCATTTCCGCGAGGGACAGCACGTATGCAAAGGAGATACTCTGGCGGAGATAGAGGAAAGGGACTACGCCCTGCAGCTGGAGGCCACCACAGCAAAATACGAGCAGGCCAAGGCCGAGGCCGGCAGGGTCATAGAGCTGGCCGACCGGGGCAGCGCGGCCCAGAACGACTACGATAAGGCCCGCTACGG
This sequence comes from uncultured Bacteroidales bacterium, assembly GCA_944323785.1. GTDB lineage: Bacteria > Bacteroidota > Bacteroidia > Bacteroidales > UBA932 > Coprenecus. The sequence continues at coordinate 24,861 of CALUTU010000007.1, read as the reverse complement.
TCTGGAGCAGATGACCGCCCTCTACAACGCGCACAAGAACGCTCTCAACGACACGAAGATGACCGCACCCTTCGACGGCTACGTCCAGCAGATACACTTTGAGACCGGCGAGACCGTAGGCGCAGGTATGCCTGTAGTGACTCTCATCAGCGACAATGCCCCCGTAGTCAGGGTGGACATCCCCGCCACGGACTTCGCCAGCATAGACAAGGCACTCCGCAGCTGGTGTACTGTGGACATCTATCCGGACAAGTCTTTCCGGCTGGACCTGATTGATATAACCAAGAAGGCCAATCTCAACCAGCTTTTCACAGCCCGCTACGCCCTCAGACCGGCCTCTGACGGGACCACGCCCCATCCCGGAACAGGCACCGCCGTGTACATTGAGTTCAACTCAGGTGAAGACGTATCGGTGAGCATACCGGCCACAGCCCTCTTCGAGTCGCAGGGACAGAGCTGTGTCTGGGTCGTAGACCTGGACGGCAGAGTGGAGAGACGCGCAGTCACAGCCGAGGACATCGACCGGGACGGCAACGCCCGCATCACTTCAGGGCTCAATGCCGGGGAGACAGTCGTGGCTGCCGGAGTCCACTCTCTGAAAGAAGGGGAACAGGTCCGGATCCTGCCCGGAGCATCAGCCACCAACGTCGGTAATCTTCTGTAATTTCCTACAGCCATGAATATTGCAGAATATGCACTGAAAAACAAGATACTCGTAGTAGCCGTACTCATCTGTCTCGTCGTGGGCGGAGTCTTCGCCTACAACAGCATGAGCAAGCTCGAGGACCCGGAGATTAAGGTCAAGGTCGCCGTAGTGGCCGCAGTCTATCCCGGAGCGACGGCATACGAGACGGAACTGGAGGTCACCCGGCCGCTGGAGGAGACTATACGCAGGATGAACGAGGTAGGTACGGTCACATCCCAGTCCTTTGACGACATGGCCATCATCACGGTAACTCTCAAGACCACCACTCCGGACGGGGCCACCCAGCAGGAATGGGACATGCTCCGCCGCAAGATCAATGATGCGAAAGCCAGTCTGCCGACATCGGCCCAGGTTATGGTTATGGACGACTACGGAGACGTGTACGGTATGTTCTACGCTCTCACTTTTGACGGATACGGATACAGTGAGGCCGGACGATATGCCGATATGATATGCCGTGAGATCAGCAATATAGACGGAGTGGCAAAAGCCATGACCTACGGGGAGCGCACCCGCTGCGTGAATATCGACATGAAGGCCGACCGCATGGCCAACCTCGGAGTGCATCCCACAGAGCTGCTGACCACCCTCAACTCCCAGAACTCCGTCATTTACTCAGGGTATTTCGACACCCCTGACCGCAGGATGAAGATAGAGATGGGAGATGCCTATGGAAGCATAGACGACATACGCAACCTCATCATCCAGGGGCACGAGGACGACCAGCTCAAGCTCTCCGACGTGGCCGACATCACCTACGGCTATCAGACTCCCGTGCGCAACTCCATGAAGTACGACGGACAGCCGGCCATCGGCCTGCTCATCTCCGCCGAGTCGGGCACCGACATCATCAAGATCGGCAAGGAAGTGGAAGCCCGGCTGGAAGAGATCAAGACCGAGTCCATCCCCGCCGGCATAGAATTTCACAAGGTGTTCTTCCAGCCGGAGATAGTGAGCGGTTCCATCAACACATTCATCGTCAACCTGATAGAATCCATAGTCATCGTCATCCTTCTGCTGATGCTGACCATGGGCTTCCGCAGCGGAGTCATCATAGCCACCAGCCTCGTGGTGATAGTCTTCGGCTCGTTCTTTATCCTGGACATGATGGACGGCACACTGCAGAGGGTGTCCCTCGGCTCCTTCATCGTAGCCATGGGCATACTGGTGGACAATGCCATAGTAATCGTGGACGGCATACTGGTAGACATGAAGCGCGGAGTGCCCAAGCCCCAGTGCCTGACCAACATCTGCAAGAAGACGGCCATGCCCCTGCTCGGAGCCACGGTCATCGCCATACTGGCATTTTTCCCGATATTCATGTCCCCGGATATGGCCGGAACCTACGTGAGGGACCTCTTCATAGTCCTGGCCGTCTCCCTGCTGCTGAGCTGGATACTGGCACTGACCCACGTCCCGGTCCACTGCGACCTGACCCTGCGCTATCCCAAGGGAAGCGGCACCGCCAATGAGAACAAAGACCCGTTTGACTCTAAGATATACCGCTGGTTCCGCCGCGTACTGGACCACGTGCTCTCCCACCGCCTCATCGCCGTAGGCATAGCCGTCATCCTGGTGCTCGGCAGCGTATGGTGCTATCAGTATATACCCCAGATGTTCTTCCCCGACATGGTCTACAACCAGCTTTATATAGAATACCGGATGCCGGAAGGCACGGCTCCGGAAAAGGTGGAGAGCGACCTGGAGGAAATCGAGGCCTATATCCGTCAGGACGACAATGTGGATCACGTCGTCACTTCGCTCGGCGGCACTCCGGGACGGTACTGCCTGGTAAGGGCCATTGCCGACCCGTCGCTGAGCTACGGAGAGCTGATCATAGACTACAAGGACTATGACAGGATGGTGGAGAGCATCCCCAGGATACAGAATGAGCTTATGAACGCCTATCCGGAAGCCTACGTGAGAGTCAAGCAGTACAACCTGATGTACCGCCCTTATCCCATCGAGGTGATGTTCCAGGGGCCTGACCCCGCCGTGCTCAAGGATCTCTGCGCACAAGCTCAGGCCATCATGGAGGAAAGCGACGCCACCTGGCTGGTGACCGACGACTGGTCTCCGATGGTACCCGCCATCAAGGTGGACTACGATCAGTCTGCGGCACGTCAGGCCGGCATATCGCGCAGTGCGGCCGGCATATCGGTAATGGCTGCGGCCGGAGGCATCCCTTGCGGCACCCTCAACGACGGAGCTGAGAAACTGGGTATCTATATCCGCAGCACCGGCATGGACGGCGAGCCTGTGGAGAGCATCCGCAACGCTCCGGTATGGGGCCTGCTGCCGTCCATATCCTCCGTAGCCAATATGGAGACCGTCCAGGGTGTGATGACCGGCACGGTCGGAAAGGAAGACATCATAGAGAAACTGACCGGTCCCATACCGCTTAACACTATCACATCGGGAGTAAGTATCGAATGGAACGAGCCCAAGATCTGCCGGTACAACGGACAGAGAGCCATCAAGGCCCAGTGCAACAACACGGCGGGCTACACAGCCGCCCAGGCCAGGAACGCGATCAAGGACAGGATAGAGGCTATAGAGCTGCCCGACGGCTACACGCTCACATGGCTCGGTGAATATGATGCCAGCCGCCAGTCCACACAGTATCTCTTCAAGTACTTCCCTCACGCGATTGTGGTCATGCTGCTGATTATGATCGCCCTGTTCAAGGACATCAAAAAGCCTCTGATCATCGTCTGCTGCCTGCCTCTGGTGGCTATCGGCATAGTCTTCGGTATGCTGGCCGCCGGCATGAGCTTCGGCTTCGTGGCCATGGTCGGCTGCCTGGGCATCATCGGCATGATGATCAAGAACGGCATCGTCCTCATCGACGAGATAGACCGGCAGCTGAGCCTCGGGGTCGAGCCGTACAAGGCAGTGGTGGACTCAACCCTCTCCCGTCTGCGCCCCGTGATGATGGCCTCGATGACCACCGTCCTGGGTATGGCGCCCCTGCTCTTCGACCCGCTCTTCGGCTCGCTGGCCGTGACCATCATGGGCGGACTGACCGTAGGTACCCTGATTACCCTGGTCTTCCTGCCGGTACTTTACTCATTGTTCTTCAAGATTAAAAAAGCCTGACCATGAGACATACGATAAGATATGCAGGTATCGCCGCGACCATCTTTCTGCTGACAGCCGGTACAGTACTTGCCCAGCCCCAGAAACGATTCCTGACACTGGAGCAGTGCCGCATCATTGCTCTGGACAGCAGCGCGATACTGCGCAACGCACAGCTTATGGAAGAGAAGACCGAGCTGGACCGCAAGGCCGTCATCACCAACTTCCTGCCCAAATTCTCCGGGTACGGACTGTATCTCTGGACTTCAGAAAGCTTTGACTACGACTTCAGCGGAGGTGCCCTGCCCATTTACAAGAACGTCTACGGCAACCTCGTACCCGACCTGATGAAGGACCCTGCCGGCAACATAGTCTACAACAACGGCATACCCGTATTCAACCAGTACGCCGTCATCCCTCCGATGACCCTGTCCGTAGACCTTGCCAATACCTTAACCGCAGGCGTGTCCGTGACGCAGCCCGTCTTCATGGGCGGCAAAATCATATCCGGCTACCGTATGGCCGCCCTCGGCACCGAGATGGCCCGGCTCAACTCCGAGCTCAAGGCCGAGGAGGTGACTGTATCGGTGGACGAGGCCTACTGGATGTATGTCAAGACCTGCAAGCTGCTGGAGACAGCCGAGAGTCTGGACAGCACGGTATCCGAAGTATACAGGTTCGTGGAAGACGCCATCGATGTCGGCATGGCCACCTCCACCGATCTGGTCAAGGTGGAGGTTCAGCGCAACAACGCTGCTCTGGCTCTTGCCAAGGCCCGGAACGGGAAACGGCTGTCAATGATGAATCTGTGCCACATCCTGGGCCTGCCCCTGACGACCGAGATAGAAGTGGACCAGAGCGGTTTCTCCCTGGACAGCACGGCGGCGGTTCCCGAGAGCATAGCCCTGGACAGCGACTCCATAGAGAACCGGGCCGACTACAGGCTGCTGGCCGGACAGGCCGAACTGAAACGGCGCAACGTGGACTTCGTGCGGTCCGACTTCCTGCCGCAGCTCGGTGTAATGGCCAGCTACGGATATTCATACGGGCTTAAACTCATGGGCGAGACCCTGCTCAACCAGGCCGGATTCACGGTCATGGCCACTATCAAAGTACCCATCTTCGCATGGGGCGAGGGATATCTGAAGATAAAGTCAGCTAAAAAGGAGTACGAGATGGCCCGGAGCGAGCTGGAAAGACTCAGCGGCATGATGGAGCTGGAAAGGGCAAAAAACAGTTACGCCGTCTCGGAAGCCGCCCTGCAGGTGCGCCTCGCTGAAAGTTCCCTGAAAAGCGCAGAGACCAATCTGAAAGTCTGCCGGGACCAGTACGAGCTGGGCATGGAGACTCTCGTCAATGTCCTGGAAGCCCAGACTCAGTGGAGCAAGTGCAGCAGCGACTACATAGAGGCTCTTGCAGATTATAAGTTATCCTGCACAAAATATTTAAAATCAATAGGCCGGCTGTGAATTATGTTTCATTTTTAATAAAAATTTTCTAGTTTTGTAACAAAACAAACAGCAGGCATGATTTGCGATTACAGACTGAAAGTATTTTACACTGTCGCGCTCAAGGGTAGCTTTACGGCCGCTGCAAAAGAGCTGGGAATCACCCAGCCCGCTGTCAGCAACCACATCTTTGAGCTGGAAGGTGCTGTCGGTGACGCCCTGTTCAACAGAAGCCGCAAGGAGACAGTACTGACATCCAAAGGCAGGATACTGTTTGAATACGCGGAGAAAATACTCAACCTGTACTACTGCGCCGCCCGGGAACTGGTGCCGGTAAAGAGGGGCCAGAGAAAGCATCTCACCATCACCGTTGTACCCGAAACAGCGAAGCACATGCTAAAGCCTCTGGTCGAATATTACTCAAAGATCTATCCCGAAACCGATATCTCAATCCTGGAAAGAAGCATGGAAGAGGCCGCTGTCATATTCAATGACGGGGAAACAGACCTCGCCATCACAGACACACCGTGGGAAGACGCCGACAGTACCGTCTTCGCGACCCTGACAGTCCACGGTTCCGCCACGCCAATGCTGACTTACTACATACGCTGCAGCCCGGACACGGCCAACAGGAAGACCATTGAAGAGTTTCTGCTCTGCTGCAAGACGTATAAGTAAATTATCCTATCACTATTTTTGGCTTTTTGGATGAAAAAAGATAACTTTGTTCTTTGCAGATAAAGTTATTCACCGTATGAAGCTGAAAATACTGACCATCCTGACTGCTTCCTTATTGTCCGCAGTCAATCTCTTCGGACAGACAGTCGTCTACTCCCTTCCGTCCACAACCATTCACCTTACCGTAGAGGCTGTCCGCAGCAGTTACACACCCGGACCTTATGCCGAATATGCTAAAAAATACCTCGGCATCGACGTACCTTTGGAGGAAAGCGTAACTTTCGACCTCAGCAACATCAGGCTCACACCCTGCCTGGAAGCCGATATGAGCAGCTGCTACGTCATCAATCTCAGCGGCATCAGCAAAAAGGTCGCTCCGCTGTCATTTCTGAAGATGACCTCCCAAGGACTCGTAGTGCTGTCCAATGACAACACCGGCAACGAAAGCCTGTGGAGATTCCCGACTATAGCATCCGGGAACAGCGACATGCTGGCATCCGAGGCCACAAGCAATCTGACATCAACCGAGACCGTTCTGTACAGGGCAGAACGCAACGATAACGGTGAATTTGAGCGCGTGGCGTTCAAACAGAGCCAGGTAGTAGAAAAAAGCACGGAGAAGAAAGCACAGGAGGCTGCATCAATGATTCTTGACCTCAGACAGAACCGGGTCAATATCATCACCGGCAACACTGACGCCACCTTCAGCGGTGATGCGCTGCGGGCTGCCATAGATGAGACATACCGTATAGAAGAAAGCCTCATGAGACTGTTCACGGGAACGGCCTGCAGTTCCGTCCAGACCATGAACTTCGACATAGTACCCGACAGCAGCAGGACAGAAGAAATAGTGATAGCCTTCAGACTGTCCGACACTCAGGGGCTGCTGCCTTCAGACGACATATCCGGAAGGCCGGTCGTCATGGAGATAGTGCCCGAGACTGTGCAGCCTGAAACCGAGCAGTTCACTTCCTCAACCCGGAACGGAAGTTCTTACCGGACCTACAGAGCTTCCCAGAACGATGAGATTCACTATAGAATTCCGGTCATCTGCACCATTAAGATCACCGACGGACAAGAGCTAATCCTTCAGAGCCGCGTACCTGTCTATCAGAAAGGTCAGGAACTCACATTTCCTGTCGGCGTCCTGCTCGAGTAAAGAACGGCATTGTTTATGCAATCCGGTTGCAGATATAGGTAACTACTTTTGCTGATACTTATCATTATTAAATATTGACTGTATGACTATTGACAATTTGGATCCCAAATGCGTATGGAAGAACTTCCATGCACTGACTCAGATTCCCCGTCCCTCGAAGAAAGAATGGAGGGCCGTGGACTTCATGGAGAATTTCGGCAAGAGCCTCGGACTGGAGACTATCCGTGACGAGGTCGGCAACATCATCATCCGCAAACCCGCCACACCCGGTATGGAGAACCGCAAGGGCGTAATCCTTCAGGGCCACCTCGACATGGTGCCGCAGAACAACAACGACGTGCAGCACGACTGGGAGAAAGACCCGGTGGAGACATACATCGACGGTGAGTGGGTAAAAGCCAAGGGCACCACCCTCGGAGCCGACAACGGTATCGGCTGCGCCGTAGCCATGGCCATCCTTGAATCCAAGGACATCGCGCACGGACCCGTAGAGGCCCTCTTCACCATCGACGAGGAGACCGGCATGACCGGAGCCCAGGCCCTCAAGGGCGGCATCCTTAAAGGTGACATTCTCATCAACATGGACTCCGAGACCGAAGGCGAGCTGTACGTGGGCTGCGCAGGCGGACTCGACACCGACGCCGAGTTCAGTTTCAAGCCTGAGAATGTAAGCAAGGACACCGACCAGTACTGCATCGTCATCAAGGGTCTGCGCGGAGGTCACTCAGGTATGGAGATCAACGAGGGCCGCGCCAACTCCAACAAGCTGATGGCCCGTCTCCTCCTGCCACTGCTGAGAGACTTCAAGGGCGAGCTCATCTCCATCGAGGGCGGCAACATGCGCAACGCCATACCCCGTGAGGCCCAGGCCATAGTCGCTCTTCCCGAGAAGAAGGCCGCAAAGGCCCTCAAGGCCGTCAACGCAGCCGTAGCCGACATAAAGCACGAATATGCCCCCATCGACCCCGGTCTGGAAGTTATCGTGGAGAAGACCAAGGGCTATAAGAAAATAATTCCCTCCGACGTGGCTCTCAACGTAGTGAAGGCCCTGCTGGCCTGCCCCTGCAACGTAGACCGCATGAGCCTGGCCATCCCCGGCCTCGTGGAGACTTCCAACAACCTGGCCATCGTCAAATCCGAGGGTAAGAAGATCAATGTCAAGACCCTCATGAGAGGATCCAGCGACTCGGCCAAGTACGCTCTGCGCGACGCCATCCAGAGCGCCCTCGAGCTGGGCGGAGCCAAAGTCAGGTTCTCAGGAGGCTACTCCGGCTGGCAGCCCGATATGGATTCCGACATCCTCAAGACCATGAAGCAGACCTACAAGAGCCTGTTCGGCAAGGAGCCCGAGGTGAAGGCCATCCACGCCGGCCTCGAGTGCGGCATCCTCTCGACCAACTACCCGCACTGGGATATGATCTCCTGCGGCCCGACCCTGATGTCCCCCCACTCTCCCGACGAGCGCCTGCTCATCCCCACCGTGGAGAAGTTCTGGAACTTCATCAAGGAGGTCCTCAAGAACATACCGGTGAAATAAGCAATCTCCCTACGACTTTATGCGAGGGTGTTCTCCTGAGGGCGGACACCCTCCTTTATTTTAATGCTGTTGACGGAATTTTGTAGAGCGTGTGCAGCTCTTCTCAAACCATATCTGATTATCAACAAGTTACATTTTAGTTTGCACATTTGGGCATTTTAAAACCGGGCAAATGTGCACTCAGTTTTGTAATGCACTGAATATCAACAATGATTTTTTCAGACTGCACACCCGGTTCAAATTTCAGGAATACTGCACACGAGGTGCAGTTTATTTTGGTATTTTGATGATTATTAGTATATTTGCAGCCCTTTCCCGTGGAAGGAAAGGGCTTTTTAATTACTAATTTAATAACAATCAAGATGTTAAAACAGTACGAAACCGTTTTCATTGCAACTCCCGTTTTATCTGAGGAACAGATAAAGGAAGCGGTAGAAAAGTATCGCAGTTTCATCACCTCCGAGGGCGGTGAGATTGTGAACGACGAGGACTGGGGCCTCAGGAAACTGGCCTACCCCATCCAGAAGAAGACAACAGGGTTCTACCACCTGTTTGAGTTCAGGGCTGACTCACAGTTCATCGACAAGCTCGAGACACAGTACAGACGTGACGAGCGCATCATCCGTTTCCTCACATTCGTGATGGACAAGGACTCTATCGCTTACTCTGAGCGCAGACGCGCCAATAGAAAAGAATCAGCTAACACAGCAAAGGAGGAATAAACCATGGCCGTAAACAACGAAATCAGATATCTCAACCCTCCTACAGTAGAGGTGAAGAAGAAAAAATACTGCCGCTTCAAGAAGGCACACATCAAATACGTGGACTACAAGGACGCTGAGTTCCTCAAGAGGTTCCTCAACGAGCAGGGCAAGATACTGCCCCGCCGTCTTACCGGTACTTCCCTGAAGTTCCAGCGCAAGGTCGCTCAGGCAGTTAAACGTGCAAGGCATCTCGCCCTGCTCCCTTACGTAACAGACTTATTGAAATAAGGAGGACAGTGTATGGAAATCATTCTGAAACAGGACGTGCCCAATCTCGGGCATAAAGACGATATCGTAAAGGTAAGAAACGGCTACGCTGTCAACTACCTCATTCCTCAGGGCATGGCTACTCTCGCCACCGAGTCCGCCAAGAAGGTGCTCGCCGAGAACATCCGCCAGAGAGCCCACAAGGAGGCCAAGATCCGCGAGGAGGCAAGTGCTCTCGCAGCCAAGATCAACGGCATCACCGTCAAGGTAGCAGCCAAGATGAGCTCGAAAGGCAAGATCTTCGGCTCTGTCGGCAACATCCAGATCGCCGAGGCCATCGCCGCTCTCGGAGTGGAAGTTGACCGCCGCAATGTCACCATCGCCGGTATGGACAACATCAAGGAAGCCGGCACATACGATGCCAGCGTGAAGTTCTACAAGGACATCAAGGCCGACTTCAAGGTAGAGGTTGTCGGAGACGGCACCGAGACCGCAGAGGAGACCGAGGCTCCCGCAGCAGAGACACCCGCCGCCGAATAATCCGGCCGGAACACACATACAGAAGAAAGTGCGTCAATATCCCTTGGCGCACTTTTTTTGATTCTACTACTCACCCACCGTGCCTGCTTAGAAATCACATTCTGCCACATTGTCGGCTCTGCGGAAGACCATCACGTTCATGCCCGTCAATTATACAGATTACATCCCTCCCCTATCGCCACTATACATTTTAGTCACATTGGAATTCCTTGATTAATCGCGTACTACATTTTGCGGAAAATGTTAAGTGATTACCAGGCGAATGGTCGCAGACCCTCATCTGGCTCTACGAGCTTACGACAGGCACCGCGCTTTCATGACCCTTGCCTGTGGGTACAATCTTTTTGGCACACCTCACCCAGGGGCCCAACCGTATGCACGCGCATCCTTATTTATTGTAATCATCTGACAATCAACACATAACTATTTGAGCGAATGGATTTCAACACCTTACAGAGCAACTAAATCCATTCGTTGTACTGATAAGTTGCTGAGGATAAACACGATGCTCCAAAGGTAGATGCTCGTACTTTCCGTAAATGCACCGGCGAAAGGTGGCGTAGATGACGGGTGTGTGGCGTGGAGGCAGGCGGGGAGAAAAGACTTGCCGCCTGCCTCTAACGTTCCAATGCCTGCCGAGACCTGTCCTCTGTCTCTTTTGAGAAGTGTCTGATAACGAAGCAAATGCAAAACAGCGCGGAGGATAGGGGTATCCGAAAACCGTCAAAATGTCCGGAATCCACCACCCCTATCCTCAGTTCATTTCTAGCATATACCTAGGAGACAACGAGTTGCTTCCACAGCACAGAGGATAGGTCTCGTGAATATGGCAACGGACCTGGATGAAAGTCGGGAATACCTTGACGATAACGGATTTTCCCCTGTCTTGAACCACGTAAAGTAATAGCCGTAGTCTGGCTGATTGGTCTGAAAGAACTCCACGAGCCTGTCACTGCTGAAATTGCGTAATATCTGTAACCTGGATGGACTGGTTCTTTGGATTGAGGAGGGCAGCAAACTACACTCCTGTACAAGGAAAAGAGCCAGCTGCCCGGCAGGGATTTGGTTTTTCATAAATTATTGCTATATTTGAAGGATTAACCACTTAAACTACATCATCATGAGCTTCCTGAAACAGAATCTGGATTTTTTGATTGAAGAACCGTATGACTTGGAATTCAAGCCGCTAGGATACCTTACCATAGTAGTTGTCGCGGTTCTCGCTTTCTTTGTATTTGTCCCCAATGGCGACAAGAAACTTTCGCCGGCCACAGAGATAACCACTGACAAGGCTGTCGAGATGCGCGGGGTCATAGGCGGAGACGACCGCATCATCGCACATATCCCTGCCGGTTCGGCACTCAAGATATACGCTACCATCGGTGAGGATGAACTATGGGCGGAGGATATCCACGGCAACCGCGGCGCCGTCCCCGTATCTCTGCTTGGAGACAGATATTTTCTCATGGATGACGAGAAACTGGGCGAGACCATGTACAAAAAAGGCACAGAGGTCACGCTGCTGGAAAAGGTGGATGAGTTCCACTACAAGGTCCGCACAGATGATGGGACTGTCGGAGAGACCAATTACCCGGGCCGGATCATCTTCAATGCCGGAGCCCTCGGACTGCCGGACAAGCATCGGAACACATACCACATCGCCTTTACGAAATTCATGGAGACATTCCAGGCCGGCAAGCCTATGGATGAAATCGAGGGCCACCCTCTTTACGCTGAGAGCATAAAGAATGAGGGAGGCAGACTCATAGCCGATTACGAGTACGCAGTGTTCAGCGATGAGGCCGACAGCGTATATGTAGGTGTCAGGGCCGTATTCGCCGACGGTGTGCTGGAAAGCGTGGAGACAGGCACCGTAAAGACAAAGCCTTACACCGTTGCTCTCAGGATACTGCCTTTTACCGAAGCACTTATGGGTCTGCCGGTGATACGGGATCTAAGTTGGCACAAACCCGTGGCCAAGACTTATGCCGAGTCCCAGAAAGACATAGCAAAGAGCATCAATATTGACAACATCAAGCCCCGCTTTATATCTGTAATCCTCAAAATCATCATCCTGGTACTCCTGCTGGGACTGCTGATCTACACTGTCATAGACCTGCTGCTGTTCGTCCCGATGCTGCTCTACCCCCTGCTGTACATCCCGCTGGTACCCAACATCTTCTTCCAGTTGCTGGCCTTGTGCATGGTCTTCGTATCCACGGAAGTGCTGTTCGTCGCTTTCGGCCCCTTCATAGGCGGCAACAGCGTAGGAGACATGGGCAAGCTTTGGTTCCTGATAGTGTTGTTTGTCGCCAACTGCTACATCGTCGTAAAGATGACAGGCTTCATCAGGTACAACAGGTGCCATGCCTGCGGACGCATGAACGCACTTGTGATCACAGACTCCCGACACACCGGTACATCTTATACCGACACTACTACGTCCAAAGTGACAAAGATAGGCGACAGAGAAGTGGACAGAGAGAAGATCAAGACAGATCACTACAAGACCCGCTCCTTCAAAAATTATCTGAGGTGCCGCAAATGCGGGAGGGAGTTTGCCCTTTCCGAATCAGTCACCAGGAAGATCGGCACCACGTACCACAAGCATTAGCAACTCGGAAAAATTTAGTAAATTTGCGGTTCGATACTCAGTGTTGAACCGCAATATTTTTTTCTATGGCCGTAACTCTCTTCCTGCTGGTAGCCGCAATAGTCATCGTCCTGTGCGTGATACTCAACAACGTCTCCAACAAGATCGGAATCCCGATGCTGCTGGCGTTCATTCTGCTGGGCATGGCCTTCGGCTCGGACGGAGTGGTCAAGATCGCCTTTGACAATTTTGATGTTACTGAGACCATCTGCTCCGTGGCACTGATCTTCATCATGTTCTACGGCGGTTTCGGTACCCGGTGGAAAGAGGCACGGCCGGTAGTGGTCAAGGCCGGCATCCTCTCTACCCTCGGAGTGGCCTTGACGGCGGGTCTTACCGGACTGTTCTGCCACTACGTACTGAAAATGCCGGCGGCCTTCGGTTTCCTGATCGGAGCGGTGCTCAGCTCCACCGACGCGGCCTCGGTCTTCTCCATACTGCGTTCCCGCAAGCTGGGTCTCAAATACAACACCGCATCCCTGCTGGAGATTGAGAGCGGAAGCAACGACCCCTGCTCCTACATGCTGACCGTCATCATGATGGCCGTAATCGAGGGCACCACATCCGGAGGCAGGATAGCCTACATGATATTTGCCCAGATAGTCTACGGAGCGGCCATAGGTGCAGTGATCGCCGTGGCTACCGTATGGCTGATGAAGCATTTCCGCTCGTCCACAGCCGGATTCGACACCCTGTTCATCCTGGCCGTAGCCATATTTTCCTATGCCATACCCAACCTGGTCGGCGGCAACGGCTATCTGAGCGCCTATATCGTCGGCATCGTCCTGGGCAATGCCAACATCCGAGGCAAGAAGTCCCTGGTACCGTTCTTCGACGGCCTGACCAACCTGATGCAGATCATCATCTTCTTCCTGCTGGGTCTGCTGTCGTTCCCCTCGCAGCTCCCGTCGATCGCCGTACCGGCCATACTCATAGCCCTGTTCATGACCATTGTCGCCAGACCCCTGTCGGTATTTGCCATCATGGCCCCCTTCAAGAGCCGCTGGCGGCAGCAGGTGCTGGTGTCCTTCGTAGGACTCAGGGGTGCGGCCTCGGTCGTATTCGCCATCATGGCCATGCCCGCAGCGCAGCAGCTCACCGGCAACCAGCACGACCTGTTCAACATAGTGCTGATGATAGTCCTGCTGTCCATATCCCTGCAGGGCTCGCTCATCCCGGCCGTAGCCCGCAGCCTGAAGATGACTTCCAGCGAGGAGGATATACTCAAAACCTTCACCGACTACTCGGACAACATGGACGTGAGCTTCGTACAGATGGACATCTCCGAGAAGGACTCCTGGAACGGCAAGGTCATCAAGGACCTGCCCATACCGCACGACACTCTCGTGGCCGCCATCCTGCGCGACGGCAAGGCCATAATCCCAAGCGGCAGGACCAAGATACTGCCCGGTGACAAGGTCATCATGAGTGCCCGCGACTTCGAGGACGAGAACATCATGCAGCTCTCCGAGAGACGGATAGAACGGGGCAGCGAATGGATAGGCAAGAAAGTCTTCCAGTACTCACCGGACAGCAACGAGCTGATAGTGCTCATAAAGCGAGGCAACCGGGCCATCATCCCCAGAGGTAACACCGTCATACACAAGAACGACGTGATGGTCATCAACAAGATCCGCCGCGAGTCCCTGCAGACCGATCCCGCTCCGAAACAATAGACATACACATCATACATTATGGAAAAAGCAAAAGTTTATTTCACTGACCTGCACACCTCCACCCGCCTTCCCCTGGTGGAGAAAATGAAAGCCGTAGCCAAGGCCGCCGGCATCGAGACGATAGACTTCAAGGACAAGTTCGTCGCCATCAAGATGCACTTCGGAGAGCCGGGCAACCTGGCCTTTCTGAGACCCAACTATGCCGCCGGCATGGCCGACCTGGTACGTTCCCTGGGCGGAAAGCCCTATCTTACTGACGCCAACACGCTCTACTCCGGCGGCCGTTCCAACGCGGTGGACCACCTCGAGAGTGCCTGCCGCAACGGATTCAACCGTCTCAGCGCGGGCTGCGACGTTATCATCGCCGACGGTGTCAAGGGCACTGACTGCCGAGAGCTTCCGATAGAGGGCGGCACCTACTGCAAGACCGCCAAGATCGGCACTGCCATCGCTGACTCCGACGTGCTCATCGCTCTCTCGCATTTCAAGGGACACGAGCAGACCGGCTTCGGAGGCGCACTGAAGAACATGGGCATGGGCTGTGCCAGCGTGGCCGGCAAGCTGGAGCTGCACTCCTCCTCAAAGCCCATAGTCAAGGTTGAGAACTGCCGCTGCTGCGGTATATGCGTGAAGCACTGCGCCCATGACGCGATACACCTTGAGACAGTCGAGAGCACGAACCACGCCGGCAAGCACATAGCCGCCGTCATCGACTACACCAAGTGCGTGGGCTGCGGCCAGTGCGTCGCCCTCTGCCAGTACGAGTCCGCCGTGCTGAAGGACTGGGATACCTCCGAGACCCTCAACGGCAAGATAGCCGAATACACCAAGGCCATCGTAACCGGCCGTCCCTGCTTCTATGTCAACCTGATAGTCAACGTATCGCCCGAGTGCGACTGCTGGAACCACAACGATGCGGCCATAGTACCCGACCTCGGCATCGCCGCCTCCTTCGACCCCGTGGCCCTCGACCAGGCCTGCGCAGACATGGTGATGGCCGCTCCCGCCCTGCCCGGCAGCAAGCTGGAGAAGACCCGTCCGCACGAGCATCTCTGCGGCGAGGACAAGTTCCACATCCTGCACCCCGACACCAACTGGCAGTTCGGCCTCGAGCACGCCGAGCGCATCGGCATCGGCACCCGCCGGTACGAGCTCATCACCATCTAGCAAATTCACGGCATACAGCCAATCATAAACCAGCCTTGTGCGAGGCTGGTTTTATTTTTCAATAAAATATTTTGAAATACAAAATAAAGGTGTAATTTTGCAGACAAAAGATGGGTATGAGAATTATTGCGCGGAGTAAGATCGTTGAATATTATACTTTCAGACCTGACAGCAAGATTGCGCTGGAAGACTGGTTCCACAAAGTCAGGAATGCCGAATGGACATGTTTCGCCGATATCAAGCAAATATTCAGAAGTGCCGACAGTATCGGTAATCAACGGTATGTGTTCAACATCAAAGGCAATAGTCACAGACTCATAGTTGTAATAAAGTTCACTATAAAGACTGTTCTTATCCGGTTCATCGGCACATATGCTGAATACGACCGGATAGACGCAAAGAGTATATAGAGATGGCAAAAATAAAGAGCGAGACTGCCTATAAGGCGGCAATGGACAGGATAGAGGAACTGCTTCCTATGGTACAGGAGGACACTCCGCCATACGACCGGAACCTGATAGAGCTGGATCTGCTCTCCGGTCTAGTAGAGGAATACGAAGAAGAGCATTACCCTATCAAGACTCCGACACTGATAGAGGCAATCAAACTCAGGATGTACGAGATGGGGCTGAACCAGACCAAGCTTTCCGAACTGTTGGGAGTGAGTACATCCCGAGTCAGCGACTACCTTACCGGACGCTGCGAGCCGACACTGAAGGTGGCCCGCGAGATAAGCCGTAAACTCAACATAGATGCCGATATCGTCCTAGGAGTATAGATCATGAGCGGTGCGGTGAGAACAAATTCGGTGAGGGCGTGGGTGCTGGCGGCCAGGCCGAAGACGCTGGCCGGGGCCGCCGCGCCTGTAATCATGGGCGGAGCCTGCGCGTGGATGTGGCTGAACAGCAACGGGATGCTGCCGGCAGAGGCGTTTGACTGGGCGGCATTCGCACTGTGTATGCTCTTCGCGTGGATAATGCAGATAGACGCGAACTTCGTAAATGACTATTTTGACTTCAAGAAAGGCAGTGATACCGAGCTGCGCTTAGGGCCGAAACGGGCCTGCGCACAAGGGTGGATTACCTCCGGAGCCATGAAGACCGGCATTGCGGCCACAACTCTGCTGGCCTGCGCAGCCGGTCTGCCGCTGATCTGGAAAGGAGGTCCGTGGATGCTGGCCGTAGGCGCCGCCTGCGTGCTGTTCTGCTTTCTCTACACCACGAAGTTCTCCCGCCTTGGACTGGGCGACCTGCTGGTGCTGGTGTTCTTCGGCATTGTCCCGGTGGGATTCACATTCTACCTTCAGACCGAAGTCTGGACCATAGAGGCTACTCTAGCCGGACTTGGCTGCGGTCTGGCCGTGGACTGCCTGCTGATGGTCAACAACTACCGCGACCGGGACGAGGATGCCGGACAAGGCAAGAAGACCATCGTCGTGCGTCTGGGCGGACGTTGGGCCGTCATCCTGTATTACGCGCTCGGACTGGCCGCCACCCTGCTCGCCGGAGCCGCCATCGCCCTTTCCAAACCGGCATGGCACGCCGCTCCCCTGCTGCTGTACGCAGTCCTGCATCTGGTCACTGCCAGGCGCATGAGCACCGCCGACGGAGCCGCCCTCAACCCTTTTCTGGGCAAGACTTCCCGCAATTTCTTCCTGCTGTCCCTGCTGTTTGCCGCAGGATGCGCATTTTCTTAGAGAAAGGGTACAATTTTTGCATAAGTAGGTCAGTTTAGCCTATTTTTGCACCCGTTATGCAGATCAATATACCTACAGAGAAGATTTCCAGGGCGGGCCATATAGCGGCCTCCAGAATCAAGAAAATCCGCAAATGGCCCAAATGGGCATGGTTTGTAGTACTCGGCTTGATAGTCGCCGGTACTGCCGTATGGATCATACTTACATGGCCGGAGCCGCCGAAACCCGACTACCCGATAGTGGAGGCGCAGCCGGTGGTCATCGACGACGTGGAGATCTACGGAGACTACGCCGGCAGGATCAGCGCACAGCAGTTCGTGGAGATACGCGCCCGTGTCGAGGGCTATCTTGAAGAGATGCTCTTTGAAGAGGGCACATACATCAAGAAAGGTCAGATACTGTTCATCATAGACCCGAAACCCTACCAGGCCGACATGGAGAGAGCCAAGGCCCAGCTCAACAAGAACAAGGCCCTGGAGCTGAAGGCTGAGCGCGACCTGGAGCGTATCCGTCCCCTGTTCGAGCAGAACGCAGCCAGCCGTCTGGACCTGGACAATGCCATAGCCGCATACGAGAGCGCGAAAGCCGAGGTGGTCATGAGCGAGGCCGACCTGACTCAAGCGGAGATAGCATTGGGATACACCACTGTCCGTTCTCCCATATCTGGATATATCAGTGAGAGTTACGTGGATCTGGGTACTCTGGTGGGTCCCGGAGGCCAGTCACTTCTGGCCACGATGGTCAAGAGCGACACGGTGCAGGTGGATTTCAGCATGACCAGTCTGGACTACCTCAAGAGCCGCGAGCGCAACGTCAATCTCGGCCAGCAGGACACCGCCCGCAACTGGAACCCTTACGTGACCATCACTCTGGCGGACAACTCCGAATACCCGATGAAGGGATTCGTGGACTTCGCCGACCCTCAGGTAGACCCCAACACCGGTACATTCTCGGTACGCGCCGAGATGGCCAACCCGGACCATATACTCCTTCCCGGCCAGATGACCAAAGTGCGCCTGCTGCTGGACGTGCGCGATGACGCCATCATCGTGCCGACCAAAGCCCTGGTCATTGAAAAAGGCGGAGCATACGTCTATGCCTGCCGCAGGGACAGCGTGGTGGAGAAGAGGTTTATCGAGCTGGGCCCCGAGATAGGCAACAACGTAGTGGTTGAGCGCGGACTCGGTCCGGATGAGAGGATCATCGTCGAGGGCTTCCACAAGCTCAGTCACGGCATCAAGGTCGCACCCATCATAGTGGAGCCTGAGCCGGTATCCGCCGGACAGGACAGCGATGGCAGATATTCATTGGGAGCGGACAGTGCATCCGCCGCCGTGTCAGCCGATACTACCGGCTATCCCATACCGGCCGACAGTGCCGCCGTCTTGACTGATTCCACAAATAAAGTGACCGCAGAGGATGAAAAGTGATTTCTTCATAGACCGGCCGATATTCTCCACGGTCATCTCCATCGTCATAGTGCTGGTGGGTCTCATCGGCCTATTCCTGCTGCCTGTGGACCAGTACCCGGAAATCGTTCCCCCGGTGGTGCAGGTCTCGGCCTCCTACCCCGGAGCTGACGCAGAGACCGTATCCCAGGCCGTAGCCACCCCCATCGAGCAGGAGCTCAACGGTACCCCCGGTATGCTCTACATGGACTCCAGGAGCACCAACACCGGTTCTTTTACCGTCACGATTACATTTGACATAGACACCGACCCCGACCTGGCGGCCGTAGAGATACAGAACAGAGTGAAGCAGGCCGAGGCCCGACTTCCGGCCGAGGTGATCCAGAACGGTATCTCGGTGGACAAGCAGGCCTCCAACAAGCTGATGACCATCACCCTGCTGTCCAATGACCCCAAGTTTGACGAGGTGTACCTGAGTAACTACGCGACCCTCAACGTACTCGATATGCTCCGCCGTATCCCTGGCGTAGGCCGCGTGTCCAATGTCGGCAGCCGCTACTACGGTATGCAGATATGGGTACAGCCCGAGAGACTGGCCAGTCTCGGACTGACAGTGCAGGACATCCAGAAAGCCCTGCGCGAGCAGAACCGCGAGTCCGCCGCCGGAGTCCTCGGCCAGCAGCCCATGAACGGAGTGGACGTGACCGTGCCTATCGTGGCTCAGGGCCGTCTGTCCACTGTGAGTGAGTTCGAGGACATAGTCCTCAGGGCCAACCCGGACGGTTCCATCATCCGTCTGCGCGATGTGGCCCGCGTATCGCTTGAGGCCCAGTCCTACAACACCGAGAGCGGTATCAACGGAGGCAATGCCGCAGTGATGGACATCCGTATGCTTCCCGGCATGAACGCCATGGAAGTGTCCGAGTCCGTCAAGAAGGCCATGGATGAGATCAGCCACAACTTCCCGGAAGGTATCTCCTATATGATACCCTTCGACATGACCGAGTACATCTCCCAGTCCATCCACGAGGTGTACAAGACCCTCTTCGAGGCCCTCTTCCTCGTGATACTGGTGGTGTTCCTCTCCCTGCAGAGCTGGAGAGCGACCCTCATCCCGGCCATTGCCGTGCCGATATCCCTTATCGGTACCTTCGGCGTGATGCTCATATTCGGATTCTCCCTCAACACACTGACCCTCCTCGGCCTTGTACTGGCGATAGGTACGGTCGTGGATGACGCGATAGTGGTGGTCGAGAACGTGGACCGCATCATGAACGAGGAGAAGCTGTCGGCCTATGAGGCCACCAAGAAGGCCATGAACGGCCTGGGCAGTGCGCTAATAGCCATGTCGCTGGTGCTCTGCGCCGTATTTATCCCCGTGAGCTTCCTCTCCGGCATCACCGGAGCCCTCTACCGTCAGTTTACGATTACCATCGCGGTATCCGTCATCATATCCACTGTCGTGGCCCTGACCATGAGTCCCGTGATGTGCGCCCAGTTCCTCAAACCTAAGAAAGAGGGAGAAGAGGAGAAGAAGAACTTTATCTTCCGCGCCATCAACCGCTGGCTAGGCAAGGGACAGGCAGTGTACATCCGCGCCATACGCAGCTTCCTGGGCCACTCCAAGCGGTCCTTCGCCGCATTCGGCATAGGCCTTGTCGGTATCTGGGCCATGGCCCAGCTCGTGCCCCAGAGCTTCCTGCCGCAGGAGGACCAGGGATATTTCACCGTAGAGTTCGAGCTGCCCGAGGGCGCGACCCTCGAAAGGACCCGCGAGATCAACGACCGGGCGATGGCATGGCTCCTGGAGCAGCCGGACGTGCGCTATGTGCTCAACGTCACCGGCTCCAGTCCCCGCGTCGGCACCAACCAGTCCCGCAGCCAGATGACCGTAATCATGAAGCCCTGGGAGGAACGCGAGAATCCGGACCTGCCCGCCTTCATGTCCGAGGCCATGGACGAGTTCTCACAGTATCCCGAAAGCAAGGTCTACCTGAGCACGCCGCCCGTCATACCGGGTCTGGGTACATCAGGAGGTTTCGAGATGGCTCTGGAGGCCAGGGGCGACCTTACATACGAGGAGCTGCAGAGAGCATCGGACACACTGGTCTACTATGCCTCGCAGCGCAAGGAGCTGACCCGCGTGAGCAGCTCGATGCAGGGCGACATACCCAAGCTGTACTACGACGTGGACCGTGACAGGGCAAAGCTTCTGGGCGTATCGGTATCGGATCTGTTCACCACGATGAAAGCCTTCACCGGATCCGTCTACGTCAATGACTTCAACCTCTTCAACCGCGTTTACCGCGTCTACATCCAGGCCGAGGAACCCTACCGCCGCTGGCGCGACAACATGAACATGTATTTCGTGCGCGGCAACGGAGGAGCCATGATACCCGTGACATCCATAGGTACGACCGAGTACACCACCGGTCCCGGCACCATAAAGCGTTTCAACATGTACTACGCAGCCACCATCACCGGTGAGGCTGCCCACGGCTACAGTTCCGGTCAGGCCATGGACATCATGGAAGAGATAGTGCGCGAGAAACTGCCCGCCAACGTAGGCATCGAGTGGAGCGGCCTGTCCTACCAGGAGAAGCAGCAGAGCGGTCAGACAGGACTCGTCCTTGCCCTGGCCTTCCTCTTCGTCTTCCTCTTCCTGGCCGCCCAGTACGAAAGCTGGTCGGTGCCCATAGCCGTAATCCTTTCCCTGCCCGTGGCCTGCGTGGGTGCATTCCTGTCGATTACAGTCCTGGGCATGGAGAACAACGTCTACTTCCAGATCGGACTCGTCATGCTGATAGGTGTGGCCGCCAAGAACGCGATTCTGATCGTCGAGTTCGCCAAGGACGAGGTGGCCAAGGGCAAGGACATCGTAGAAGCCGCCATCACAGCTTCCGAGCTGCGCTTCAGGCCTATCGTCATGACCTCCCTGACCTTCATCCTCGGTATGCTGCCTCTGGTGCTTGCCTCAGGTCCCGGCTCCGCCAGCCGTCAGGGCATCGGTGTGTGCGTGTTCTTCGGAATGATCGCCGCCACGACCATAGGAATAGTATTCGTACCGTTCTTCTTCGTCTGGATATACAGGCTGAAGGAGCGTTTCTCCAAGAAAAAGAAACTCAAAGCATGAGAAATACTGTAAAATACATATCGGCGGCACTGGCTTTCGCCGCAGCCGTAGTGCTGCTCCAGGGATGCGGCGCGGCTGTGCGCAAATGCGTGGATCCGCAAGTGGACATCCCCCAGACCATCGTCCCGGGTGAAGAGGCCGATTCACTGTGCCTGGCAGACCTGGAATGGTCCGAGATATTCTCCGACCCGCTGCTGAAGGTCCTGATAGAAAAGACACTGGAGAACAACAGGGACATGCTCACCGCCTCGGCCCGCGTGCGCGAGCTGGAAAGGCGGCACAGAATCGTCCGCGCGGAACAGTTCCCCGAGTTCGGAGCCAGAGGCTACCTCAACCAGGAAAACTACACATATACCGATGAGGCTCCGGTCAAGGACAATGAGTTCGGGCTGAAAGCCTCCGTATCATGGGAAGTGGATCTGTTCGGCCGCCTCCGCTGGGCTAACCGTGGAGCTATCGCTGAATACCTGTCCTCAGTCGAATCACAGAGGGCCATGCAGATGACACTTGTGGCCGCCGTAGCCACGGCTTATTTCGAACTTACCGCACTGGACAACGAGCTTGACATCGTACTGCGCACCTTAGACACAAGAAGGGAAAGTGTCAGACAGGCGAAACTCCGTTTCGACGGAGGTCTGACCACAGAGATCCCATATCAGCAGGCTCAGGTGGAATACGCGAGAACAGCGTCACTAGTCCCTGACTTAGAGCGAGATATCGCACTTAAAGAACATGAGATATCGTTGCTTGCCGGAGAATTTCCATCTTCTGTGGAACGGTCACTGCTCAATACGCACGACAAATTCCCTGACCTGATGCATGTCGGGATTCCCTCCGAGCTGCTGCAGCGCAGACCGGACCTGATGGCCGCGGAGCAGGACCTCAAATCCGCAATGGCCGATGTAGGTATTGCGTGGGCTGACCGATTCCCACGGCTGTCCCTCTCATTTACCGCAGGTGTAGAGAACAACACATTCACCCGCTTCTTCACCGGCCCCTACTGGTACCCGGTCATAGACCTTACATCCCCCCTGTTCGCCTTCGGGAAGAACAAAGCCAGGTATCAGGCTGCCATCGAAGCCTACAATCAGGAAAAATACCAATACGAGGAGAAAGTCCTGGAGGTATTCAAGGAAGTCAATGACGCAGTGACATCATACCGCTCGGCCCACGAGAAAGTGGCTCTGATGGGCAATCTAAAGGATGCTTCCCGCAAATACGTGGAGCTGGCTCTCTTCCAGTACCAGAACGGCTACACCAACTACATGGACGTGCTTGACGCACAGCGAAGCTACTTCGATGCCGAGATTGATTACAGCAATTCAGTCAGGGACGAGTTCCTGGCCATCATCGACCTCTACAAGGCCCTCGGCGGCGGCTGGTCCGTCCCCTCCGACGAAGAGACCGAAGCCACCGCTGACAACGCCAAGACCGCCTCAAAAAAGACCGGCAAATAACTCCCCACCGGGAAATTGATTTCACAGAATCCCAGGCACTTCCCCGAATGAATCCGTGCTGCCGGCTCTACTGCCATTACAGTGTTGTAGGCAAGCGTGGAGAAAAGGCTTGCCTACAACATCATACATATCTCCGGCATCACCCACTCCAGCCGCACTTGACACCTCACACCGGTGCATCTACGGAATGTACGCGCATCTCGATTTTCAGTAGTTGTCTGGCAATCAACACCTTGACTTTTTAGCTGATGGATTTCGCCCACTAAGAACACCTCGAAATCCATCTCGCCAACTCGCAACACACTAAGAGTCAAGCCATTGTACAAAACATAGATGCTCGCACTTCCTGTTAGCACCAGCCTCGGACCAGTCAGACTCCATCGTCCTGTTAATTCTCAACGGCACAAAAAACTACGCCCCAAGCCCAGGCCCGAAGCGCAACAGTCAGCATAAATCACAATTTATTGGGAATTCCGTTGTTTTTCTCAGCGGATTTTTTTATTTTTGGGAAAAATCACAATACACAGTGAATACAGAAGAAATAGGCAAAGCCATCCGGGACCGCAGGAAGGCTCTCAAAGTCCGGCAGGATGAGATAGCCGGACTCTCAGAAGTCGGAATCAACACGCTCGTAGCAATCGAACGCGGACAGAGCAACCCGAAACTACGGACGCTGCTCTCAATCCTGGACACCCTCGGACTGGAACTTACCGTTAAACTGAAGGACTGACGATATGAGGCAATGCGAAGTATATTTGCACGATATCAGGGCAGGGCTGCTGACCGAGGAGGACAACGGGGAATATATTTTCGTCTATGAACCGTCGTATGTCGCTGACAAAATGCCTCCTGTCAGTCCGACTCTTCCGCTGAGAGAAGAGCCGTACCGCTCCCCTTACCTGTTCGCCGTCTTCTTCAACATGCTCTCCGAGGGAGAAAACCGCCGGATCCAGTCCCGGCTGCTGCATATAGACAGCAGTGATGATTTCGGGATACTACTGGCCACAGCACAGAATGACACTGTCGGAGCCATCACCGTCAAACCCATTGAGCCATGAGACCGATTACCGTATGCCCGTCCACTCTCGCCCTCGGATTCAGCACATATTGCCCGCTGGCAAAAAGACTGCTGTTCGACGGAAAGGCCGTATCGCACATTTTTCCCGAAATGAGCCCGAAAGATCTGGATGCCGACAGACTCCAGGACACGGTGCAACATATCGGACGAATCTCCCTGTCCGGAGTCCAGCCTAAATTCTCCGCTATCGTAGGAGAGGATCTGCGCCTGCGCTATACCCGCGATAACGAACGCGGGCATTTCATCCTGAAGCCTCAGCCGTCCAGTTACCATATTATCAACCGGGAGTTCTGCGCCGCCAACGAGAGCCTTACCATGCAGCTCGCATCACAGGTGTACAGGATTGAGACCGCTGCCAACGGACTGTGTTTCTACGAGAACGACGAGACTGCCTATATTAGGGACTGTCGTAAAATGTTGACATCTTTCTAACAAATTGTTTGTCAATGTGGTAGAGATTTTATTTCTTTGAAAT
>CALUTU010000006.1 GCA_944323785.1 uncultured Bacteroidales bacterium | reverse complement strand
CAAAAAAACACACCTGCAATAGTGTGGCTTAGATTTTTGAAAAATATTCCGTGGTTTAGCGGAAGTTACAGATTAAAATAAAAAAGGCGGGACTGTAAGCCGGGTTCTGTACCGTCAGGGCGGACCCGGACGGCCTCTATCATTTATCTGAGCAGCCTACCCCCCGGCAAAGGACGAGCAGCCCTTGACTGCCGGTATATTTGGCCTTGCAGGCCGCAGGCGGATACTCCGATGATGTCGCCATCGAACGGACGCAGGCTCTTACCCTGCATTTTCACCCTTACCTCTCCCGAGGGAGGGGCGGTTGTTTTCTGTTACCCGTGACGTAAGCTTTCGCCTACCTGTGCTTTCCACAGTGCGGTGCTCTGTCCTGCCCGGACTTTCCTCCCCTGTCTAAGACAGCAGCGATAGAGCGTCCCGCCTAAGTCTCATTGTATTGGACTATTGTTTTTTGTCGTAATACTTTCTTATGTTGCGCTCTACCTCGCGTTTCATGCGGGGCGGGAGGGTGCAGTTCTCGTGGCACTGCATGTCGTAGTTCCAGATACGGGCCACGCAGTAGTTGGCGTGACGGCAGCCGCTGACCGTACAGGTGCCGTCTTTCAGTTTATTTACAAAATCGGTGTCGTATACCAGAGGACGTGCCATCTCCACGAATTCAAATCCGGCGTTCAGGACCTTGTTGATACTGTCAAGGGAGTTGAGTCCGCCGACGAAGGCAAGCGGCATCTTGAGTTCCTTGCGGAACTCTATTGAGTCATCGAAGAAAAAGGCCTCCTTGAACGGTTCGTCCTTAATCATCATCTTGCCGAAGAGATTGACCCCCAGCTTTAGCCACCATAGTCTCCAGGGCATGTATCCCGTAAGCACACTGACGGGCATGGCCCCTCGCATCACGTACATCGGTGCCTTGCTGACGAATCCTCCGCTTAGTACAAGGCACTGTGCTCCGTCCTGCTCCAGACGCTTGCCCACCTTTATGCAGTCCTCCAGCTCCAGACCGCCTTTGAATCCGTCGCGGGTATTGGTCTTGACCAGTACGGCGATGTCGTCTCCGGCAGCCTTCATCACTTCCTCCATGACCATATCCATGAATATCATGCGGTTCTCCAGCGGACCTCCGTACTTGTCCTTGCGGTGATTGGTGTACGGGGACAGGAACTGCGAGATAAGGTAGCCGTGTCCGGCGTGTATCTCTACGGCGTCGAATCCTCCGTCACGGGCGATGCGTACCGCATTGCCGAAATCCTTGACAATCTGATGTATCTCGTCTTCGCGCAGACCATGAACGAAAGTAGGCGAGTAGAGATTGAATCCGCTGGACGCTCCCACGGGTCTCTGACCGCAGTACATCCTGTGTGACATGTTGCCGCAGTGCCCGAGCTGGATGCAGGCCTTGGCTCCTGCCGAGTGTATAGAGTCTGTCAGGTCTCTCAGGCCAGGGATGATCTCAGGACGCATCCACAACTGACGGTGAAAGGACAGTCCGCTTTTGTCAATCGAGGCGTATGCCACGCCTGTCATGCCTACGCCTCCGCGGGCCAGGGCTGTATGGTAATCCTTCAGCTGCTGCGTAGGGACATGTCCATCGCACATGCCCTCGTAGGCAGAAGCGCGTATGACGCGGTTCTTGAGTTCTAACGGGCCTATCTTGGCCGGAGTGAAGAGCAGTGATTCCATGACTAATATATAAAAGGTATGAGTCGTTTGCGTTTGAGACTGGTGAACTCCTCACCGAATTCCTTGGTGTACTTCTCATACAGGGAGTTGGCTCTTGGTGCGAGGTTGGCGAAGGTCCACATGCAGAAGATGATGCCTGGAAGTGACCATGTCAGGATCGCGAAACCGAACCATTCGGTAATCTCGCCGTAGTAGTTCGCGGAGGAGACGTAGCGGAACATGCCGCCGCGTGGTATGTAGTGCCTGGTGTCACCGGGCTTGCGCAGGTGACGTATGATGTAGTCCGAGTGCAGGTTGACCACCATGCCGAAGATGAAGATGAGCGCTCCTATGATGAACTGTGGAGAGTAGAGCCAGCTCAGGGTATATCTTTCCTCGGGGGCAAGTATGAAGAGCCAGCCGCTTATGAGGTAGGCGTTGATGACGTTGAATACCGCGCCCATGAGCACTACCGTTATAGGTATCTTGCTCTTGCCCCTCATAAGGAAAGGGTAGACGAGTGAGCGCTGGATGTAGTGGACAACGAGGAACGATACCAGTACGGTGGCGGTCGGACGCTGCCAGCCCTGTGCGTAGATATAGATGAGCGCGGTGACTATCAGCACCGGTATCTCCATGAGCACCCAGCCCAGTTTGTTGTCTATCATGGGGCCCCAGCCTTTGGAGCGCAGGTATCCGTAGCCGGCTTTGAAGTACTGCAGGGCTGCGAAGACCACTACGGCCAGCACCACCATTATTTTCTCTACTGTAAGAAAGAAACTTTCGTTGAATATTGTCAGATCCACGGTTGTAGGTTTTAATAAGGAAAATATCAGGATTTGAGCCTTATGTGGCACTGGAAGACCGTCTTGTCGGAGCATCGGCCTTCTACAAAGAACGTATCCGGGCCGGTCATGCCGCGCAGCAGCTCTACTGTCTCGCCCGGACGGGTCTCGTGGTTGAAATTGATCTGGAACTCGTCGATGTCCTTGCCCGAGACAATGTCCAGAGGCAGGGTGTCGAAGGCCCATTCGATGTATTTCGCATTGTTGGTATGGCCGTTGAAGTCCGCGTCGGAGTAAAGTACCACATGTGTGCGCACCGGCTCCATGCCGCTCCTTGGCGTGACCAGTTTGCCGCAGTGCTCTGCGATGGCATCACGGTCGAGCGCGGTCGCGGGACTTTTCTCCCCGAGGACGTGGTCAGGGCGCAGCATCCTGCGGGACAGCGTGTCTATGAGCAGCCATGAGCTGGTGGCCTGAATCAGAGTCTTCCTTCCCTCCGCGTCCGAGACCTCAAAGTCTCTGAGGGAGAATACTCCGTCCGGGCCCTTGTGCCATGTGGAGAACTGTATCTCGTCCTCCCACTTGGGGGCTTCGAGGTATTTTACCCTCATCCTCGATACGACCCATGAGATATTGTCCCTGATGAGATCATCGTAGCCGAACCCTATCCTGGACGCATGCCAGTTGGCCATCTCCTGTGCCATGGACATGAAGGCGAAAGCCTTGTAGTTCTTCCTGATGTCCACGTCAGAAGTGCGTAGAGTGTATCTTGTTGTAAGACTTTTCATTTACGGATAAGGTTGAAAAATATCTTGCAAAGATAGTTTTTTTACACTAACTTTGTTCCCCCGTAAGTAAATAATATAGTATGTCTGCAAAATATGTTTTCGTTACGGGAGGTGTCGTGTCCTCGTTGGGCAAGGGCATTATTTCCTCATCATTAGCCAAGTTGCTTCAATCCAGAAACCTTCGGGTCACCATTCAGAAATTCGATCCATATCTCAACGTGGATCCGGGCACGCTCAACCCGTATGAGCACGGAGAGTGCTTCGTGACGGAGGACGGGGCCGAGACAGACCTGGACCTGGGGCACTACGAGAGATTTCTCAACATCTATACATCCCGTGCGAACAATGTCACTACAGGCAAGATATACCGCACTGTCATAGACAAGGAGAGACAGGGGGCCTATCTGGGCAAGACCGTTCAGATAATCCCACATATAACCGATGAGATCAAACGCAGGATGCTGCTGCTGGGTAAGAGCGGACAGTATGATGTGATCATCACCGAGATAGGCGGTACTGTCGGAGATATCGAGTCCCTGCCGTTCATCGAGGCCATGCGTCAGCTTCAGTGGGAGTTGCCGGATGAGGACTGTCTGGTGATACACCTGACTCTCGTGCCTTATCTGAGTGCGGCCAAAGAACTCAAGACCAAGCCAACCCAGCATTCTGTCAAGCTGCTGCAGCAGGACGGAGTGCAGCCGGACATACTTATCTGCCGTACGGAACATAAGCTTTCACCGGAACTCAGGAAGAAACTGGCCCTGTTCTGCAATGTCCGTCCCAATGCTGTCATTGAGTCCATTGACGCGGACACTATATACAAGGTGCCGCTTATGATGAAGGAGGAGAAACTTGACGAGATCGTACTGGAAAAATTTGGAATGAAGGATGTGTTCGAGCCGGATCTGGAGGGCTGGAAGGCTTTCCTGGACAGGCTGGCCCATCCGGAGTCAAATATCACGGTAGCACTGGTCGGGAAATACGTGGAGCTGCAGGATGCGTACAAGTCCATTCTGGAGTCGTTCATCCATGCCGGTGCGGCCAACCGCTGCAAGGTCAAGGTAGTGCCGGTTCACAGTGAGTACCTTACGGAGGACAATGTGGAGGAGAAACTTGCCGGTATGGACGGTATCCTCATCGCGCCTGGCTTTGGAGAGAGGGGACTTGAGGGCAAGATCAAGGCGGTGCGCTATGCCCGTGAGAGAGGAGTTCCATTCTTCGGTATCTGTCTCGGAATGCAGATGGCCGTAGTGGAGTTTGCCCGCGATGTGCTCGGACTTAAGGATGCCATGACTACGGAGGTGGAGGCCAACACTCCCAATCCTGTCATTGACCTGATGGCGGACCAGAAGACCACGACCATAAAGGGCGGGACGATGCGTCTGGGCGCATATCAGTGCGAGATAGACGAGGGCTCGCTGGCCTACCGGATATATAGGAAACCGCTTATAAGCGAGAGGCACCGTCACCGTTATGAACTTAACAATGATTATGTGACGCGGCTCAATGAGGCCGGTATGCGGACCAGCGGCCGCAATCCGGAGACGGGTCTGGTGGAGATTGTGGAGATTCCGGAGCATCCATTCTTCATAGGAGTGCAGTTCCATCCGGAGTATAAGAGCACGCCTGAGAACCCCCAGCCCATATTCGTGGCTTTTGTAAAGGCCGCACTGGAATACAGCAAGTCCCATAGGAAATGAGGCACCGGTTACTGATATCAGTGTTTTCCCTGCTGGCAGCCTCGGCTTGTCTCTGCCTTGCGTTCATGAACCGTGCCGGGGATGTCAACGACGGTGGCCTGGCCCGGTACAAGGTATCCGCCAAACAGGAGATACGCCATGACCTTTCGGCCTATACGCAGGGGCTGTTCTTTTACGAGGGCAGAATGTTTGAGAGTACGGGCCAGTACGGAGAGTCCTCTTTCAGGGAGGTGGATCCTGCTACAGGAAAAGTCTTGAGGCAGGAGATACTTCCAGCAGAGTATTTTGGAGAGGGCTCGTGTGCCTTTGACGGAAGGGCATATATCCTCACCTGGTACGAGGGGCTGTGTCTCGTATATGACATCGAGACGTTCACCAAGCTCGCGGAGCTGCCTTACCAGGGGCAGGGCTGGGGACTTACCACTGACGGCAGTTCCCTGATTATGAGCAATGGTACGTCTGTCCTGTCGTTCAGGGATCCTGTTACGTTCATGGAGCAGCGGACCCTGGAGGTGAAGGATGGCGTGCGTCCGGTACCGTATCTCAATGAACTGGAATATATTGACGGAGAGATATGGGCCAATGTCTACGGCCAGGATTTTATAGTCATCATAGATCCGGTCTCAGGACAGCTTACCGGCAGGATTGACTGTACCGGACTGTTGGATGCCAGATACAGAACCTCGTCCACCGATGTGCTGAACGGCATAGCCTGCAATCCCGATGACGGCTCTGTCTATCTGACCGGCAAGTACTGGCCCTGGATGTACAAAGTCGACATAGCTTCAGTAGGGGAATGATGAGGATCTTCAGAATAATATCCGGAATCGTCCTTTCCGTGTTGGCCGCTGTGTCGTGCTCGCCGTTGTCGAAGGCGCAGTTGGAAGCGGTGAGGCAACTGACTTTCAACAGTGATACCGTCTCCAGGTCTCCGGCCGTATTGTTCGGGGAAATGGCCGATATAAGGCTGCACCGCGGGCTCTATTACGCTCTGTCGCTTTCTTCCGGAGAGACCAGGTATGCCGAGGTGGCAGCCCTTGCCGAGGCCTCT
Organism: uncultured Bacteroidales bacterium; assembly: GCA_944323785.1. Classification (GTDB taxonomy): domain Bacteria; phylum Bacteroidota; class Bacteroidia; order Bacteroidales; family UBA932; genus Coprenecus. Next base: position 121,316 of record CALUTU010000006.1, on the reverse strand, counting down.
ATGGATGATGAGGACATGGTCCGGAAGGCTGATGGTTATGTGGATGTGCTGAACAGTTATCTTCGGGCCTTGCGCAGCCTCAGTTCCGGGCAAAGGTGGAAGGGCGCCGGCACCCAGCTCCGCGGTATAGGCTCCAGAGTGGATTCGGTGATTTACAGGTACAATATATTGGCAGACAAAGAGGATAAACTGCCGGAGGGATATGCCCGTATGGCCGGGAAAGTGTTCGGGTATGTGGCGGAGGAGGTCATGCAGACCGTACAGTCCAAGGCTGTGAGGAATGTCGTGATGACCGGGGATACGCTGGTTGCGGCCAGCTGCGATTCGCTGATGTCCATCCTGCGCAGTGATGAGATGAATGCGCTGATCGAGCATGAGAGGGAGAGTCTGGGGGACAATTTCTCCGCTTGGCTGTCGGCTATGGAGATGAATGGAGCGTCTGTATCGGTATCGGATTTGGAGGCATATGTGGAACTTGCGCGCAGGGCGGATAATCTGTCCTCGGTCCGGAACCGCTGTGTCTCGGCACTGCGTTCACTGAAAAACGCCCACGCATCACTGGCGGCGGACCTCGCGGCAGGAGAGACGGACTTGTCCGCAGACCTGTATGAGGAACTGGTGCGTCTGAACCGTCTGGCAGCACAGGTCGCTGGGATGCTTAATTAGACAGGATTTATGGAAAAGGACAAACAGTTGAATACTCTGAATGAGATACGTAGGGCCATATCTGACAATGATGCCCTGCGCCTGGATCCGGATATTCCGGAGGAGGACAGGAAGATGCTGGAGACAGTCGCTCTGACTCTGCGGGATATGGAGAGGGAGATGCTCTCGGAGACTGCGGAAGATCTGTTGGACAGGATGGAGGCTGCGGCCGGGCCGCTCAAGGATATGGCAGCGCAGATACGTTCCAGGGTCGCGGATATGAACAGGCCGTCAAAAGTTCTGGAGTACATAAAGAAAGTCTTGTCATTCGTTACGGGCTTTTTAAAAGAGGCCGGAAGATGGTAATGCGGAGACGGGTGCCGGTGCTGGCAGTATATTTTCTTGTCCCTGTGCTTATTGCCTGTTCGGATAATGCCCAGGTTCAGTGGAATCCCTGCGCAGTGGTGGACAGTCTTGTCTCTGCGGGGCAGTACGACAGGGCTGTGGGAGTGGCCAGAACTCAATACGACAGTGCCCGGCTGTCGGGTGACAGGCGGGTTGCCGTAGGTCTGGGAGCCAGGCTCGGAAGGCTGTACTATATGAATTTCTCCACGGATTCGATGTATTATTATTTTGATGACGTGACGCAGGATGCCGAGGAGCTTGAGATGTATCAGGAATGTATTATCATACACAACATCATAGGGGTCTTCAGTCTCATAAATGCGATAGAATATGAGAATGCTCTGCATCATTTCTATGCAGCTATGGACTATGCTGAGAAAAGCGACAATACGGATGCTTATTACAAGTTGCTGACCAATGTGGCCATCATACACTATATAAGAAAGGACCCGGCCGGTCTTGCTGCTGCCGGGGAGATTTACGATTACGGAAGCAGGACGGGTGACAGTTATTTTATGTATGCGGGAGCGTTGATGTACGCATATATGCACCATAGCCTGGGCAATGACGCGGAGGCTCTCGGATATATCCGTAAGGCCGGGCAGTGGCCGGAGTATTCGGTGGGTTCCGATTCCTATGAGCCGCTGTATGCATCAGTTCTGGCCTCATTGGGCAGAGACGATGAGGCTGAGCGCGTGTTTCTCCACTGCTTGGAGACACACAGGAACGTAGACAGTACTATTCAGGTGGAGGCTTTGGCCGGTTACGGGAAGTTTCTGGCCGGAAAGGGACGTTATGGGGAAGCTGTGGCATATTACACCAGAGGCTTGGAGATCACAGAGAAATATCAGCTTTATTTCTATGGATACGGCATATATCAGGAACTGGCGGAAGTGTATACAGCTATGGGGGAATACGACCTGGCGATGGAATATCTCACTATGTATTATAGCTTGAAGGACAAGGTGTTCAATGTCGAACGGGAGCGTTCGTTCAACAGTCTTATAAGGAGGTATGAGAGTCAGAAGAACGCCAACGAGCTGCAGCGGAGGGACATGCAGCTGCTTAAGCAGAGGCAGTTGACAGAACTTGTCATAGCCGCGTTTGTCGTGGCCCTGGTTGTGGTGCTGGCCGTGGTTTTACGGAACCGCTCGCAGAATATGATGTACAGGCAGCTTGTAGTGAAGTATAATGCCTATCAGAAGCGGGAAAAAGAGTTGCTGGAACGTCTTGATGCAGTCAAGCAGGACGGACTGGGCGGGGAAAACGGGACGATAAGACTGCTTTTTGACAGACTTTCGGATTTTATGCGGCAGGAGAAGATGTACGCCGTGAAGAATCTTACAGTGGAGGATATGGCCGCCCGTCTGGGAACAAACAGAAGTTATCTTTCGAGGGCAGTCAACACATACGCCGGCGTTTCCTTTAATGCATGGCTCAATTCCATGCGCATAAAGGAAAGTATAAAATTACTTTCAGAGACAGACATGCCTATAAAGAAAGTCGCGGATGAGGTTGGGTACGCTAACCTGACCACTTTTTACAACAATTTTATCAAAGAGACTGGAGTTCCGCCATCTAAGTTCAGAACGGAGTCCAAGGGACGGTTTTAAAAACATCAATTATACAAATTTTGAAAAATCCGTAATTTTATAATTGCGGCTGATTTATATATTTGTACAAGTTTTTAAACCAAATCTTACTGATATGAGAAAAAATTTATCCTACCTCATTATGTTTGTCGTGAGTGCGGTGTGCATAATGACATCATGCAAGAAAAGCGAGAAAACGGTGGAGCCCAGGATCACCCTCAATGACGGGGCAGCTGTTGAATTCTCTGCTGAAGCCGGTTCCAAGGACTTCTCTTTCAACACAAATGTTCAGTGGTATATCTCTTATGAGCCTGAGGAGTGGCTTTCAATTACTCCGCAAGGAGGCGAGGCAGGGGATATTGTCGTTGAACTGACAGTACAGCCCAATAATGATACGGTAAGTTCCAGAAGCGCGTCGTTCACTATTGTGGCGGGAGGCGTTTCTGAACCCGTAACTGTTACTCAGGCTGCTCGGGGCACTGGAGGAGACGAGCCGGAAGGAGAGGAATTTGACCCTGATTTTCTTGCGTTTCTGCTGAGCAAGTTTGACACGGACTCGGACGGAGCCCTGAGTGAGGAGGAAAAGCTTGCAATAACAGAGATAACATGCACGGACCAGGAGGCTGTCATAACCTCAGTGAAAGGCATCAGGGAACTGACTAATCTTGAAAAGCTGACGCTCAGTTACAATTCGGTAGGACCGGATCTGGATCTGAGCGGCATGACCGCCCTGAAGGAAGTGTATTGCGACCATAACCTCATCCTCAATCTGAACCTAAGCGGCTGCTCTTCTCTGGAATTGCTCAAGGCCAATGACATGACCGGATATATACTGGAGTCTGTAGACCTGACGGGATGCTCGGCATTGAGGTCCCTGAACATAGTGGACGGAGCTGTGTCGGAACTGGATGTCTCGGACTGCAAGGCATTGGAGGATATCAACATCGCTTACAATTCCATATCAGAACTGGATTTCAGTAACAATGATGCTCTTGTAAACGTTACCACTCGCAGAAATCCCATGTCCGGCTTTACCCTTGATCTGAGCGGGAAAGCAGAAATGGAGTATCTGAACTGTTCCGAGAGTCAGCTCTCCGGTCTGAATGTGTCCGGATGTCCGGAACTGCAGCAGCTCATAGCCTATGCCAACCAGATTCCTTCAGTTGATGTGACAGCAAGCTCAAAGCTCTATAATTTCCAGTTATACAGCAATCTTCTTACGTCAGTAGACCTTACGCGGAATCCTGAGATCACATCCTTGGACGTGGCCTCCAACCAGTTGACCTCCCTGGATCTTTCAGGAAACAAGAAACTCACCGGCCTTACATGCTGGTCCAACCAGATAGGGGCGCTTGACCTGTCCGGATGCTCGGACCTGACGTCAATCAATGCTTTCAATAATGCTATAACCTCTGTCAATCTGGATGGATGTGTGGCACTCGCAGATATTGATTTGCATGATAACCAGCTTACTTCCATAGACTTGTCAGACTGCAATACGGTCATAAGGTCTTTGACTGTTTACGGCAATGCCCTTACAGAGCTGGATATGACGGGCTCCTCAATAGCCTATCTCTATGTGCAGCAGAATGATATGACATCCCTTGTCCTTGAGGGATGTACGCAGTTGTATCTGCTTAATTGTTCCAGCAATGATCTGACAGAGCTGGATCTGACTGACGCCACTTCAATTACGGAGATTGAGGCAAGTGCGAATGCGATTACGTCAGTCCTGTTCCCGGCCACCGGCACGCTCGTATCCGTGGGACTTGGCGGCAATCAGTTGACAAAGGTGGATTTGAGGGGATGTGACAATATCAATTCCCTGACATTGGCGTCGAACAAGTTCACGCAACTGAGTCTGAATTATCTGAAAAACGTGGCCATGTTGGATGTGTCTATCAATCAGATAGAGTCTCTTGATATAACAAGCATGGCAGTAATTACATCGGTGTTCTGTCATGATAACGGCATGAAGGAGTTGTATATCAACGAGAATGCCAATCCAAGCCAGTTGCGGGTGGATGACGGATGCACAGTGTACAAAGGACCTGCCAGGGACTATGATGATGTTGATACCGGCAACTGGGGTGATACTGAAATCAATCCATGGGAATAACATTCATTAACTAAACAACGACAATCATGAAACGCAATATATATCTTTCAGTAGCGGCCACAGTATCGGCCATTCTTTTCTCTGCCTGTCAGATTACGGAAGTGTCGGACAGCATAAAGACGCGCAGTATAACTGTCTACCCTGTGGAGGCGGATACAAGGACCAGTCTCGAATACGAGTACTCCGACTACTCACATCTTGTGTGGTGCGAAGGAGATGTGGTGGCCTATGTCACAGATTGTGCATCGGACGTGGTCAAAGAAGCGCAGGTATCTTCTGAGGGTGTGTTTACAGCGACAATACCTGAGAGTGCCGGGACGGACAACCGTCTGTACGTGGTTTATCCTGGAGACGGACTGGCTGGAGGAACGCTTGCTGATCTCAGCCTGGAAATCAGTGCTCAGCAGACGCAGGACTCGATAAGTGCAGTCAACAGTACCGGTATTGTGATTCCAATGATGGCTTGTACGCATGTGCCTGAGACCGGTGAGACATCCGTGTCAGTCAGCTATGACGTGCCGGTGTCTGTGATCAGGTTTGATTTTGCCACTGCGGATTTCCCTCAGGACCAGATACAGTCGGTGACATTCACTGCGGCGCAGCCTGTGGCGGGAACTGTAAATGTGGCCGGATCCGTGAACGGAGACGTGATTTTCAACGGTGTGTCCAACAGTGTCACCACAACGATAGACAGACTGTCTCCTCTGGAAAGGGGCGGATATGTGTACGTACCCGTTATGCGCGGCTCTTACAGCGGTGTGACTCTGGAGGTTGTGACCGACAACAATGAGTTCGTCTTCCGTGACGGTAATTTCGAGCTGGATGATCCTGATGCGACTTTGTACAAGGTGGAGATGACGCTCGGGGAGGGACAGGTAATCAGGGACCCGTATTTTGTCGAAATATCCGAAGACGAGCAGTTCTCTCCGGACAACAAGTACCTGATAGCATACAGGCAGTCCGATTATGTCTACCGTGTGGCATCGGAGCACATATCATCTAAGATAGACGCGGTGACAATTGAGTATGATCCTGACTTGGGCGGTATTCCGGTTGTAGGTGATGTGATGGATTATGTATTCACAATAGGACCGGTAGCAGGTGCTGACGGGTATTACTGGCTGTACAGCGAGGCTGCGGGCAATACCAATGGAAACTATGTCGGCACTGCGGGAGGAACTTCGGTTGAAGGGAATTTCTTCTTTATGAAAACCGAACCGGCATCTTCCGACGCGTATTACATCTGGCGTATTACATACGGGGACGGCGCGGTGTACCTGCACAACGAGGGACGTAACCGATGGATTAAGTACAGTACCAATCTGACCTATTTCGTGACAAGTTCCGTCGGAGAGGACAACACCGGCAATGAGGAGATACGTGACATTACTATCCTGAAACTGATAGAATAAAGCATAAGATTAATTAAGGTGCAGGAGGCTGTCCGGTATTCCGGGCGGCCTTTTGTACTTAGATCAGGCGGCGGATGGTGTCGTGTATGCTGTCCGTGGAAGCGAAGAAGTCGGCCCGCCCGGCCGGTTCTGCTACGGACTGCTCCAGGCATCGGTTGCGCCGCAGTACATCCTCATAGCTCATCTCCATGCGTATACAGTCAAGGCCGTTGAATATTTTCCGGCCTTTTTCCGTGTTGACCAGCACCGCGCTGACTCCGCGGTCGTCATCGAAGTCGGGGCGGAGGTCGCCGATGCCCCAGAAGTCTCCGATGGTCAGGTCGCTGCCGCTGCGCAGTTCCCGGGCGGGACAGCGGTAGCAGCTCGGTCTGGAATACAGGTCCGCCAGGAAACCCCGTATGAAGAGGTTCGCGGCCTTGCCCGGCTCGCTGAGCACCGGGCGGCATGGCTTCCCGTCCGGATCAACAGCCGAGAAGAATATCCTGAAATGATAGCCCTTCCAGCCGGAACCGTCCTTGTCCCTGAATCTCACATTGTCTATGCGCACGTTCCGGTATCCCCTGTCCTCCAGTCTCTGGATCTCCTCGCGGAGGTATTGCCGCCATACCCCTGGAGACGGTGCACCGTGGCATATCAGCTCGGCTGTCAGCAGATGGTCCGGTATGTAGCCCAGATAGTGATTGAGCCCGGCCACCTGACACGGAGTCCCGGTAAACAGCACCTTCCGTCCCTCTTTGAGGGCTTTCCGTACCTTGCCGTAGCAGTCCTCCATCCGGCTCTGAAGATATTTTGAGCCGATAAAAGGATGTACTTCCTCCGGCGCGGAGGCGCAGTCATGCACGGCTTCCATCGCAGAGTCGAAGCGTGAGCCGAAGACCAGACCGCCGTCTTTCAGTACGGCGGCGGCCAGCAGCGGGAATGCCCCTCCTGACGCGCTGCCTTCCCTTACCTGTCCGTCCGGATGCTTTACGGCGTAGACGGCGAGCGGTCTGCGGGCTGGATACCGGGCCTGTACCGGACAGACCTTGACGCAGAGACCGCATTCGATGCAGAGCTCTGTATTGACTTCGGGATACAGGAAGCCTTCCTGATGGTCCTTCATGGAGATGCAGCCTCTGGGGCAGGCAGAGGCACATGCGGTGCAGCCGCAGCAGTCGTGCGGGTCTGAGATGACGATGTGGCGTATTTCTTTCATAACGGTTGCAAAGTTGGGGAAATTTCCATACATTTGCCAACCAAAATGAATATCTCTCAGGGCAGGGTGCGATTCCCTACCGGCGGTGACAGTCCGCGACTCCCTGATTATCAGGGACTGAATCGGTGAAATTCCGATACCGACGGTATAGTCCGGATGAAAGAGAGGTGTCATGACGACCTGACGTCGCCGCTGCCCTGAGTACGTATTGATACAGTACTTAGGCTTTTTTGTTTATGTGGAGCGACGAGGACATCAAATATATGCGCATGGCACTGGACCTGGCCCGGAAAGGGCAGGGACACGTGGATCCCAACCCGATGGTGGGTGCGGTTATAGTACGTGACGGCAGGGTATTGGCCAGTGGCTGGCATCACGTCTACGGCAGCCTTCACGCCGAGCGCGACGCTCTTTCTGCCTGCACGGAACCGACGCAGGGGGCTACGATGTACGTGACCCTCGAGCCATGCTGCCACTTCGGCAAACAGCCTCCGTGTACCAACGCCATCATGGAGGCCGGAATATCCCGGGTCGTGGTGGCCATGACCGACCCCAATCCGCTGGTGGCCGGCAAGGGCGCGGGCATACTCCGCAGTCACGGTATCGAAGTACAGACCGGCCTTTTGGAAAAAGAGGCCAGGTATCTCAACAGGGTATTTGTCCAATACATCACGACCAGGCGTCCGTGGGTGGTGCTCAAGAGTGCCGTAACCCTGGACGGACGCATCGCGGCTGCCTCTGGAGACTCCAAATGGGTGAGCTGTGAGGAATCCAGGCATCTGGCCCACGAGCTGCGCGGACGGTATGCCGGCATAATGGCCGGTATCGGCACGGTGCTTGCGGATGACCCGATGCTCAACTGCCGTCTGGACGGAATGCGTCAGCCGGTGCGTATCATCGCTGACTCGTATGCCTCGTTGCCTCTGGACTCGGCTTTGGCCTTGACGGCAAAGGATTACCGTACCATAGTGGCTCATACATCTGAGGCTGGGGCTGAACGGTTGGAAGCCTTGCGCGGTTTGGGGGTAGAGACATTGGAGTGCACGGCATCCGCGGGCAGGGTGGATATACGGAATCTGTTGGAAAGACTGGGTGAGGCCGGTTTCAGTTCTGTATTGGTGGAAGGAGGGGCGGAGCTTAACTGGAGTCTGATAAGCGAGGATTGTGTGGATGAGTATTATGTGTTCATGGCCCCCAAGATTATCGGCGGAAGAGCTGCCAAGGGCTTTGTGGGAGGAGACGGGTTCGCGCTTATGAGTCAGGCCGTTCCGGTGTCTGTCGAGTCTGTGTCGCCTTCGGGCTGTGACTGGATGATACATGGGTTTGCATCAAAACATTCGGAATTATGTTCACGGGAATAGTAGAGGAAATAGGTACGGTCCGTGCCATAAGGACCGGCAATAGCGGTGCGCTGCTCGAGATCGAGGCCTCCAAGGTGCTGGAAGGTACGGCTGTCGGAGACAGCATAGCTGTCAACGGAGTCTGCCTGACTGTCACTCCAGGTCATGGCAGCTTTACGGCGGATGCCATGCCGGAGACCCTGCGCAGGACTTCTCTGGGCAGTCTGTCTGTCGGCTCAAAGGTCAACTTAGAACGGGCCATGCTCTGCGGGGGACGGTTCGGAGGCCATATCGTCTCCGGGCACGTGGATGCCTGCGGGCGTGTGGTGGCTCTTGAAAAGGACGGTATCGCGTTGCTGATGCGGGTGTCGGTACCGGACAATGTCTTGAAATACATTGCGGAGAAGGGTTCTGTGACATTGGACGGTACCAGCCTTACTGTAGCTTCGGTCTGGACGGACTCGTTTACGGTGTCGCTTATACCTCACACCATGGCCTCGACTACCCTGCACCGTCTGCGTGTAGGCTCGCCGGTCAACGTCGAAGTGGACATGCTGGCCCGGTATGTGGAGCGCCTCCTGCATTTCAATGTCGGGAAGGATGACAGCCGGAACGAAGGAGAGTTGAGTATGGAATTTTTGATGCAGAACGGATTTTAGACGATTAAAAAGTATTTTATATAAAATGGAAAAAGCGACAGAAAGAAAGTTTAATACTATTGACGAGGCGGCAGAGGCACTCCGTCAGGGTGAGATCATAGTAGTGATAGACGACCCGGACAGAGAAAACGAAGGCGACCTTATATGTGCGGCACGCTATGCTACAACAGCCAATGTCAATTTCATGGCAGTCCACGGCAAGGGGTTGATCTGTATGCCGATGAGCGCGGAGATGACCCGTAGGCTCGGTCTGGGCCAGATGGTCTCTCACAATACCGACAATCACAGTACGGCGTTTACAGTATCGATAGATCATGTTTCCACTACGACCGGTATCTCGGCCATAGAGCGTTCCATAACGGCTATGAAATGTGTGGAGCCGGACGCCAGACCGGAGGATTTCCGCCGTCCCGGTCACATGTTCCCCCTTGAGTCAAGGCCGGGAGGAGTGCTGCAGCGCCGCGGTCATACCGAGGCTACCGTAGACCTGATGCGTATAGCCGGACTTGATGAGTGCGGTCTGTGCTGCGAGATCATGCGTGAGGACGGGGATATGATGCGTACCACCGAGCTGATTGCCTTTGCCAGGGAACACGGCTTGAAAATTATTACCGTGGACGACTTGGTGATGTATCGGAAGCACCATGAGAAATGGGTGGAGAAAGTGACTGATGCAGCCCTGCCTACCAAGTATGGTAATTTCCGTATCTGCGGATATGTCAACAGGATAACTAAAGAGCACCATGTGGCTTTGATTAAGGGGGACTTGACCACAGACGAGCCGGTGCTGTGCCGGATGCATTCGGAGTGCCTTACAGGGGATGTGTTCGGTTCGCTGCGTTGCGACTGCGGAGAACAGCTCGCCGAGGCTCTCAGGCGCATCGAGAAGGCCGGACGCGGAGTCTTGCTTTATCTGCGCCAGGAGGGCAGGGGTATTGGCCTTATCAATAAGCTCAGGGCATACGAGCTTCAGGACAATGGCCTGGATACCGTGGAGGCTAATATAGCCCTTGGCTTCAAGGCCGACCTTCGTGACTATGATGTCGGAGGAGCTATTCTCTCCGATCTGGGTATAAGGAAACTTATACTGATGACCAACAACCCGATGAAGATCTTCGGTCTGGACCATTTCGGCATTGAGGTGGTGGACCGCGATCCCATAGAGATGACATGCAATGAGAAGAATGTACTGTACATGTACACGAAGTACAAGAAGATGGGGCATCTTCTGCATTTTCAGAATCAGGAAAAACAGCACATGAAATAATTAAAACATACGATATGAAAGTAATAGAAGGCAATCTGTCAGCCGCCGGCCAGAGAATCGGCATCGTGGCGGCCCGTTTCAATGAATTCATCACCTCCAAGCTCCTCGGCGGGGCAGAGGACTCATTCCTGCGCCATGGCGGCAACGGGGATGACCTGGATGTCGCCTGGGTGCCGGGTGCATTCGAGATTCCGTTCGTAGCCAAGAAGATGGCCCGCTCGGGGAAATACGATGCTGTCGTCTGCCTCGGCGCGGTAATCCGTGGTGCTACTCCACATTTCGATATGGTTGCAAATGAGGCCACCAAGGGCATAGCCCATGTCGGACTGGAGTGCGATGTGCCTGTGATATTCGGCGTGCTTACCACCGACTCCATAGAGCAGGCAGTTGAGCGTGCCGGCACCAAGGCGGGCAACAAGGGCTTCGACGCCATGACCACCGCCATTGAGATGGTCAATCTCGGCCGCAGCCTCAAATAAGGCTTTGCGGTTTACTCACTCGGCCCCGTTTTAACCAGATAGTTGGAGACTTTGAGGTCCGTTATGCGGCTCTTGAAGTCTCCGGCTTTTTCAAGGGGGAAGACGAGGGTAGGGACGTAGTACATCACGCTCTTGCCCTCATTGTGCCAGCGCTTCTCTATCTCCAGCCGGTCGATGACGCGGCCGTTGACGATCAGGGTGGTAGAGCGGCTGTCTCCTTTTATGACCACATCCAGCCTGTCTCCATTCTGTATGCTGTAGCGGAAAGTGTTGAGGTAGCCGTCCCTGGCAAATCCCATCATGCCTGATATAGGGTCGCTCAGATAGAACACTGCATCGTCAGAGCGGAAAAGTTCTGTGCCCGGCTCTTCCGTGCGGCCATCTACGGTGAATCTTACGGTGTAGTCATAGCCTATCTCGGGATAGGGCAGACGCGAGCCTGGACTTACCGTATCGGCCTGCAGGACGCATCCGGGCTCAAAGCCTATGCGTCCGGCGAAATTGATGCCGGGAGCCTCTCTACCCTTCCTCTGGCGGAGTCAAACTGCGCGTAAGGCAGCGAGGTCTCCGCCCCTGTCCACATCTTGACCGCGAGGGTCTGCATGGCCGGAAAGAGTCTGTAGTGGATGTCCTTGACCGAGATGCCGTTGCCGGCGTGGTCGTTCCATACGGCGAACATACCGCCCGCTATGGCCGGATCTTTTTCGGGAAAGACGGCATCACCTACGTGGGCGGGAGTCCAGTTGTCGTAGAGATATTCCTCATTGAGATAGTCGTAATAATAGCCGGCGGCCGGGACGATGTAGACCAGCCCGTCAGGTATGGAGATGAGCCTGTAGCCGTCCTTGGCCATCTGCACTGGATCGGCGTAGCCGTTGTACCAGGCGTTCATGAGCACACCCTCGGACTTGACCGGGGTCTCTCCGTCAGCATGGGTGAGGGCACCCCAGACCACGGCCTGCTTGCCGTAGCTCTCGACGAGGCGGATGTAGTGGCCGGTGAAATGACGGAACTGCTCCACGACCTCCTGGTCCTTGTTGGAGTATTCATCCGTGCCGATATGTACTCTCGGACCTCGGAAGACAGGCCTGTCACCCTCAAGGTATTCCTTGAAGAGGGCATCCACGAACCCGTAGGTTTCGGGCTTGAACAGGTCCAGATGGTCCATGCCGTACTCCTGAGAGCCTATCTCCGGCATATAGCGGGTGAGGGCCAGGGAGTGTGCCGGCACGTCTATCTCCGGGATGATCTCCACGAACATATCCGCCGACTCTTCCTGAAAGTCGATGAATTCGGCCTTGGTGTAGTGGCCGTCCCGGGCCGTCAGTCCCGGATATGTATCGCACTCTAGCCTGAAGGCTGCGTAGGTGCGGTCCCAGTCCCCTCCGAAATACTGCTTGAAACCGTTGTCGTTGAGGTGTATCTGAAGGGTGTTCATCTTGTAGTAGGCCATGATGCGCGAGAGCTTGCGCAGATAGCTCATCGGGATATACTTGCGGCCACAGTCCATCATGAAGCCACGTATTCCGTAATCCGGCCAGTCCTCTGTCCGTCCCCGGGGCAGACTCCCGTCCGCACTGCCGTCGGCCATCTGCAGCAGGGTCTGGATACCCCAGTACACGCCTTTCACCGCCTGACCTGAGATTCTTACCCTGTCCGATATATCCAGCGAATAGGCCTCGTCGCTTCCCCCGCTGGCTTTGTCCAGGCTCCTGTCCTTCTTTACTTCCAGGATGATGTCGCCCCTGCCTCCTTTACCGGAGATGACCTCGGGACTGTATCCCAGCAGGGTCTCCCAGTCCGCGGCCAGCATCCCGGCGACCCGCAGCAGCTCCGTGTCCCCGGACGGCACCGCCACCCGCAGTTCCTCGCCCGGTACGAATGTTCCTTCTCCCGCGCTCCATGATTTCAGTTCCGGCACCACAAACGGCTTGAGATCCGAAGCCTCCGCCGCGTATGCGCCCATAGCGGCCGCGATAATTGTCACCATGGCGACAGTCTTAAGTACTATTTTCATATCAATCAGTTCTGTTGTTGCAGTTGAAGAAGATATTTGATGCGGAAATTCCCATAAAATATATTCATTGTAAATCATCCATAATCTACAAAGATAGATGTTTGTGACATAATAAGCAACAACCGTGACTATTTGTAAAAAATGCAGAAGATGAGGCGACGGCAGTAGTGGATGATGAAGAAGATGATGAAGATGTCCCCGCCAGTGATGAACAGTTGGCGAGGGAGATACTTAACAAGAAAGATCATCAAGAGGAGGAACCGATACTTTATAATTCACATCATTCACCACTCTCAGCTCTTCATTCTTCACTATTCTCCGCCAAATTGCCACTTTACTTTTTAGTTGAGCAGTATGTTGCGCCGGCGGGATTGCTGCCTGACCATTGACCGCAAACATCCGATGGCTCTTAACCCATAAGGCATCGGTATCAATCATAACCAGCTGCTAATAAGTAACTATTGAATATGACGGTTGCCCTATGGTCTGTTTTTTCAGGCCACAGGGCAACCACGTCAGAGAAATATGCTTGGTAATCAGAATTTTAACGAACTAGATGGTGCTTCATGGGTGATTCTCCCCGCTGTGCGAATGCAGTGGATGGCAGCGGCAGGTATCGGTGCCTCAAAAACAACGATCCGGTCCTGGCTTGCCTTAGGCGGCGAGAGGGCCCGCTCTAATCAAGGGTATCTTTGCGGATAGTCATTATTATTTACAAAATCAGCAGTAGCACAGTGTCCCGAGAACCTGTCAGGAGATGGGGCATCGGCATTCAGGCCGGCTACGGCATCGGGTTCTCCAACGGCCAGATCAAGGCTTTTCCCTATATCGGTGTCGGCTTAAGCTGGAATTTCATCAGATTCTAAACAAAAACCCCGGGCACGATGGTCCGGGGCGCATCCATAAGATGGAGTCGTCAAACAAACATCACATGGATATGGCCAGCAGTCTGCGGCCCAGTTCGTGAGCTGCGGACTCAATCTTCTCCAGCTGTTTCTCGGATATGTACTGGTCGCCTAATTTGTAATGTCTCATCAGGGAGGGAGATATACCGGCGAGCGCAGCGAACTTGGAGGCGTTGATGCAGTCAAACTGATTGAAGAAGGCCGACACATCGTACTTGTACTCAAATGTCAGTTCCTTCAGCTCATCAGGCACGGCCTCTCCGCTGTCAGTGTAGCTGTCGATGACTTCCTTGTAGGCAGTAAGGAAGTCGGCTTTTGCGGCCTCCACGCTCATACCGGAGCCGCTTATTACGGAATCTTTCAAATCCGGAGTATACACCCCGTATCCGTTCTCGTCTTTCTCAATAATAGCCAAAGTCTTTCTCATATTATTTTGCTTTTTAAAGATATGTATGGGAGTCATTCTTCCCCTATCTGTTTCAACAATCTTTTCATCAGTCCCGGTCTTATTTCCTGTGACCAGTGCCGCTCGATGACCAGCGAACCGCTCCGTTCCGGATGTCGGTAAATGTCGTGGTTGCCGCCGCTGGGGTAGCAGTACCACCCTTTGCTTCTCGCTAATTTCTCAAATTCATTCCATTTCATAGAACTCTGTAATGTTTGTTTGACAATGCAAATATATCACAAAAATGTGAGTTGTGCAAATTTTTATTTGTTAAAATTCGGCCTTGTAGTGCGTTCTGCGAGGGGTGATGGGATACGAAAAAAGGACAACCCTGATGAGTTGTCCCTTTTAGTAGCGGAGAGAGGACTCGAACCTCTGACCTCCGGGTTATGAGCCCGACGAGCTACCAACTGCTCTACTCCGCGATGTAGACTGCAAAGATAAATATCTTTTTTTAAAATTGCCAAAAATAAGTTTAAAAAAGTTCGGAAATTTTGACTTTTTTCTGCTCTCCTGACAGTATATCCTTGATGGAGAGCTCGTTATTTTTCATCTCGTCCTCTCCGGCAAGTATAACATATTTTATTCCTTTCTTGTCGGCATACTCAAACTGCTTGCGGAGTTTTGCGCTTTCGGGGTATATCTCGGCCGAGTGGCCAGCTTCCCTGCACATGGCTGCGGCTTTCATTATATAGGGAAGGGTTTCCACGCCCATGTTTGCAAACAGGTACTCAGTGCCCTGCACTGCGTTCCGGGGAAACTTGTCCATGCCCAGCAGGACATCGTAGATCCTGTCCGCTCCGAACGAGATGCCGACTCCGGAAGTGTCAGGGAGTCCGAAGATGCCGGTAAGGTTGTCGTAACGTCCTCCGCCGCAGATGCTTCCGATTGCGAAATCCAGGGCCTTTACCTCAAAGATGGCACCGGTGTAGTAGTTGAGTCCCCTGGCCAGCGACAGGTCGAACTCCACTTCGGAAGAGACTCCTGCCGTACTGATGAGTCTGAACAGCTCTTCCAGTTCCTGCAGTCCGCGGAGTCCTGTCTCCGAGCCGTACAGCAGCTCTCTCATGCGGCTGATCTTCTCTTCGTTGCTGCCGGAAAGCGTGAGCACCGGCTCTATCCTGGATATACTCTCGGCAGTGAGCCCCCTTTCAGTCAGTTCCTCTTTCACGGCACCGAGGCCTATCTTGTCAATCTTGTCGATGGCTACTGTGATGTCCGTGAGTTTGTCCGGCTGTCCGGTGATCTCAGCCAGGCCGGCGAGGACCTTGCGGTTGTTGATCTTGATCCTTACGCGGATGTCGAGAGACTTGAACACTTCATCGGCTATCTGCACGAGTTCCAGCTCGTTGAGCAGGGATTCGGTGCCGATGACATCCACATCGCACTGGTAGAACTCGCGGTAGCGGCCTTTCTGAGGCCTGTCCGCCCTCCATACCGGCTGTATCTGATATCTCTTGAACGGGAAAGTAATCTCGTTGCGGTGCTGGACCACATATCTGGCGAACGGGACCGTCAGGTCATAGCGCAGACCCTTTTCGCTGACTTTCAGGGCCAGGGCATTGCTGCTCATCTCGTTCAGCTCTCCTGAGGGTATGTCTCTTATGTCCTTGAAGGCGTCTCCGGAGTTGAGAATCTTGAACAGGAGCTTGTCTCCCTCCTCACCGTATTTGCCCAGCAGTGTGGAAAGGTTCTCCATCGCCGGGGTCTCGATGGGCGAGTATCCGTATTTCCTGAATATGGCCTTTATGGTGTCAAAGATGTAGTTTCTGCCGGCCATCTCTGCCGGAGAGAAATCGCGGGTGCCTTTGGGTATGGACGGTTTCTGTGTCATATGCCGTTGTGTTGAGGTTAAAACAATCTGATTGCCTTGGACAGGCTCCTTTCCCAGAGCGGGACTTTGACCCCGAAGGCAGCCTTTATAAGGGATTTGTCCAGCACGGAGTATTCGGGTCTCCGGGCAGCGGTGGGATATACGGAAGAGTCAACGGGGCTGACGGTGCAGTCCAGCCTTTTGAGTTTCATGATCTTGTCCGCAAATTCGGCTCTGGAGCAGCTGCCCTCGTCCGAGTAGTGGAAGACTTCTCCGTATCTTGGAACAGTATCCAGCTGGGGCAGGATATGCAGGATGGCTTCGGCCAGGTCACGGGCGTACGTAGGCGTGCCGACCTGGTCGCAGACCACATTGAGCTCGTATTCATCCAGGCCCTTCTCTATCATGGTCCTGACGAAGTTCTTCTTGCCGTACGGCGAGTACAGCCATGCCGTGCGGATGATGATGGACAGGCATCCGGACCTCTTGACGGCCAGCTCTCCGGCCAGCTTTGTCCTGCCGTATTCGGACAGGGGAGACGGTCTGTCGCTCTCGTGGTACGGAGTACGCTTCTTGCCGTCAAAGACAAAGTCGGTGGATATGTGTATCAGGTAGATACCGTGACGGGCAGCGGCCGTGGCAAGGCACATGGGGCCGTTGACATTGATTCTGATAGCAGAGCCGGCATCTGTCTCGGCTCCGTCTACGTTGTTGTATGCCGCACAGTTTATGATTCTGGTGATGGAATTCTCCGTGATGAATCTGTCCACCGCATCCTGGTCGGTGATGTCCAGCTGCGGGACATCCGTATAAAAGCATTGGTAATCCTTGTTTCCATCAAGCAGGGAGCGGAGCTCGCTGCCAAGTTGCCCGTCTGCACCGGTAATCAGAATATTGTCCATATTTATAATAATTGTGCGACAAAGATACTCAATTCGTAATCTAAAAAAACTATCTTTGTGGAAATTTTTGCACGATGGACTACAATACAAATAGAGAGAAACTGATATTGCCGGAATATGGAAGGCACGTACAGAAAATGATTGAGCAGGTAAAGCAGATACCGGACAGGGAGAAACGCAACGAGCAGATCAGGGCGGTGGTCTCTGTCATGGCCATACTCAATCCCCAGGTCATGGAGCAGCCGGACTATATGCACAAGCTGTGGGATCATGTGCAGATCATTGCCGGCTTTGACCTTGATGTGGACTCGCCCTTTCCTATGCCGACCAAGGAGGAGCTGACGGCACCCCCTGAGATAGTGCCGATGCCGAAGGAACCCCTTGCTGCGGCGCATTATGGCCGGAATATTCAGAATATGGTGAAGGTAATAGCCGCCATGCCCGAAGACGAGACCCGCGACAGGATGATAAAGTCCATGGCGGTATATATGAGGCAGCAGTACCTTATATGGAACAAGGACAGTGTATCTGATGAGACTATCTTCAAGGATATAGAAAAACTCTCGGACGGTAAGCTGACAGTGCCGTCTCATATTCATCTTGACAGTATCTCCGAGAAGGAAAAATTCACCCGTCCGGGTCTGATGCTTCCCAACGCCCAGAACCGCAATCAGTTCAGGAAGCAGGGCCGGAATAAGAACAACAGAGGCAAATGGAAAAAGCAGCAGTAGCCAGGAAAAAGAAAAAAAAGAAGAAAGGTCCGTCAGCATTGGACAGGCTGATGCACAACCGGAACGTCCGTTTTGTGCTGGGGCTGGTTTTTGCTCTTCTGGCGGTCTTTACCCTGGTGTCGATAGTCTCTTATCTGTTCACATGGGCTGATGATCAGAGTCTGTTGTCCGACGACGGAATATACAGCAATGCTGTTACCGCTGAGAATACCGGAGGCAAAGCCGGCTTCCTGTTTGCCAATCTCCTTGTGTCCAGATGGTTCGGCCTGGGAGCGTTCGTCATTCCGTTTTTCTTCGCCGGTGTGTCCGTGTATTGTTTCAAGAAGGAGAAAGTCAGGCTTCTGCGCCTGTTCTTTCTGTCCTTGATGGGCTGTATAGTCCTGTCCGCTCTGTTCTCCTATATATTCTCCTTTACTTCCGCGAAGTCGATGTTCGGAGACGGTGCAGGAGGGTCTTACGGGTACTATGTCAATGAATGGCTGGTGTCCATGACCGGAGCGTTCGGGACTGCATGTATCATTCTGGTCTTTCTCGTACTGTGGGTTATGCTCCTCAATCACAAGATAGTAGACAGGATAACGTCGCTGTTCGACTCTCTGTTCTCCAAGCGCGGTAAGTCCGATGCGGATGCTGTCCCCGAAGATGGAGGGACAGATGCAGGAGAGGATGACGTGGATGAGGACGGTGGCGATGATGAAGGATCCGATGATGAGGATGAAGATGGAGAAAATGATGACGAGGAGAACGGTGATGAGGAGGGAGATGAAGGCAATGAACCCGATGAGGAAGGACCGGAACTGGAGGTGATACCCCCGGTGGTGCCGGTGGAACGACCTGAGGACAAGGATGCGGATACACCTGCAGGTCCGGATGTGCCTGACAGCGACATTCCTCCGGTGGAGGTCATCGGCGGGGATCCGACGGACTTCTCTACCGGTCTGTCGGATGAGCAGTGGAAGACAAGGTATGATCCCAGGCTCAGTATGTCCAATTACCGGATGCCGGACCTGTCTCTGCTGAAGGATTATTCGGACCAGATCCATGAAGTGTCGCGCGAGGAGCTGGAAAGGAATAACCGTCTGATCGTCAGTACGCTCAAAGACTTCAGGATAAGCATATCCAAGATATCTGCGAGGGTAGGGCCTACCGTTACTCTGTATGAGGTGGTGCCTGCTCCGGGAGTCCGTGTGGCCCAGATAGTAAGGCTGGAGGACGATATAGCCCGCTCGCTGGCTGCCCGCGGTGTGCGTGTGGTGATGCTTACCGGCACCAATGCGATAGGTATAGAGGTGGCCAATGACAAGCCCAGCATAGTGTCCATGCGCTCTATTCTGAGTGACCCTAAGTTCAACGCCGCCAAGTATGACCTGCCCGTGGTTATCGGGCGGACGATATCCAACGAGGCCTATTCGTTTGACCTGGCCAAGATGCCGCACCTGCTGGTAGCCGGTGCTACCGGACAGGGTAAGTCAGTGGGACTTAATGCCATCATCACTTCTTTGCTGTACAAGAAGCATCCGGCCGAGCTCAAGTTCGTGCTGGTGGATCCCAAGAAAGTGGAGCTGTCGCTTTACGCTCCTCTGGAGAAGCATTACCTGGCCAAGATGCCTGACTCGGAGGATGCCATCATCACGGATACCAAACGGGTGGTGTACACCCTGCGCTCGCTTTGCAAGCTGATGGATCACCGTTATGACCTGCTCAAGGCCGCATCTGTCCGCAATATCAAGGAGTACAACGAGAAGTTCCTCTCGCGGAAGCTCAATCCCTACAAGGGACACGAGTTCATGCCGTATATAGTGGTAATCATTGACGAGTTCGCCGACCTGCTGATGACAGCCGGCCGGGAAGTGGAGGAGCCCATAGCCCGTCTGGCCCAGCTGGCCAGGGCCATAGGCATACATCTGGTGATAGCGACTCAGCGTCCTACGACCAATATCATCACCGGCACCATCAAGGCCAATTTCCCGGCCCGCGTAGCATTCAGGGTAATCTCCAGTGTGGACTCCAAGACCATCCTGGACCAGACCGGGGCCAATCAGCTGATAGGCCGGGGCGACATGCTCATATCTACAGGCAACAGCGAGCCGGTGCGGCTCCAGTGCGCCTTTATCGATACGCCGGAAGTGGACCGCATCGCTCAGTTTGTGTCGTCTCAGGCCGGATTCGGCGGAGCGTACCTGCTGCCTGAGTGCGAGATGGACGATTCGGCCGGAGGAGGGCAGGTGTCCGGAAAGACCTCTGGAGGGGCCCGTGACGAGCTGTTCAAGGAGGCTGCCCGTCTGATAGTCCGCGAGCAGGTCGGCTCTACATCCTTGATTCAGAGAAAGATGAATCTGGGCTACAACCGTGCGGGCCGTATCATGGACCAGCTTGAGGATGCCGGCATTGTGGGTCCTTCTGAGGGCAGCAAGCCCCGCCAGGTGCGTATCACCAGCCTGGAATCCCTGGATGAACTGCTTTCGACTTTATGATTTTAAATTTATGAGAATTTTTATAAAAAATATTTTTTTCATCCTGGCAGTATTGTCAGCCCTGCCTTATACCCTTACAGCGCAGGGCAGGACTCCTCAGCCTAAGGAAGTACTGGCCTCCATGCAGGAGGCATTGAAGGGACTCGGAACGTCTGATTTCGCGTTCTCGTTTCAGGCTTTCGGCCAGGACGGGGCCCTGCTGGGAGATGAAAGCGGTCATTTTGTGGCTCAGGGAGAGGCTTTCAGGCTCAGCACGGATGTGATGACGGTCTTCTGTGACGGGCAGACCAAGTGGATCTATGATACGGTGAATGAGGAAGTGACGATATTTCCGCACGATGTGGCCTCGGTGGATCCTGCAGAGAATCCGTTTGCGGTGCTGAGCAAGGCGGACGCTTCCATGTACAGTTTCAAAGGGGGAACTGATACGGACAAGGCCGGGGACGGTTCCGTACAGTATGTCATCAATATGGTGCCGAAGGACAAAGGACTGTCATTCACGTCCCTTAGGATAACAGTTACCGCAGATACATTCCTGCCCTGTGCCGTAACATATGCGAGCCGCACAGGGGACAGATATGAACTTCAGATAGTCTCCGTCAGCTCTGTGGAGGCAAGACCGTCGGAATACTTCGTTCCGTCAAAGGAGCTGATGGACGATCCGGATATCTATATTACCGATATGCGCTAGCGGCTACAGCAGCCCGGCCTTCTCAAAGACTTCATTTATGGACGGATAGGTCTGTCCGGCGTATTGTCTGATCTCCCCGGCCGGCACCCATGCGGTCTGTGTGATACCCTCTTCGGTCTGAGGCCTGGTGGGCGCACTGCTGCTGACGCTCATTGAGTACCAGTAGGTGTGCTTGAGTACGAACTGTCCGTCCCGGTGATATGTGTGGTCTGTAACGCATATCAGTTCTCCAAGTTCCGGGGCAGGGATTCCGCATTCCTCCATGACCTCTCTGACAGCATTCTCGGCTGTGCTCTCGCCTTTCTCCCGTTTTCCTTTGGGCAGGTCCCACAGGCCGTTTCGGAATATCAGCAGATACTGCCCTCTGTCATTGCCGACAAGTCCTCCGGCCGCATCTACTTCCGTAAAGAGTTTCCTGAGCCTGTCGTATGTGGACTCGGGGTTGTCGCAAAGGATATAGAGTCTGGAGATTCCGGAGCCGGAGTCCATAGTACTGACCGCATCCTCAAGGACGGTGTCGCAGCCGTGGTCAATGACGATGACTGCCTCGGGGTCTTTTTCCGCCTGCTCTCCTTCCCGGCAGAGAATCAGGGCGCGCTGGTTGAAGAAAATGATTTTCATACCGCAAAATTAAGAATAAATGCCTATATTAGTGCCGTGTAATAAATATCAGTGTTATGAAAAAGTACAGATGCACGGTATGCGGATGGGTCTATGATCCAGCAGCGGGAGACCCGGATAACGGGATAGCCCCTGGAACGGCTTTCGAGGACCTTCCGGCAGACTGGACCTGTCCTCTCTGCGGAGTGGGCAAGGAAGACTTCGAGCTTGTAGATTAATTCTCAGGAAAAATTGCGAAAATCCGGGCAAATGAGTATTTTTGCGCCGGATTTTTTGATGGAATTAATAATAAAGCGATTATGAAGATTAAAAGTATTCACGGCCGCGAGATTCTGGATTCACGCGGCAATCCTACAGTAGAAGTAGAAGTGGTTCTTGAGTCCGGTATCTGCGGACGCGCGTCTGTCCCCTCCGGAGCCTCTACAGGCGAGCATGAGGCTCTCGAGCTCCGTGACGGTGACAAGAAGCGTTACGGCGGCAAGGGCGTTCAGAAGGCAGTTGAGAACATCAACAATATCATCGCCCCCGCTCTCATCGGATGGTCAGTGCTCGAGCAGCGTGCCATAGACCACAAGATGCTGGCTCTGGACGGCACCAAGACCAAGTCCAACCTCGGCGCCAATGCCATCCTCGGCGTATCCCTCGCAGTGGCTCATGCGGCTGCCAACTACCTGCATATGCCTCTTTACCGCTATATCGGCGGAACAAA
This sequence comes from uncultured Bacteroidales bacterium, assembly GCA_944323785.1. Classification (GTDB taxonomy): domain Bacteria; phylum Bacteroidota; class Bacteroidia; order Bacteroidales; family UBA932; genus Coprenecus. Next base: position 98,895 of record CALUTU010000006.1, on the reverse strand, counting down.
CACATATGTAATGCCTGTCCCGATGATGAATATCATCAACGGCGGCTCTCACTCTGACGCTCCCATCGCTTTCCAGGAGTTCATGATCCGTCCTGTAGGCGCTCCCTCTTTCCGTGAGGGTCTGCGCATGGGCGCCGAGGTCTTCCACGCTCTGAAGAAAGTGCTCCACGACCGTGGACTGAGCACCGCAGTAGGTGACGAGGGCGGTTTCGCTCCCGCACTCAACGGTACCGAGGACGCTATCGAGTCCATCCTCGCAGCCATCAAGGCTGCAGGCTACGAGCCAGGCAAGGACGTTAAGATCGGTATGGACTGCGCTTCCTCCGAGTTCTACAAGGACGGTGTATACGACTACACCATCTTCGAGGGCGATAAGGGTGTCAAGAGAACATCCGACGAGCAGGTTGACTATCTGGAGAGCCTGATCAACAAGTACCCTATCGACTCTATCGAGGACGGTATGAGCGAGAACGACTGGGAAGGCTGGAAGAAGCTGACCGACCGCATCGGCTCCCGCTGCCAGCTCGTAGGTGACGACCTCTTCGTGACCAACGTAGAGTTCCTGGCCAAGGGTATCGAGAAGGGCTGCGCCAACTCCATCCTGATCAAGGTCAACCAGATCGGTTCCCTCAGCGAGACTCTCGACGCTATCGAGATGGCTCACCGTCACGGCTACACCACCGTCACCTCGCACCGCTCAGGCGAGACCGAGGACGCCACCATCGCCGACATCGCAGTGGCTACCAACAGCGGCCAGATCAAGACCGGCTCCCTGTCCCGCTCCGACCGTATGGCCAAGTACAACCAGCTCCTCCGCATCGAAGAGCAGCTGGGCGACCTCGCAGTCTACGGCTACAAGCGCATCAGATAATACGGTGCTGTTTATGAGCATAGAAGCCGGCTCTGAATTGGAGTCGGCTTCTATCGTATGTGTCGTTGTAACGGACTGTCAGTAGGAGAGTTTGATGCCGGCGAAGTAGGTGCGGGGCATACCGGGGCCGTAGATGTAGCCGGAGTCCCGGTCGGGGCCCTGGTCGAAGTCTCTCTGGTAGGAGTTGAGGATGTTGCCGACTCCCGCATTGATCTGAAGGGTTATTGAGTTGTAGATCCGGAAGTCGTATGTGACCTTGAAGTTCAGCTCGAAGAACCTGGGGGTGAGCTCGGTCCTGTTCTCGGCGATGTATCCCTGATGGTGCTCCACCAGCATACGGTCGGTGTATGTTCCGCTCAGGATCAGAGCCAGATCGGTGACGGGATTGACGGAGGTCGTGAAGTACCCGTATGCCTCGGGTGTCCTGAACATGCGTTTTTCCGGCTGCACATCACCTTCCTCGCTCCATACCCTGGCTTCCTTGTACTCGGCCCGCTGCAGGGTGAAGCCGGCCTGGATCTGCCAGATATTTTTCCATGCCAGTTTGCCTTCTATGGTACCTCCGTATACCCTGGCGCCTGATTCATTGTACCTCTCCTTTATAAGGATGCCGTCCTCAAAGCCTATGTCCCTGAGCGCAAATACATTGTTGAGAGAAGTGAAGAATCCTTCCACCAGCAGGTTGCCCTGCCAGTTGCCTTTCCGCATGTACATGTCGGCCGAGACGCTGACGCTGTGCGATTTCTCCACTTTCAGGTCGTCGGCCAGGCGTATCATGGATACGGTGCCGCCCACATTGTCGATATGCAGGTCCTCGTCAAATGCCTGAGGAGCCCTGAATCCCGAGGAATAGCTTGCGCGGAGGTTGATGTTGCCGGTGGGGTTGTAACGCAGGGTGGCGCGGGGGCTGAACACCGGGGCATCGATGAGGTTGTGCTTGTCGAGTCTTCCTCCGATGAGAATTCCGAATTTGTCGTTCTTCCACTCATTCTGTGCAAATACGCTGGCGGTCCAGGTGTCCTGACGCATGTCCCTGCCGTAGCCTGTCATCATGTCGTGGAGCAGGTCCTGGTTGAATTCTGCACCGATGGTAAGATCTGCGGGCATGAAGATGCACTTGTTGAAGCTGTAGTCGTACTGAGCCCCGGCGACCCATGTGAGATCGGTGGTCTCTCCGTATGCGTTGGGGTCCTTGCCGGCTCCGTAGTAACTTTCCCTGTTGATGTGCTGCGCGGAGGCGAAGGCACTTACCTTGTGTCTTCCGTCAGGGGAGAAATAGTCGAACTTGAGTCCTCCGGTGTTGATGCTGTGCTGTACCTGCTCGGCGATGTCGGCCTCGTGCGGGGGCAGATCCAGGCTGTTGCCTCCGCGCCTTTTCTCGCTCAGGTGGTGGTATTCCGCCGTGAGCCTGGAATGAAGTCCGGTCTTGAGATACGAGCGGGTTCCCAGGGTCTGCGCGTTGATCATGGGCAGCTCCGTATATCCGTCACCATCAGCGTCATAGGCATCTCTCTGGCGGTTCTGTCCGAATACAGCGATTCCGAGCTTGTAGTCGTCGGATACTAAGGAGGCGTTGAGGGAGGTGTTGTTCTCGCCTGCGGATGTGCCGCCGATGTTGGTGTAGGTGTGCGAGAGCTGGGCACTGTTGTACAGCGGCTCCTTGGTGATGATGTTGATGGTGCCGGCGATGGCCGATGAGCCGAACAGGGCCGAGCCGCCTCCGCGCATGACTTCCACCCTGTCAACCATGCTCACGGGCAGCTGCTCGATGCCGTAGACGTTGGACAGGGCACTGAATACCGGCCTGGAGTCTATGAGTATCTGGGTGTACGGGCCGTCGAGTCCGTTGATGCGCACCTGCTGGAATCCGCAGTTCTGGCAGCTGTTCTCGACCCTTACGCCCGGCTGGAAAGCTATGACTGAAGATACCGTGGATGCGTTGAGGTTGTCAAACTGCAAGGGAGTCATGACGTTGACTATGGTGGGGGCCATCTGTCTGGTGGTAACGCTCCTGTTGGCCGATACGACGACTCCGTCCAGCATAGAGATGTCCTCCTCGATCTCGAAGTTGAGCTCAAGGGTCACGCCTTTTTTGAGGCTGACTTCCCTGCTCTGGGACTTGTACCCCATGCAGGTCACTTCGACTGTGAAGTCGCCTTCAGGGAGGTCTTTGAGAAAATAGTGTCCGGTGGCGTCGGTGGCCGTGTACAGCATGGTGCCTTTGATCGTGACGTTGATGTACGGCAGATGCTCTCCGGTGTTCTTATCCGTGACATGGCCTATGATATTGGCGTCTGAGCGGTCAGGGTCATTGTCGGTGCATGATGCTTTGACGGGGAATAGTGTCAGAAGTATGGTGATAAATAATGCGAGTGTTGTTATGTGCTTGTTCATATGTGTGTTATTCAAACGTTTGTGTTGCAGGCAGCGGCCGGATACAGGTATGCGTATGCCGCTGCCATGAACGCGGTGCCTTGCGGTGCGTCCGTGGTCTGTGCCGCAGCCGGTGGATGGCCGGGCAGATGTCAGGCTGTCGCAGGAGGGCCTCTCCTGTTTTCCGTTTGAATATGGCACTGGGCCGCTCCGTCCTGCACTGAGGGTACGGACAGGTCTCCGCACAGGGGCAGGAAGACTGAGGGCAGATGGCCCTGCAGGATGTTGCCGTCAACGCTGAATGTCGAGAGGATCAGTATCGTGCGGGCCGAATCCCCGTCGTGGCTGTGTCCGTCATCGGCGAAAGGATGGGAGTGTACGATCTTGCATCCGTCTATGATGTGGGCATGAGGAAACAGCGAGATGCTGCCCATGTATGCGAGAAAGAGCATGGGAAGCAGCAGCTTGACGGCGGTATGTCTTCTTATGAATTTCCTCATGGTGCGCAAAAATAAGGAAAAATCCGGAATAAAAAAGGCAGCCGTCCCAGATAGAGGGAGACTGCCTTTGTCCTGCTGTCGGCCGTATGGGTCTTAGCCGACGAAGTGATAGTGTGGTCCGAAGCGCTCGAAGGCGGCGCGGTCGAGCTCCTCCTGATGGTCTGGATGAGCGACGCTGATGATGGCCTTGGCTCTCTCCTGGAGGGACTTGCCGTAGAGGTCCACCGCACCGTACTCGGTTACGAACCAGTGGATGTGGTTGCGGGTGGTCACGACGCCGGCTCCTGAGGTGAGGACGGGAGCGATCTTGCTGACGCCCTTGTTGGTCACAGAGGGCATGGCGATGATGGCCTTGCCGCCCTTGGACATGGAGGCTCCGTAGACGAAGTCGATCTGGCCGCCGACACCGGAGTAGAACTTGGTGCCGAGGGAGTCAGCGCATACCTGGCCGGTGAGGTCTACCTGAAGGGCGGAGTTGATGGCTGTCACCTTGGGGTTCCTGGCGATGACGTAGGGGTCGTTGGTGTAGCCTACGTCCATCATGGCCACCATAGGGTTGTCGTCGATGAAGTCATAGACTTCCTGCGAGCCCATGAGGAAGGTGGATACCATCTTGCCGCGGTCAATGCACTTTTCGGCTCCGTTGATCACACCTTTCCTAACGAGGGGCAGGACGCCGTCGGCGAACATCTCGGTGTGGATACCGAGGTTCTTGTGGTCGCCGAGCTGGGCCAGTACGGCGTTGGGAATGGCGCCGATACCCATCTGCAGGGTGGCTCCGTCCTCGATCAAGGCGGCGCAGTTGCGTCCGATGGCTGTCTCGATGGGCGAGGGCTCGGAGAAGTGGGCGGGCTCCAGCTCGGAGTCGCACTCAACGAAGGTATCAATCATCGACAGGGGTATGATGGCGTCACCCCATGCGCGGGGTACGTGCTTGTTGACCACTGCGATGACGTGCTTTGCGCATTCGACGGCGGCCAGGGAGGCGTCCACGGAGGTACCCATGGATACGTAACCGTGCTTGTCGGGGAGGGACACCTGGATCATGGCCACGTCGCAGGGCAGTACGCCGCTGCGGTAGAGTCTCTGGGTCTCGCTCAGGAAGATGGGGATGTAGTCGGCATAGCCGGCCTGTACGCTCTTGCGCACATTGCCGCCTACGAAGAATGCCTGATGAAAGAAGATTCCCTCATACTTGGCGTCGGTGTAGGGAGCGGGGCCCTCAGTGTGGAGGTGGTGGATCCTCACGTCCCTGAGTTCGCCTGCATCGCCTCTGCGGCAGAGAGCGTCGATGAGCACCTTGGGGGCTGCGGCCACACTGCTGAAATGAATATGGTCACCGGACTTCACGACCTTGACGGCCTCGTCCGCACTTACAAAATGGATATCTTTATGCATATGGTAGATTGTTGATAATTAGTCCCGGTATGTAGAATGCAAAGTTAAGAATTTTCTCCAACTTTGTCACAAAACACAGCTTCATTCGTCTTTATAATATGAATTCAGAATCAGCAAGTGCAGTGGAGGCTGTCCGCGGACAACTGCAGGTCTTTGTGACGAATATAGTCGGAGACACTGTTCTGGCCGAGGATATAGTGCAGGATGCGGTCCTCGCATATCTGCGGACAGTCTCGGAGGGGAAGGGTGTCGGTTGTCCCGGGGCCTGGCTGATGAAGGTTGCAAGGAACAAGGCACTGGATGCGGTCAGGTCGGCGGGATATCTTAGAAGGGCGGATATCGGAACGGTACAGCGGAAGGAAAGCGGTGAGGATATCGAGATGCACTTGGGGATGAGGGAGCGGATAGCGCAGGTGCGGAAAGCCGCCATGCAACTGCCGGAACAGCAGCGTTCGGCGTTTGTCCTGAGAGATGTGCTCGGCTATGAGATGGAGGAGATAGCGTCCGTTCTGGGTTGCAGTGCGGACAATGCCCGTCAGTCGGTAAGCAGGGCCAGAAAGAGGATAAGAGAGTATCTGTTGAACAATGAGTGATTGTCAGTATATGAAAAAAGTTGATGAGAATCTGAAAAGACTGCTGGATCTTTATTTTGACGGAGAGACTACTCTGGAACAGGAGGAAACGCTCCGCAGGAGATTTCTTGCCGGGAAAGTCCCGCCGGAATATGAGCGGTACAGGTCTCTGTTCGGATATGTGGCGCAGCAGAGGACTGAAGCGGGTATGAGTCCGGTCCGCAGCAGGCGCAGGCTCATTATGGGTATGGCGGCCGCTGTTGTCGGAACGGCTGCAGTACTGTCTGCTGTCGGGGTATTTGTTTTCGGAGACAGGGTGCAGGACAGGGCGGGGTTTGAACTGACGGTCGGAGGCGAGGCGGTGGCCGACGAGGCACTGGCCGTTGAAATTGCTGATCAGGGACTTGCCCGTCTTCATAAACTGCAGGCTGTATTGGACTGTAGCCTGGGTTCTATGGAAGTGAGAATGGAAAAGTCGGACTCTACTGTGACGGCACTGGAAGAAATGATATTGACTAAGTTTAAAAATAAATAGATATGAGGAAGTCTGCAATTATATTGATGCTGCTGTGCTTGGTTCCTCTGTACGCTGCGGCACAGTCTTTTGAGGAGTTGATAGACCGTTATGGCCCGAATAAGGAGGTGGTGACTGTAACTATGTCAGAGTCTGTACTGCAGAGGATGGCCAGGCGGGATGACAATGACCTGCTGCGCAAGCTCACGGAGTTGAAAATAATAAGTGTGTCTGCTGAGGATGGAGACTCGTTGAGGACGGACTTCCTGGAGGACGCCCGGATGTACTCGGACGGGCTGGAGAGACTGTATTCGGTCTCAATAGGCAGTGACGGGAGCGTCATGTCTGTGTATGTGGACGCGGATCGCCGGAAGGCCCTGATGCTCGCAGTGGATGCAGAGTCGGCGCTGCTGATGGAGATGGTGGGCGACATTGACGGACAGATGCAGGATGCCCTGCTGAATAATGAGATAAAAATCAAATAACTAAAACTATATGGATATGAAAAGGATAATGTTTGCATCAGTATGCACGGCAGGGCTGCTCCTGTTTACGGTGTCGCAGGCCGCTGCCCAGGCAGATATAGAGATAGGCAAGACTACCATACGTCTGCAGTCTCCGGTTAAGATCTATGGCCAGGATAAAAATGTTTACCGCTACGATGACTATGGGACGCGGAGAAAAAAGAACCGTTGGTATGACGATGCGAGCGTGTTCTTCGGCTTCAGTTTCCCGGTGGAGGGATGCAGTTACGAGCCGACGGCTGCTATGCCGGTGAAGTACGGCAACAGTTTCGAGATCACTTTAGGGGCCAAACAGTGGTTCGGCATAGGACATTATGCGTTCGGCATATCGGCGCAGTATACTCACTACGACTACAGAGGCAGCGGTCTGGCGGCCAGGGGCATTATTGCACAGTATCCGCACAATGCCGTAATCAGCAGGGAAATATTCAAGACCGACAATTTCGGTATCGGAGTCTACAACCGCTTCTACATCTCGTTGCGGACGCCGATGTATATCGACCTGGGTGCCTGGGGAGACTGGGCCTTCAGCCGGCAGTACAAGGTCAAGTGCTATATGGGGGATCACAAGGAGGTGGACCATTACCGGGACGGGGAAAAGTTCCTGCCTCTGCAGGGGGGAGTCTATGCGGCTCTTGGAATAAATGCTTTCGCAGTTTACTGCAAGTATCGTTTTACTCACCTGTTTAACCACTCTGTTTTGCCGATGGAACCTCCAAGGCTCTCAATCGGCCTTATGATAGAACTGTAAATTTAATGCCGATATTCCTGGGTTATTTTGAATATTCTCAGAATTTTAATATCTTTACAACCTGAATGAAAAAACTTATTGACCTTATATCTATGAAAAGATTCCTGATTCTGACTATGTGCGCTGTCGCCGCATACGTGAGCCTGTCGGTTGTCACATCGTGCGACAAGAACAACGGTGCGCCTCCGATACTTCTCGATACACCTGAGCTGACGGTCAGTGATGTTACTGCCAGTGGATTTACGGTCTCGTGGTGCCCTGTGGAATATGCAGCATCCTATACGTATGATCTTGACGGAACGGTGGAGGAGACTTCCGATACGTGCAGGGTCTTCGACAATCTTGCTCCAGGTACGTATAAGATCCGTGTCCGTGCCAACGCTGGTGACAATGCTGGTTTTATTGATTCCGAATATGCGGAGAAAGAGGTTGATCTGAAAGCGGAAGGAGATCCTGATGATCCGGAAGAACAGCCGACGGAGAATATCAGGGCTGAGGCTTATTATGCCGGGGATTACTATGAGGCAGGTACGGGAAACGGCTGGATAAACTTCATAGAGGGCGATATAGAGGTAGATGACTGGGGTGATGCTGTAGGAGAGGGACGGATCGTATGCCTGGACCTCAATTTTGATCTTCCGGACAATCCTGATTTTGCCAGATTGCCGGAGGGAACCTATGAGATGGGTTCCGGGGACGGAGCTCCTTATACATGGAATGCTGACGGAAGCTCATACGTCATAAGTGCCGGAAGCGGGTATTCCGGAAACGGTGAGATTACCGGCGGCACAGTCACAGTCTCTTCTTTTGGAGAGGACGGGTACAGGATCGTCTGTGAGCTGAGTACGGAAGAGGGTGATTTTGAGTTTGAATACAGGGGCAAGGTCTCTTTTATCAACCATTCGGGAGAGGGTGAGATGAGCAATCTGACAGGGGATTGCGAGGTGGCGGAGTTTACCCAGGGCAGTCAGACTTATCTCGGCGATCTGTTTGAGACCGGAGAATCAGAGATGTATATGGTGGTGCTGGCGGATGATGACTATGACCTCAATACCAATTTCGGACTGGGTCAGTCAATAATCCTGTATCTCAATGTTCCCAACGGCTCTTCCGAAGGAGTCCCTGCGGGAACTTATGAGGGACTGTTGGATGCGTATACAGCTGTGTCGCTTCCGGCATGGACCGGCCTGAGCGGAATCTATGAGTACGGTACATACATGGGCTGCTGGTATTTCCACCTTCAGGAGCAGGTCGAGGCAAGATTTGTAGACGGTACGGTGGATGTGGCCGTGGACGGTGACACATGGGTGTTTGAGGGAGATCTGCTGGACGGATACGGAAACACTGTCTCGTTTGTGTATGAGGGCGGTATGCTGTTTGCGGACGAATACATGTACTCCCGGGCGGCCCTTGGCCTAAGGCAGTCCGTAAAATAATCGGCAAGTTACGTTTTTGGCAAGTCAGCGGGTATTGCTATTTTTGCGCATTATTTCAGTGAACCTGTCTTATGCGAAAGTACCTTATATGTTTTCTTCTCCTGCTGCCTTTGCTGTGCCGCTGCTCCCGTTCTGATGCTCCGCGTTCAGAGGCACTGTCGGATGACAGTCTGGACGTGTATCTTGCACAGATTCAGGACTGTTTCTCACGACAGGACTTTGATGCGGCATTGAAACTGTCATATCAGCTCAGGAATAAAGGCGAAAGCGAGCATGACGGGAGAGCCCTGCTTTACGGCTACGTGTATATCGCACAGTGCTACGGGGGGATCAACATAGTTGATTCAATGTCTCTGTACTTTGGCAAGGCATTGCCGATGGCTGAGAGGGAAAAAGATTACTGGGCTCTGGCCACAATTTACAATTCGCTGGGAGGCAATACGGCTTTCGGAGAAGGAGACTATTCTCAAGGGATTGCCTATCTTATAGAAGCATTGCGGTATGCTGAGAATATACGGGATACCTCCAGGCTGATGCTGGTCAAGAATAATCTTGCGATGGCATATTGTTTTATAAATGATTCAACAGGTCTGATTTATGCACAGGATGTCTATCGGAACGGTGTGGATAATAACAATATCTACAGAATATTTCAAGGAGCGATGATATCAGCTAACCTGTATTGGATGATGCGTGATACGGCGAATGCTCTGCGGTATGTAAAAGAGGCGCTTCCTTATGTGGAGATGTATGACCAGTCTCGTGAAGTCTATGTGCTGTATGCGGATATTCTCCGTGATATTGGAAAAAAGGACAGTTCTGTCATATATTATAGAAAAGCGTTTCAGGAACAGTCCGGATCGGGCATATACTCAAAGGCTGATCTGTATTTGGGATATGCCGAGTTTTTGAAAGAAGACAGAAGGTATGATGATGCGGTCAGTGTTTTGATGGATGGCCTGCATATGATGGATTCTGTAAGATCTCCTGCAAAAAAGCCCATGATGTACCTGAGTCTGTCGGGAATATACGAGGATATGGGTGATCCTGGTACTGCACTGACATATTACAAGCAGTATAATGAGGAGGCCAACAGACAGCTCAATCTGGAAATAGAAAGGAAAATCAGCAGTATACGCAGGGAGTATGACAAGCAGAAGCATGAGGTGGAACTGCTGGAGTGGCGCAACAAGTACAACCTTGCGGTGATGGCTTTTGTTTTTGCAGTGTGTGTGTTTGTTGGGTTGTACCTGCTGTATCGCAGTAAGGTGAAAAATTACCGTCAGTTATTGAAGCAGCATCAGACCATATTGGAGCGTCAGGAGACGCGCCCGGCTCAAACAGCAGCTGTGCCGATGCCTCAGGACAAGATGAAGGAAATGTATGACAGGCTGGAGAAACTTATGTACGAGCAGGAGCTGTACCGTCAGAGCGACCTGTCGAGGGATAAGGTCGCGCAGATGCTGTCCACGAACAGGACGTACTTGTGTTCCGTAATCAAGTCGTTCACCGGTATGACCTTTCCGTATTACGTGAATTCTTTCCGCATAAACGAGGCCGTCAGGATTCTGTCCAATCCAGAGGACAATACTCCGATTAAGGCCATAGCCGGCAATCTTGGATACAATAACCTTACGACTTTTTACCGTCTTTTCGAGGCTGCTAAGGGGATGCCGCCGTCAAAATACCGCGAAACAGTTATACAAAACGCCAATTTGGCGGATTGTAAAAACTAAAAAATCTCTTATTATTTGAATATAACTAATATTGTACCGGCAAATTTCAATGCCGTACATTAGGTGTTTTTAAATTTTAAAACTTAGCAACATGAAATCATTAACTCTAAAATTCACCGCACTGGCGTGCGGTTTTTGTCTGCTTTCGACCGGGTGCAAGCCGGATAATTCAGAACCGGCACTTGTGAATCCATCTTTGGAAATACTGACAGGTGATATTACGGTTCAGCCTTCCGGGCAAGCCTGTACTGTGGAATATATTTTGAAAGATCCAGTGGATGGCGGAGAGATATTTGCAGAGTGTCAGGCTGACTGGATTACGGATGTAGACTGGGCGACAGAAGGAACTGTAACATTTACCGTCCAGCCCAATGATACTGAAAACGACCGCAGTGTAGATCTTGTTATAGTGTATGTGTACGGTGATGGAGAGGAGTTGAGGGATTCTGTCGGTATAAGCCAGCCGCTGAATGCACCCGAGTATGACTATGAGTTTGCAGCGCAATTACTGACCGGGGTATATTATGGAACAAAGAATGGTTTGAATGGAGAATACAGTTATTATGTGACATTCTCTGATATGCCGTATTCAGAAGACGGGTATGGTCAGCCAGGAGGCACATACTATGTATTTGATCTGTTCGGACCAGCACCTGAAAACGAGGACGATCTGATGTTCCCTGCCGGAACTTATACCCTTGGAGAGCAGGATGCTACGGCTGAGTTTACATTTACGCCGGAACTATCCGGGGCGTTTACTGTAGGTCCTACTGGCCAGATGGATGTTATGTATGCCATATTTGTAGAGGGTACTTTGGAACTTAGCCTGGACTCGGAAGGCAATTGGGTTATGACGGCCGACCTTCTTGACACAGACGAGAAAACTCATCATGTTGAGTATGTGGGTGATGCCGGAACTTGGAGAGATGACTCACTGCCTCCATATGGAACTATAGACGAAGATGTGAATTTTACAGCAATATCTGTATCGGGAGAATTTATAAAGGCAGCAGGTCAGGAGACTATGTATGTCGCTCTGTCGTTCTCAGATAAGCCATTCGGCACTGACGGTGATGTGCCGGTGTCAAGTAATGTGCTGGTAGTCAAGGGATGGGTGCCTTTTGATGTGAGTGGAAATGTCGGAACGGGTGATTATGAGATATCAAATGAGCAAGGTGCGAACTACAGTCTTCAGTATGGAATGTTCTTTGGGGATGTCCCGGACGGGACGTATGTGGCCTATTATGATGAGAGCGGTTACCCTTCATATGCTTTGATAACATCAGGTACTCTTTTCTTACATAATTGGAGCGGATACTACGAGATTACATGGGATTTCACAACAGATACAGGGCACAGTGTGACCGGCTCGTATGCAGGAGCTCTTACCGTTGATATGCCAAAGGAGTTTTCAACTCTGGAGAGTGATATCACACTTGATCTTTCCAACGCAGAGGCTACAGGTACTTATTTAGGAGACTGGTATGTCAATGGCGGAGGCACATGGGAACTTAAACTCGGCCCGGCATATAACTCAACAGAAGGAGACGGTGTGCAGATTGAAATCAATGCTGAGAAGCTTGGATTTGATGCAGGAATTCCGTCGGGTGTATATACTGCAGGAGCTGATGGCTATCCTTATCCTGCTTATCCTGAGATTGGCCAGTATAGAAGAGGTTTTCTGGAAAATGGATTGCATAGCGGAACCTGTTATATGGGTGGATTCAACAATGTCGGACAACCGAGTGAGTTGGCTCCGGCAACAGAGGGCGATCTGGAAATTACGGCTAATGAAGACGGGACTTATACTCTGAAATTCAGTTTTCTTGATGATAAGGGACATACATGGGACGGTGAATGGACAGGGCATATTGCGCTCAGCTCACTCCCATGGGCTTGATTTTGACGGAGTGAGGGTTATCTGAGGAGGAAGTCGATCATGTCGCGGTGCTCGCAGTAGGCGATGTCACTCTTGAACTTTTCCTCGTCGGCGTCCTCTCCGAGCAGGGAGGACAGGAATGTCCAGAATCCCTTGCGGTGGTTAAGGTGTCTGAGGTGGGCCAGTTCATGCAGCATGACAGCATCTGACATCCTCTGAGGGAAAATCACCAGTTTAGGTGACAGAGTGATGTCTTTTAGAGAACTGCACTGTCCGAGAATGTCTTTAGGCAGCGTCTTGACGCAGACATTCTGGCAGTGCAGTTTATTTTCCCGCTCCAGTTCGTGCAGGCGCGCAGGCAGGACAGCCGAGGCCACCTGTTCCACGAATCCTTTAATCTGTCCGCGCAGCCATTGCTGTATGCCGGGACGGTTGAAGTCCGTGCTGTCGGAATAGTAGAAACGGCAGGTCCTTGAAAGTCATACGGATATCTTCCAATATTTGTCCAGAATCCTGTCGTATCCCCCCGGGCCGGAGTTGCCTGAGCCGATGTGCAGACCGTAAAAACGGGTGCCGCGCAGTTTCTCTTCCTGTATCTTCGCAGCGGTGGCTTTCTTGGGTATCGGGAAGATGAAGTCGCTGATGATCAGTATGTCGGCCATGGAAAAACTGTCTTTCTGAAGGGCTTTGAACGAGGCTTTCAGCATCTCCTCTCCGTCAGTGCCGCCGGTCAGCCGCTTTGAGAAGAACTCCTCCACTTTGGCGTATTGCCCCGGTCTTGAAATCTCCATATACCTGGCACGGACAGAGAAGTTGATCAGGAAGCACTTGCGTCTCTGCTTACGGGCGAGGTAGATAATCTGAGTGAGCAGGGCATGGCTGATATCCAGCGGTCTTCCCGCCATAGACAGGCTGGTGTCTATGGCCAGGATTATAGGGCCGGACTCCAGTCTCGGCTCGGGTCTGCGGATCTTTTCTGTTTGAAGACGGTAGGAGGCTTGGACCTGAACTGCTGCAGCTGACGGTCCACGTATTTCTTGAAGAACACCGGCTCGTCCATAAGGGCGTATTCGGAAGGGAGGAGGTTCGGGAGATTGTTGCCGACGGTGACTCCGTCTATCTCCTGCTTGCTGGAGGAATGCCGGAGCAGAATCGGAATATCGACCAGTTCGGTGATGTCCTTTTCCTCAGTCCCGGCTTCTCTCTCGCGGCCTATCTGCCGGAGGATGTCTTTCAGTTCTGGATATCTGAATGCCGTGGCCCTCAACTTGCGGCGGTCTTCGTAGTCCCGCCGTCCTATGCCTATCAGCCTTTTTCTCAGACGGCTCTGAGTCAGGCTTTCCAGTCGGCGGCATTTCATGAGGGACGCGGCATTTTCCCAATTGTATCTCATGGCTCCAGCATCCGGCTGTCTTTTTCCAGCGTCTGTCGGAGACGTAGTAGTCCAGCGGCTCGACGTTCTAGCCTTTTGAGAGTACTTTCAGCTCGTTTCTGATGCGTGTTATGACTTTCAGAATCAGGTCAGGCAGTTCTGTCCGCCTGATATCTTTCCTCCATGAGGACAGTTCCTCCTCTGTGATTCTGAGCGATGGGTTGATGTCCGGCTCCGGGGTCTCCTGCTGGCGGAGCATCTTGTAGAACGTGGCCTCGCTTTCAATGCCGTTGGATACCATGCGGACCAGAAAACGGTCCCACAGGGCCTCCAGTCCTTCGTCCTCGCGCGGCAATTCGTTGGAGGCGGCGATAAGGACCTTCATCGGCAGTCTCATCGTTACGGTCCCATTCTGGAAAATCCTCTCGTTTATGGCGGTCAGCAGGGCATTCTGAATCGCAGGGCCGGCCTTCCATATCTCGTCCAGGAAAACGACATCAGCAGCCGGCAGATACCCGTCTGTGCTGCGCTCGTAGCAGTCCTCGTCCTTGAGTTTTCTGATGGACACCGGGCCGAAAATCTCATCGGGAGTAGAGAACCGGGACATCAGGTACTCAAACGACGTGCCTCCGGCGAATATCTCCTTCAACCTTCTGGCAACCATGCTCTTGCCTGTGCCCGGAGGCCCTAGCAGGAACAGGCTCTCCTCGGATATGCCGCACAGCACTCCCATCGCCAGTATCCGTTCCTTCTCCCATATGCCTTCTCCAATTGCACGTATAAGCTGCTTGATTCGTTTCTGAATGTTCTCTGTCATTTTTTCATCAGTTGTTAGGTATCGTATCCGTTTTTCCATTACAAAAGTAGAAAGTTTTATGTTTTTACAAAAATAGCCGGAACATGTGCAGTAACACTGCACACCAAGTGGGAATATCAGATATTTTTCCAAATATCCGGCAGCATACATGGGATATTTGGCTAAATTTGCGAAATTCAAATAAAATAGGAGGAGCGACAATGAGAGTATCAGCATCCATGGAGAGTTTGTGGCGTTATATCGAGTCACTCTCACTGAGCGAGCGCAACCGTCAGTGGTTGGCCGGGAAGTTACTGGAGAATCCTGATCCGCAGCATACGTTGGAGGAACCGCAGGAGGAGTACATCAGCAAGGAGGAAGTTCTTGCGAAAATAGATGCCGGACTGAAAGACATGAAGGCGGGAAGGTCTAAGACGTATGATGAATTTATGAGGGATTGGGATGATGAGGTATAGTTTGAAAATTCAGTACACTTTTGAGAGGGAAGCTAAACGTTTGAGTAAGCGTTATCCGTCCATGAAGTCGGATATAGCCTTATTATGTGAGGATATATCGGCAAATCCGAATCTCGGAACAGATCTCGGTGGAGGATTGCGGAAAATCCGCATGGCAATTACTTCCAAAGGACATGGCAAAAGAGGCGGCACCCGTGTCATCACGTTCACAGTGATAGTATCCGTAGAGGAGGCAGTGATAAACCTGCTGACCATCTACGACAAGTCAGAACGGGAATCCATCAGCCGTTCCGAGATACTGGCTCTTCTGGAGAAGAACAGCCTCAGGTAGCCGGTATCTTATGCACTTTTACATGACACTATGAAGCACGTGCAATTTGCGTAATCGTCATGTTTTCATCATTTTGTGATGTGTGTAGATGCCTTATGGCCTGAAAAAACAGACCATAAAGCGAGAGTGTGATGTGTAATGTGCTGATAATCCATTACATGCTGCGTTTGTGGGTGCTTTATGGAAAGCGGAAGTCTGATTAGTCAGTATGGATGCAATGCGCATGATTGATGATATATGGGTGTGGTCTGGAAATTTATTACGGTACGTCATTAAAAATGATTATCCGCAAGATACCCCTGATTCATGAATATGTCACTTAATCCACAGACAATATGGTTTATCTCTGAATATCAAGCATATAGCCTTGAATAAGAATTTTAAGTGGGGCAAAAAATGTCTGTTTTCGGCAGGAAATGCCTCACTTAAAATTTAAGATTCCTGTAATTCCCTGATAAACAGTTGTTTTTGATGCGGATATCGGGTTAAGCGGTGTCAACGGCAAAATACAGGCCGGAGTCTTGTCGGGCAGGTCATTTACGCGGTTGAAGTTGCCTGATACTGATATGAGATATGACGAACTACTGCACATACTCTGCTCTGCCCGTCGCTTTCAGACACCTTGCCTATGACAAGTTGTGCCAACTGCCTGTATGTCAATGTAATGTTCAATTATGCATCAGGATAGGTGTGGCTGATTCACGCAATTTTCAGTGATTTTACAACCCTCTGTCCTCTGCGTCAAATAGGTAAACTGTTAAAAATAAGCATGTTGACATATTTTAGCATAGGATAGGGGGTACTTTACAACCTCAGTATACCGTTCGGTATGATAGTGTCCGTTACCGATACCCAGTACTACTGCGCTCACGGATGGCGTATCCCTCCGCTCTGACTATCTTATGGGTACTTATGCGAATAATCATTCATTAAATGCCGTTCATCTCTGTGATGTGCTGGTAGATGACCTTGACTTCGCTCCAGAAATCGTTGAGCAGCAGCGCGTCCGGGACTGAGTAGGGCTTGAGAACGCACAGATTGTGAGTGGCGTAGCTGAGCCGTATGTCCTTAAGCCAGCCCCATTCGCAGCAGGGGTGCAGATACTTCATCTCGCACCAGTCTATCCCGTCAGTGTCATTTTCCAGCTCCAGTTCCTTGTCGGACATTTCCGGATGTTCCTCGGCGCGGTACCATTTATTACTGTAAGCTATCGGATACAGTACTTTGTTCCTATATGTGATTTCGTGAATGACATTAATCATATAGCTGAAATCGGAACCGTAGTATTCCTGTCCTTCAAATTTCAATAAAGAGTCCGTGGAACAGTATCTGAAGGTCAGCTCGCCTTCCACACCGTAGTCATCATCGAACTCCCCATCCTTGCCGTTACTTAGCAGCATCCGGTACATCTTGGCTATTTTCCTGTACATCAAGTCAGTCAGGCTGGATAAACGGTCGTTGGGTCGTTGAGTTTCTTGAACCGGGCGATTTCCCCGTCCGTACTCCTGAACAGACAGTTGAGGCAATGTTTCCTGTCGTCCAGCAGATTTTCGAGTGTATCTAAAGTCTCCGGCTCCAGTCCGTCAAGTGCTCTGATATAGCCTGTGTGGTCCGGAGGTCCGACAATAGACTTTATCCTGTCCTCTATTTCGCGGAGTTCCCTCCGATATCCGTCAGTGTTGTTCATCTGATTCATCATGGTCTTGAAATTTAATTTGCTGCAAAAATACTGTCGGCATGTGCTGTATTCCGGCATAAGGAAGGGCTACTTTTGCAAAAAATTAGAGGAAAGATGAAAAACGAGATTTATTTGAACTTTGATGCTGTTCGTTATTATTCTGACGAAGCACCTTGTTATTATTCTGACTTGTTGGTCCAGGAAGGATGCACTTGGGTTGTGGAATGGGGGATGGCCGTGTGGACAGATGCCGTGGTAATGGGAAATGGCAGGGGATTATACATAATTATCCATTTAAGGAATATGGATGTCATATTCATGTTTATGCGGAAGACGGAGCGGACATACTGGGATTCGATGCTTCCGGTTACGAAGTGACAGTAAATCGTGTAGATATGTTGCATTGTCCAGCCTTGTTATATTTGAAAAGTGTGTGTACGGAACAAATCAATATCTCTGCCAATCCGCTGCTGAAGGGACTGATTTGCAATGATTGCGGTTTAGAGACACTTTACCTCAGTCACAATCCTGCGTTGGAAGTGCTGTGGTGCAGGTCATGCCGCAATCTGACGAAGCTGAACCTTTCTCATAATGTGGCTTTGCGCGAATTGAACATTGCATTTTCCGGCGTGAAGAAACTGGGACTTAGCAACCGATCTGTCTTGCAATGGGTGGATTATCAAGACTCTAACCTTGATGCCAAGTCGGAGGAATACCTGCTCCGCATCATCGGACAGAACGGAGGCACGGTGGTGAAACCGTATGACAGTGAAGATGAAGAATGAAAGTATGCCCGGAGTAACTCAGAAAAGGCATCTGCCGAGGATGTCTTGAAGCAGCCCGCTGTCCTTTGCGCCAAGCAGGTATATTGCGTGTTTGGGATATTTGTAGGTGGTAAAGGATATGCTGCGAGGATAATCAAAAGTTCGCTGTGCAACTGTCAGTTCCGGCTCTCTGCTGTAAAACTTCATGTTTAATCTTAATTTTGTCATTCGCCAAATCTTACAGCGGTAAACTTTACGGCGGTGATTTTTTATCGTAGAAGCAAATCCTTTGATTTGAACTATTTTTTACCTTGTGCTGTGGCTTGGCATATGTGCTGTCTACCTTTGCTGAGCAAAAAAGGAGAGTGGATTATGATTAAAGTAAAAACAATGGCGGAATGGCCGGATGAGGATTACAACTATCCGTTGCCGGATGTGTCGCATATCTCGAAAAAAAAAGCATTGAAGTTGCGTGTTGAAGCTATTAAATTTATAACTTTTGGAATCCGTAAGGAGATAAAGTCCGATGAAGAGTTTGAGGTATGCATTACTTTGGCTGCTCAATGGAATAATCAGTGTAACATTGATGAAGAATATTATGAAGAAAGAGTGAAGGAAGATGTGCGGCTTTATCGCTTTTGGTGGTATCATGGCCGATACTTGCAGGCTTTGCTTAAGAAGAATATGCCTCCATTTATCAAGAAACTGGTAAAGGAAGCCCGCAACGGCCCGCTGTTTTTTGGGAGATCTTTGTATCGTCTGGAATTGGAGAAGTTCCGCTGTATGCGGGCTTACTTCTCTTATTCTTTCGTGGCAGACAGGGATGGTGACTTCAGTTTCAAGCCGTGGATGGATATCTGCATCCGGCTTTTGGAATATATTGTAGAGGAAGGCTATAACATATCCGAAGAGCAGAGCCTGCATGTGAATGTGCGCAATGTTCGCGACATTGTAGACGAGTATTTGATAGACGACTACAACCGGGCACCTTTGCCGTCTGAAACGGGAGCATCCGGTCCGGACAAAGCTTATTATGGCCGGCAAATCTATGTCCGCAAAGCGGAAAGGTTGTATTATCAGATACGCTTGAACAGGATACGCGACTGGTGGGAGCCATAATATTTGTCACACTTGATGCCCGATACTGGAAATTTTGCTAACTTTGTCGTGCCGGTGGTGAATGCCGGCGCGACATATTGCAGACGAAAGAGTTTTCGTACTGTCCTCGGAAGAAAATGTCGGTTTGTGAAACAGCCCAGTGCCGTTAAGTGTTGCAATACATTCCTCGGCAGGAAAAGGGAGAAAAGTGCCCTTTAATTTTGCATTATGCACAAAAAACATTATGTTTGTAATGCATAATAAACTACATATGGAATTTGTAGACAGAATAGCAGAAACTGCGCGTCTCGAGGCCGCTCTTTCGGAAGAGAAGTCCACATTGGTCGTGATGTACGGCCGCAGAAGACTGGGCAAGTCAACGCTTATTAAAAGGGTGTTGTCTGAAGGGGATGTTTATTTTCTCGCTGACCGTTCTGAAGGGCAGCATCAGAGATTGTTGCTGGCTAAAGTAATTGCGCAGGTGTTCCCGGATTTCGACAAACTGACATATCCGGATTGGGAGTCTTTGTTCCGTGCGGTCAATTACCGGACAGACAGGCGTTTCACCCTGTGTCTGGATGAGTTTCCGTATATTGTGGAGCAATCTCCGGAATTGCCGTCAGTGCTGCAGAAACTGGTAGATGAAAAGCAGCTGAAGTATAATTTGGTACTTTGCGGCTCATCGCAGAATATGATGTACGGGCTGTTTCTCGATTCCTCAGCGCCTCTTTATGGCAGGGCGGATGAGATTATAAGGCTCACGCCTATACGTTTGCCATATCTTCAGGAGGCATTGCGCCTTGATGCGGTGAGTGCCATTGAAGAATATTCAGTATGGGGAGGTGTGCCGCGTTATTGGGAACTGAGAGAGAACAGGAGATCGCTTGACGATGCTCTGTGGCACAATATACTTTCTGTCAATGGTGTGCTTTATGAAGAACCAGTGAAACTTTTCCAGGACGATGTAAAGGATATCGTCAAGACTTCGACGATAATGTCGTATGTCGGTGCCGGTGCAAACCGTCTTTCAGAGATTGCATCACGGTGCGGTGAGCCTGCAACTAATCTGTCACGTCCATTGAAGAAACTTGTAGATCTTGGATTTTTAGAAAAGGATGTCCCGTACGGGATGGATGAGAAGAATGCAAAGAAAAGTCTCTACAAGATAGCCGATTCGTTTATGGCATTCTACTATCAGTTTGTGGTTCCGTACCGCTCGTTTATAGAGCTTGACCGCCGTCTGCCCATAGAGCAGGCTTTGAGTACCCGCTTCCAGGAGTATGTAAGTATGCAGTGGGAAAAACTTTGCAGGGAAGCTGTGACAGGAAATCTTATGGACGGAGTGCTTTATGGCAGGGCAAGACGCTGGTGGGGCTCTGTCCTCAATGAGCACGGGAAACCTGAGCAGATCGAGTTCGATGTGATGGCTGAGTCTATGGATAAGAAATGTCTGCTGGTCGGTGAATGTAAATGGACGGCCCGGGAGAATGGCAGGCGACTTGCCGCAGAACTTCTCCGCAAAGCCGCCCTGCTGCCTTTTACAAAGGATTATACAGTTGTGCCGGTGCTTTTCCTCAAAAATGAGCCCACGGATAATTCTGCGAATGCGATGCTGCCGCAAGATGTCATCGGACTGCTGAAATAACGCGCAGCCTGACTGGAAATTTCAGCACGGTGTTTTTGTGTTGCGTGATATTTTGCTAAATTTGCGGAACTCAAATAAAATAGGAGGAACGACAATATCCGCAGCATATGTTGGGAGAACCGCAGGAGGAGTATATCAGCAAAGAGGAAGTTCTGGAAATGATTGATTCGGGGTTGAATGACGTAAAGGCCGGAAGAACAAGTTCGGCCAGAGAGGTGTTGGAGGAACTTCGTCATGAATTATAGGCTAGAGGCATCTGCAACGTTTAAACGGAATATCAGGAATCTCAAACGTTATGCTTCAATAGTTGCTGATTGATAGTCGAATATGATTAAATCAGGAGCCTTATGGATCAGGCTGAGAGCCGCTGGATGCTTGCGGTCAATGGTCATGTCGCAATCCCGCCTGTGCAACATACGGGGCTTGGTGTCCAGCAGTCAATAACGACCGTCCGGCCCATCTCTCAGCCCCGTTCTATCAATCCAATTCTCCCGGCATCCTCACGTTGCTTTTTAGTTGTATCGCAATCGCCTGACTGACCGGCTATTGCATTTTGCGTAAAAAGTTAAGTGACGGCTGTAGGGGTAACTTTGCGGATAATCATTTAAAAATAGTTCGTATTAAATTCAAATCTTTTTGCATGTGCTGTGGTTTGGCGTAAGTGGCCGCTAATTTTGTCGCAGAATCAATAAAATTGAAAAAAATGAAATTAGCGGAAGCATTATGCGTCAGAGCGGACTTGCAGAAAAGAATCATGCAGATAGAGGACCGGCTCAAATCGGTGGTGAAGATCCAGGAGGGCGATGTGCCCATTACCCGGATGATTGCCAGGAAGGATGCCTTGACATTGGAGGTCGGCACGCTGCGGAATGTGTTGAAGGTAGCGGCGGAGAAGGAGAGCCGGTACAGCCGTAACGAGATAAAGTACGTAAGGACTGTGGATACGGTGAAATTGAGGAAGAAGATAGACAGTCTTTCGGCCGAGTTGCGGAAAGTGGATTTGAAGATTCAGGAGAGCAACTGGATGTTCGATCTTGAACCATTGACTTAAACTATAAGGAGTAGTATCATTTTCAGGGCGAGTATAATTTTGTATCAAGGAGATCCTTGTAAACGGAAAAGAACATGGGGTAAAGGAGCTGCCGGCGGGAACCGGGAGCAGTGCCGTTCAATCGTCATTCCAGCATTATCACCCTAATCGGTGGCATAGATGCAAGGCGCATGGCCGACGATGCCGTTTTAAGATTTATCACCATATACTGACTGCCGATGATACGAGGGTGGGAACGGGGAATTTCATTATTGCGTGTTGTGCTGTGTTGCGGCACAACCAAGAGAGACATTTGCGAAAAATTAAAAATTATGGAACAATATCCTAATGTTGTAGTGCCGCAGAGCGGACGGTTTTTTTCGGTATCGGTATCGAGTATCCGCGCACGGCTAAGAATGTCGGAACATTGTGGCGGACGGCCCATATCATGAAGGCCGATTTCATGTTTGTGGTAGGTCATTATAAACCGGTAGCGACAGACACGTTGAAGAGTTGGAGGCATGTCCCTCTGTTTGAGTATGAGAGTTTCGGGCAATTTTACAGTTCGCTACCCAAGGATGCGCGATTAGTTGGCATTGAATTGGATGAGCGCAGTGTCCCGCTCGCCCGATACAGGCATCCGGAGCGTGCGGTATATCTGCTCGGTTCGGAAACGGACGGCCTGTCGCAGGAGGCGCTGGAGCATTGTGCGGATGTGGTGCAGATTCCCGGAGAGTTCTCTCTCAACGTGTCGGTGGCCGGAAGCATTGTCCTCTACGACCGGCTGTTGAAAAACGGTGGTTTCGGAGTATGATTTGTCTTGCATTACGCCCGATACTGGAAAATTTTGCTAACTTTGTCGTGCCGGTGGTGAATACCGGTGCGACATAATGCAGACGAAAGTGTTTTCGTACTGTCCTCGGAAGAAAATGTGGTAGTTTTCAAGATCAGAAGGACGACGGCGGCACTCGTCACTTGTATGGTCATGCGGTAGGACGCTCTGTCCGATACCTCATAACTGCACAGGTGTGGAGTATCGGGCGTTTATCTCTGATCGGGTCTTACCACAACCTTCTTCCGGGAAAACAGGCTGTCTCCACACTTTCTTTTTGCCTGTAAAAACCATTTTATTAACCCCCTCTTCCGAAAGGCAGGGCACAAAACAAAACACTTATGTATACTTTAAATTTCCCCAACGGTAACAGTCAGACTTATCCATCTTTATCTGACTTGCAAAATGCAGCGCGTCAATTAGGCGGCGAAGCAAAGGTCATTAACAGCTCGCAGAAAATCTATGTTTTTGTGCCGAAGAAGTAATTGACAGAGTTTAGGATGCGTCATTTTTTTGTCGCATCCTGATTTTAATGTTTGAAATTTAAAAGTTAAGATATATTATGGAAGAGTATTATCAGAAGCAATTGAATGAGTCCTACAACGGCAGGCTGAACGAACTGTTTGAAGAGTGGAAAGCATCGTGTTCTGAAAGCGATAGGGCGGCGGACAGGTTTTGCGAGGACGGCCTGACGCTCAAGTACAAGGATGTGGAAAGCGGCTATGACATCAACGCTGAGTGGGAGAGGGCCGACCGCAGGATAATGTTCATAGTGAAGGACTGTCCTGATGGGTGGGGTTATGATACCAGAAGGCTGCTTGTAGGTTATCCGGACAACGAAGCGTCCAGGAAAGGCGCGGACAAGACCCGGAATCTGAAAGGAGGTTTTTTCAAGAATATTGCCGTCATGCTGTACGAGCTGTACAATATGACGGAGGAGAATAAGGGAAAAGAACTGAATGACGGTGCCAAGGATATCGGCAGGCTGAAAACTCTGTTCAACGAAGTCCCGTTTGCGTATGTGGAGACGAAGAAACTGGCGGGAGGCAAGAAATGCGACGATGCTGTTTTAACTCAGACGCTTGAGAAAGACGGGCAGTTATTGGCAAGGGAGATAGACATTCTCAGACCCAATATCATTGTGTGCTGCGATACTCACGGTATTATATTTGACAGTGTGGTGCGGAATTATTTCAACGGCATTGTCCCGGACGATGCTCACAGGTGGGTGTATAAATACGGTGATAGTCCCTATGACTTTGAATGTAAGCTGTATTATTACAAAGATGAAGGAGCTCTGCTTTTTAATTCATATCATCCGACATCACAGGGAAAAGAGGCGTGGACGGTACGTGAAAGAGTTTGTTCTCCTTTCCGGCAGTTCTTCGCCAGATACAGGACATTTGATGTGGTCTCAAAGCCTATTCAACGATGACAGTCTGAATGATGAGCCCGTGACAGACAGACTTACATCATGGATAAATAAGATATCCGCCATTCTTCGCATGAGAAAAAGACAGTTTGGGATATTTTGCTAACTTAGCGGTGTAAAAGTAAAGTAGCCATGAGACGGGAACATATTGTAAATCAAGTGAGAGAAATATTGCACAAAGCGGTACCTACCGCTAAAGCCATTCTTTATGGCTCCGAGGCTAGAGGAGATGCTGGAGAGGACAGTGATATAGACTTGCTGGTGCTCCTTGACGGTGATGTGCTGACTCTAAAAGACCAGGAGGCAGTGGCCGGCCCTTTATACGACCTGGAACTCAGGACAGGTGTAACCATCAGCCCCACCATAACACTTAAGAAGCTGTGGTACAACAGACCGTTTAAAACGCCGTTCTATGTGAATGTTATGAATGAAGGAATAGAGCTATGAAAGAGACACTTGACGACAAAAGCAGATGTGACTTGGTAAAGTACAGACTTGGCAGGGCAAGCGAAACTCTGGATGAGGCAAGACTAATGCATAGCACTGCGCATTACAATACAGCCGTAAACAGATTGTACTATGCTTGCTTTTATGCGGTAAATGCTCTTCTGTTAAAATATGGTATACCCGCTCATACTCATAACGGAACAAAGTCCATGCTCGGACTGCATTTTGTCTCTAACGGCAAAATACCCCAGAGTGATGCCAGAATATATTCGCTGTTATTTCATATGAGAAACAGCAGTGACTATGATGATTTCATCTATTGCGACAAGGCTATGGTCGAGGATTATATTCCTAAAGCAGAAGCATTTATTGAGCACATAAAGGAGCTTATAGCTATAGAAACAGAAGAAAGCCACACGTAAATTTTAGATGAAAGGCATTCCAGGAGCAGTTCTGGCATTGTTCCTGTGTTCGTTCAGAATGTGCTGTGATGTGGCGCATTGTCGGGCTATCTTTGCGGAAAGGAAATTTGATTAGATTTGTGGTATGGAAAAGGCGACGATAGCGATAGGGGACGTACACGGACTGGACCTGTGGCGGGATGTGGTGGAGGCGCATCCTGGGTGTCGGGTGGTCTTTCTCGGGGACTATCTGGATCCGTACGGGTATGTACATAAGGGAAAACTTTTGGACAATCTTCGGGCAATCATAGAGTTGAAGCGGAACAGGCCGGAGGATGTGGTGCTGCTGTTAGGCAATCACGACCTGCACTATTTCTGTGAGGATGCGTGCGTCGGTACCCGTTTCGATATGGAGATAGCGGAGGCGGCCTCATGGATGTTTCTGAATAATATTGGTTTGTTCCAGTATGCGTTTCAGGACGGAGAATATCTGTTTACTCATGCCGGTGTGTCGCAGCTGTGGTTCGATTACGATTTCTGCGGTGATGCTTCTCGGTCTGTGGCGGAACAGCTGAATAATCCGGCGGCCGACCAGATGCCGGCGCTTCTCCGTGTCGGCTATGTCCGTGGAGGCCGCCGTGGTGATACCGGCGGCATATTCTGGGCAGATAAAAGCGAGCTGGAGGATCCTCTGCACGGCTTTACCCAGATAGTCGGGCACAACCGGGTTGCGGAAGTGACCGAGCATACCGGCCCAGGCGGCGGCAAGATAGTGTTCTGCGACTGCCTACGCAACGGCCTTTATCTTTATCTTTGAGCCCATGAAAGATTTTGCAGCCATAGATTTCGAGACAGCCAATGAGCAGCGTACCAGTGTGTGCAGCGTGGGAGTAGTGGTTGTGCGGGGTGGAGAGATAATAGATCGCTTCTACAGCCTCATACGGCCCGAGCCGGAGTATTACAGTTACTGGAATACCCGGGTACACGGCCTTGCCTTGGAGGATACTGCCGATGCGCCGGTATTTCCATATGTGTGGGAGAAGGTGGCTCCGCTGATAGAAGGACTGCCGCTGGTGGCCCACAACAGTCCTTTCGACGAGGGATGTCTGCGGGCTGTGTTCCAAATGTACCGCATGGATTACCCGGAGTATGTTTTTCATTGTACCTGCAGGGCTTCCCGCCGTGTTTTCGGACTGCAGCTACCGAATCATCAGCTCCAGACCGTTGCAGCCCGCTGCGGCTACGACCTCACGCAGCACCACCACGCCCTGGCCGACGCCGAGGCCTGCGCCGCCATTGCCCTGAGGATTTTGTAAAAGTGTTTGATAGTTATAGATATTGTGAGGTGAGCCAGAGACGGAGTACGGGGTCGGCGATGACGGTACGGCCGTCTATTTTATCAATGAGCTCTTTGTCTGTCAAACTTTTCTGGATACGGGCGATGTTGGATTTGGAGCCTAGGTCGAAACGGTCTGTGACTTCCTTGTGTCCGAAGCCGGAATGGATGCCGGAGCAGACTGCCTTGAGGAAATTCATCTGGTAGGATGAAAGAGATTCTGTCTGCTGGGTGAATAGAGAGGAGCATTGGTTGAGGAGTTCTTCGACAGCGTCTTTCAGATTTTGTTCCGTCGCATTGCTGTCAGTCTGCAGCAGGACGTTCCATGCGAGCTGCTGGACGTAGGAAGAGTGATTGTCTACGGTGCTGCAGATCTTTTCGGCAAGTTCTGCTGTAATGAATTTCCCCTTTGAGGCGAATCTGGACTGTATGAACGGAATCCATTCACCGGTCGGAATGGGCTTCAGGTAGAATGTGTCTCCGAACATGTAAAACGGCATGCGCCTGCTTTGAAAGATGTTCTCCATCATGTGTTTTTTGCTTCCGAAGAGGCAGTATGAGGTGGACTGCTGATGCTGCCATGAGCCGCGCAGACGTTTCTGGACGGTGAGAGAATCGGGGAATTCTCCTATCTGTTGGAATTCGTCTATGCAGATGACGATGTGCGCTCGCTTTTTCCGGGCTATTTTTTCCGGAAGGGACAATATAGTTTCCGGCTCGATGTTCTTGGGCTTTATTCCCAAGGATATTGAGAATTCGTGAGAAGGGTCGGGGGATACGGATATTGCCGGTGCCAGTCTGCCGAGGAATTCCTTGGCAGACTCCAGTGCATGCTCGATTCTTGACGAGGTTCCTTGTAGTACAGAGGTGGCGAAGCGGGTATAGAAATCGTATTCGTTCCTGCAGTCATAAATGTCCATGTAAATGGTTTTTATGCTGGGATCTGTAATCGAGGAACATACTTTTTTGACTAAGGACGTTTTACCTATGCGCCTTGGTGATATAAGAATCGTATTTACTCCGTTCTCAAAGTTAGACCTGATTCTTTTGGTCTCCTGTGTTCTGTCGGTAAAATTGTCACCTTCTACAGATACTCCAAATACGAATGTTTTTTCCATAAATCATTGTTTTGCCGACAAATGTAGTGAAAATTGTAAAAGTTCACAACTTTGTGGTCCACAAAGTTGTGAACTGTTTTATTGTTTCGGGCGGCTGGGGTTATTTGAGGATCTGGGCGGTGTGGTTCTTGGTGTCCACCTTGGAGATGATGTCGGTGATGGTGCCCTGCTCATCTATGATGTAGGTCTTGCGCAGGGTGCCCATGCTGACCTTTCCGTAGTTCTTCTTCTCGCCCAAGGCCTCGTAGGCCTGCAGGATGACCGTGTCAGGGTCGGATATCAGGGGGAAAGGCAGGGAGTATTTTTCTATGAATTTCCGGTGCGAGGCCACGCTGTCCTTGCTGACTCCCACCACGGCATAGCCCTGGCTGAGGAATCTTTCATAGTTGTCCCTAAGGTCACAGGCCTCTGCGGTGCAGCCGGGAGTGCTGTCCTTGGGATAGAAGTAGAGGACGAGTCTTCGTCCTGCAAAATCACTCAGGCGGATGATGTTGCCGTCCTGGTCCGTGCCCTCGAAGTACGGGGCTTTGTCTCCTTTCTGAAGCATAGTTCTTTAATTGAATATATTATTTTTCAATACCTTGTTTTATATCTTCTATTTTGGAAACAGCATACATTGGACAGATTCGGACATGCCTTACTTCGGCATTGTCCTCGTTATCCACATAGTCGAATTTTCCAAAATTCTCCATTGAGCATCGAATGGCATAATGAAGTTTTTTATCACGCATAAACGACCACAGGCTCTTCATCCCGCCTTGTGTGTCAGCTTTGACCTCAATAGGAACAACTACCTGCAAATAACTGGATATGTAGTCTACCTCTGCTTGGGAATTTTTTGCATGTCTTACCCAATAGTACAGATCGTGGCGGATATTCGGACTCATATTATGCAGCAATTCAAGTCCTGTTACCAGTTCTGCCATCGGTCCTTTATTTACTAAATCAGCAGCGCTTGCTGTCATAATCTGCGTTGTCAGTTCAGATATATCGCCTAACGACATGTTCAATAGGCGAAGCAATAGTCCTGTGTCAAGTAACAGCATCTTTTGATACGACTTATCCTCCTCGCTGCCCAAAGGCAGACCATTGGCGTCTGTATGTGTTACGGGATGCAGGATTCCTGCAAGAGCCAGCAGCTCTACTGCTTTCTTCACTTCTACAGTCTTATAACCGGGACCGACTTTTGAGTATATGAACTTTTTAGTAGCCTGAACTGCCGCACTCCGCAATGTCTGGCGCAGCAATACCGGATCTGCACTTTTCTTGTATTTCGGGAAATCATCCTCATATGTGACGACAATGTCATCCTGCACTTCCTGGCATCTTATATAATCGTGATACTCAACCCAAGTCTTGACGGATTCAGGCATTCCTCCGACAAGCATGTAGGTACGGAGAAATTCTACCAATTTGTCATGCAAAGGCTCAGGGAGAGGATTTTCTATAGAGGCTTGATTGCGGGCTTCAATGAGCAGCTGCTGACCATTTGCTTCAAGAAATTCATCAAAAGTCATTGGATACATGAACATTGAATGTATTCTTCCGACTCCGAATGTGGGAAGTTCTTTTAATGCAAACTCAAGGAGAGAACCGGCAGCAATAACATGAAGATCAGGCATATCCTCCTTGAAAAAGCGTAAAGCCATAATGGCCTGCGGGCATTCCTGAACCTCATCAAGGAATAAGAGCGTTTTACCTGGTTCAATAGATGTTCCGTGCATGGCGGATATTTGTGGTACAATGCGCTTGATATCCAAGTCATCTTTGAACAGGGCTTTGTATTTAGGCTGCTTCTCAAAGTTTATCTCGACAAAATTCTCAAACTTTTTAGATAGTTCCTGAACGGCCGTGGATTTTCCTACCTGTCTGGCGCCTCTAAGCAACAATGGCTTGTGGATATCTCTTGATGCCCATTCCGATAGATATTTGTCGATAAGCCTTTTGCAATACATGTAAAAGCGTTTTGTTTCGGTGTGTAAAAATAGCAAAATGAAATTATCCAAACAAATAAATCGCTGAAAAAGGAAAAAATCCAAGGAAATAAATTATTTATACCGGGCGGCCATTTCCCGGATGTCGCGGGCTATGCTCTCGCGCAGCCATATCGGTGAGAGGACTTCCAGCAGGCTTCCATGCTTGAGCAGTTCGAAGACGAAGTCGGTGGCCGGGCGGAGGCGGTATTCGAAGACGGCCCATTCTCCGGCGGGGTCTTTCTCGGTCTCTTTCTGGCTGTGATGCAGCGGCAGTGACCGCAGGTAGTTGACTTGCAGGCCGTAGGCCTTGATGCGGATGATCTCCTTGCCTATTTCCGAGGAGGTGATGATGCCGAAGAAATCGGCGAAGTACTCTTCAGCGTTGAAGTCCTTGGGGTATTCAAAAACGGTCTCCAGTACAATCAGCTCCTGTATCCTGTCAAGGGCAAATGTCCTGAATCCGTTTCTTTCGTGGCAGTGACCGGAGACATACCATCTCTGGTTGAATATCTTCAGGCACCACGGCTGCACGGTGTAGGCGGAGGGGCCGTCGTGCCAGTAGCTTTCGTGTACCAGCCGGATCTCCAGGTTCTTCTGCATGGCCTCGATGATGGAGGTCAGGTATTTCTGCCCGGAAGGGACGTTCTCGAAGAGAATCCGCCTGCTCAGGCTGCGGCTCTCGTTGATGATGTTGTTTACCGTGAATGTATTGAGAAGCCAGGTGCGCATGGCTCCGTTGGTCATGTCCTCCGGGTGCTCGATGTAGTAGCGGTATCCGCTGCGCCGGTCGCACTCGATGTTGATGTCAAATGTGTCCTGAATCGCGTTCTTCCAGTTGTGGAATGTCCTCCGCGGGATGTCGCAGCCGTCGCAGATAGGTGATCTGTGCCACTTTTCGTTGATCTCGGCCAGGGTGATGCGGCCGGCCTGGTGAATGGTGTCCACCAGCCAGATGTACTTGTCCAGAATGTCCTTTGTCATGGCTTTTGAATTTTTTACAAAAATAACAAAAACATATGCCATAATATAGCATATGTTTAAAATATTCAGCAGAGGGAGATATTTTCTTTAAAATCCCTATCTTTACGGCTCAAATTTCAAGAAAGATGAGCAGTAACGAGATGAGTTCCAGGCAGGCCAAGCTGGAGGCTTTCGGCCGCCTTCTGGATATTATGGACGAGCTCAGGGAGAAATGTCCCTGGGATCATAAGCAGACCACTGAGTCCCTGCGCCCCCAGACGATAGAGGAAACCTATGAGTTGAGCGACGCCATCCTGCGCGGAGACGACAAGGAAGTCTCCAAAGAGCTGGGGGACGTGCTTCTGCACATAGTATTCTATGCTAAGATAGGCTCGGAAAAGGGCGAATTTGATATCATGGATGTAATCAACCGCCTGTGCGACAAGTTGATCTACCGTCATCCCCACGTCTTCGGAGAGGTCCATGTGGACGGGGCGGACCAGGTGGTGCAGAACTGGGAGGAGCTCAAGACCAAGGAGAAGGACGGCAACAAGCGGGTGCTCTCGGGAGTGCCGGTGTCGCTGCCGCCGCTCCTGAAGGCCTACCGGATGCAGGACAAGGCCAGGGCCGTGGGATTCGACTGGGAGGAGCGCTCTCAGGTCTGGGACAAGGTGGCCGAGGAACTCGGGGAGTTCCGCACGGAGCTGGACCGGATGGACAAGGCTGATCCCGGGTCGGTCAAGAGGGCCGAGGGCGAGCTCGGAGACTTTCTGTTCTCTGTCGTCAATGCCGCCCGTCTGTATGACCTGAATCCTGATACGGCACTGGAGATGACCTGCGCCAAGTTCCGCCGCCGCTTCACCTATCTGGAGGAGCACACCATACGTCAGGGCCGTTCGCTCAAGGATATGACTCTGGCCGAGATGGATGCCATCTGGGACGAGGCCAAGGCTCTGGAGCGGGATGGTGAGTCCCTGGAAAAGTAATAGATAAGACAGGAGGCAGCCGGCAATGGAATTGGACATGGATATCAAGGACGGTCGTGGTGCAGCGATAGTGGCGGATGCCCGGCAGGAGCCGTACCGCCCTTTGTGGCAGGAGAGGACAGCCCTGCTGTTGGGAGATGATGCTCTGGGCAGACTCCGTTCGTCTACAGTGGTGGTGGCAGGCCTGGGCGGAGTGGGAGCATACGCCGCAGAGATGACGGCCCGTGCCGGAGTCGGGCGGATGATCATCATCGACTCGGACCGGGTCAGTGAGAGCAATAAGAACAGGCAGCTGCTGGCACTGGACTCTACTGAAGGGCAGTTGAAAGTAGATGTCATGGCCGGCCGTCTGCTGGACATCAATCCGGAGCTGCATATCGTGAAAGTCCCCGAGTACCTTACCGAAGACAATATATCTGCTGTGCTGGACAGTGCCCTGAAGGAGATGGCATCCGCCTGTACAGTCGTCAGGCCGGATTTCGTTATAGATGCCATAGATACGCTTTCGCCCAAGATAGCCCTTATCGCCCACTGCGTCCACAACGGCATCCCCCTGGTGTCCTCTATGGGCTCGGGAGCGAAGCTGGACGCCACGAAAGTCCGTCTGGCGGACATCTCCAAGTCGTACAACTGTCCGCTGGCATTCATCCTGCGCAAGCGTCTGCGCAAGATCGGCATCAGCAAGGGCTTCCAGGCCGTGTTCTCCGAGGAGCTGCCGGAGCGTGAGGCCATAGTCCCCACGGAGGGCGAGCGCAACAAGAAGTCTCAGGTAGGCACAGTCTCTTATCTGCCCGCTGTCTTCGGCTGTATCTGTGCCCAGGCTGCCGTCCGCTACCTCTGCGGCAAATAAAAACTTTCTGTCAGGAGGGGCGGGATGCGGTTGTTTGGGGAAAATTTTGTAACTTGCCGGAGTTTTTATTGACCATGATTTAACAAATGAGACAACTATGACTATAGGTGAAATAGTAGACGCTGTTCAAGGCGAGGTGATGTGCGGTGAAGACCGTATGTTTGAGGTTGTGGAATACGCATTCGCGTCCGACCTCATGAGCGACGTACTTACCATAAAGATAGATAATTTCCTGCTGGTTACAGGACTGGCCAATGTCCAGTCCATCCGTACGGCGGAGATGTCCGACGTGAGGTACATCATCTTCGTGCGCGGCAAGGCCGTGACGGACGAGATGATAGATCTGGCCGACGAGAACGGCATGGTGGTGATCCGCACGGATTATTCGATGTTCAAAACCTCCGGCATACTGTACAGTGCCGGCCTGAAACCCGTTTATTGATATGAAACTGGAATACGACGTGGCTGCCGGGGACTTTACCCGGGCCGGCTTTGCCTCATCATCGATAAAGAAGGCGCTCAAGCAGCTGGGTGTCTCTCCGGCCGTGGTAAAACGGGTGGTGATAGCCGTCTACGAGGCCGAGGTCAATATAGTGGCCCATGCCAACGGCGGCAGGATAACGGCGGACATAGAACCGGACGGCATCAATGTGGTTCTGGCCGATACAGGGCCGGGTATACCTGATGTGGAGAAGGCTATGCAGAAAGGATTCTCGACGGCTTCGAAGGAAGTCCGGGAGATGGGGTTCGGGGCCGGCATGGGACTGCCGAACATAAAGGAGAATGCGGACAGCCTGAGGATAGAGACGGAAGTCGGGAAGGGCACTACGCTCTATATTTACATAAAGTTTTAACATCCCGGATATGGAACACGATACTTTTCATAAGGCCCTGGAGATACAGGATGATTTCTGTATCGGCTGCTCGCATTGTATAAAGGTGTGTCCGACCGAGGCGCTGAGAGTCTCCGGCGGCAAGGCGCTCCTGTACGCCGAATGGTGTATCGACTGCGGCCGGTGTTTCAGGGTCTGCCCCAGCAGGGCGATCAGGGTAGTGGATGACGACCTGGACGATATCCTCTCCTATAAATACCGGGTGCTGCTAGTCCCGGCCGTATTTTACGCCCAGTTTGAGAAGAAAGTCCCGCCCGGGGTCATCAACGATATCCTGGGCGATATGGGTTTCTCGGAGATATGCACCGTGGAACAGAGTGCCGACACGCTGGTTGAGGAGATCAACGCCTATGTCCGTAAAGCTCCGGCCAAACCGGTGATATCATCGTTCTGTCCGGCAGTCATCCGGCTTATACAGGTACGTTTCCCGTCGCTTATCGACCACATCATGCTGCTTCTGCCGCCGATAGAGGTGACGGCCCAGTATTATGTCAAGAAATGGCAGAACAGCGGTGGAGACCCGTCGGAACTGGGGGTGTTCTATCTGACTCCGTGCATCGCCAAGATAGCTGCTGTAAAGTCTCCCGTGGGTGGATACGAGTCGCCCATCAACGGTGTGATCAATATGGATTATGTCTACAACCGGGTACTGCATGCCTTCAAGAACAAGAAATATCCCGAGCAGGGCAAGGGTACGGAGGCGGTCAATGATGCCATCTCGTCCAGGGGACTGCGCTGGCCGCTGACCGGAGGCGAGGCATCGCAGATAGAGGGCCGCGCTCTGGCGATAGACGGGATGACCAATGTGATGGATTTTCTGGAGAAGCTGGAGGATGAGGAGATAGAGGAGCCGATAGACTATCTGGAACTCCGTGGCTGCGATGAGTCTTGTGCGGGCGGCATACTGGTGCAGGGCAACCGCTTCCTGGTGGCCGACAATCTCAGGGCGGAGGCTGCGGCGGCAAAAGACACGCACCCGCTTACCGGACAGTACAAGCAGTTCTGCTCCGCTTCTATTAAGATGGATGCGGTTGAGCCCCGCTCCATGGTCAAGTACGATAAGGACATCAATGTGGCCATCAAGAAGATGGAGGCGGCCCGGATGCTGAGAAAGATACTGCCGGACATAGACTGCGGGGCCTGCGGGGCCCCCAGCTGCGAGGCTCTGGCAGCTGACATCGTGCGGGACGACGCATCGCTCAACAACTGCATCTTCATGCAGGCCCGCTTCGAGAAGGAGGGCTCGCTGCTGGTGGGCGAGGCCATAGACCTGATGGAGAAAGTGTGGGGAAAAGACCGGTTTGTCAATAAGGAAAAAGATAATTAACAGTATACAATCATGACAGTAAGAGAAATAGCTGAAAAATTGAATCTCAGGGTGTTTTCCGGGGCGGAAGGCCTGGACAGGGAGGTGTCCGGGGGATATGTGTCCGATCTGCTGTCGGACGTGATGGGCTTCGCCAAGGATGGCTCCGTATGGGTGACTCTCCAGACTCACAAGAACGTGATGGCCATCGCCACACTCAAGGAACTGGCGGCGGTGATTATCGTCAAGGGATTTGAGCCCGAGGACGATGCGAAAGAGGTGTCCGACGAGGAAGGCATCCCGATTCTAGGCTCCGGCGAGCAGACTTTCGAACTGGCCGGCAGGATATACAATCTTCTCAACCCCTGAGCCGATGAACCGGTTCAGGGCTGATCTTCACACGCATACCTTCCTGTCTCCCTGTGGGGATATCGGGATGGTGCCCTCGTTCATAGTGGAGACGGCCCTGAGAAAAGGCTATGATATAATAGGTATCACCGACCATAATACTACGGTCCAGGCCAGGGAGATACGCCGAATGGTCGGAGACGGTGAGCCGTATATCCTCTGCGGTGCGGAGATAACCACCAGGGAGGAGGCGCACTGTCTGGCATTCGCCGATTCGGAGGAGAGCCTGGACGCCCTGCAGCGGTTCCTGGACGACAATCTGCCTCAGGTTCCGAACGACGAGGAGATGTTCGGGTATCAGCTGGCTGTCAATGCTGACGAGGAGGTAATCTACGAAGCTCCGTATCTTCTGATATCGGCTCTGGACAAAGGCATAGACGAGGTGGCGGCATTTGTCTCGTCCATAGGGGGATTGTTTATCCCGGCCCATATTGACAAGCAGCAGAACTCGGTTATCTCGCAGCTGGGCTTCATCCCTCCGGACCTGCAGTACGATGCCCTGGAGATTTCCGTCCGCTGCGACCTGGTGCAGCTGCTGGAGC
Organism: uncultured Bacteroidales bacterium; assembly: GCA_944323785.1. Taxonomy (GTDB): domain Bacteria; phylum Bacteroidota; class Bacteroidia; order Bacteroidales; family UBA932; genus Coprenecus. The sequence goes on along the minus strand of CALUTU010000006.1, from coordinate 63,664 downwards.
GCAACCGCTACCTGCGGAAGCTCAGTCCGTCATTTATCCGCTCGTCGGATGCCCATTACCCCGAAGACTACTGCCGTGCCGTCACATATTTCAATATGCCATGCCGTTCCTTCGCTGAGATCCGCAAGGCTCTTCACGGGGAGGACGGCCGGAGCGTCTCACTTCAATAAACCGACACCTGTATGAACGACCTGTCAATGCACATACTGGACATAGTCCAGAATTCGATAAGCGCCGGGGCAACCCGGGTGACACTGACCGTGGACGAGGCTCCCGGGGCCGACCTGCTGACCATCGTGATCGGCGACAACGGCAAGGGGATGACTCCGGAGCAGGTCAGCCGTCTGTCCGATCCCTTCTTCACTTCCCGCACTACCCGGAAAGTCGGCATGGGCATACCTCTGCTGATGGACTCCGCCAGGCAGAGCGGGGGAGACGTGCGGATAGAGTCGGAGCCGGGAAAGGGCACGGAGGTGACGGCCGTATTCGGATATTCCAACATAGACCGGCCTCCTCTCGGGGATGTGGCCAACGCCCTGATGCTGCTGGTCTCCTCCAACCCGGCTCTGGATTTTCTTTTCACGTACCGCTACAACGGAGAGGAGTATCTCTTCGACACGGTGGATGTCAGGGAAATCCTCGGCGACGATGCTTTGAAAGATTTAACAATTATTAGAAATTTGGAAGAAATGATTAAAGATAATATGCGGGAGATTAGGAATTGTTAAATATTTTCATAAAATTTGCATAATCAACACTACATTATAATATTAACCGAACCTTATGAGTAAGATTAAGTCTCTTGACGAACTTCGTCAAATGAAGGCCAGACTCGAGAGCGAGATGGACATCCGGGAGAAGAGCAACAATCCCGACAAACTGGTCCAGATCCGCGTAGCCATGGCCACATGCGGTATCGCCGCAGGAGCGCGTGCCGTGATGAATTCCATCATAGAGCGGGTTGAGAGAGAAAAACTACCCGTAATCGTAACACAGGGCGGATGCATGGGTTACTGCTATGCCGAGCCGACTATCGAGGTAAAGCGTCCCGGAGAGGATCCGGTCGTATTCGGCCATGTCAATGCCGACAAGGCCATGGAGATCATTGACAAGTATGTGCTTCACGGCGAGCTTGTCGACGGTATCCTTCCGGTCAATTATCAAACAATCCAGGAAAAAATCTAGTCTGCCATGCCGAACTACAAGATGAGTTTACTGTGCTGCGGAGGTACGGGCTGCCGTGCGTCCGAGAGCGTGAGGATCGTGGAGAGACTGAGAGAGGAGATAGCTGCCGCCGGTATGGACAACGATGTCCAGGTGGTGGTGACCGGCTGTTTCGGTTTCTGCGAGCAGGGTCCCATCGTCAAGGTCATACCTGACAATACATTCTACACCAATGTGAAGCCTGAGGATGCCGAGGAGATCGTCAAGGAGCATGTGGTTAAGGGCCGTAAGGTGACCCGCCTGCTTTACGAGGATCCCGACACCAAAAAGCATATCAGCGACTCGAAGCATATGGGCTTCTATCAGAAGCAGCTCCGTATCGCTTTGCGTAACTGCGGATTCATCAATCCCGAGAACATAGACGAATACATAGCCCGTGACGGTTATGAGGCTCTGGCAAAGGTGCTGCAGGGTACCCCGCAGGAGGCTATTGAGACCGTCAAGAAGTCCGGTTTGAGAGGACGTGGCGGTGGAGGATTCCCCACCGGTCTGAAGTGGGAGATAGCTTCGAAGAGTCCGGGCCCGGAGAAATACGTGGTCTGCAATGCCGACGAGGGCGACCCTGGCGCGTTCATGGACCGCTCCATTCTGGAGAGCGACCCTAACTCTGTCATCGAGGCCATGGCCATTTGCGGCTACTGTATCGGTGCCTCCAAGGGTCTGGTGTATATCCGGGCCGAATATCCTCTGGCGGTGAAGCGTCTTCAGATAGCCATGAAGCAGGCCCGCGACTACGGTCTGCTCGGGGACGACATCCTCGGCTCGGGATTCAATTTCGATATTGAGATACGCTACGGTGCGGGAGCGTTTGTGTGCGGTGAGGAGACGGCCCTGATCCACTCCATGGAGGGCAAGAGGGGCGAGCCTACAGTGAAGCCTCCTTTCCCGGCGGAGAGCGGTTATCTGGGCAAGCCTACCAATGTCAACAACGTGGAGACATTCGCCAATATCCCGGTGATCTTCCTCAAGGGACCCGAGTGGTTTGCATCTATCGGTACCGAAAAGTCCAAGGGTACCAAGGTGTTTGCACTGGCCGGCAAGATCAACAACGTGGGCCTCATCGAGGTTCCGATGGGTACGACCCTCCGCGAGGTCATATACGATATCGGAGGCGGCATCAAGGGCGGCAAGGAGTTCAAGGCCGTCCAGACAGGAGGCCCCTCGGGCGGCTGTCTGACCAAGAAACATCTCGACACACCTATAGATTACGACAACCTTACCGCCGCCGGCTCGATGATGGGCTCGGGAGGTATGATCGTCATGGACGAGGATGACTGCATGGTCTCGGTGGCCAAGTTCTATCTTCAGTTCACCGTCGACGAGTCGTGCGGAAAGTGCGCACCCTGCCGTATCGGCAACAAGCGCCTGGAGGAGATTCTCGACAAGATTACCAAGGGCAAGGGCACTATGGAGGATCTGGACTACCTCAAGAACCTCAGCAAGGTCATCAAGGACACCGCTCTCTGCGGTCTCGGACAGACCTCGCCCAACCCTGTGCTCTCAACTCTTGACAATTTCTACGACGAGTATGTGGCTCACATCGTGGACAAGAGGTGTCCGGCTCACAAGTGCAGGGCTCTGAGAGTGTATGCTATAGACCCTGACCGTTGCAAGGGATGTACGGCATGTGCCCGGGCATGTCCCGCCGGAGCGATCAAGGGAGAGGTCAAGCAGGCCCATGTCATAGATAACGAGAAGTGTATCCGCTGCGGCGCATGCTTCGACAAATGTAAATTCAATGCGGTAATCGTTCAATAATCGTAACTGAGATGGATACAATTAGACTTACAATAGACAACAGGGAGGTCGAGGTTGAGAAGGGAACGACTATTTTCCAGGCCGCCAGGCAGATGGGAATAGATATTCCGGCTCTCTGTTATATGAAACTGGATAACCTCGGAGTAGAGAACCGTCCCGGCGGCTGCCGCATCTGCGTGGTGGAGGTCGAGGGACGCAGAAACCTGGCTCCTTCATGCTCTACCGTATGTACACCCGGTATGGTGGTGCATACACACACCATGAGAGTCATCAATGCCCGCAGGACAGTACTTGAGCTGATTCTGTCGGATCATCCTAAAGACTGCCTTGTCTGCCCCAAGAACGGGCGCTGTGAACTTCAAGATTTGGCTGCACGTCTGGGTATCAGGGAGATACACTCTGTAGAGAATGCGGCTGTCTCCACATACAAGAAGGATACATCGCCTTCCCTCAAGAGGGACATGGACAAATGCGTCATGTGCCGCCGCTGCGAGACCATGTGCAACGACGTTCAGAGCGTGGGTGCCTTGAGTGCCGTAAACCGCGGATTCATGGCAGTGGTGGCTCCTGCCTTCGAGCAGAGGCTGGTGGACAGCAACTGTACATTCTGCGGTCAGTGCGTGGCGGTATGTCCCACCGGTGCCCTGACTGAGGTGGACCACACTGGTAAGATTATACAGGCCTTGATGGATCCTACCAAAAAGGTGGTTGTTCAGACCGCGCCGGCTGTCCGTGCCGCCCTCGGTGAGGAGTTCGGCATGGAGCCCGGAACTTTAGTGACTGGCAAGATGGTGGCCGCCCTGCGCAGACTGGGCTTTGACGAGGTCTTCGACACTGATTTCGCAGCTGACCTCACCATCATGGAGGAGGGTACTGAACTGCTGGACCGTCTGGGACGTTTCCTCGGAGGCGACAAGACCGTCAAGCTGCCTATCCTGACTTCGTGCTGCCCGGCATGGGTCAATTTCTTCGAGCACAACTATCCCGATATGCTGGACGTACCTTCGTCCGCCAAGTCGCCACAGCAGATGTTCGGAGCCATAGCCAAGACATATTTCGCCGAGAAGATAGGGGTGGACCGCAAGGATCTCGTGGTAGTGTCCGTGATGCCCTGTCTGGCCAAGAAATACGAGTGCCAGAGGGACGAGTTCAAGGTGGACGGTAATCCGGACGTGGATTTCTCCATCTCCACCCGCGAGCTGGCCTCGCTGATAAAGTCGGCCAACATCGATTTCCTGTCGCTGCCTGACGAGGAGTTTGACGCGCCGCTGGGCGAGTCCACCGGAGCCGCTGTCATCTTCGGCGCGACCGGAGGTGTGATCGAGGCCGCAGTCCGTACGGCATACGAGATATACACCGGCAAGAAGCTGGACCGTATCGATTTCAAGGAACTCAGAGGGCTTGACGGCATCCGTCATGCTACGATAGACTTCAACGGTACGCCCGTCAACATCGGTATCGCCCATACTCTCGGCAATGCCCGCAAACTGCTTGACGGCATGCGCGCCGGCATGTACAATTTCCACGCGATAGAGATTATGGCCTGCCCTGGCGGCTGTATCGGAGGTGCCGGCCAGCCTTTCCATCACGGGGACAGCAGTGTCATTAAGGCACGCATGGACGCCATCTACCGCGAGGATGCCGGCAAGAAGATCCGCAAGTCGCACGAGAATCCCTACATCATCAAGCTGTACGAGGAGTTCCTCGGTCATCCTATGAGCGAGAAGGCGCATCATCTGCTGCATACACATTATTTCGACAAACACGATTAATTCTTAGAGACATCAGTTATGGATAAGATAGAATTGAACAAATGTCAGAAGGACAAGATCGCCGAGATATGCGCGGAGTTCGGCAATGCTCCCGGTGAACTGATCAACGTCCTGCATAAGTGCCAGGGTCACTTCGGCTATCTGCCGGAGGAGGTGCAGCGCGAGATTGCCCGTCACCTTAGTATACCTGTAGCCAAGGTATACGGTGTAGTTACATTCTATTCCTTTTTTACTATGCAGCCCAAAGGACGCCATTCTATTTCCGTATGTATGGGAACGGCATGTTATGTGCGTGGTGCAGAGGGTGTTTTGGAGGAACTGAAAAAAGAGTTGAAGATTGATGTCGGAGGAGTTACTCCTGACGGCAAATTTTCTCTGGAGTGCCTGCGCTGCGTGGGCGCCTGCGGTCTGGCACCCGTGATGCTCGTGGACGAGAAGGTCTACGGCCGCCTTGAGCCCAAGCAGATCAAGGGTATCCTCGCTCAGTACGAGTAGAGTGTGCCTTTTGATCGTATAACTTGCTCTTATTTTTGATTGATGCCCTGGGGCTGTTGCTCCGGGGCATCCGGTTTTATAAAGGCGGGGACTCTGGCGCTCTTTATCGAAGTTCCTGGTATCGAATTTATACTGGTGCGCCTCGGCTCTGCTCTCGGCTTCTACGCAATTTGGACTCCGTCCACATATACTGGTGCGCCTCGGCACAGCAAATAAATTTGCTCTGCTCTCGGCTTCTACGTATATTTGCAATTCAATACGGAGAATACAGTATGAGTGAATACCCTTTGACAGAGAAATTACAGGAACTTAAGAAGAAATACGAGACGCTATCGGGACAGCTTTCCGAGCCGGACGTGATGTCGGACATGAAGAAGTACATTCAGCTCAACCGCGAGTACAAGGAGCTGGAACCGATAGTCGCGGCAGGAGACAAGTATATTAAGATGGTTTCAGACCTGGAGGGGGCTAAGGAGATTCTGGCCAAGGAGAAGGACGAGGGCCTTCGCGATCTGGCCAAGGAGGAGGTGTCCTCAATAGAGGGGCAGCTGCCCGGCATGGAGGAGGAGATCAAGCTCCTGCTCATCCCCAAGGATCCTCAGGATGAGAAAAATGCTATAGTGGAAATCCGCGGCGGTACAGGCGGGGATGAGGCGGCCATATTTGCCGGAGACCTTTTCCGCATGTATGCCAAGTACTGCGAGCGCAAGGGTTGGAAACTGGAAATTAACAGCCAGTCGGAGGGTGCTGCCGGTGGATACAAGGAGATTATCTTCAAGGTATCCGGTCAGGGAGTGTACGGTACGTTGAAATACGAAAGCGGAGTACATCGTGTTCAGCGTGTGCCTCAGACTGAGACCCAGGGCAGAGTGCATACTTCAGCTGCTTCTGTGGTGGTGCTGCCGGAGGCAGACGAGTTCGATGTGGAGATCAACATGAACGATATCCGCAAGGATACATTTTGCTCCTCAGGTCCCGGTGGCCAGTCGGTGAACACCACTTATTCGGCTATCCGTCTGACCCACATCCCGACGGGTATCGTGGTGCAGTGCCAGGACGAGAAGTCACAACTCAAGAACTTTGACAAGGCCCTTGCCGAGCTGCGTACCCGTATCTACAACATGGAGTACGAGAAGTATCTCAACGAGATGTCCAAGAAGCGTAAGACGATGGTGTCCACAGGAGACCGCTCCGCCAAGATACGTACCTACAACTATCCGCAGTCCAGAGTGACCGACCATCGCATCAATTACACGATGTACAATCTGCCTGTCTTCATGGACGGTGATATCCAGGAGGTCATCGACCAGCTGACCATAGCCGAGAACGCCGAGCGTCTCAAGTCCGCCGAATAAGATTAGTGAAACCATAAACGAAAGGCAGTTTGCCATAATCGCAAACTGCCTTTCGTTATTATCGGGATTCGGACTAAGTCATTTACGAAAGTAAACTCCTATCGCCCTTACCCTCAATGTCTTTCATTTTGTCATTTTGACACAGCCACTTCTGTAATATATGATAGAATTTACTGCTGGGATGCGTATGATTGGTCTATGCTGTATATCAGTTTGTCGTCAGTGTGTGTGAATTTAAGTTCCTTGCCCTTTGTCATGTCCACGAGAACACCGCTGATGGTGTAGGGTGAAGGGAAAGTGTCTTTGCTAGTGCTTCTTTCCGCTGCCTTTTCTGCCGGAGCGGAGACGGGTGGAGGCCATTACGAGCGCCTCGTCACGGGCGATGTATCTCATGCCGATGAATGTAAGTATGGCCGCGCATATGGGGAAGATGCACGGAACGGTGAACAGCGCGTCCTCTCCCAATTTGGATGCCCTCTGGAAGAAATATACGGCCAGGATAATCTGGTAGCCTATCAGGATGATGGTGTTGAGGTTGCACAGGCGGATCTGTCGGATGCGGTTCTTGTACAAGAATATTACGGTGACGCTGAGAACAGTGCAGACGATCTGGAATATGGTGGTCAGGGTGAATCCCTTGGCCATGGCGACCGCTACGAATGGGATGGTAGTGGCGGAATCACCCACGAAGCGAACCATCGGAGTGAAGAACATGGATATCAGCAGCCCTGCCGCTATGGTCAAAAACAATGTCTGTATTCTCTGTATCATATTGTATCTGTTTGTCCGGTGGCAAAAATACGCAAAATAGTTGTTAGTGATTAAAATTTTAGTTAAGTTTGTTCCGTTAATTCACACACACAACGTAAAATTTAATTTATGAACCCAAAGTTTATCTGGCTCATGGCTGTTATGGCCATGTCTGTTTTTTCTTGCCGACAAGATGAGCGAAGATCGTCCGAATCATCATTGACGGCTGTGACAGAAGGAGATATCCTTTCGCCGTGGCAAGGTGGGGAATACTCCTTTGAATATACTCTACGCAATCCTCCCGAGGGTGGTACTCTTTGTGTGTCCGTTCCGGACACTGCGACTTGGATTACGGATATCGACTGGAGCAAGGACGGTGTCGTGAAATTCAATATCGCTGCCAATTATGCTTATTCGCAGCGGTATACCGTCATGACCATATCCTACTCAATGATGGCTCTCTCTTTCAGTATTGTACAGGAGGCGTATGAAATGTCCTCTTCTGATGCACCGTTTACAATCAATGTCAAGGATGTGACTGCATCGACAGCAAAGGCGGAGATAGACCCGTTGGATGACGGTATGACCTATGTCGCGCTTAATTCGCCAAAGTCCTATGTGGATGGTTTTGATAATGATGATGACCTTTTTGCGGCGGTAATAGAACACTATGTAAGCCAGGGAGAGTCTGTGGGCATGACTCTGGAGGAACTTCTGGAGTCGTCCGGCAGCCTTGTCTCAGGAAATTCCGTCAAGGAAATGCTCTATCTTCCGGCTGATATGGAGCAATATGTGTATGCTGTAGGGTGCTCGCGGACCGGGGAGAGGCTGTCGTCTATTGTCAAGACTCTCTTTAAGACAGATGCCGTGGATATGGTATACAGGACTTTCAAGCTGTGGTATGATATTGCCGGACCGGATGTCACAATGTGGGCGGAGCCGGTGCCTGCGGATGACAGTAGATGGTATTTCTTTGATCTGTTTTCCAAGGAGGAGCAGGATGCTTCAGGGCAGACACCGGGGCAGATCCTTCAGTCCTTTATAGATCAGAATATACAATTGGGACTTGCGGTTGGCATCTCGCCGGCTGATATTCTGGAACAGCTGTTGTCGGTTGGAAAAGACAGTTATTTTTATAACCTGGAGGCTGAGACAGACTATATCGGAGCCGCATGCGGTGTGGATATGGACGGTAAAGTCAATTCGGAACCGGTGACGGAACCTTTCCGGACAGGGCCGGTGCAGCCTTCCGACAACCGGCTGGAGGTCAAGATTCTACAAGTTAACCTGGATTGGGTGGAGGTGGGCATTACCACGACAAATGACGATCCGTATGTCGTGATAGTCACTCCTGTATCCGAATATGAAGGAATGACTGATGAGCAGATAATGGAGAGGCTGCTGGAGGGAGACCTGACTTCTCTGTCTCTCAAAGGTGACTATGAAGGCAGGATAAGCGGACTTGCTCACGAGACGGAGTACTGGCTGTACGTGTTCGGGTATCGTTCCGGCAAGGCGACCACAGAGCCTGTCAGGACTACGTTCGTTACTTTGGGAGAGGAGGACCCGTCTTTATTGACATTTGATTTTATTGTAGAGAATGTCACGGACTGGAGCGCTGATGTCACGGTGTCCGGAACGCCTGCTTCAGCACTTTATTATTGGAGCGTTTGTCCGGCCTCATGGACAGAGGACGATATAAGGGCGTCGTTGGATAAAAAACTGGAGGAAAACCGCCCTTGGGTTACGGATATGGCTGATTTGTTCAGACAGTACGGATCGAGAGGAACAGTGGATTTTGGAAAGTACGCGCCTTTGAACAGTGATACGGATTATGTCGTATATGCCTTCGGGGTCAATGAGGATACCGGAGAGTGGGTGACAGAGGTTGCCTATAGTGAAAAATTCCATACATTAAAATAACAAAAAACTTGAAAATCATGAAGTCGAAATATTTACTCTTTGTTTTGTCAGTTTCCCTATTTTGCGCACTTATGTCAGGTTGCCGTTCCGAGGAGGTCCCTGCTCAGCCGGTGGTGTTCGAACTTAATGAGTCGGAGATTACAGTGCCGGCGGAAGGAGGTGATATAAAGATCGGTTATATTGAGGAGAATGCTCCGGATGGAACAGTTCCCGTTCTGGAATATGATGAGGACTGGATTATGGATTATGATGTCTCGACTGGAGGACTGATCATTCTGACGGTGGAAGAGAATGTGGATACGGTGGAAAGGAGTTGTGATGCGCTGGTCAGATTTGCCGATGTGGAGCGTACATTGAAGATTACGCAGCTGGCTGCAGGGCAACAAGGAGAGAAGCCGGGCTCCGGTCTGTTCAATATAACCATAGAAGATGTGGGCGAGGCCTCGGTGACAGTTTCCGTAGAACCTGAGGATATGGAGTCCACATATCTTATAATGGCGATAGAAAAGAAGGATTGGGAATCCATGGGCGGTGGCGAGGCCGTTTTTGAGTATGTCGCTCAGGAATATATATCGACAGCCGCTGAATGGGGCTATTCCCTGCCGGAGTTTCTTGCCGATATGCAGATACTGTCCGTAGGCAATGTGAAAAACAAGGTTATTGAGCTTCTTGTCCCTTCTTCAGACCATATTCTTTTCTGTGCAGGTATGAATAACGCATGTGAGCGGACAAGCGAGATTTCATACGAGGAGTTCAGAACAAAAGATGTTGAGTGGAAGGATGTAGGTTTCACAATAGTTTTTGAAGGCGAGAAAATAAGCGGCAGCATGACAGTTACACCAACGGACATGGAGCAGCGATACTATTACAATCTTCTTAAGCAGTCTGTCATAGACTCGTATGACAGGACTCTGGAGGAAGAGGTTCAGGAGTTCCTGATCGGGCAGATAGAGTTTTTTATCGGGTATATGTCCACAGAGCAGATTCTGTCAGAGTTATGTGATAGAGGGGAGCAGGTTCTAAGTCTTGACGGCAAGGTTGAGGCGGAGACGGAGTACTGCGGTTTTGCCTTTTCCGTATCGGAGTCCGGGTATATCAATTCCAATATGGTGAGAGAGTATTATGTGACAGGTGTCCCGGATCCCTCGGACAACGTTATAAGGCTGGATGTACCTATCAAGTCGGATACAGAGGCTTCATGGGCAACTCAAGTCTCAAATTCCGATCCATATACGGTAGTGGTATTGCCTGCATCGGATATTACCGGTATGGACGAGGACGAGATAGTGGATCATATACTGGATTCGGGCAGATATGATATAGAAATATACAACGGCGCAACATCCCAGGAACTGAAAGGCCTGACATCCGGTACCGAATATTATGCTGTGGCATTTGGAGTGGAGGGCATGTATCCTACAACAGCCGCGACAATAGTCCCTTTCTACACGACATCAAGCTCTGACGGTTTTGCCGACCTGTCTATTGTGGTCGATGAAGTATCAGGTACTGATGTGTATTATACTGTAACCGGCACACCGGTCTCAGCCGCATATTTCCATGGTCTGGCACCTGCGGATTATACGTCGCAGGATGTTATAGATCTTGTAAAGGCCTATGCCGATGCTACTATGGGATGGGAGGTGATCTGTTTGATAGCATCTGATAATGGAACTACCTCCACCAGCCGTAATTTCATTTATAACACAGAAGGAGGTCAGGATTATCTGCAATCAGGGCAGAGTTGTAGGGTATATGCTTTTGGAGTGAACACCTTGGATATGAGTTATGATGAAAATGTGACATTCAGTGAGGTGTTTACTGTGGAATGAGAAGACTCTTTTTACGTTACCGGTCGACGGTAACCGGCTGATATCGGATTGAGAAAAGCCCCTGGAAGTCATATTGCACGCTTTTAAGGGGCTTTTTTGTGTCCGATGGGCTTTCTTTTTGCATTTATGGATGCCGGGAATTGAAAACTTTAGTATATTTGGTAGATAAAATATCGGTTTTATGGAAAAAATAGGCGCATCTGAATTGATAATCAACGGTGACGGCTCGGTGTTTCACCTTCATGTCCGTCCTGAGCATCTGGCAGACAAGGTCATATTGGTAGGAGACCCGGGTAGGGTGGACATGATTGGGGCGTATCTCTCGGATATCGAGTCCTCCACTTCCTCCAGGGAGTTCCACAGCATGACCGGAAAATACAAGGGCGTCAGAATGACCGTCCTTTCCACCGGTATAGGCTGTGACAATATAGATATCGTGATGAACGAGCTGGATGCCTTGGCCAACGTGGACTTCAATACGCGGGAAGTGCGTTCTCGGAAAAGAAGCCTGACCATATTGCGTATAGGTACGTGTGGGGTAATCCAGCCGGATATACCGATAGGCTCGTATATTTTCTCCAGGGTTTCGATAGGTTTTGACGGCCTTTTGAACTGGTATGGTGACAGGGATGCCGTGGTGGAGAAGGATATTGAGGAGGCTTTCCTGAAGCATGTGCAGTGGGACAGGTATCTTCCCACACCTTATTTTGTAAAGGCGTCAGAGCGTTTGGCAGATCTTTTTGCGGACAGTACCGTGCAGGGCATGACTGTCTCGGCTCCAGGCTTCTATGGCCCTCAGTGCCGTGTAGTACGCCTGCCGTTGGTCATGCCGGACCTGATGGAGAGGTTGGAGTCTTTCAGATTCGGGGATATGCGTATCACCAATTTTGAAATGGAGGGCTCAGCGATAGCTTCCCTGTCCCGCAAGTTGGGGCATGAAGGCGCGACTGTGTGTCTGGGTATCGCCCAGCGTTATGCCCAGAATGCGGATGCTGATTACAAGTCGCTGATGGGCGGCCTGATAGAACTGTGCCTGGACAAGCTGGCGCAATGACGGACGCAAGGCAACTGGACAGGGCCGAGCTGGACAATCTGCTGGCACTTCTGGAGGATAGGGACGATGTGACTTTTGAGGTTGTCAGTGACAGGGTATTTGCCTTGGGCTGGAACGCGCTGGATTATTTCTTCCGGAATGTGTACAGGCAGACGGAGCCGTACAGACGTTCCTTTGTGCTGAAGCGGATATGTCAGATGTCATCGCTCTTGGCGTATAAGGAACTGCTGGACCAGCTGCGTCCTGGACCGGACTTGTACGTGCCTGACGGAATGTATTTCCTGACCAGGATTCTGGAGCCGGAACTGACGCCGGAAACTTTCCGCAGCTGTTATGAGGATATCGGAAACAGCCTGCTGTGCGAGCTGACAGACTCAATGACTGCTGTGGAGAGAGTGGAGATGCTCAACCACATCATGTATGACAAGTGCGGTTTTGCGGTCGGTGCGCCGTCCGGGAAAGAGGAAGAGCCGAACGTACTTCTGCCGCGCTTGTTGAAGAGGCGCAAGGGCGGGACAGTGGGATTGTCATGTGTCTATTTCCTTCTGGCATCCTATGCCGGACTGCCAGTGTATCCTGTATTTCCGAAGTCTCCCGGGTATTTCGTCACTTGGATGGAGCAGGGCCGTTCCTTATTCACTATCGATGTAGGCAATCATGGGCGGATATCCGAACCCGTCCCACGTAGTGTCTGGAAAGATACTCCGCTCATGGGAACGGGCCAGACCATACTTTACATCTACGCGGCTGCCCTGAAACGTTTCAGCCCGGCCAACAGTACCCGTCTGACGGATATTCTGCTGACACGGGCTTTAGACGTGCTTAGAGTCTGATACAGACTGCTATTCCATGAGTTTCTTGTACTTGAACCGCTTGGGCTCGTCCGTGCCCAGTCGCTTGCGGCGGTTCTCCTCGTACTCGGAGTAGGAGCCCTCGAAGAAATATACCTGGGAGTCGCCCTCGAATGCGAGGATGTGGGTCGCGATGCGGTCCAGGAACCAGCGGTCGTGGGAGATGACCACGGCGCAGCCCGCGAAGTTCTCGATACCCTCCTCCAGGGCGCGGATGGTGTTCACGTCCACGTCGTTGGTCGGCTCGTCGAGCAGGAGGACATTGCCCTCGTCCTTGAGAGTCAGGGCCAGGTGGAGGCGGTTGCGCTCACCGCCGGAGAGCACTCCGCAGAGCTTCTCCTGGTCTGCTCCTGTGAAATTGAACCTTGAAACGTAGGCCCTTGCGTTGATGTCCCTGTTGCCGAGACGGATGAACTCGGAGTTCTCGGAGATGGTCTCGTACACGGTCTTGTCCGGGTCTATGCTCTTGTGCTGCTGGTCCACGTAGGCGAGCTTGACGGTCTCGCCTATGGTTATGGAACCGGAGTCGGGCTGCTCGATGCCCATGATCAGGCGGAAGAGAGTAGTCTTGCCCGCTCCGTTGGGTCCGATGACACCGACGATCCCGGCGGGAGGCAGGGCAAATGTCAGGTGCTCGAACAGGAGCTTGTCGCCGTAGGCCTTGGACACGTCGTTGAACTCTATTACTCTGTTGCCTAAGCGGGGACCGTTGGGGATGTATATTTCCAGAGCGGCCTCCTTGGCCTTGCCGTCCTGGCTGGCCAGCTTCTCGTACGCGCCGAGACGGGCCTTGGACTTGGCCTGACGGGCCTTCGGGGCCATGCGCACCCATTCCAGCTCGCGCTCCAGGGTCTTGCGCCGCTTGCTCTCCTGCTTCTCCTCCATCTCCAGACGCTTGCTCTTCTGCTCCAGCCATGAAGAGTAGTTGCCTTTCCAGGGAATGCCTTCGCCGCGGTCCAGTTCAAGGATCCAGCCGGCTACATTGTCCAGGAAGTAACGGTCGTGGGTGACGGCGATGACCGTACCCTTATACTGGCGCAGATGCTCCTCCAGCCACTGGATACTCTCGGTGTCCAGATGGTTGGTCGGCTCGTCGAGCAGGAGTACGTCAGGCTGGCGCAGCAGAAGGCGGCACAGAGCCACGCGACGACGCTCGCCTCCGCTGAGAGTAGCGATTCTGGCTTCGGAGGGAGGGCACTGGAGGGCATCCATGGCTCTTTCGAGCTTGGAGTCCAGCTCCCATCCGTCGCAGTGCTCTATTTTCTCCGTAAGCTCACCTTGACGCTCGATGAGTTTGTTCATCTCGTCATCCGACATGGGTTCGGCGAACTTCATGTTGATCTCCTCGTATTCGCGCAGCAGATCGGCCACCTCCTGAACACCTTCCTTGACCACCTCGATGACGGTCTTGTCCGGGTCCATCTGAGGCTCCTGCTCCAGATACCCTACGGTATATCCCGGAGCCCATACCACCTCGCCCTGGTAGGATTTCTCCACACCTGCGATGATCTTCATCAGTGTGGACTTTCCCGAGCCGTTCAGACCGATGATGCCGATCTTCGCCCCGTAGAAGAATGAGAGGTAGATGTCCTTGAGTATTACTTTGTTATTGTGCGGAAGGACCTTGCCTACACCGTTCATTGAAAAGATGATTTTCTCGTCTGCCATATTATCTCTTGTAAAAATGCCCCGCAAGATAGGAACTTTTTCCTAAAAAAGAAATTTACAGTATTTTTGCACAAAGTTCACGAGTATGCTTAGAAAGATCCGTATCGTACTTGCACTTATATTCTTCATCGGTATCACCCTCCTGTTTCTGGATTTCACCGGGACGCTTCATGCGTGGCTGGGATGGATGGCCAAGGTGCAGTTCCTGCCGGCGGTGATGGCCCTCAATGCGGGAGTAATCATCGCACTGGTGCTGCTGACCCTGATATTCGGGAGAGTGTATTGCTCGGTCATCTGTCCGCTGGGCGTCATGCAGGACATCATGGCCTGGTTGGGCAAGAAACAGAAGAAGAACCGCTATTCGTATTCTCCGGCCAAGTCATGGCTCAGATGTGGAGTGTTGGTGCTGTTCATCGTGGCTATGGTGGCTGGCATCGGATCTTTCGTGGCCCTGCTGGAGCCTTACAGCGCCTACGGACGCATTGCCTCCAACATCTTCGCCCCCGTGTACGGCTGGATCAACAACCTGTTTGCGCTCATAGCCGAGAGGGCTGACAGCTACGCCTTCTATTCCACGGATGTATGGCTCAAGAGTCTGCCGACGTTCATCATCGCCGCAGTGATGCTGGTGCTGATTGCCGTGCTGGCATGGAGGAACGGCCGTACCTGGTGCAACACAATATGTCCGGTGGGTACCTTCCTGAGCTTCCTGGCCCGTTTCTCGTGGCTCAGGCCGGTGATAGATACCGACAAGTGCGTCAGCTGCCGCAAATGCGAGCGCAACTGCAAGGCCTCGTGCATAGACATCGCGCATCACAAGATAGACTACAGCCGCTGCGTGACCTGCATGGACTGCATCGGCAACTGTCCTAAGGAGGCAATCTCATATGTGCATCCCAAAAAGGTGGCTTCTCCGGCTCACTCTGCTGAGGCTGCTCCCAATGCTGATAAGGCAGAGGCTGTGGACGTTTCCCGCCGTGGATTCCTGACGGCTTCGCTGATGACCGCCGCGGCCGTTACCGTCAAGGCTCAGGAGAAGAAGGTGGACGGCGGTCTGGCTGTCATCGAGGACAAGGTAATACCCGACCGACAGACTCCGATAGTTCCTCCGGGAGCCGTGAGCCTGAGACATTTTGCCCGGCATTGCACCGGCTGTCAGCTCTGCGTGTCGGTCTGCCCCAACGGAGTGCTGCGTCCTGCCACTGACCTGATGCGCCTGATGCAGCCGGAGATGTCCTACGAGAGAGGATATTGCCGTCCGGAGTGTACCAAGTGCTCGGAGGTCTGTCCGGCAGGGGCTATCAGGCCCATCGATGTAGCGGAAAAGTCTGCGACCCATATAGGCCATGCCGTATGGATTAAGCACAACTGTATCCCCGTCAGGGACGGTCAGTCGTGCGGCAACTGCGCCCGTCACTGTCCTGCAGGAGCCATACAGATGGTGCCGCTGAAGGGACACCGCCGTCACCATGGCGGCCGGGAGGAAGGTAATGACGGTAAGGGACTGATGGTGCCGGCTATTAACACCGAGAGATGTATCGGATGCGGGGCCTGTGAGAATCTTTGCCCGGCCCGTCCGTTCACGGCCATCTATGTGGAGGGCAACGAGGTTCACCGTACAATGTAGCATGGTATGGATGAATTCCGTCTAAGGGTGTTTGTCACTGCGGCCAGGACTCTGAGTTTTTCCAAATGCGCCGCTGCTCTCAGTATCACACAGCCGGCCGTGAGCCGTCATATCGGCGAGCTGGAGGGGCGTTTCGGAGTGCCGCTCTTTGTGCGCGGTGCTTCGGGTGTGTCCCTGACCAAGGCCGGAGAGCTGCTGCTGTCTCATGCCGAGCGTCTGTTGTCTGACTATCAGAGGCTGGAATACGACATGGACCTGCTGGCCCAGACCGGGCGGGGCAAGCTCTCGATAGGTGCCAGCACGACCATAGCCATGTATCTGCTGCCTCCGGTGCTGGCCTCGTTCATGGAAATTTCCGATGGGGTTGAGGTCTCCATGCTGTCGGGTAACAGTGAGAATGTGGAACAGTGGCTGCGTGACGGGACTGTCGATATAGGTTTCGTGGAGAATGCCTCGCGCCGTCCGCTGCTGCATTACGAACATCTAATGGCTGACGAACTTGTGCTGGTGTCAGGAACTCATGGCAGGTATGCGTCCGTGGACTCGGTCACTGTGGACGAGCTTCGCACTATCCCGTTGGTCCTGCGTGAGAAAGGCTCCGGCACCAGGGAGATTGTCGAAAATGCGCTCGGCCAGCACGGTCTCCGAGTAGATGATCTCAATGTGGTCATTGAACTCAGCAGCACCGAGGCCATCAAGTCCTATGTCCGCAACAGCGACACCATGGCCATTGTCTCGGTCATTGCCCTGCACCGAGAGCTTTCAGACGGCTCTCTGCGTATCGTGGACATAGACGGCATAGACATGCCCCGCGAGTTCGCCACCGTCGTCCGCCCCGGCGAGTTCTCCGGCCTCAACGCCCGCTTCCACCACTTCCTCCTCCGTACCACGGGGTATAACGGGAGATTATAGCATATAAGGAAGTGTGTTGTGACGGGTTGCGGCGGGTGTTGTAGTTTTGCGGCATGAAAACAACAGCAACAACCTTATCAAGCACTGTGACAGTGCGTCAGTGGATGGCCAGGATTCTTTTCGCGGCCCTTTTCATTGCATCATTTTTTTTGCCGACGGCAGTAGCCCTGCTGGCCGGTATCGCTTTGGCCGTGACTCTCGGCTCACCCTTCCCTGTGTTTACTAAAAAGGTCTCGAAGTACCTGCTGCAGGCCTCTGTGGTAGGTCTGGGCTTCGGTATGAACTTATACTCTGCCGTGGAGTCGGGCAAGGACGGAATGCTTTTTACGATAGTCTCGGTAGTGGGCGTGATGGTCATCGGTACTCTGCTGGGTCGGGTATTCAGGCTCTCTCGGAACAATTCCTACCTGATTTCCTCCGGTACGGCTATATGCGGCGGAAGTGCTATAGCTGCGGTGGCACCCATAATAGATGCTGATGACAATGAGACGACTCTGTCCATGGTGACGGTCTTCGTGCTGAACGCCGTGGCCCTGCTGATATTCCCGGCAATCGGTCATCTCGTGGGCCTGTCACAGGAACAGTTCGGCACATGGGCGGCGATAGCGATTCACGATACCAGCTCGGTTGTAGGTGCCGGTGCGGCCTACGGCGAGGAGGCCCTGAAAGTAGCCACGACCGTCAAGCTGACCCGTGCCCTCTGGATTATCCCCATGGCCATTGCCACCACATTTATCTTCAAGAAGAAAGGCAAGAAGATATCCGTTCCCTGGTTCATCTTCCTGTTCATAGCAGCCATGCTGGCCAATACTTACTTAGGCATACCTGAGAAGATTTCCGCAGGGATTGCCGGCTGTGCCAAACACGCTCTGGGTGCGACACTTTTCCTGATAGGGTGTGGCTTGTCTGTAAAAAGCGTCTGGGAAGTGGGTATCAGGCCGTTCCTGCTCGGCATCTCCCTCTGGGCTGTCATCTCCGTCTCCTCCCTGGCCGTCATCACCCTGCTTTGATGCCCTATTGATTATCGGCATTCTCTAGCCATAAAGCACGGGCATGGTGCTTAACTTTCTGTCAATCAGTGATTATTGCGGATATTGGTTGCGGTATGGCCTGTTTTTTCAGGGCATACCGCAACTGCATTAAAGGTATGCATCAGGTTATCAGCGATTTGGCGAATCGTAAGGTGCTTTATGGGTGGTGATATTTCTGGGCAAGAGTGTCATCGGCTCGAAAATTGTTAATTTTACCGAAAAATTGTTAATCATGGCGGACAATTATCTGGAGAAGCGATACGACGAGTATGTGGCGCGGAAAGAGGCCGAGCAGAAGGCCCGTCAGCGTGCATGGAAGAAACGCCTGGATGCTTATCGCAGGAAACTGTCGGAGACGTGTCAGGACAAGTCCGGTCAATAAAGTACAAATGTTTTGCGTTTTTGAGACGAATAAAAAAGACCGCTGGCTGGAGGTGCTGCGGTCTGTGGTTCTGGGGATTTCCCTTGAGCGGAAAACGGGGTTCGAACTCACACTGATTTCTCGTCTTCGGACTCGAAATCAGCGCGAGTGTACCCGCGCCTTTTAGTATCCACCCCGGCCCTCCAAAGGAGGGAGGAGAAGGTCTTGGTTGAACCCGGTTCCCCGCTCGGGTGCGTGGTGTAGTATAAAAAAGACCGCTGGCTGGAGGTGCTGCGGTCTGTGGTTCTGGGGATTTCCCTTGAGCGGAAAACGGGGTTCGAACCCGCGACCTTCGGCTTGGGAAGCCGACGCTCTACCAACTGAGCTATTTCCGCGAAAAATGTTTACCTTTGCAGGACTTGGGACTGCAAATATATGAATTTAAATTTATTTATCGCCAAAAAAATAAAGGGCAGCGGGCTGAGCTCGACCAGTAACGGGATAGCCTGTGTGTCCGTGGCCATAAGTATAGCCGTGATACTGGCGGCTGTAGCGATATCGGGCGGTTTCAAGAAAGAGATAGGAAGGCGGGCCGCCGGCTTCACCGGGGAGATACTGATGACCGTTCCCGGCATGGATTATATGAACGATGTGTATCCCCTGCAGGCAGACTTGTCTTATCTGCCGGATATAGAGAGGATTCCAGGTGTCAAGGCTGTAAGTGAGGCGGCGTATAAGCCCGGTATGATAAAGGCGGAGAACGACGTACACGGGGTGATGTTCAAGGGGGTGGACTCGACTTATTCGCTGGATTTCTTCGCGGACTTTCTGACGGAAGGCTCTCTGCCGGACTTTTCGGGGCAGCGTATGAGTGATCAGGTGCTGATATCCAAGAGGCTGGCGACGATGCTGGGCTACGGGGTCGGAGACAGGATATCAGTATATTTTATAGGTGAGCAGGTGAGGGTGAGAAGGCTGGTCATCTCCGGTCTGTACGAAATCCAGCTGGAGGATCTGGACGAGAGGCTGGCTTTGATGGACATACGTCAGATACGCCGGCTCAACGGCTGGGATGAGCACGATGTCTCGTGCCTGGAGATATCCCTGGGCGGGGACGGAGGCAAGGCGGCCGCACGCAGGAGGGCCGAGGTGTACGACGCGATAGGGGAGATAATCATGGCCAAGGACCAGCCGCTGGACGCGCCGGTGGTGGTGCGGCAGATCAGCGAGATCTATCCCGGCCTTTTCGACTGGCTGGCGTTGCTGGATCTCAATGTGCTGGTAGTCATGGTACTGATGATGGCTGTAGCCGGTTTCAATATGATATCGGGACTGCTGATCATCCTCTTTGAGCGCATATCCATGATAGGTCTGCTCAAGGCCCTGGGCATGAGGACGGTCAGTATCTGCAAGGTGTTTATATACAGAGGGGGCGCGATAGTGCTCAGGGGTATGGTATGGGGCAATGTGGTGGCTCTGGTGCTGCTGGCCGTGCAGAAATGGCTCAAGCCGTTCAGGCTCAATCCAGTGAATTATTTTGTCGATTTTATCCCGGTGAATCTCAATCCCCTGCATATATTGATGGTGGACGCGACGGCCTTCGTGCTGATGCTGCTCATCATGATCATTCCCTCGCTGTTCATAGCCAGGGTATCTCCCGACAGGACAATTAAGGTAAGCTGAGCCGGGAAAGTTTGCCGATGTCTGTAATGACGGCTCCGGCAGGGGCGTCCGTACAGCGGACAGGATGCCCGGCGGCGATATGGAGGTAGAAGTCTATGATTGAGAACTTCTTGGGCCAGTCGCTCATAAGTCTCATGGCCTCGGGTGTGATGATGTGTATCCCGCTGAATGCGGACGGAGTAAGTTCCGGGATGGAGTGCGGGTCAAGGGGAGCAGGGTGCCCGGTCGGAACGGAGGCATCCGGACCGATGCCTTTGAACATGCCTTTGGCGGGATATATCCAGCCCCGGAGCAGGCCGTCTGAGCCGGCAAGCAGGTAGCGGGAGGAGGTGCGGTCACTCACCAGAAGTGTGGCGGCTGCGGGGCTGTCGGCGGCTGCATGGGCGTAGAAGGCGTTGAGGTCAATCCCGGAAGTGATGATGTCCACGTTGTGGATTAGTACGGGCCCGTCTCCCAGCAGACC
Organism: uncultured Bacteroidales bacterium; assembly: GCA_944323785.1. Taxonomy (GTDB): domain Bacteria; phylum Bacteroidota; class Bacteroidia; order Bacteroidales; family UBA932; genus Coprenecus. The sequence continues at coordinate 42,905 of CALUTU010000006.1, read as the reverse complement.
TGACAGCCAGGCGTGCCGGATGCCGCCTCCGGTGTCGCGCAGCAGGTCCCGTTCGTCGGAGAAAGCGATGTCCATGCCGAAGCAGTCCCTTGACCTGACAAAGTCCTCCAGCATGTCGGCGAAATGATGCACGTTGATGACCAGGCGGGAGAATCCGGCCGCCTTCAGCCGGAGGATGAGACTTTCTATCATGGGTACTCCGTTGTACGGCACCAGGGCTTTGGGCATAGTGTCGGTCAGCGGTCGGAGTCTGGTGCCCAGTCCTGCCGCCAGTATCATCGCCGTTCCGGGTCTGTATGTAGTCATAGTACCTGCCTTTCAAGGTTCTGCTCGCGGTGTACGAGCCTTATTTGTATTGTGTCAGACCGGTCTGCGTATCTTCCGGCCAGATGTTCGGCTAGCCTCTCGGCGAAATATACCGAACGGTGCCGTCCGCCGGTGCAGCCGAAGCAGAACATCAGGTCTGTGAATCCGCGCTCCAGATAATTGTCTATATGCCTGTCCGCCAGTGCTGCGGTGTCACGGGCAAAGTCCCCGGTCTCGGAATAGCCCTGCAGATATTCTATGACGGGGACATCGAGGCCTGTGAGGCTGCGGTACTCGGGCAGCCGTCCGGGATTGGGCAGCCCCCGGCAGTCGAACACATAGCCGCCGCCGTTGCCGGAGGTGTCCTCCGGTATGCCGTTTTTATATGAGAAACTGAAAATACGCACCAGCAGCCGTCCGTCCTTGCGCGGCTCTCTGTGGCTGTAGAGCGGTATCAGCTGGCCGAGCAGCCGGCACAGGCAGGGATATTCGTCAAACGGTGCGGAGAGCAGCTCGCGGAGATTGTCCATCGCATAGGGTATACTTTCCAGGAAATGAGGTCGGCGCTCATACAGTCCCCTGAAACCGTATGCTCCGAGCACCTGCAGGGTCCTGAACAGGATGAAATGTCTCAGCTCAGAAAGAAAATTGCGTCTGTTGACCGCCTCGAAGTGCGACTGCGCTTCAAGATATGCCTCTGTGAGTTCCTGTTTCAGCTCCGGACTGTACCGGGCCCTGGCCTGCCAGATGAAAGAGGCCAGGTCATAATGTACCGGTCCCATGCGGCCGCCCTGAAAGTCGATGAACCGCAGTTCTCCGTTCTCCGGCACCATGATGTTGCGGCTTTGGAAATCCCGGTACATGAAATGCCCGCTGTCGCACATCAGCAGCCTGTCGCACAGGCGGTTGAAATCCTCTTCCAGGTCGGTCTCGCTGAACTCCACGCCGGAAGGCTTCAGAAAGCAGTATTTGAAATAATTGAGGTCGAACATTATCGAGGTGCGGTCAAAATACTGTACCGGAAAGCATTTGGAGAAGTCCATCCCCGAGGCTCCGGCGTACTGAAATGCCGGCAGGGTCTCCACCGCCATGCGCAGAAGCCTCCGCTCATCCCCGGAGTATTCTCCGCTTCTCCGGCCTGCCGCTACTGCGTCGAAAAGGGTAGTGCTGCCCAGATCCTCCTGCAGATAAGTCATGCCGTCGTCACTCACGGCCAGTATTCCGGGCACCGGCAGTCCCAGTCTTCCGAAGTGCCGGGCCATATACAGAAATGCGGCATTTTCTTCCTGACTGGTGCCTATGGCGGCAATGCAGCTGCCTCCGCTCCATGTAATCCTGAAATACTGCCGGTTGCCTCCTGATGACGGCAGCGGACAGATATCGTACTCTGAGGATCCTGAATATCTCTCGAAAAGTGATTTGAATCTTTCCATCAATGGCAAATTTACTCAAAGTCCCGGATTGTTTAAGGAAAATCGGAGATTTTTGTTTATGTTTGCACGTTATGAGCAAAAAAGGGTTAAGGGACATATTGTGTGCGTGCGTCATCATCCTGATGCTGCCCTGTTCTGCTTTTATCATAAGGGGTATGTCCATACCCTATGATGTCATGGCCGGTGTGCCGCAGGACTCTCTGTCCGTGCTGACGGATTCTTCAGCCGTATCGGATATGCTGGCGTTTTCGGATACTCTCTCTGTTCTGGATTCGCTGACACTCGCGGATTCGTTGCAGTATCCGGACTCATTAGCCACAGATTCACTTATGAAATTGGACTCAACGGTCTCGGATACTGTAAAAGTGCTGACCAGGCGAGAACAGAAACAGATGGCCAAAGACAGTGCCAGAAAGGTGAAGGACGCATATAAGGACAGTGTCGCCATGGTCAAACAGCTTAAGCAGGACAGTATTCACCATATAAGAGACAGTATAAAGTCTGTCCGGGACAGTATCCGCTGGTCAAAACCAAGAATTCTGGAGACAGTTTTTCTTCCGGACAGTATGTATTATGGAAGGATTATCTCATGGACAACCGGCACACATGCCAATGAGTACATACCTGCCGGAATGGATACTACCTTTAATGACTGGTATACTGAATATCCGTTCTATAAAGAGGATATAGATGCTGTATATCTCGGAACATCGGGATCTGCTGTGCAGAACGTCAATTTTTTCAAACGGCGGGAATTCGATATATTCAAGTCTTACGCTCCTTATATCACATACTCGCATACGCCTGAGAATATGCCGTTTTTCAATACGAAGGCGCCTTATACGGAGCTGGCATACTGGGGAACCATATTCGCTTTTAAAGATAAGGAGGAGATCAATGTGCGTTTCATGCATACTCAGAATATAACTCCCGCGTGGAATATTGCAGTACTGTATCAGGGCTGGAAGGCGGCCGGTATATTGCAAAAGGAGGCTACATCCAACAACTCTTTGGAAGTTACAACGAATTATCTGGGCAAGAGGTATGTGATGAATGCCGGTTTCATCAGTCATAGTATTGACAGAGAAGAAAACGGTGGAATCCAGGATTCGTATATGGTGAGGGATACCACGGTAGATGCCAAGACGATAGCGGTGAACCTGCAGAACGCCAGGAACAAGTTGTCTAGAAATACTTTCTTTATCAATCATTCATATGATATTCTGCTGGAATCCGATCTGGCCAGGATGAGGAAGAAGATGGATGCGGATTCGGTGTTTACTGCTACGGTCGATTCATTGATTAAAGTGAAGATGGCAGCCTATGAACGGTCTGTGGATGCCGTAGTCGCTGCAGTCAAGGCCAAGGCCGAAGCAGAAGCCAGGGCAGCGGACAGTCTTGCCGCTTTGACTGATTCGACTGCTGCGATGCTGATGGACTCGCTCGGCGCTGCTTTGGATTCAACCGGAATGATGTTGGACTCAGCCGGTGTCAGGATTGACTCAGCGGGGGCTGTTTTGGATTCTGTGGTGACAGCTGTGGATACGGCATCTGTGGCAGGCATGGCTGCTGATTCTCTGCTGTCTGCTTCCGGGACGGATTCATTGTCCTCAGTAAGTACGTATGCATCTTCGGATGACTCGATAACAGCAATGAAGCCAGATTCCATATCGACGGTCATGGCGGACTCTCTGTTGAGGTTATCTATTATGGATACGCTCCGCCCTCCTACGGAGGATGAGATAATAGCGTCACTGGCGGATTCCCTGCTTTTCGGTCAGGCCGGGAACAGTCCGAGACTGACAGTGGGCCATATAGGAGAGGTTTCCAGGTATTACCGTTTCTATACAGATCAGATCAGTGATGAGGTAGGCAGGAATTTCTACAACAATATGTTCTACGTCAATCCCACTTCCTCTGCCGACTCCATGAGGCTGTTTACCGTAGAGAACAAGCTGTTTTTCAAGCTTCAGCCATGGAAACGGGACGCCATAGTCTCCGAGATATCCGGTGGAGTGGGTTATCAGTGGAACAGTATCTACGCATTCCGTCCGGATATGTACCTGACCGGCAACCGCAATATTCATCAGCACAATATGTATCTGTATGCGGGTGCGGCAGGAGAGTACAAGAAGTATCTTAACTGGGGTGCGACTGCGCAGTACAGTTTCCTGGGCTATTATCAGAACGACTTCAATGTGGACGCACATGTGGACGTGTCGTTCTATCCTTTTAAGGATAAATCCGAGCCAATAACATTGAGCGGCCGTTTCACTACGTCCCTGAAGGAACCGGACTGGTTCTCGCAGCATTACTACTCCAACCACTATGTCTGGGACAATGATTTCGGCAAGACATCCACGACCAAGGCAGAGGCTTCTCTGGATATTCCGAAGTGGAAGATGGAGGCTTATTTCGGATATGCATTGGTCAACAATTACCTCTATAATGACACTCTCGGTATCGTCCGCCAGAACACCGGCCTGATCAACGTGATGAGCGCGTATCTGAGGAAGGATTTCAAGCTATGGTGGTTCCATCTGGACAATCAGATACTCTTCCAGTACTCATCGGACCAGAGCACATTGCCGTTGCCTATGTTTACATTCCATATGAGATATTATCTCGAAATGGAGGCCGTGAAGAATGTGCTTACTATTCAGTTGGGTGCGGATGCCAGGCTCAATACACCTTATTATGCCCCGGCATATAATCCGGCTCTCGGCACATTCCAGCTTCAGACCAGAGAGATGATCGGATACAATCCATATATTGATATTTTCCTTAATATGCAGTGGAAGAGGGTAAATATTTTCCTGAAAGTAATAAATGTCGGTGAAGGATGGCCCACCGGTGCGTCCAGTTTCTCGGCCTATCATTACATCAGACCTTCTCTCGGATTCAAATTCGGTATTCACTGGCCGTTCTACATCGAGTAATACGGCTGCGCATGAGGTCAGTCAGTATAATAGGAGTACTGCTGGGTATTTTCATACTGGGAAATATCCTCAGGATATGGGAAGGGCCACGCTGCGGAACCGGTCCGCAGGACTTGTCTCCTGGCAGGGATTCCCTGACGGCCTGTATCAGCGTCAGAAGCGGAATATACGCGACCAGGGGATTTCTGACAGGTTTTCAGTATATGCTCCTGACAGGATTTGCTGATAGTGTGAGCAGAAGTATGGGCATCATGGGCATGAGCCGTCATCAGAACTGCTGGACCATGCTTTCGGACGGTCTGGTGGACATCGTGGCGGTAGATACATCCGACTCCATTCCTGACCCGTATGCCGGTACGGTCAGTCTCAGTATGCCGTTCCGGAATTATGCCTGGGCGGTCAGACAGGATGACCATGCGCTTCTGCATCAGGTCAATATGTGGCTCGGACTGGTGACTAGGGGAGAGAGGTTCGCTGATATGGAGTGCAGGTTTTTCCGCTCATATGATCTTTCTCCGTATATTAAGAATGGAACGAAGACAGACCGCATATCTCCTTACGATGAGATAATAAGGCGACAGAGCCGTCTGCTCGGCTGGGACTGGCGGTTGTTGTCTGCGGTGATATTCAAGGAATCCCGTTTTTCAATGGGGGCAAGGTCACGGCGCGGAGCAGTGGGCCTGATGCAGGTAAAGCCATCGACTGCTGCCGTATACGGGATATCAGATCTTTTCAGTCCTGAGGAGAATATCAAGGCCGGCACTATGTTCCTGCAGCAGATACAGAAGCGGTATACCGCGATGGGTTTTGACTCGGTCAATGTGGTGAAATTTACCTTAGCGGCCTACAATGCGGGGGAGAGCCGCATAGAGGACTGCATCAACTTCACTCTGGATCAGGGAGGGAATTTCACTGACTGGGAAGCGGTGGCCAGGACTATTCCGCAGATGGCGGATCCTGAGTACTACAAGGACGCGGAGTACCTGCGGCACGGTAAGTTCAATGGCAGTGAGACGATCAGTTATGTCAAGGACGTTCTCTCCAAATATGAGGAATATCTGTCGGTGATAGAGTAGAAGGGTCTACATGTTCTCCATGGGAGTGGGTGCCGTTACCGTGACCGGTTCTTTGCGGGTGGGGTGTATAAATGTTATCTGTCTGGCGTGCAGGCTTATACTGCCGTCAGGGTTGGAGCGGCGGGCTCCGTACTTCAAGTCGCCCTTTATGGGACATCCTATCGAGGAGAGTTGGCAGCGTATCTGATGGTGTCGTCCGGTCAGCAGTTGCACTTCTACAAGAAAATAGTTTTTTGTGGGTCTGAGCAGACGGTAGCGCAATATGGCTTCTTTAGCACCTGGCCTGGGTTCAGGCCAGGTGTATGCTTTGTTCTGCTTTTCGTTGCGGGTGAGCCAGGAACGTATCTCGCCCTGAGAAGGTTCCGGCGCCTTCTCCACCAGAGCCCAGTATATTTTTCCTGCGCCACCATCCCTGAATGCCCCTGAGAGTCTTTCCAGGGCCTTTGATGTCTTGGCCATGATGACTGCTCCACTTACGGGCCGGTCCAGACGGTGGGGTACTCCCATGAATACTCTTCCCGGCTTGTGGTCTCTGGCAGCGATGAATGCTTTCAGTTTCTCGGGCAGTGGCTCGTCTCCTGTCCTGTCCCCCTGCGTTATCTCACCTGCGCGCTTGTTGAAGACAAGCACGTGATTGTCTTCATACAGTATGCGGGAGCAGATGTCTTCGTATTCCTTTTGGGAGACAGCTCTGTATGCCGGTTCAGTATTGTTCGCTGTCATTGGGGAAACCGCAGGATTTGACATCCTCAATATATTGACGGAATGCATTGAGACTGACATCGTGCAGGTCTGCGTAGCGGCGCAGGAACCTGGGAGAGAACTTGGTGGTCAGCCCGAGCATGTCGTGCATCACGAGCACCTGTCCGTCCACGTATTTGCCCGCGCCTATACCTATTACCGGAATCTTCAAGGTCTCTGCCACTTTCTTGCCCAGAGCCGCCGGTATCTTCTCCAGTACCAGCGCGAAGCAGCCTGCGTCCTCCAGGGCGATCGCGTCCTGCAGCAGCTTGGCCGCCTCGGCCTCCTCCTTGGCCCTTACAGCGTATGTGCCGAACTTGTGAATTGACTGGGGGGTCAGTCCCAGATGTCCCATGACGGGAATGCCGGAGGAGAGGATGCGCTCGACTGACTCGAGGATCTCCATGCCTCCCTCTATCTTCACCGCGTCGGCCTCCGACTCCTTCATGATGCGTATCGCGTTGCTGACCGCCATCTTGGAGTTGCCCTGATATGAGCCGAAGGGCATATCCACCACTACCAGAGGATTTTTTACTGCCCTCATGACACTTTGGGCGTGGTAGATCATCTGGTCTATGGTGATGGGAAGGGTGGTCTCGTGGCCGGCCATCACGTTGGCGGCCGAGTCTCCTACGAGGATGATGTCGATGCCGGCCTCGTCCAGGATTCGGGCCGAAGTGTAGTCGTATGCGGTGAGCATGGCGATCTTCTCGCCGCTCTGCTTCATCTCCAATAGTCTGTGGGTTGTCATGACCCTTACATTGCCTTCTGTAGACATGTCTTTGCCTGTTTTGTGGTTTGATATTTGGACCTGCAAAGGAAGACAATAATTATCACAATTCCAATATGACATGTTGTCAGTTCCGCTCATTTGGCACAATCTTCGTTGAGGAGAGTTACGGCCGCTTGAAAATCAGGCGGCGTCAATTGTAGAAAAAAAATTAAAAAATATAGAATTATGGGAAAGATTATTGGAATAGACCTTGGAACCACCAACTCCTGCGTAGCAGTGATGGAAGGTAACGAGCCCGCTGTCATCATCAACAGCGAGGGCAAGAGGACCACTCCTTCGGTAGTGGCATTCACCGACAACGGTGAGAGAAAGATAGGTGACCCGGCCAAGAGGCAGGCTATCACCAACCCTTACAAGACCATCTTCTCTATCAAGAGATTCATGGGCGAGCCTTATGACAGGGTTCAGAACGAGATATCACGCGTGCCTTATAAGGTAGTGCGCGGTGACAACGGCACTGCACGTGTCGATATCGACGGCCGTCTCTATTCTCCTCAGGAGATATCGGCGATGATTCTTCAGAAGATGAAGAAGACAGCCGAGGATTATCTCGGACAGGAAGTGACCGAGGCAGTCATTACGGTACCTGCTTACTTCAGCGACTCTCAGAGACAGGCCACAAAGGAGGCCGGTGAGATCGCGGGCCTGAAGGTTAAGCGTATCATCAACGAGCCTACCGCAGCCGCGCTGGCCTACGGTATGGACAAGAAGAAGAACGATATGAAGGTGGCTGTATACGACCTCGGCGGCGGTACATTCGATATATCGATTCTGGAGCTCGGTGACGGAGTGTTCGAGGTTAAGTCCACCAACGGTGATACCCACCTCGGCGGTGATGACTTCGACCACAGGATCATCGACTGGATGGCTACTGAGTTCATGAACGACAATCCCGGCGTGGACCTGAGGAAAGACCCCATGGCCCTACAGAGACTGAAAGAGGCAGCCGAGAAAGCCAAGATCGAGCTTTCCAGCCAGACCTCCACGGAGATCAACCTGCCTTATATCATGCCTGTGGACGGTGTGCCCAAACACCTGGTAAGGACTCTTACCCGCGCCAAGTTCGAGCAGCTTTGCGATGACCTGATCCAGAGGACTATCGAGCCTTGCCGCAAGGCAGTCGCCGATGCCGGTCTGAAGGTATCCGACATAGACGAAGTGCTGCTCGTCGGCGGTTCGACCCGTATCCCCGCTATCCAGCAGATCGTTGAGAAGTTCTTCGGAAAGGCTCCCAACAAGGGTGTCAATCCCGATGAGGTAGTGGCTGTCGGTGCTGCCATCCAGGGCGGTGTCCTCGCCGGTGACGTGAAGGATGTCCTCCTGCTGGATGTGACCCCTCTGTCCCTGGGTATCGAGACCCTCGGTGGTGTGATGACCAAGCTGATTGAGGCCAACACCACCATACCTACCCGCAAGTCGGAGGTATTCTCCACCGCATCGGACAACCAGCCTTCGGTAGAGATTCACGTCCTCCAGGGCGAGCGTTCAATGGCCCGTGACAACAAGACCATCGGCCGCTTCCACCTCGACGGCATTACCCCCGCTCCCCGTGGTATCCCTCAGATCGAGGTTACCTTCGATATCGATGCCAACGGTATCCTGAACGTGTCCGCAAAGGACAAGGCTACCGGCAAGGAGCAGAAGATACGTATCGAGGCTTCTTCAGGACTGAGCGAGGACGAGATCAAGAGGATGCGTGACGAGGCCAAGGCCAACGAGGCCGCCGACAAGGCCGAGCGCGAGAAGATAGACAAGATCAACGGTGCCGATGCCCTCATCTTCCAGAGCGAGAAGAACCTCAAGGAGTATGGCGACAAGATCCCCGCTGACAAGAAGGGTGCCATCGAGAATGCTCTCGGACAGCTCCGCGAGGCCCACAAGTCGCAGAACATCTCCGACATCGACCGTGCTACCGAGGCTCTGAACAACGCATGGCACGCCGCTTCCGAGGATATGGCCCGCACCGCACAGGCGGGTCCTTCCGCCGGTGCAGGCAGTCAGGCCGGCAGCCAGACAAGCGGTGGAGCATCCTCCAACAGCGGCTCAGGCTCCGGTGACGACAACGTCAAGGATGTGGACTATGAGGAAGTGAAATAATTATCGAGATTTTCTTACTTATATAGTTTATTGATTAGTGTTGAAAGGGGCTGTGTCAAAACGCGTGTTTTGATGCGGCCCCTTTAAGATTATACAGGCGCTCTTCCTGGCCTGAAAAAACAGGGCGAAAAGATCGGCTGTAATTTATAATGGTTTTATAATCAGTAATATACAAAAGCAAGGTGCTGCACGTCATGCAGTTGTGATCCATTAACCGCTTATATATGGCGTTCTGATTGTGATGACAGTCAGACCTATAGCCTGTTTTGGTAGAGTTCTGTCAGGAGACGCTGGTACTGATTCTCCAGAGAGAGATAGGAGGACAGACTGTTGTAGACGTTGTCCGCTTCGACATAATAATCTATAATGGACAGCTGTCCTTCCAGAACAGCTGTCTTGAGCGCATCGAGTGTGCCGTGCATCAAGGGTACGTCATAGGCGTCGACAGCTGTGCGTATTTGCTGTATCTCGTTGTACTTGGATATCAGTTGGGTCTCTGCCTGCATTCTGGCATTCTCCAGTTCGCTCTGGGCGGCCGTGTGGCGGGCCTCGGCGATTTTGGTCTTGTTGCGGGAGGAGAACAGGGGGATGGACGCACCGACGAGAAATCCGTTGGCAGCCTCGTTCATGGATGTGTTGCGGCGGTAGCCAACTTCGAATTTGGGCAGCCAGTTCTGCTTGTTGACCTTGATCTCCTGTGCGGCTGCATCCACGGATGCCTCAGCGGAGAGTATGGCCGCATCCGTAGACATTATTTCTCCATAGAACTCATCGTAACTGATGATGTCCTGTGCCGCAGGGTAATCAGTAGCTGTAAGTTCCAGAGGAATGTTGCCGTTGAAGGCTCGCAGGGACTGGAGGGTGTTCTGGCGCGAGGCCTCGTTCTGGGCCACGAGGGTACGGACATTCATCCGCTCCATCTTCACCTTATTGACCTCTATGATATTGGCACCTCCCTCGGAGAAACGCTTTTCCATCAGGGTGAGGAGCTCGTCGGCATTGGCCAGGCGGGTGTCCAGAAGTTCTTTCTCCTGATTGAGCCGGATAAGGTCCAGGCACAGCAGCTTGGCCTGAAGCAGGATGTCCCTGCGCTGGAGGGCGTACTGCATGTCAAGTGCCTCATTCTGCAGTTTGCCGGATTTGCTCCTTGACACGTACTGCGAGGGAAAGTCGAAGCCCATGGAGACTACGAGCTCGGAGCTGGCGACTCCGTCATAGCCACGGGTAAAGAAGGGGCTGTAGGATACGGAGAGGTCCTGCTGGAGGTTGTTCTGGGCTTGGATTTCGAGCCGTGAGGCTTCATTGCTCTGCTGGAGGGCCTGTAGCTGGATGTTGTTCCGTTCCACGAAAGCCAGTACGGAATCTATGCTTTCTGTGGTCTGGGCCCTGAGGCTGCCGGCAGACAGGATTGCTGCCGGAACCAGAAGGGATGCTATTACGGTGTATTTATTCATATCGGGGAAATGTCTTATTTGTTTTCAATGGTATCGGTGGTGTCAATAGCCTTGCTCTCCTTGCGGTGCATCCAGTCGTAGACAATCGGCACGATGAAGCCGTTGAGCAGGGTGGAGGTGAGCAGTCCTCCGAGGATGACCTTGGCCATGGGGCTCTGGATCTCGTTGCCGGGCAGGTCGCCGTTGATGGCCAGGGGGATCATGGCGAGGGCCGACGAGAGGGCCGTCATCAGGATGGGGTTGAGACGGTCCAGGGAGCCCTGGAGGATACACTCGCGGACGCTCAGATGCTCCTCGTTGTGCAGATGGTTGTAGCGGTTGATCAGCAGCATACCGTTACGGGTGGCGATACCGAAGAGGGCGATGAAGCCGATGATGGCCGGGATGCTCAGCTCGCCGGAGGTGATGATCAGGGCAAATACGCCTCCGATCAGGGCCAGCGGCAGGTTGAGCAGTACGACTCCGCTCTGGCGGGCATCCTTGAACTCCATGTACAGCAGCAGGAAGATGACGATGATGCTCATGATGGAGGTCAGCATGAGGGTACGGCTTGCGGCCTGCTCGCTCTCGAACTGTCCGCCGTATTCGATATGGTAGCCCTCGGGCAGCACTATCTCTGCGTCCACGATGTCCTGTATGTCATTGACTACGCTGCGCAGGTCGCGTCCGCGGGTGTTGGCGGAGATGACGACCTTACGCTTCACGTTCTCGCGGTTGATGGTGTTGGGGCCCATGGAGGACTCCACGTCGGCCACGTAGGAGAGAGGTATCTTGCAGCCGTCGGCATCGTCTATCATCAGGTTGCGGATGCTCTCCATGTCGCCGCGGTTGTCCTCCGAGGCGCGGACCACGAGGTTGAAGGTCTTGCCTTCCTCGTAGACCTGCGATACGGTCTCGCCGGCCATATTGACTGTGACGAACTCGGCAAAGGCCGGCAGGGAGATGCCGTAGCGGGCGAGCATGTCGCGCTTGGGGGTGATCTTGAGCTCGGGACGCTCGATCTGCTGCTCGACGTTGAGGTCGGCTATGCCCTCAACTCCGCTTATCGCGCTCTTGATGCGGTTGCCTATGACGAACATCTCGTTGAGGTTGTCACCGAAAAGCTTGATGGCTATGCTGGCCTGGGTACCGCTGAGCATGGCGTCGATACGGTGGCTGATAGGCTGGCCTATCTCGATGTTGGCTCCGCTTATGGTCGAGAGCTTCTCACGCACCTCGTCCAGCAGTTCCGCGTGGGAGCGGTCTTTCAGTACGAAGGGAGCCTCTATCTCGGATACATTGACACCCAGGGCGTGCTCGTCCAGTTCGGCGCGTCCGGTCTTGCGGGCCACGGTCTGGATCTCGGGAATGGTCAGCAGCAGTTCCTCGGCCCTGCGTCCGATGCGGTCGGATTCCTCCAGGGAGATGCCGGGCAGGGAGCTGACGTTAATCGTGAACGAGCCTTCGTTGAACGGAGGCAGGAAGCTGTGTCCGAGAGTGAAGAACAGGCCGAGGGCCGCTGCGAACAGGGCCAGGGTAGAGCCTCCGACTATGGCCTTGTGGTTCAATGCCCAGTTCAGGCCGTTGCGGTAGTGCTTCTTGAGCCATACGGCCACGAATGCCTCCTTGGGCACCTTGGTGCTGTGCTTCTTGCCGCCTAAGAGATAGGAGCAGAGCACGGGGGTCAGGGTCAGGGCCACGATGGTCGAGGCGAAGAGGGCCACGATGAAGGAAATTCCGAGAGGGATGAGCATCCTGCCCTCCATGCCGCTGAGGAAGAAGAGTGGCACGAAGCTGACGATGATGATCAGGGTCGAGTTGAGAATCGGCATACGCACCTCCTTGGAGGCGTTGAACACCACATCCACAACGGGCAGCCGCTTGTCGGGCGGCAAGGCCCTGTTCTCCCGCAGGTGTTTCCAGACATTTTCCACGTCCACTATCGCGTCGTCCACGAGGGAGCCTATGGCGATGGCCATACCGCCGAGGCTCATGGTGTTGAGGCTAAGCCCGAATGCGTCCAGCACGAGTATCGTTACCAGCAATGACAGCGGTAGGGTAATCAGGGAGATGACGGTGGTACGGAAGTTAGCCAGGAAGACGAAGAGCACGATGACCACGAAGATGGCACCCTCGTAGAGGGACCTCTTGACATTGTTGATGGAGTTCTCGATAAATGTGCTCTGGCGGAATATGTCGGTGGACACATGCACGTCGGCGGGCAGGTTCTTCTGCAGGTCGGCGATGGCGGCGTCCAGTCTCTCGGTCAGTTCGATGGTGCCGGTATTGGGCTGTTTGGTGACGGTCAGCAGTACGGCGGGCTTGCCCCGTTCGGAAGCCAGACCGAGCTTGGGCTGCTGGGCACCGATGCGCACGTCGGCCACGTCCTCCAGGGTCACGGGCATTCCGCTCTCAGTGGTCTTGATGACCGATGCGGCCATCTCCTGTACGTCCTGGGTGGAGACCACTCCGCGCACGATGTATTCGTTGCCGTATTCGTAGATGACACCTCCGTTGGTGTTCTGGTTCATGCCTCTGGTTACGGCCATCACCTCGCCGAGTGTCACTCCGTAGTGCTTCATCTTCTCAGGGTGAATCAGGACCTGATACTCCTTGATGTCACCTCCGAGCACTGCCACCTGGGCCACGCCTCCGGTAGACAGCAGTCTGGGACGGAAAGTCCAGTCGGCCAGCGTCCGCAGATCCAGCATCGAGGTGCTGTCGGCGGTCAGGCCTATGATCATCAGCTCTCCGAGGATGGAGGACTGGGGGCCGAGGGTAGGGTTGCCGGCGGTCTCTGGCAGATCCTCTGCGGCTGCGGCCAGTTTCTCCGACACGATCTGGCGGGCCAGGTATATGTCGGTGCCCCAGTCGAACTCAACCCACACTACGGAGAATCCGGTGGTGGAAGAGCTGCGCACCCTGCGGACTCCGGTGGAGCCGTTGACGGCGGTCTCGATGGGGAAGGTCACAAGCTGCTCGACCTCCTCGGCGGCCATTCCGTTGGCCTCGGTCATGACTACTACCGTGGGAGCGTTGAGGTCGGGGAATACGTCTATCTCAGCGTTGAAGGTCCGGTACAGTCCGGCCGCGAACAGCAGTACCGACGCGACCAGTATCAGCAGCCGGTTCTGCAGGGAGAAATGTATTATCTTATTGAGCATGGCTGTCCTGGATTAATGTGAATGGCTGTGCGCGGGGATGGCGTTGCTTGCCGATGCCAGTTTTACGTGGATGGCTCCGTGGGTTACGACGGTCTCGCCTCCGTTCAGGCCGGAGAGTATTTCGTAGCGGTTGCCGTCAGTAGCGCCGAGGGTGACTTCCTGCTTCTTGTAGCAGGTCGGGTCCAGCTGGATATATACGAAGTTGTGGCCCTGTTCCTCCGTGATGGCCTCTACGGGCAGGCTGATTACTCCGTCACGCTCTTCGGAGAGCAGCCAGATCTGAGCGTATGCTCCGGCGAGTATGTCATCGGTGGCGTTGATGGCGAATGTCACCGGGATGTAGGCGTTGGTCTCGTTTGTCGAGCGGCCGTATCCGAGCAGGCGGCCGTCGAGTCCGGCGGTGCTGAACACCTTGTCAGAGTAGGAAAGTCTGAAGTTGGCGGATTTCACTCCCGGCAGGCGGCTGAGATATCTTTCGGATACATCGGCCTTGAGATACATGCTGTTGCCCGAGAGTACAGTGGCCAGGGGAGTTCCGACAGATACGTAGTCACCCTTTTTTACAAGGCAGGACTCCACATATCCGCTGGCGGGAGACTTGACTGCAGTACCGTTGCCGCTGCCGTCTGCCGCCAATGCCTCGTAGGTCAGGCGGGCTGTCTCATAACGGCCTTTTGCGGCCTCGTATTCCTGGCGGGAGACGATATTGTCCTCTACCAGCTTGGCAGCTCTTTCGTATTCTTTCTGTGCTGTCTCGTATGCGATGCGGGCCCTCTGAACCGGGTCTCCGTCCTGAAGGTTGCTGGACGAGATGGTGAACATCGGTGAGCCTTCATTGACGCGGCTGCCTTCCACGAGGGGGGCAGCGAACGACACTACGCCGGGAACGTTGGCCACGACTGTGGACTCATTGCCGGGTGCCGGCATTATCCTTCCGCTTACCTCAAGTACGCTTCTGAACTTGCCGGGCATTATCGTCTCTGCCTTGACTCCGGCCGCTGCCGCGCTCTCGGCACTGAGGATTATCTCATCGGGAGAGCCCTCGCCCTCTGAGTGGATGTCGCCCTCATGGCTGTGTCCGCTGTGGTCATGGCCGGCATGATTCTCATGCGCCCCGTGCTCATGCCCCTCGTGGTCATGAACATGGCCGTCATGGCTGTGGCCTTCGTGTATCTCCTCACTGTGGCCGTGAGCGTCACCGGTGTTCTGTGAATTCTTGCATGAAGCGAGTGACCAGCATACGGCGATGCAGAGCACTCCTGAAAAAATAGCCTTTAATGTCCGTTTCATGTATGGAAAGTTATTGCAGTTGTTACTTTAAATTTACAAACTGCGCAAAAATACTTTCCACCTCATGCAACCCGGTTGCAAACTGGTGCCAGCCGCCTATTCCCACTCGATGGTTGCAGGCGGCTTGGAGGATATGTCGTAGACGACGCGGTTCACTCCCCGCACTTTGTTTATGATGTCGTTGGAGACTTTCGCCAGGAAGTCGTAGGGGAGGTGTACCCAGTCGGCGGTCATGCCGTCGGTGGATACCACAGCCCTGAGGGCTATAGTGTATTCGTATGTGCGTTCGTCGCCCATGACGCCTACGCTGCGTACGGGAGGGAGGATGGTGCCGGCCTGCCAGATGCAGTCGTAGAGGGTCAGGAAGCCCTCGCCTGTCTCGGTGCCGCCCGTGGCCGCTGCTCCGGATGCGGGCTGCCAGCCTTCGGGAGCGGGGGTTGAGCGGAGGGCGTCGATGTAGATGGCGTCGGCGTTGCGCAGGATCTCCAGCTTCTCTCTGGTCACTTCACCGAGCACCCTGATACCGAGGCCGGGGCCGGGAAAGGGATGGCGGGAGATGAGGGAGTTCTTGATGCCGAGGGCGCGGCCTACGCGGCGTACTTCGTCCTTGAAAAGCGAGCGCAGGGGCTCGACTATTCTGAGGTTCATCTCCTCGGGCAGACCGCCCACGTTGTGGTGGGACTTGATGGTCTGTGATGGACCGTTGACGGAGGTGGACTCTATCACGTCCGGATATATGGTGCCCTGGGCAAGCCAGGATGCGTTCTCTATCTTGTGAGCCTCGGAGTCGAAGACCTCGATGAAAGTGCGGCCGATGGCCTTGCGCTTTGCCTCGGGGTCTGATATGCCCTCGAGGGCCTTGAGGAAGAGCTCGGTGGCATCCACTCCGCGGACGTTGAGACCCATATCCTGATAGGATGCCAGCACGGACTCGTACTCGTCCTTGCGCAGCAGTCCGTTGTTGACGAAGATGCAGTGCAGCTGCCGTCCGATGGCCCTGTGCAGCAGTACTGCCGCCACGGAGGAATCGACTCCGCCGGAGAGGCCGAGGATGACATTGTCATGACCTATTTTCTCCCTGAGGGACTCAATGGAACTTTCGATGAAGGAGGCGGGGGTCCAGTCGCCTTTGCAGCCGCAGATGCGCATGGCGAAGTTCTCCAGAATCTGAGGCCCGTAGGCCGAATGATAGACCTCCGGGTGGAACTGGACGCACCAGGTCTGCTCACCTTTTATATGATAGGCGGCGTTGGCCACATCATCGGTGGAGGCTATGACCTCCGCGCCTTCCGGCAGACGTGCGATGGTGTCGCCGTGGGACATCCAGACCTGCGAGTCGGAGGGAATGCCCTCGAACAGGGGGCATTGTTCCTTGATATGCATGATGGCGCGGCCGTACTCACGGGCGATGGAGGGATTGACCTCCCCGCCGTAGCGGTGGGCGATGTACTGGGCGCCGTAGCAGATGCAGAGCATGGGGAAGCGGCCCTTGATGCCGGAGAGATCCGGCGAGGGAGCCTTGGGGTCGCGGACGGACCAGGGGCTGCCCGAGAGGACCACTCCGCGGACACTCCCGTCGAGGGCGGGTATCTTGTTGAAGGGATGGATTTCGCAGTAAACGTTCAGTTCCCTGAGCCTGCGGCCTATGAGCTGGGTGACCTGGGAACCGAAGTCGAGGATGATGATTTTCTCCGTCATATTGTGGGATGATGTTAATTTTTAATGTCAGGGTGCAAATTTAAGTAAATTGAATTAATTTTGCGCCTCGATTATGCAAAACATCAGAAATATAGCGATTATAGCCCATGTCGACCACGGTAAGACCACCCTGGTGGACAGAATGATCTATCAGGCGAAGCTCGTCAGGGAGGACGGAAAGCGCGGGGGCGACCTGATTCTGGACAACAATGATCTGGAGCGCGAGAGAGGTATCACTATTCTCGCCAAAAATGTGTCGGTTCCTTATAAGGGGACGAAAATCAATATTATCGACACTCCGGGCCACGCCGATTTCGGAGGCGAGGTCGAGCGTGTGCTCAATATGGCGGACGGAGTGCTGCTGCTGGTGGATGCCTTCGAGGGGACTATGCCGCAGACCCGTTTCGTGCTGCAGAAAGCCATAGAGATGGGCAAGAAGCCTATCGTAGTCATCAACAAGGTGGACAAGCCCAATTGCAGGCCGGATGAGGTCAACGAGCAGGTCTTTGACCTGATGTTCTCGCTCAACGCTACGGAAGACCAGTTGGATTTCAAGACTGTGTACGGCAGTGCCAAGCAGGGCTGGATGTCCCTTGACTGGCGGAAGCCGACCAATGACATAATTCCTCTGCTGGATACCATAGTGGCCGAGATACCTGCTCCCAAGTATGTGGAGGGTACTCCTCAGATGCTGATATCGTCCCTGGAGTATTCGCCCTATGTGGGACGTATCGCGGTGGGAAGGGTCAGCCGAGGCACTCTTACCGCCGGGATGCAGATATCCCTCTGCAAGAAGGACGGTACGATAGAAAAACAGAAGATAAAGGACCTGATGGTGTTCCAGGGACTGGATAAAAAGAGTGCCGAGAAGGTGGAGTGCGGGGATATCTGCGCTGTGGTCGGTATCGAGGACTTTGAGATAGGGGACACTATTGCCGACTTTGAGGCTCCGGAAGCCCTGCCGCCCATCACCGTGGACGAGCCTACGATGAGTATGCTCTTTACCATCAATGACTCGCCTTTTTTCGGCCGCGACGGCAAATACGTGACTTCCAGACATCTGAAAGAACGCCTGGAACATGAACTGGAGAAGAACCTGGCCCTGCGGGTAAAGCCGGGCATGGGGGCCGACTCCTTTATAGTATACGGGCGAGGCGTGCTGCATCTGTCTATCCTGATCGAGACCATGCGCCGCGAGGGCTTTGAGCTGCAGGTCGGCCAGCCCAAGGTGATAGACAAGAATATCAACGGAGTGCGCTGCGAGCCTATAGAACTGCTGACGATCGACCTGCCCGAGGATATGGTCGGCAAGGCGATAGAGATGTCCACCCGCCGCAAGGCTTCCCTGACCCACATGGAGACTCGCGGAGACAGGGCGCATCTGGAGTTCGACATTCCCTCGAGGGGACTTATCGGTCTGAGGAGCAACCTGATGACCGCCACCCAGGGCGAGGCCGTAGTGGCTCACCGCTTCAAGGGCTACGAACCGTACAAGGGCGAGATAGAGAAGCGCAACAACGGTTCGCTTGTGTCCCTTGAGACCGGTCTCTCAGTGGCCTACGCCATGGACAAGCTGCAGGACAGAGGCCGTTTCTTCATCGATCCGGGTGAGGAGATCTATGCCGGTCAGGTGGTCGGCGAGCATACCAGGGCGAGCGACCTGGCCATCAATATCTGCAAGACCAAGAAACTGACCAATATGAGAGCCTCTGGGTCCGACGAGAAGGTGATGCTGCCGCCTCCGGTCAAGTTCTCTCTGGAAGAGGCATTGGAGTATATCCAGGAGGATGAACTGGTGGAGGTTACGCCTCACTTCATGCGCTTGAGAAAGATTATTCTGGATGAAAATGAAAGAAAACGCAGAAAAAATCAAAACAGTTTCTGATTTTCTGAAAAAATTTATATCTTTGCCGCCCTTAATAATTTGGAAATGAATTGCAGGATAGAGATACGTGGGCTTTCATACGGAGAGCATCCTTTCAGTTTCAAGGTGGACGGAAGTTTCTTCGAGGCATATGAGAACGACACTGTCTCGGATGCGGATCTGGATGTCAGCGCGGTTGTGACCAAGGAGCATGGCCGTATGGCTCTGGACCTGAGCATAACAGGCAATGTGACTGTCAAATGCGACAGATGCCTTGCCGACCTGACAGTTCCGGTGGACATACAGGTGCCCTTTTCAGTGATGTTCTCATCCTATGCGGCTGATGCTGACGCGGACGGGGACGGGGCGGATGAGGTAATCCTGTTGGACAGCGATTCGGCTGATATTGACCTCAGTCAGATTATTTATGACTATGTCAGTCTCAGTCTTCCGATTAAGAAGGTGCATCCCGACGGTCAGTGCGACCCCGTGATGATGGAAAAGTTGAAGGATATTTTAAAAACAGAATAATATTAAATTTAGAATAAGATGGCACATCCCAAACACAAACTCTCAAAGCAGCGCAGGGACAAACGCAGAACACATGACAAACTGACTCTCCCCGCACTTTCAACATGCTCCAACTGCGGAGCAACCGTACTGTATCACCGCGTATGCCCTGAATGCGGCTACTATCGCGGTCGTCTGATGGTTCAGAAGAACGTAGAGTAGTCAGATAGGTTTTGGCCCCATAGTTCAAGGGATAGAATGGAAGTTTCCTAAACTTTAGATACAGGTTCGAGTCCTGTTGGGGCTACAGTTCAAGCTGTTTCCGTTTCGGGAACGGCTTTTTTATTTGTGGTTGCGGGGGTGGTACTTGATGATGCCGTCCTGCCATTTGCGGGAGTCGATGTGGGTGTAGATCTCGGTGGTGAGTATGCTTTCGTGGCCGAGCATCTGCTGTACGGCGCGGAGGTCGGCTCCGTTTTCGACCAGGTGGGTGGCGAAGGAGTGGCGGAATGTGTGTGGGGATATTTCCTTGGTAATGCCTGCCTTTTCGCACTGGCTCTTGATCATCAGGAATATCATCTGGCGGCTCAGTCTCCCGCCGCGCCGGTTCAGGAACAGGATGTCCTCGGCTTTTTTGGATACGTATGCACGTCTGCTCTGCGAGAGATACATCTCTACGGCCTGCATTGCCGGCTCTCCGATCGGTACAAGTCTCTGTTTGTCACCCTTTCCTATTACCCGTATGAAAGCCTCGTCGAAGAACAGGTCGGAGATGCGCAGGGACACCAGCTCGCTCACCCTGAGACCGCAGGAGTAGAGGACCTCCAGTATCGCGCGGTTGCGGTGGCCTTCGGGTTCGGACAGGTTTACCGAGTTCATTATCCGGTCAATCTCCTCTACAGACAGGACTACCGGTATGTGCCGGGATATCTTGGGCGGGTCGATGGTGTCGGTGGGGTTGACCTGTATCCGGCCTTCTATCTCCATGAACCTGAAGAAACTTTTCAGGGCACTTATCAGCCGGGACTGGCTTCTCTTGGAGATGCCGTCGGCCTGCTGCGCTATGAATGCGCTCAAGTCCTCCCCGGAGATATCCTCGGGGGATTTGTCTTTGTATTTGCTGGCCAGTTTGGATATGTCGGAGATGTAAGAGGAGACCGAGTTTTTCGACAAGGCCCGTTCGATGACCAGATATGAGCTGTAGTCGGAAAGTATGTCCTTCCAGGAGGTCATCTCTGCGGCTTTGAGAGTTCGGGATAAGACTCGCACCACTGTGTCAGCGGACATTCTCCGCATCTGGGATTGCGTGCCGTGCAGGTGTACCGTCCGTGGAGTATCAGCCAGTGGTGGGATATCGCCCTTTGTTCCACCGGTATGTGACTCTCCAGGTCGGCCTCGACTTTCTCCGGGGTCTTGCCGTGGGACAGCCCTAGGCGGTTGGAGACTCTGAGCACGTGGGTGTCTACGGCTATTACCGGCTTGTCGTAGAGGATGGATGCCACGACATTGGCTGTCTTGCGGCCTACTCCGGGCAGGCTCATGAGACTGTCTGTGTCGGACGGAATCACCGAATGGAAGTCGCTGACCAGCTTGCGGGCCATGTCTATCAGGTGACGGGCCTTGCTGTTGGGGTAGGAGACGGAGCGGATCAGAGCCAGTACGTCCTCGAAGGCGGCGGAGGCAAGGTCCTCTGGTGCCGGGTATCGCTCAAACAGGGCGGGAGTGACCATATTGACCCGCTTGTCGGTACACTGGGCCGAGAGGATGACCGAGACTATGAGCTCGTATCCGTTCCTGAAGTGCAGTTCGGACTGCACGGCGGGGCGGTTGGCGGAGAACCATTCCAGGATGGCCGCGTATCTCTGTCTGAGGGTGAGTTTCTGTGGCATGGCGGCTGAGGATCAGATGAATTCGGACAAGTCCAGCTCTACGTCTGATTCTTCCGCTACTTCTGTGCAGGAGAGTTTCTCGCACAGGAATGTCCTGGCCGGATATTTCTCAAAGAGGCTTCTGTTGTGCGTCACCATTATGATGGTCGGTCCGTTTTCACGGGTATTGATCCTCATCATCAGGTTCATAATCTCCTCGGCGGTGTCTCCGTCCAGATTGCCTGTTGGCTCGTCAGCCAGGATGATTTCAGGACTGTTCAGCAGTGCCCGTGCTATGGCTATTCTCTGCTGCTCGCCTCCTGAGAGCTGATGCGGCATTTTATGGGCCTTGTGGTCCATCCCCACGGCCTCAAGTACGGTATGTATCCGGTCGTTTATAATCTTACGGTCTTTCCAGCCGGTGGCACGCAGTACAAATGCCAGGTTGTCATACGCGGAACGGTCCATGAGAAGCTGAAAATCCTGAAAGATAACTCCCAGTTTTCTACGCAGATACGGGATCTGCCTTTTTTTGAGCTTCCTGAGATTGAAATCACCGATGAACGCTTCCCCGTTCCTTATCTCCGCATCTCCGATCATGGAACGGATGATGGTGGTCTTTCCACTGCCCACTTTCCCGATGATATAGACGAACTCTCCTTTCCCGATGCTCATCGTCAGGTCAGATATCACCAGAGAGCCGCTGTTGTATATGTCGGCGTGCTCAAAATATATTATAGGACGGTCTTTGCTTTCTTCCATAAGTGATGGCTTAACCGTACAAATATATGCAAATAATTGTTACATTTGCCCCAAATAGATTAAAATGGTCTGTAAAAGATTTTTAGCGGTTCTTTTTGCCGCAGTGCTGCTTCTTCGGCCAGTGGCGGCGGAACCCGTCAGCCAGGACAGGAAGGGCTTGGAAAGACGTTTGGAAAGGGTCAGGGAACTCTTTGACAATGATATGTATGCGGCAGCTAGGGAAGAGATCGCGTCCGTAATGTCGGAATGCTTTCTTTCAGAGGAAGATGAGTCTGCGCTGGCCGCTTATGCCATAATCTGTGATATTAGGCTGGGCAGTCCCAACCTGGATGCGCTTATGGACGGATATGAATCACAATACAGGTCTTCTCCCGAGTATATGGGGATAAGGCTGATGTATGCCGGCCGGTATTTTGATAAAGAGGACTATACGGCCACCCTTGAGATTCTGGAGGGGGTGGATTATTCCCTGCTTTCCAAGAAAGACAAGGAGCAGTATCTGTTTCAGCGTTCTTTCTGCCAGCTGACTCATGGGCAGTTTGAGGATGCGGAGACAGGGTTCTCGACCATACTCAAGGGCAGGCGCGGCAGGTATACGGTGCCGTCCACTTATTATATGGGCTATCTGGCGTATCTGAAAAAGGATTTCGGCAAGGCTGTGGAACTGTTCTCCAAGGTGCGGGACGACGGGCATTTCGGAGTGTACTGCGCTTATTACATGCTGGAATCTGAACTGATGATGGGAAACTATGACTATGTGGTGGAGCATGGTCCGGCAGTGTCTGAGGCAGTGGACGGGGACCTGAAGCCCAGAGCGGCGCGGATGATATCGCAGGCATATTACAGGACCGGCAGACCGGAGGAGGCCGGAAAGTGGTTTGAGAGTTATTCGGCGTCCGGCACTGACATGACTAGGAAGGACAATTATTATCTGGGCATCATATCCTATTCCGTTCAGTCGTATTATGCGGCCATTGACGCATTCTCCAAAGTCATGGCAGAAGGGGAGGACTCACTGTCCCAGAGCGCGTCCATGCACATAGCCGGTTCGTATCTCAGGCTGAAGAACAAGCATGAGGCATTGAAATACTACAAGAAGGCCTCTGAGATGAACTTTGACGGCTCCGTCAGGGAGGAGTCCTATTTCAACTATGCTAAGCTGGCATTTGACCTCAATTCCGATATAACTGCTTTCCAGGATTATCTGGAGCTGTGGCCGGAGACGCAGAGGTCGGATGAGATTTATTCCTATATCGCAACTTCTTATCTTCTCTCCAAGAAATACAAGCCAGCCATAGATGCTCTGAACAATATCCGCAGGCTGACGCCCGAGATGGATATGAATCTTCAGAAGGCGGCTTTCCTGAGGGGACTGGAACTGTTTGAGCGGGGTTCATACGCCGGAGCGGACACCGATTTCAGGATAGCTCTCAGGCATTCGTCTTACAACCAGTCTCTGGCTCTCCTGACACGTTTCTGGCTCGCAGAGACCTGCTACAGGGCTGGAAATCTGAATGAGGCCGTAAGTCTGTATGAGGAACTTTGTCAGAATGCGCGCTTCGCCGGCTTCAAGGAGTATCCGCTGGCCCTTTTCGGACTGGGCTACTGTTATTATGCGGAAAAGAACTACACTGTCGCCATGGAGTGGTTCCACAAGTTCCTGGAGCAGCATGTCTCCGATATGGACCTGATAATCGAGGCAAGACTCAGGATAGGAGACGCGCTGTTCATGATGCGCGACTATGCCGGGGCAGCGTCTGTCTACGGGGAGGTGTCGATGATGGATTATCAGCCCGGTTCGTTGGTATATGCGGCGTATCAGTGTGCGGTGTCCTGCGGCCTGGCTGACGACGTGGACAGGAAGATAAGTATGCTGGAGGGTATTGTGGACAGAAGGGACATCTCTCCGCTTTATTCGAAGGCGGTGTATGAACTCGGCCGTACATACGTGCAGGAGGGTATGACGGAAAAGGCTGAACGGACTTTTAAGTATTTGCTCAATGATATAGCTGACCCCCTTTATGAGAGCCGGTCTCTTCTGGAGCTCGGTATGCTCTGCTCCAATGCCGGCGACTATGATGAGGCACTGGAGTATCTTACCAGGATAGTGGAGGAGATGCCGCTGTCTGAGGATACCGATAATGCTCTGGCGGCCATCGAGAGCATCTATACCGTGCTGAACAGGCCGGAGGAGTATTTTGCCTATCTGGACCGTATCGGCATGTCTGCGGTGAAGACTCCGGATGAGAAGGAACTGATGATCTTCAATGCCGCCGAACAGGTGTATCTTGCAGGTGACTACAGTGCGGCCGAGAGCAGTCTCCGGAATTTCGTGAGCCAGTATCCCGACGGTCAGAAGACTCCGCTGGCCTGGTTCTATATCGGTGAGTCTCTCAACGCTCTGGACATGAAGGAGGAGGCGGCGTACGCTTATCTGGAGGTTATGGATAAGGGAGAGGGCTCGTTCGTGGAGCTGTCCACTCTGCAGTATGCACGGATATGCTACAGTCTGGAAAGGTATGCTCAGGCGGCATCGGCGTATGAGTCGCTGTATGATATCGCCAGGTTGGAAAATAACCGTACGGAGGCCCTGCTCGGGCTGATGTCGTCGTATTTCCGGGACAGCAAGTACAATGCGGCCATAGACGCTGCGTCAAAAGTCATGGAACTTCAGGGCCTGAAGGACACGGACCGCATGACGGCTCAGTACATAATGGCCAAGTCCTGTCTGAAGCTGGGACGAAGGTCAGATGCCCTGCCGCTGCTGGAGGCTCTGTCGGGCAATGTGTTTACTTCCCAGGGTGCGGAGGCGGCATATCTGCTGATACAGGACACCTACGATGCGGGAGATTTCGAAGAGGTGGAGAACATGGTCTATGCCCTGTCGGATTCGAAGACGGACCAGATGTACTGGCTGGCCAGGAGCTTTATAGTCCTGGGAGACTCTTTTGCGGAGAGGGAGGACTGGGCTCAGGCCCGCGCTACATTCCAGAGCATCCTGGACGGATATGAGCCGGAGGATGCGAGGGATGATGTGCTTGATCAGGTGAATATGAGAATGGAAAGGTTAAATAAGATAGAAGAATGATGCGTAGGTCATATATAATATCAATACTGCTGGCGCTCGCGGCCGCTTTGCCTGTGCGGGCCCAGAATGAGATCAGTCAGGCAGTGGAGGTGGAGCGGGATTACGAGGGGGCTGTGATGGACGTGGTGAAGTCTCCGATAGAGCCTGCCGTAGACGATTCTCTGCTGAATTTCAAGTTGAATCTTGACTATACGGCTTTTTACAGCCCGTACCGGGACCTGTATGACTTTTCTCCGGTGCTCACCGCCGGCCCCAAGGCGGAGGGAAAGGTGGTCTACCCGTGGCTTTATGCGAGAGTCGCGGCAGCATATCCGTGGACTCCGTCGGCAGACCTGTATATAACTCCTCGTTTCGGAGAAAGGTTCTCCATGGGCCTTTATATCAACCATGATTCGTATTGGGGGCAAGTGCCTCAGGCAGTATATGCCGGCAGTGTAATGACCTATCCCGGCCACAAGATCAACGGTGACAGGATGAAGAACAGAGGCGGGCTCTTCATGGGATGCCGCTGGACAAAAGGTGAAGTGAATCTGGATGCATCGTATATAGGAAGCATGTATGCGCTTGCTCCTGCGGACGGATATTCCGGAGCAACGGTATACAATCAGTTTGAGCATCTTAAAGCGTCCCTGCATGTGCGTTCTACGAATCCGGATCCAAATTCCTTTTACTACAATGCCGCTCTGGGGTACCGTTATTTCAATGACCGTCACGGTGTGCTGGAGCATCTGGTGGATGCGGATGTCTCCTTGGGGGCGACGATTAAGGGAGAGCACAGGCTTTACGTGACGTTTGGCGGTACATTCACCGGCGTTACGGTCGGCAATACATTTCCGTCCCGGGGCATCTGGAAGGTCTCACCCGTGTACACATGGGAGAGGGACAGGTGGAGGATCCAGGCAGGACTGGTATTCTCTTCAGTCTACGGTGACTGCACCCGTAAGGACGGCGGCGGTTTCCTGATATATCCGGATGCGTCAGTGAGTTTCGAGGCGGCCCACAATGCCCTGTGGCTGTATCTGAAAGCTTCCGGTGACAACAAACTGTATACGCGCTACGACCTTTTCGCTCTCAATCCGTGGATGGAGGACAGCGGAAGAGCGTACCAGTCAGCCGTGCCGGTTTCAGCCGAGTTCGGATTGAACGGACTGGTCCGGGACCGCTTTTCATACAGTCTGGGGATAAATTATTCCATGCTCAGCAACAGCCTGTCGTTTATGGCGCTGTCTTACAGGAATTCCTGGACTCAGATGGTGAATTGGGCAGATTCGCACATGTTCGGAATTACCGGAATGCTGAAGTGGCAGTCTCCTTCTTTTCTTGCCCGGGCTGAGTTCAACTACCGCGGTTTCTCCAACTGGGAAGCGGCGCTGATGACCCCTGCCTTTGACGTGGACGCAGTGCTGGAATATAACCTAAGGCACCGGTTCTTCATCCGGGCAGACTGTTATTTCCGCACGTCAACCACCGGGTGGAGTGCTGTTCCCTACACTCAGGCCACAGCCTACAGGGTGCCTGCTTTCGTGGATGTGGGCTTGAGGATCTCTTACGCGGTCAATACCCGCCTGATGGTTTTTGTAGAGGGCAATAATCTGGCAAACAGTAAGATACAGTATTTCTTGAATTATGTTGAACCAGGAATCAATTTCGGGGCCGGCATTTGCTTCAAATTATGAGATTTTTTGTATCTTTGTTCGTTTTAAATAATATTGAACCACGATGACAGATAAAGAAATGATTGAAGCGGAAAGAGAGTATTCTGCGGACAGTATTCAAGTGCTGGAGGGACTGGAGGCAGTCCGGAAACGTCCGTCGATGTATATCGGAGACATAGGACCGAGGGGTCTGCACCATCTGGTCTATGAGGTGGTGGACAACTCCATCGACGAGGCTCTGGCCGGCTACTGCAGAAATATAGAAGTGACGATTCTTCCGGATAATTCCATACGGGTCAAGGATGACGGCCGCGGTATCCCCACGGGGATGCACGAGAAGGAGGGACGCTCCGCCCTGGAGGTCGTGCTGACGGTGCTCCACGCCGGAGGTAAGTTCAGCAAGGACAGTTACAAGGTCTCCGGAGGTCTTCACGGAGTCGGTGTATCCTGCGTGAACGCTCTGTCTGTATATCTTAAGGCAGAGGTACACCGCGAGGGCAAGGTATTCGTGCAGGAGTACAGCAGGGGCGTGCCGCAGTACCCGGTGAAGGTAGTAGGGGAGTGTGAGGATACAGGGACTATCATAACGTTCAAGCCTGACAATGAGATATTCAGAGCAACTACCGTGTACGATGCGGGTATCCTGGCCAGCAGGCTCAGGGAACTGGCGTTCCTGAACAAGGGCATCAGGCTTGTGCTGATAGACGAGAGACCGAAGGTGGATGAAGGTACGGAGGAAAGGATGGAGGATGCAGAGCCGGATGCACCGTCCCGTCAGGAGTTCTACTCCGAGCATGGTCTGGTGGAGTTCGTTCAGTATCTGGACGGAACCCGCGAGAAACTGACGGATAAGCCCATATCTCTGGAGACAGACAAGACCGGCATTCCGATAGAGATTGCCATGCAGTACAACACCGGTTTCTCCGAGAATATTCATTCCTACGTCAACAACATCAATACCATAGAGGGCGGTACGCATCTTACGGGATTCCGCCGCGGTCTGACATCCACTCTGAAAGCGTATGCCGAGAAAAACGGCTTCCTGTCCAAGCTGAAATTTGACCTGGATGCCTCGGATTTCCGCGAGGGTCTTACGGCGGTGATTTCAGTCAAGGTGGCGGAGCCGCAGTTCGAGGGCCAGACTAAGACGAAGCTGGGCAACAGTGAGGTGGACGCGGCTGTCTCTCAGGCTACGAAGTCTGCTCTGGAAACCTACCTGGAGGAGAATCCGAAGGATGCGAAGAATATCATAGACAAGGTTATTCTTGCCGCCACAGCCCGTCATGCCGCCCGCAAGGCCCGCGAGCTGGTGCAGCGCAAGACCGTGATGTCAGGAGCCGGACTGCCGGGCAAGCTGGCCGACTGCTCCAACCGCGACCCTGAGAAATGCGAGCTCTTCCTGGTCGAGGGAGACTCCGCTGGCGGTACGGCCAAGACCGGCCGCGACCGTACCTATCAGGCCATCCTGCCTTTGAGAGGTAAGATTCTGAACGTGGAGAAAGCCATGGAACACAAGGTGCTGGAAAGCGAGACGATACGTAACATATACACTGCTCTCGGCGTGACCATCGGCACTGAGGACGACAGCAAGGCCGCCAATCTGGACAAGCTCCGCTATCACAAGGTGATCATTATGACCGATGCCGATGTCGACGGAGCGCACATCGCCACTCTTATCCTGACATTCTTCTTCCGCTATATGCCCGACATGATCAAGAACGGCTACGTCTATATCGCGGCTCCTCCTCTCTACAAGGTGAAGAGCAAGAAGGGCAAGGAAGAGAAATACTGCTGGACCGAGGACGAGCGTATCGCGGCCATCGCCGAGATAGGAAAGGGCAACGAGGGCAGCATCTATGTCCAGCGTTACAAAGGTCTGGGAGAGATGAACGCCGAGCAGCTCAAGGAGACAACCATGGATCCTGCTACACGTCTTCTCCGCCAGGTGACGATAGACAATGCCGCCGAGGCGGACCGCATCTTCTCCATGCTGATGGGAGACGATGTGCCTCCCCGCCGTGAATTCATAGAGGCCAATGCCAAATACGCCAAGATAGACGCATAAATTTTTAAATTACCAGATATGGATATTTTTGAAAGAATAAACAAAGACGAGGGCGGTCCTCTGGGACAGTACCGCGCAAGAGGTCACGGATATTTTACGTTTCCCAAGCTGGAGGGCGAGATTGCTCCCAGAATGATGTTCAACGGCCATGAGGTTCTCTGCTGGAGTCTCAACAACTATCTCGGACTGGCCAACCATCCCGAGGTGCGTAAGGTTGACGCAGAGGCCGCAGCCCGCTGGGGACTGGCTTACCCGATGGGCTCCAGGATGATGTCAGGGCAGACGTCCCTGCATGAGAGACTTGAGAGAGAACTGGCGGAATTCGAGCAGAAGGAGGACGCTTTCCTGTTCAACTTCGGATATCAGGGCATCGTTTCCACTATCGATGCTCTTGTGAACCGTCACGATGTGATTGTTTACGACTCCGAGGCCCATGCCTGCCTCATCGACGGCTGCCGTCTGCACATGGGCAAGAGGATGGTGTATCCGCACAACGATATCGAGAAGTGCGAGAAGACCATTCAGCGTGCTCTCAAGGTCTGTGAGGAGACCGGTGGCGGTGTGCTGCTGATTACAGAGGGTGTGTACGGAATGACCGGCGCTCTCGGCATTCTGGACCAGATAGTCGCCCTGAAGAAGAAATATCAGTTCCGTATCCTTATCGATGATGCCCATGGCTTCGGAGTGATGGGCCCTCACGGACGCGGCACATCCGAGCATTTCGGTGTGATGGACGGTATCGACCTCTATATCGGAGCATACGCCAAGTCAATGGCTATCATCGGAGGCTTCGTGGCCGGTCCCAAGTCCATCATCAACTATCTCCGCTACAACCTCCGTTCGCAGATTTATGCGAAGTCCCTGCCGATGCCTATCGTGGAGGGTTGCCTGAAGAGGCTGGAAATCATCCGCGGACCGGAAGGCGACCGTCTGCGCGAGAAACTATGGACTGTAACCCGTGCCCTGCAGAACGGATTCCGCGAGAGGGGCTTTGACATCGGACTTGCCGAGGCATGCGTTACGCCTGTCTTTATCCACGGTACTGTGCCCCAGGCCACCAATATGCTCGTGGATCTCAGGGAGAACTACAACCTGTTCTGCTCAGTGGTCGTATATCCCGTCGTGCCTAAGGGCGTGATCATGTTCAGGATCATTCCTACTGCGGCTCACTCGCTGGAAGATGTAGAGTACACTCTCAACGCATTCTCCGAGGCCAAGAAGAAACTCGACGCCGGAGAGTATGACGGAGACAATATCCAGGACAGGGCTATAATGTAGCCTGTCCCTGATGTACCGCAACCAACGGTACGAGTAACCTGATAAGGCCGACCCAAAAGGGTAATTTCTGCGTTACGCTTGAAATTTCTCCTTTTGGGTCACCCTATAGTTATATTAAAAACAGTCAGATGGAACAACACAATTTTCTTAGAGATCCGAAGATATACCTTTCGCTTCTGATAGTGCTGGTCGTAACCGTCCTGCTGTTCCCTGAGGAGGGAAAGTTCAAGTACAACTATCAGAAAGGCCGTCCGTGGGTATATGAGACGCTGCTGTCCCCCATAGATTTTCCCATACTCAAGACAGATCAGGAACTGCTTAGGGAAAAGGAGGAGAAGGCTTCCGAGGTGATACCGTACTTTGATTACGACAACACTGTCGCCAACCTTCAGATACGGCGTCTGCGCACGCTGCACGGCAAGAACGGGATTGACGACCACGTGCTGTATTATATCATGGAGTCCCTGTACAATATCTACACCGTGGGTATATTGCCGCCGATGGACAATATGTCTACTGTGGGCACGATAGTGGTGCAGACGGACAAACGGGCACAGGAAAGACCTATAGCAGAGGTATATACTCCAAAGAAGGCCGAAGGCTACATGAAGTATTATCTTTCAGTCAGCTTCCCGTCTTACGACGCTGATTCCCTGTACGCGGCCTATCATGTCTCCGAGTATATAGTTCCCAATCTGACGTATGACCAGGACAAGACCAACCTGTTTCACAAGGAGGCTGTGGACTATATCTCCCCGACAAAGGGTATGGTCTACGCAGGTCAGCTGATTGTCTCCGAAGGGGAGATTGTCACTGCCGAGATAGAGCAGCTGCTGGACTCGTTCAAGCAGGAGTACGAGCTGACTTACGGATATGCTGAGTCCGTATTCGGAGTCGGAGTCGGGCATTTTATACTGTGCCTGCTCATAGCAGCTTCCCTGTTCGCTGTAGTGTACTATACCAAGAAGGATGTCCTGGAGAAACGCAAGACTTTCTATTTTATCCTGACGCTGTACGTGCTGATGTTTGTGCTGACGGTCATTATACGCGGATTCAATCCCGATTACCTCTTCATAGTGCCTTATTCCGTGTTCGCGATATATCTGACGATGTTCTTCAAGAGCAGATATGTGTTCCCGCTGTACGCGGTGATGCTTCTGCCGCTCATGCTGCAGACGGGCAGCGGAGTACAGCTCTATTTCATGAACCTGGCGGGAGGTATCATCTCGATTATCTCGTTCAAATATTTCAACAAGGGCTGGTCGCAGTTCCTCAATTCACTGTTCATATTTCTCGGCCTGTTCCTTACCTACATGGGATTCCTGCTGTCCGGAGACGGAACGCTCTCGCTGTTCGACGGAAGAGAGGTGTTCAGGCTGGCTGTCAATTCCCTCCTGGTGATAGCGGCTTATCCAGTGGCGTTTATTTTCGAGAGACTCTTCTCGTTGGTATCGCATTTCCGTCTGGTGGATCTGTCGGACACCAATGTCAAGCTGCTCCGGGAACTGGCACAGAAAGCCCCCGGTACTTTCCAGCACTCTCTTCAGGTGGCCAATCTGGCATCGGAGGCGGCCCGTGAGATAGGAGCCGACATGACACTGGCCAGAGTGGGCGCACTGTATCATGATATCGGGAAGATGAAGAATCCGCAGTGCTTTGTGGAGAATGCTCCGGCCGGATTCAATTATCACAAGGGACTGTCGCCGGAAGAAAGTGCCCAGCAGATAATCCGTCACGTGGATGACGGTGTGGACATAGCCCGCAGGCACAAGCTGCCGGAGGTGGTGATTGACTTTATCCGCACCCATCATGCCCGTTCGCTGACATTCTATTTTTATGCTCAGTACTGCAATGCCGGAGGAGACCCTGAGAACAAGGAACCGTTTATGTATCACGGTGATCTGCCCAGGAGCAAGGAGCAGGTCATAGTGCTGATGGCGGACGCTGTGGAGGCTGCATCCCGCTCGTTGAAAGATTATACGCCGGAGAGTATCTCGAACCTGGTGGATTCGATAACCGGCAAGCGTCTGTCTGACTCCCAGCTGGTTGAGGCTGATATATCGATAAAGGACATCGAGATAGTCAAGAGGATGTTCAAGGAGCGTCTGGAGCAGGTGTATCATGAGCGCATTGCCTATCCGACGATTAAAAAATCTTGATTCGGTATGTTTTTTGCGTATCTTTGCAGTCGTAAACGGGGATGTTTTGGTTTTGACAGCACAAGACATCGGACTGTAAGCATACCGGGGTTGGCAACCCACCCCGTCATCAAGGTTCCAAAGCCATAACTGGCAACAACAACTATGCACTCGCTGCGTAAGTAAACCAGGTTTACTACCTTAATCGCGGTCGCCCAGGGCGATAGCGACGAGTATCCCGCCGGGCTTTCCGCCTGCTATGTCCGGCATACGGGGTATCATTAAAGCTGGATGCGGCCGTGGATTCTCCTAAAGCGGTCTAAGACTCAAGAGATAAGGCGGTGATGGCGTGTCTGTCCGCAGTCACCGTCCGACAATCAAAGACAGAATAAGTATGTAGAAAGCACTCGGGTGCTGTGTTTGGACGGCGGTTCGAGTCCGCCCATCTCCACTAAAAAAGGTCGCGAAAAGCGGCCTTCTTTGTGAAACTGCCAGAAGTGTATGCAGTTGTTTGTGCGCTGTGTTTTGCAAACTGCTGTGAATCAGAAACGAATTCCATGGACCTGCACTGCCGCTTTAAAAATAACCGTCCGTCAGATGCAGATAAACTAATACGTCAAGTATTGTTCCTGATATAGTCGATGACGGTAAATCTCTTCTTGGCGGCCGGAGCCCCGGGAACGGTCTCCAGCGTATGGACCGACAGCGGCTTGCCGTCGATGACCTGGCGGGAGAGGAAGGCCGCGATGTCGTAGAGGTTGCGGCTCATGGGAAGGGAGGCTATCTCGTGTCCGGCATTGTCTATCTCGTAAAAATGGCAGGGGGAGTCCAGGGATTCGAGGCTCCGGGCTATGCTCTCCGAGCCCCAGAGGCCGCCGAGGAAGGGAAGGTGGGCCTTGCGGAAAGGGACGATGCCGTCGGCATTGCCGTGGAAGAGCATGACGGGGCAGGGGAGGGTCTGCCAGTGCAGTTTCTTCTTGTCGGAGATTGCTCCTGCGAAGGATATCACTCCCGCGTAGCGGAATCCCTCAGGGAGGCGGGCTGCCAGGCTGTGGCTGTTGCAGCGGTAGTATTCGGCCTGCAGGACGGTGATGGCCCCGGCACTTGAACCGCTGATGACAATTTTCTCAAGATCAATGCCCCAGGCTTCACGCTGCTGTGCGATGTACCGCGTAGCGTCGTACAGGTCCACTACGGCAGTGTCAATGGCGGACTGGAGGATATTCATGAAATCTACGGGGGATGGCCGTCCGTCGAAGTTTATCCGGCCCAGCATGGTGCGGTAGTCTATCGAGGCGATCGTGCAGCCGTGGCGGGCCAGGAACTCGAAGTAAGGTACGAACATTTCGGAGTACCTTTCGCCGAACTTGAAACCTCCTCCGAAAACGAAGACTACCACAGGAGAGTCAGCCTGCTCCATTCCTGACAGGAAGTAGCGGTCGAGCCTCAGAGTGTCGGATCCCTTGATGGCGAATATCTCCGTTTCCATCAGGATTTCCCGGGTACTGTCAGCGGCATGGTCCAGAATCTCGGTACATTCGTAAGAAGTGACGGCTTTTGCGGCTTCGGCATACGGATGAGTATCAGTGTCGGAGTGTTGTCCGGATGAGCCCCGGCAACTGCTCATGGTAAATGCGGCGGCGAGGGCTATAAAGATGATGCGTGCAGCTGTTGTCATGTTTTATAAAATTTTTATTTGCAGAAAAATACCAGCCGTTCGTAGATCTCCCGGGCCTCTTGTTCCTGCAGGCTTCGGAGGGTGAAGGAGGTGCCGTTGGTGGAGAGGGTGAGGCTCACCCGGCGGGAGTACGGGGTGAAGGGGGTGGCTTTCAGACGGACAACCTCGATATTGCTGTATTTGACGTAGTTCCGAATGTCCGCAAATCTGCCGTTGTGGATTTCGATGTAGTCCTCCTTCAGCGTGATACGGCCCCGGCGGACGGCCATGAATCCTTTGGCTAAGGATATCAGCAGCCAGGCCGCCGGCACAGCGAGCCACACATACAGGCCGAAGCAGGCCAGTGTGACCGCGGCGGCCAGCGATATCAGAATATCCAGACGCATGACGTGCCACATCAGGCCGTACCCCGAGCGGGCCGAAACGACCTCCGGAGAAGAGCCGTAGCCGCTTCCGAGCCACCAGTTGAGGAAATCAGCAGCCGAGTCCGAGCCGTAGACCCTCACATCCGCGCCCTTTTTCTCATCGGTGGCATTCAGTGCCTGCCGCAGCATGACGGTACTGCCGTGCAGCCATTGCTCCAGGAAATTGCGCTTGACATAGACCGTGCAGACCTTATCGTAGGAGAAGCGGCTGCTGTTGCGGGCTATAAGTCCGCTCTCGAAGGTCAGCTGGCCGCGGGCGATACGCACTTCCATGTTGGCATAACGCAGAAAGACCTTGCCTATCCACAGCAGCATCACGAAGAAGTACAGAGCCACAGCGATGACCACATAACCCGAAGGCTGGAGCGACAGAGTGCCGGCATATGTGTCCACATAGTCTATGATATGGTCTACCGCATGGTCATCTACAGTCGTAACGGAATTGTACACAGCGGCCAGGGCCGCAAAGAGCACGGCCATGCCCTGAAGGTGGTTCTGGCAGAACGCCCCTTTGATCAAATTGGAATTGCTGAAGCCCATCCTGACGGCATTTCCGGCAGCGGATTCTTCTTTTGGATTCCCTTCCGTGGCCATGTCTTTGTCCACGGCCTTGCCCGCAGGTACGCCCTGAACATCACCGGCATCTGCATCCGTGACTGCTTCCGCTCCCGAGTCTTTATCCTCCACTGCCTCCTCCTGCATCTCCACCCTTTCCATCAACGCCTTCCAGTCCCGGTCATCCAGGATAAGCTCTACCTCCGCGGACTTGGACGCAAGCGTATCGAAGAGCACACCCCGCAGTTCCAGAACCCGGTAGATGAACCCCTGCCTTGTCCTCATAGACTGAACCTTATTCAGCGGTATGCTGGTTATTCCCTTATTCAGCAAGCCGTTCATGAAAACCAATTTGCCACCCTCGATATAATACTTCTTGAAATACCAGTCGATGAAAGCCATCAATGCCGCCAGTACCAGATATCCGGCGCATATCAGCGAAGCCAGCAGTATTTTCCCCGAAAAGGTATGCTTGTCCCCGGTGATATTCACTATAACTAAAAGTACGAAAGGTCCGGCAAACTCCCGCAGCTCCTTGGCCATCAGGACCCAATAAGCACTCCCGCTCATCCGCCTAGGAACGGAAAAATCACTTAGTCTCATTTCCGGTTCTCTCGATTAGAAGTGACTTTATCTCCTCGGCCTTCTCACGTGTCAGTCCGGGGATGACGGTCTCCGCCAGCATCTGAGCTCCGTTGACAATGTCCACGGCATAGAGTCCGAACATCCGCGAGACGGGATTCTGCCGGATGCTGACCTGCTGTATCTTGCAGAAGGGTATCGTAACTGTCTTCGGGAAGACAATTCCGGAGCGGTAGGTGATGTCGTGCTCCCTGACCGCATATCCTTTATAGGCGTATGCCTTGGGCAGAATCGACAGATTGACAAGCCCCGCCGCAAGCAGCACTGCCTCCGCACATATCACGATTAGGTTCCTGCCGTCGAACTCATCGGTCAGAAGCAGGAAAAGCGGCAGCAGCATCAGTCCGAGCCAGATCAGTGCCGTTATCACAGCCAGTGTCTTGAGATAGCTTTTCTCCAAAGGTGTGTAGGAAAGTTCCTCCACGGGGTCAATATTATCCGGGTGCCATTGTCTGTTGGTCATGTCTGGTCTGCCTGTAAAATTCGTCACAATATTTTTGACAAAAATAAGAAATTAAGTCTTATCTGTCTCAAACAATGGAGGACATTATATGTGCTTGACCACCTTTGCCGGCACCCCGACCTCCACCATGTCGGCAGGCATTTTATCGGTTGTCATATTCCTGCTTGATGATGTGCAGAGCCTTAATGGCGGCAGGGAAGCCGATGTAGGGCAGGCACTGGATGACGGCGGCGGTCAGCGTTTCGGGCGAGTTGCCGGCGTTGATGTTGCCGTGATAGTGCGAATGGAGCTGGCTCTCGGCTTCCAAGGTGGTCAGTACGCAGTAGCCCAACAGCTCGCGCGTCTGCAAGTCGAGTGCGCCGCGGCTGTAGATGTCGCCGAAGAAATAGTCCGTGAGAAACTGCTCCACGTCCTTGCCCATGTTGCCGGGCACGCCTTCCATCACCGAGGCGATGCCGCCGGGATAGAGCTTGTCCTGAATGGCTTTGCCTGTCTCGTGGCGTGTTTCTTCTGTTACCGTGCCTTGCTTTTCCAACGGCAGGGAGATGCCACGCTCCTTGAACACCTCGTTCACCGCGCCCACGGCATTCAGCATCTTGGGGAAGCCGATGAACGGGGCAGTGAGATACATCACTTCGCGCAATTCTTCGGGAGTAACGCCTACGTTAAGTGCCGCACCTGCATGGGCTTTCAGTTGCGGGAGCGTCTGCATCGTAGCGAGGGTGATACAGGTAATCATTTCGCGCTGTTTCAGCGTCAATTCACCCGTTTGGAATACTTCACCAAAGATGAACTTCTGGAGGATGTCCATCATTTCCGGGTCCGTGCCCTGCCCGGTCAAGGCTTCGCCGCCGAACAGGATGCGGTAATTCTGCTTACATACTTCGATTCTATTCATATTGTCTGTTGTTTGTGCCGTCGCGGACAGGCTTCCTGCCAGCACGAGGGCGATTATACCTATTACTTTTTTCATATTCATTGTCTTTCAAATCTTACATTTACACTCTCCGTTCCTTGCAACAGGCTGATGCCGTCGCCGTCGATATGCCCGATTTTGATGAGCGAATTGCTCTCCGACCAGTCACGACAGAAGATGGCGACATTGCCCCATGGCTCGTAGATAGTAATGTCTCCGGCTACTGGAGCACAACCACGTGGCGTATCGTCAAGGCTGAGTGCCGGGTCGGGATAGAATATTTTTTCCGTGCCGTTGTTGTAGTCCTCCAATGTAACCTCCAGCGGCAAGCGGGAAAGGAAATCGCGGGCTGCGCCGTTATCTTCCATCGTGACTGTGATGGTCTGTTCGCCTACAATGATATTGATGTTTAAGGATGCAGCATCGGGCGCGTCCGGCTCTTCCCGGCTTGCGCCAAGGCTTTCCAGCCATTCCGGGATGCGTGTAGCCATATTGCCCAGCGTACTTGATGTGAGCAACAAGGATTCCTCAAACACGGCATCAGGGACAAGCGTTGCCGCATCCCTTTCGGAAGTGCCTATGCCATTGCTTCCGCTGCTGGCAAAGAGGACGATACGTTTTCCTGCCAACAAATCGGCATGGTTGTGCAGGAAAGTCTGCATTGGAGTTGCAATATGGCCATACCAGATGGGATAGCCGATGAACACGATGTCATACTCGTCGAAACTTTCTACGGAAGTGGTGATAGCAGGATAGTTGCCTTGTTCGATAGCATCAAGTTCCGCCTGCGCCCGGTCAAGCATCGCGTTGTAGTCATCCTCGTAAGGCGTTTCCGGCTCTACCACTATCATATCGCAATCCAATGTGGACTGGATGATCTGCGCCATCCGCTCGGTATTGCCTGTACGGGAGCAGTAGAGGACAAGGTATCTGCCATTGCCTTCTTCCCCGTCATCTTCTCCGGGAGTAACCTGTTCCTGCCCGTCCGTCAGCGGTTCATCTTCGCTACACGCCGCTGTCAGCATAAGCGTTGCCAGCAGCATCAATGGGATTAAAAATAACTTGTTCATATATGCCTCCTTTCTATAAACTTATCAATATCGGATTTTCTTGATAATCTTTGCCGGGACTCCACTGACCACTACATCGGCCGGTACATCTTTAGTTACGACAGCTCCAGCAGCCACGACCGCATTGTCGCCGATGGTCACGCCCTGCAGGATAGTCGAGTTTGAGCCGACCCACACATTCTTGCCCAACACAATCGGTGCTGGATAAGTGTTCTTGCGGTCTTCGGGCGACAAACCGTGGTTCAGAGTGGCGAACACGACATTGTGTCCTATCTGACATCCGTCGCCAATGACAACGCCGCCATGATCCTGAAAATGGCAACAGGCATTGATAAAGACATTCTCACCGACGGTGATGTTCTTACCGAAATCTGTATAGAACGGTGGAAAAACACGCAGCGATGAAGGTACCTCATAGCCGAACAACTCCGAAAGGAGTGTGCGTACTTCTGCCGGGGTGTGATAAGCCGTATTCAACCGGAAAGTGATACGACGTGCGGCATTGCTCATCTCGTCCATAAACAGATGTATTTCCTCGGTACTAAGAGCATGTCCTGTCTTTACATAGTCTTTGAATTCATTGATTGTCATATTGTTGCATTTTAATGATTGCTTTAGTATCAACTTATTATTTTCCCATCGTTTCCTTCACTTTCGCCAATAGGTTAGGAATGTCCAGATGCTGCGGGCACTTCGCCAGACATTCGCCGCAGGCGACGCACGAGGATGCCGGGTCGCCGCGCTGCACGGGCGACATCGAGACGGTGTAGTCTGCCATTGCCCTTTCTTTGTTTTTGTGCAGGATGTAGTTGTTGTACACGTAGGCATAGATGGCAGCTCCCAACGCCTCGCGCTCGGCAGGGGTGAGCATGTTGGGGCGGGCTTTGGCGGCGTACTTCAGGTTCTCCTCCACGTCCGCCATGCTGCCCATGCCGCTCACTGCCACGCTGACTTCGGGGATGTCCCACAGATAGTCCAGCGCCCACTCTGCATCGGGCTTGTGGATGCCCGTGGAGGCAAGCGCGTCGCGCATCACTTGCGGCAGATTGGCGAGGAATCCCGTGCGGACGGGCTTCATCACCGCCAGTCCCATGCCGTTGGCAGCGGCATACTTGGGACCGAGTACGCCCGCTTCGTATTCATAATCCAAATAATTGTGCTGGATGAGGCAGAAGTCCCATGCTGGCGTGTATTCCACCACCCGCTTGAACAGTTGCAGGCTGTCGTGGAAGGAGAAGCCCATGAAGCGTATCTTGCCCTGCGCTTTCAGTCGCTCCATCTTCTCGATGAGCTTGTAGGGCAGCACGTAGTCCTTCCACCCGCGGTGCATGATCATGTGGATGTGGTAGAAGTCGATGACATCCGTACCGATGGCGCGGCGCGACTGGTCGAAGAACTTCTCGAAGTCGTCCGCCGACCGCATCTCCCACCACGGCATCTTGGACGTGACATACACCCGGTCGCGCCAGCCCCCGGCGAGGGCTTTGCCCACCGCCTGCTCGCTCTCGCCGCCGAGATAGACGCGCCCTGTGTCGATATAGTTCACGCCGCCCTCGATGGCACGGCGCACCATCGGCGTGGTCTGGTCGAAGTCCACGTGCCCGTTCTTCATCGGCAGGCGCAGCATCCCGAAGCCCAGTGCCGATACGTTCACACCCGTGCGCCCCATCGGGCGGTACTGTATCTGTGGATTGTAGTTGAGGATGTCTTTCGACAAATGTTCCCTCGCCACTTGCCTTTCGGCTTCCTGCGCAATGACTCTCGGGCCGCTCACCGCTCCTACGGCTGCGGCGAGAAGACCACTTTTTATAAAATCGCGTCTGTCCATATTCTTACTTTTTATTTGCCAAACTATAAGCCCTGCCGGACAGCCCTTTTAGAATTTCAACTTCGTTAGCCTCCAAAGGTATGGAAGTCTCTCCGTAGATGAAACAGCGTAAGAGCTGCTGCGGCGTAACGTGGTGGCGGTCTGCGATGAAGCACACCGCCTCGTCCGCGCACAAATTTTCAGGTAATGCTGTTTTCTGCTCCATGCTGTTCTTCTCGTTTTTATCCGATGCAAAATTACACCGGAACAATGCGGAATGCCGTAACCATAAATGGGGGAAGCGTACCATTTTTACGGAAATTGCATTCTGCGTAACCTATTGTCCGTGAAATGCTCTATCTTTGTATTACTTTAACAGGCAGAGCAATGAGCAAGATACTGAAAGTAAGGAACGTCAACGACTATGCCCACTACGTTGGATGCAAAGAGCAGCATCCGCTGGTCTGTGTCATTGACTATGCCGAGGTGTCGCCCGTGCGTCACAGCCTGAATGATTACGGCGTGTACGGCATCTTCTTCCACGATGAGGCGGAGATAGACCTGGCATACGGCTGCGGCAAGTATGATTACAAGAAGGGTACGGTCATCTGCGTGGCTCCAGGACAGGTGGGCGGCAAGGAGGACAATGGGGAGGAGGTGATGCTGACGGGCTGGGCGCTGCTTTTCCACCCGGACCTGCTGCACGGCTTCCCGCTTGAAAAGCGCATCCGGGAGTATTCCTTCTTCGATTACCGTATCAACGAGGCCCTGCACATGACCGAAGAGGAGCACGACATCCTGGCCTCCCTGATGCGTCAGATACGCGAGGAACTGGGCAAGAAGTCGGACGAGCTTCAGCGGGCCATCCTCGTGGGCTACATCGAACTTACGCTCAACTTCTGCCAGCGGTTCTACAACCGCCAGTTCGTTACCCGAAAGATAGAGAACTCCGACATTCTTATCCGCTTCGACCGCCTGCTGCGCGATTATTTCGAGGACAAGCTCCAACTGACCCTCGGCCTGCCCACCGTGCAGTATTGCGCCGACAAGTTGTGCATGTCCGCCAATTACTTCGGCGATGTCATCAAGAAAACCACCGGCGACACGGCGAGCAACCATATCCGCCAGTTCGTCATCCAGCTTGCCAAGAACGGCCTTGCGGCAGGGGAAACTGTCTCCCAAGTGTCCGACCGCCTCGGTTTCGAATACCCCCAGCATTTCAGCCGGATGTTCAAGAAACAGGAGGGCGTTACGCCGTCGGAATATTGTCAGAGGGTGCGGAGTTAAAAGTCTTGCAGAAACTGTAAATCATATTTGCAGGATCTTTCATGGAAATATCCAAAAAGATTCCTGTAATATCGGCAGTTTAATATCGCGAATAGTAGCGATGCCTGTATGGGAGTGGATTGTCAGTGGAAATTAAGGATGATTAAGCCATATTTACGAATGATTTAATGTCAAATTACCGAACAAATCAACGCCGAATTACCGAATTTTCAAAAAAGTTGCTACTTTTGTACTCCAAACAGTTAGGTTATGGACGGTTACAGGCATAGGATAATGGACAGTCTGCTGGCTAAAAAGCTACAGGCTAAAGGTGCAGTACTCATAGAAGGCCCGAAGTGGTGCGGAAAGACCACGACTGCGGAAGAGATAGCAGCGAGTAAGGTGCTGCTGGCAAAGACAGACGCGAAGGAGCAGTTCAAGCGTTTGTTGGAGATAGACAGCGATACGGCACTGTCAGGTGAGGCACCGATGCTGATAGACGAATGGCAGACGGTGCCGAAACTGTGGGATGCCGTGCGTTATACCGTTGACCACCGCCGGAAGATGGGCCAGTTCATTCTGACCGGATCCGCAGTCCCCGACAAGGATGCGGAGAAAGAAAGGGAGCATTCAGGTACGGGAAGGTTCGCATGGCTCACTATGCGTCCGATGACCCTGTCCGAGTCCGGCGAATCAAATGGCAGCGTCAGTCTTGCCGATTTGTTCGCTGCCCCGGAAAAGTTATTTGGAAGGAACAGTCTTAAATTGCAGGACATTGCATTTCTGATATGTCGCGGCGGCTGGCCGATGGCCGTAGGGCTTCCTGAAGAAGCGGCCTTGGAACAGGCTTTCGATTATTACGACGCCGTGACGAAAGAGGATGTTACGAGAGTGGACGGTGTAAAACGTGCTTCTGAGAGAGTACGGCGTCTGATGCGGGCATATGCGCGTCATCAGGGCACACAGGCGTCGATAGCCACGCTGCGTGAGGATTTGAAAAACAACGACACCGCAACGCTGGACGACGACACCATCGTTTCATATCTTGAAGCCTTGAGAAAGATTTTCGTAGTGGAAGACATGCCGGCGTGGAACCCCAATATTCGTTCGAAGACAGCCATTCGTACTGCCGATACCCGGTATTTCGTAGATCCGTCGATTGCGACAGCTGCGTTGGGAATGGGACCGGCAGACCTTGTAAATGACCTGAACACCATGGGGTTTTTCTTTGAGACTATGTGTGTGAGGGATTTGAGGGTATATGCCGAAGCATTGAACGGCAAGGTATACCATTACCGGGACAAGAGCGGGCTGGAATGCGATGCGGTGGTGCATCTGCGTAACGGACAATACGGACTGATAGAGATAAAGCTTGGCGGTCAATCTTTAATTGACGACGGGGTCAGGACACTCAACTCTTTGGCAGCGCAGGTCGATACCTCACGGATGAAAGCCCCGGCGTTCAAAATGGTACTGACCGCTACGGGCGAATATGCCTACCGGCGTTCGGAGGATGGTATTTACATCGTTCCTGTGGGCTGCCTTAAACTATAGCACACCTATGGCCTGGTAGTCAGACGGCCTTTCCCATCCTGTATGCCGTCTCCACTGCCGCATGTCCTTTTATTTCTCCCGGGGCATTTACGCCTCCGGCGAATACAGAACCAGCGAACCGGGCGTTTTCAAAGCATTCGATCCAGCCGCTCAATCCTGTGACGGCGCGTTCTGGAGTCTTAGGGTCCTCCTCGGCGGCCGAACTCAGGAAATAGATGTCCCGGAAATGATAATCAGTGGTGTACAGAGGATTAGCACGGTCGAGGAGAGTCTTCAGCTGGCCGCTCATCTCATAGTAGTAGATGGGCGTAGCAAAAGCGATGACATCCGC
>CALUTU010000005.1 GCA_944323785.1 uncultured Bacteroidales bacterium | reverse complement strand
ATCGATCATCGATGAGAACGGCAGTCTGACAAATGCCGGTGCATCGGAGTTCCGTGTGTATTGGCGGCTTAGAACAGGGAGGCAATGTTGGTGGTGAAGAGCTTGACGGCGATGGCGAGGAGGATGATGCCGAAGAACTTGCGGAGGATGTAGACCCCGCCCTTGCCGAGGATTCGTTCGGCTATGTTGAGGTATCTGAGTACGAAATAGACTATGACCATGTTGAGCAGTATCGCTACTATGATGTTCTCGACGTGGTACTCGGCCCTCAGGGAGAGGACGGTGGTAAGGGCTCCTGCTCCGGCTATGAGCGGGAATATGATGGGTACGACGGTGGCGGAGCCGC
Organism: uncultured Bacteroidales bacterium; assembly: GCA_944323785.1. Lineage (GTDB taxonomy): Bacteria > Bacteroidota > Bacteroidia > Bacteroidales > UBA932 > Coprenecus. The sequence continues at coordinate 128,927 of CALUTU010000005.1, read as the reverse complement.
CGGGTCCCTGGTACTTGAATATCTCGATGTCCAGAACCATCTCGCAGGCCAGTATGAGGATGATGATCGAGCCTGCCACGGCGAATGACTGGATGTCCACGCCGAAGAGGGACAGTATGGCGTCTCCGAGGAAGAGGAACAGCAGGAATATGACAGATGAGAGCAGCGCGGCTTTTCCGGCTTCTACCTTGAGCCCTTTGTCCTTGAGGCCTATGATGACAGGGGTGGAGCCTGTTATGTCTATCACTGCGAACAGGACCATGAAGGCGCTGAATATCTCTTTGAAATTAAAATTCAAGTCCATTTTTTAAAAATATAGCTGTAAAACAGTACAAAAATATAAAAATTGACTAATGATTTGAAAATTATTGCTATATTTGACCCAAATCAAGTAAATAAACAAAAGTATGAAAGAACTTATTGAAAAAATCAATGCGGAAATCGAGGCTTTCCAGAAAAATGCGGAAGCTCAGTGCGAAAAAGGTAACAAGACAGCCGGAACACGTGCCCGTAAGGCTTCTCTTGAACTGACAAAACTTCTGAAGGATTTCAGAAAGGCTTCAATTGAGTTCTCAAAATAATTCAGCGAGCATTGATGAGAAAAAGGGCGACCTGTAGTAGGCCGCCTTTTTGTTTATAACATTGAGGTGTCTAGAATCAGGCCTGTAAGACTGCCTGGGTTCCATAGCCATACTTTGTCTTGACTGACTCTGGAGCACTCTAGGTGACTCATATTTGATATTAGTTCTCCAGGGCTTCTGAAATCTATGGAAGTTGTGATATATGTGCCAGCTGTCTCAGGAAGTGCTTCGACCATGACATTGAGACACGTGTCCTGTTCATCTGTCTGAATACGGTATTGATGCCGCATGGAGTTAAGGGCTTTCTGATGGCGGTCCTGATTGAACAGGAATAGGGCTTTCCCATCTTTGTATATGCCTTCTGCGTCCTCCCGGAGGAACAGTTCTTTCTCCAGAGAGTCTATTTCAATCGCTTTTTCTCTGCAGGATGCGATGCAGAAGACAATAATGGATGCTGATATAAGTCTAGAAATCTTCATCATTTTCAGGTAAAACTGCTTCTTTGACATGTAATGTGCGGGTAATGGACTCGTTGCTTCCGTCGGCGGCATATACGAGGACAGCCTGTATCTTATAAGTTCCGACGGTCTTGAAGATATAGCGGTCTGTTGTGACTCTGTTGCCGTTGATGTACCATATGCATGAACTCAGATCTTCTGTAAGATTGTTCAATGCCAGGTCAAGCGTGTCTCCTTTGGAGTATGATCTCTTGTCCAGAACAATATACGGATAAGGAGATGTAAGGGCAGACGTGCTGAAATGCAGTGCTACGGTATCTCCGTTCTGCTGCTTTCCGATGTGAAATATCATGCATCTGTACTCAGCTCTTGGTTCCAGATTGTTGAATGTGTAACGGCAAGAATAGGAAGTGTCTCTGACTGCTGTAGATGAAATGTCTGTTCTGCCCCAAATTATGCTCCAGGGGTAATTACCGGGCCGTCCGCATTCCCATTCTGCAATGGCTTTGTTTTGGAATGCTTTTATATGGCAGTTAGTGGGAGTGAGCAATATCTCTGTATTGTCCTCAATGATGTCAAACGTGATAACGCCGCTGTTCTGGGCTATGTTGGTGAATTTTATGCCTATAGGGATACCGTTCCATGCGATGAACGCCGGATCTCCGGCAGCGGAGAACTCCTTTATGTCCGCCTGGCCCGGGAAAAATACCTGCTGTATGTTTTCTGCATCCGGCATGGCTTCTACCAGATCCGCGCATTCATGCGGCGCATAGTTGTTTATGAGTCCTGTTCTCCATCTTACAGATGCCGTGATGCCGTCCACGATATTGTCTGACTTGTCGATGTGATAAACAACCATGCCGGCACCTCCGATATAAGAGTCCCAGCCGGATTCCTGGCGGTTCTCTATAAGGTAGTACTCACCGGTGGTTGCTGTGGGGATTCTGATTACGGTGCCATTGAGGTTGATGGCTTCAAGCGAGACGGTCGTTCCGGTTTTGACTTCCATGTATTCAGCAGAACCGGCCAGTTCCCTGTCTATAGCGCAGAAATACGGCGGTGTTCTGCCGTAGTTGTTGTAATTGCCTGCATCCATGATAGAGAGAGTTCCCCACAGGCATTTGCTGATGCCTCCGCTTCCGTGGTCTGTGTCATAGAGGTCTACCAGTCCCAGGAAATGAGAAAATTCGTGGCAGAATGTGCCTATGCCGGAGGGAATCGCCTCCATGCCCAGGTCGCTGCCGGACAATTCCGAGGAGCATGCGAACAGTCCCAGCCGTACTCCGTCGAACCGGAGTCCGGAAGAACTGATGTTGTATGTCTGGGGCCAGATGGCGTTTTCGTCCCCGCTTTCAGCCTCGTTGTAGCCGGCGAAGTACAGAAAGATATAATCTACGTTTCCGTCCTTGTCGTTGTCGTATTGGGAAAAATCCACGGAGCCGTTGACGAGTGAGCAGGCTTCTTCCACCATCTCGGATATTCTTGCATCGTATGTGATGACGGAAGGGGTACTTATGTCATTCTCGCCGTAATAGGCATATGAGCGGCTCAGTGTGACAGGCGCAGTGACATCAAACACAAAGTCCTTCTCGGGCAGGTTGGCCTTGAAGTAGTCTACCGCCGAACCGGTCGCTCCGTTTTCGGAGTATCCCGGGGCGTTCAGCATATTGTGGAAATGAGCCTGCGGGTCAGGTACCGAGAACTTGACATCCGGAAACTCGACGGGAATGACAAGCGCCTTGATCTGTCCGGTCACAACGGTACTCAGCACCGGTATGCCCCCTGAAGCCTGAAGCCTGCCGATGTTTTTCTCTCGTTGCATGCTCATCGCCACAGCTCCTGGCATGTCGGCTCCCGAGGTCCGGAAAAAGCCGTCAGGCCCTTTTCTTACATGTCTTCCGTCAACGGTTGTGGCGTAATGGAAGAATTCGTCGCCGTGCAACAGGATGGTCATGGTGCTTCCGTCGGGCTGCCGTACCTGTATCGGATAGGGGTAGGCTCTCACCGCCATGGCGGTCTGGAAGGACAGTAAAAGTAAAAATATGATGCAGAATGAGCGCATTTTTCTAAATTTGCCGATTAAAGTTTGTACAAAAATATGAAAAGATTTAGAATATTGGGACTTATTCTGCCTCTATTATTTGTTCAGGTCCCGGTACTGGCATCTTCATATATGGATTCTCTTTTCAATGAGAAGGGAAAGTTCGATCATTGGCGGGTGATGCGGCTCAAGGAGTCCGGGATCATAGGGGGCAATGTGAAAACCATATACAAACTTTCGGAGGGAGATACCATAACAGGGCAGGAGCCTTTCGTTCAGAGAAAGGAGGATGTGTTCGCACCGTGCAATATCATGGCAAACATTGTGGGAGTCGTCAAGGGCAGCAACTCTGTCTTTCCGGAACCTCGCGGTGACGGGTACTGTGCCAGGTTGTCAGTGATAATGGAGAAGGTCAGGGTGCTGGGTCTCATTGATATGGAGGTCCTGGTCCAGGGTACGATACTATCCGGATACTTCCATGAGCCTATAAGGGACACCAAGGGAGCCTATTCCAAGATGGACTGCGGAATCCCGTTTACCGGCAGGCCTTCCGCGGTTCAGTATGACTATAAGGCGGAGGTAGGCAATCCCGTTATCAGAAGTACCGGTTTCTCGTCACAGAAGGAGATGGGAGGTGAGGACTATGCCTTCATAGCGGTGTATCTGCAGCGGAGGACTGAGGACGCGGACGGTAATGTGATAGCCAAGAGGGTAGGGACAGCTTTCAAGCTCTTTACTGAGGATCAGCATGAGTGGATTAACGGAGAGACTCTTCCGATAAAGTACGGAGATATCTCCTCGGATCCCGGTTTCCTGCCGGATATGGACCTCAAGAACAAGGATATTGTCTATTACTGCCGTAACAGCCACGGTGAGATAGTCCCTATTCAGGAGAACGGCTGGGCTGAGGCGGACGAGGAGCCAACACATATTATAATATGGGTGTCCTCCAGCTGCGGGGAGGCTTTCTACGGTGGCCTGGGCAATACGTTCTGGGTGGATAATTTTGCGCTTATTTATTAAAGGTATAATAAAGGAGTCCCGCCGCGGCGGGACTTCCCTCTCTGTATATTGATAGTCAGTCGTTACTCTTTGGTCTGGATATCCTCAATCATGCTCGGATGGATCATGTTCTTGGGATTGAGTATCACATCGAGCTGTTTCTTTGACAGCAGGTTGCGCTCCAGTACGAGGTCGTAGACGCTCTTGCCGCTCTCAAGGGCCTCCTTGGCTATCTCGGTGCAGTTGGAGTAACCGATGTAGGGCTTGAGGGCAGTTACGATACCGATGCTGTGCTTAACCTGCTCCTCGCAGTGCTTTCTGTTGGCCTCGATGCCCTCGATGCATTCTATGCGGAGAGTACTGAAGGCGCGGCTCATCCATGTGGCTGACTCGACGAGGGACTCAACCATTACGGGCTCCATCACGTTGAGCTCAAGCTGGGCGGCCTCGGAAGCCATCGTCACTGCGAAGTCGTTGCCGATGACCTTGAAGCAGATCTGGTTGACCACCTCGGGGATGACGGGGTTGACCTTGCCTGGCATGATGGACGAACCGGGCTGCTTGGGAGGCAGCTTGATCTCCTCGATACCTGTACGGGGACCTGAGGACATAAGTCTGAGGTCGTTGCATATCTTGGACAGTCTGATGGCGATGGACTTCAGGGCTGAAGAGTAGGCTACCATGCAGGATGTGTCGTGTGTGGCCTCGATGAGGTTGCGTGAGAGCTTGATGTCCAGACCGGATATCTCGCGGAGATACTCGGTGCAGTATTTTGCGTAGCCGGGCTCGGCTGTGATTCCGGTTCCGATGGCGGTGGCACCCATGTTGGTATAGAGGAACTCGTCAGCTGCCCTCTGGAGTCTTGAGGCCTCATGTCTCATGGCGTCTGCGAATGCTCCGAATGACTGGCCAAGTGTCATGGGCACCGCGTCCTGCAGCTGGGTACGGCCCATCTTGATGATATTGGCGAAAGCTTTTTTCTTGTCGTCAAAAGCCTTGATAAGCTCTTTCAGGCTTGCCTGCACGCTTTCGTTGATGAAGTACAGTCCGAGATGCATGGCGCTGGGGTAAGCGTCGTTGGTGGACTGGGCCATATTGACATGGTCGTTGGGGTGGCAGTACTGATACTCGCCTCTCTTATGTCCCATGATCTCCAGGGCGCGGTTGGCGATCACCTCATTGGCGTTCATGTTCATGCTGGTGCCGGCGCCTCCCTGCATCATATCGATGGGGAAGAATTCCAGATGCTTGCCGTCGATGAGCTCCTGGCAGGCCTTTACTACTGCGTCGCATACCTCATCGGATACGAGGCCCAGTTTGTGGTTGGCCTTGATGGCGGCCATCTTCACGATACCGAAAGCCTTGATGAACTCAGGGTAGTCGCAGAGGTGATAATTACTGATATTGAAGTTCTCAATGCACCTCAGTGTCTGGATGCCGAAGAGAGCCTCTTCGGGCACTTCTTTGTATCCGAGCAGGTCGTGCTCTGTTCTGGTCTTGCCGGATACGGGAAATTTAAACTGTATCATTTTAAAATATTTAAAATTTATAAAAAGAATTTGTCAACTTTATCCACAGCCTCAGGATTGGCGAATACCACTACCTGATCGTAGGGCCGGATAGTACTCTCGCTGTCAGCGATAAAGCTCTCATTGCCCCTGACGTAACCGCCTATTATGGCTTCCTCCGGGAAATGGAGGTCTTTCAGCTTTCCTGTGGTTATCTTGCTGTTTGTATTTACTATGAATTCCAGGACAACGGCATCGGTACCGTTGAGGACCTTGATGGAGCGCACCTTGTTGGAGAGGGTGAAGCGGAATATCTTGCCCGCCGTGATCAGCTTCTTGTTGATGACTGAGTCCACGCCCATCTCCTCTGCCAGCTTTATGTACTCGAAGTTTTCCACTTCGGCGATGACCTTGGATATGCCCATCCTCTTGGCCACCACACACGAGAGGATGTTGGTCTCGGAACTGCTTGTCACGGCGATGAACGCTTCCATATCCTTTATCCCCTCTTCCAGCAGAAGGTCGGAGTTGCGTCCGTCCCCGTTGATGACCAGGGTCTTGTCCAACACTTCGGACAGGTGTGCGCATTTCTCGGGGTCAATGTCTATCAGCTTTATGTTCTCCACCTGTTTCTCCATAGCCTTGGCCACCATCTCCCCTATGCGGCCTCCGCCCAGTATCATCAGATTCCGAACGGATACCTTGGACTTGCCCGAGAGCGACAGGGCCTGTTCCATTCCCTCCTTCTTAGATACCAGATATACAATGTCCCCGACCTTGAAACGGGTTGCGCTTTTGGGTATGATGGTCCTGTTGTTCCTGGATATGGCGACGGAGCGGAACAGGTTCTGGGTCCTCTCACGCAGTTCGGCCACGGTCCGGTCTACCATGGGAGAGCATTCCTCAAGCTTGTAGACGATCAGCTGCAGCTTGCCGTGGGAGTAGTTCATGAACTCGGAGGCCGTGTTCTGCTTCAGCAGGTTCACGATCTCGGTGGCGGCAATCTTCTCGGGGTAGAACAGGGAGTCGATGCCCAGGTCCGTGAACAGTATGCGGTTCTCGTTCTTTTGGTATTCCTCGTTGTTGATGCGGGCCGTAACTTTTTTTGCACCTAATCTTTTTGCGAGGATTGATGATACAATATTGATATCCTGCTCGGAGTCTGGATTGACGGCGATAAACAGATCTGCGTTTTGTACACCGGCCTTGAGCAATGTCTCTATGGAGGAGGATATGCCCTCTACGGTTATGATGTCGGATTCTCCGCTGATTCTCTCCAGACTCTCCTCATCGGGGCTGATAACGGTTATCTCATGATACTCCATACTCAGCATCTTGGCCAAGTGACTTCCGATCTCCCCTGCTCCTGCTACAATGATTCTCATAGTTGCGGATTTATTTGTCCGTAGTCTTGCGTCTTCTTATGAAATTCTTTACAAATTCCACAGACCTGTATATAAAACCGAATGAAGGATTGTATGAGGCAATGGCCCTGAAGCCCATGTCCAGGAGATTGGAAGGAGAAAGGAACTCCCAGACACAGCGCAGTTTGTACATTACCATGATCTCTTGATGATCAATGCGTGAGGACAAAAGCCGCCTGTGATATTGCAGCTCCTGAATAGTTTTGATGTTTCTGTAGTCAATCCTGTCCTTTTCCATTTTTCCTGTCTTCGAAAAACATTCGTAAAAACATCCTTAACATACTGTTTATCAAAAATCTGTCCTTGAAAGTAAAAAGGCACAGGATGACGACGATGAACAGGCCTGCCGTTATCAGCAGTCCTATGGTCTTGTTACCGACGATTACTGCGAACCAAGAACTCAGTGCCGCCGCGATAATTCCAAGAACTATGCCGATGAGAATGAACAGCAGCAGGAAAAAAATCACCCGGCTGAGAATCTTCGCCATATTCTCAGCCAAAGTCAGTTTGACCTCGTCGCTCCTCAGATCTATATAATGCTTGATAGAGGAGAAGAGATCTCCAAGCGGGTTGTTGTTTGAGCTCTGCTCTTCCATTCCATTGAGATTATTCGTTCTCAGCTGCCTGCTCAGGTATGGCCTCAGGCGTTTTCAGGCGATTGATCTTCTCCTTAAGGTTCTGATACTCCTTGTCGAAGGAGTCCTTGATCTTTCTGCGGGTCTCGTCTCCGGATTCGGGGGCGAAAAGTATAGCCACGGCCGCTCCTACAAGTACACCGCCTAGAAATGTGAATAAACTGTCTGCTTTCATAAGAAATATTTTAATAAGTTACAAAAATACTAAATTAATTCTATATTTGTCTTATAAAAGGAAAAAGAATGAAAAACATACTTAAATATTTACCGGTATTGCTGGGATTGCTTCCGGTTTCCTGTGGGAAAATGATGTTCGACGACGGTTCAAAGAGTGTGGATATGGATGTGGACAGGATGGTTCTGGTATATATGGCTGCCGATAATAATCTGGCTATGTTCGCTAAGAAAAATATAGAGGAGATGAAGAAAGGGGATGTGCCGTATTATTTTGATGACGGATCGGGAGATGTGCTGCTGGTGTATGCGGATATAGCAGGGGAAGAGCCCAGGCTTATGCGGTTGAGTAAGGACCGTTTCGGTACTGTAACGGAAGAGACTCTGCGGGTTTACGAGGATCAGAACTCATGTTCGGACTCGGTCATGACGGACGTACTTTCTTATGCCTCGGCACTTTTCCCTTCTATGGAAAGCGGACTTGTGCTGTGGTCACACGGTACAGGGTGGCTGCCTGAAGGTTATTATAGCAATCCGGTGTATGCATCTTCTGACGGAGGCGCTGCCTATCAGCACCATATTGTGGATCCATATGCGGATCTGGTCAAGTCTTTTGGGGAAGACGGCGGTTCTGAGATGGATATAAGGGCATTGGCCAAGGCTTTGCCTGTGCATTATTCATTCATACTTATGGATGCCTGCCTGATGGGAGGAATCGAAGTGGCGTATGAGCTGAGGGACTGCTGTGATTATTTTATAGGTTCCGCAGCCGAGGTCCTGGCGAACGGGTTTCCGTATGAGCAGGTTGTCGGAGAATTCTTTGACGGGGAAAGAGGTTTGAGAAATGCATGCAGGTTGTTTTATGAGCATTATGAGGATGAGGGAGCAACGGTCTCAATGGTGGATACCCGTTGCCTTGATGCCCTGGCGTATGCGGGCAGAGCTGTATTCGCTTCAAAAAGAGGAAGTATACAGGATCTGGATATGAGCTCGATACAGGGATATTACAGAATGGACCGCCACTGGTTTTATGACTTGGATGATTTTATTTTCCAACTTACTTATGCAGAGGATAGTGCCCTGTATGAGGATTTTAAGGAAGCTTTGGATGATGCGGTGGTGTGCAAATATACGACAGATGAATTTGTCCTTAACGGATATCCTCAGTTCTCCATAAATAAATTTTCGGGACTCAGTACATACATACCGAATCCCGAAAATCCCATTCTCGATGAGTATTACAGGACCCTCGCCTGGAACAAGGCGGTAATGATGGTCGAGTAATTACTTCTTGTCCCCGAAGAATCTCCTGTAGAGTCCCTCGAATGCCTGTCCGTGACGGGCCTCGTCCTTGCACATCTCGTGAACTGTGTCGTGGATGGCGTCGTAGTTGAGTTCCTTGGCGCGGGTGGCGATGCGTTTCTTGTCGGCGCAGGCATCGGCCTCTGCGTGCATTCTCTTCTCGAGGTTGGTCTTGGTGTCCCAAACCACTTCTCCGAGGAGTTCTGCGAATCTTGCGGCGTGGTCGGCCTCCTCGTATGCGATGCGGCGGTAGGCCTCGGCGATCTCGGGATAGCCTTCCCTGTCGGCCTGACGGCTCATGGCGATGTACATGCCTACTTCGGAACATTCTCCGGCAAAGTGAGTCTGGAGTCCTTCCCAGATCTCCTTGTCACAGCCTTTGGCTACTCCAAGTGTGTGTCCGTCAGCCCACGAAATCTCGCCGGCCTCTTCCTTTATCTCTACGAATTTGCTTGCGGGAGCCTTGCAAAGAGGGCATCTCTCAGGAGGATTGTCTCCTGTGTGCACATAACCGCATACGGTGCATCTCCATTTCTTTTCCATAATAAGGGTTTTTAGTTGTTAATTCAGTCCCCTAAGATACAAAATATTTGCCAAATATTGCTGAGTTAAATAAAAAAGACTACTTTTGCGCACTCAAAAAGCTGAGCCTTTTTGGTGCAATGGGGTCCGGAAAGCCCGGACTGAGTAACACATTTTTAACAAACATCATGAAACACATTACATTACACGGTACGGCAAGAGAGAAAGGCCGTAAATCATCGATCAAGAGCATCAGAAGAGAGGGTCATGTTCCCTGCGTACTTTACGGAAACGGCATCGAGAATGTTCTCTTCTCGGTTGACGCAAGGGATCTCAAGGCTCTGACACACACACCTAACAGCTACATCGTTGACCTTGACATCGACGGTAAGAGCTATCTGGCAGTTATGCACGAGCTTCAGTTCCACCCTGTCACAGACAACACCATCCACGTGGATTTTCTGGCCATCTCCGCTGACAAGCCTGTGTCCATCGACGTGCCTCTCAATATATTCGGTAACTGCGCAGGCGTGAAGGCCGGCGGTAAGCTCCTCATCGAGGCCCGTAAGCTCAGAGTAAGCGGTCTGCCTGATCAGATACCCGATGTGCTGGATATCGACATCACCAACCTCAAGCTCGGCAAGCAGATTGTAGCCGGTGACCTTTCATTTGAGGGTGTTCAGATAGTAAGCCCCAAGACGACAGGTGTCTGCACAGTTAAGCACACCCGTGCCGCCATGGCTGCCGCCGAGGATACAGAGGCTGCCGCCGAGGCTACACCCGCTCAGTAATATTCCCTATCATGACATTTCTCATAGTCGGATTGGGAAACATAGGGTACGAATACGAAGGTACCCGCCACAATATGGGATTTTCGGTATTGGACACCTGGGCTCAGGCGTCCAATACTCTTTTTACGACAGTCCGTTACGGGGATATGGCGGAGATCCGGCTCAAAGGACGCACATTTGTCCTGCTGAAGCCCTCCACGTACATGAACCTGAGCGGCAAGGCAGTGGCGTACTGGCTGGATAAGAAGGGTATACCTGTAGAGAATCTCCTGGTGATAGCGGACGATATGAACCTGCCGTTCGGGACGATGCGTATGCGTAAGGGCGGAAGTGCCGGCGGTCACAACGGCCTGGCCAACATAGCGGAGATGCTGGGAACGCAGGACTATCCCCGGCTGCGTGTGGGCATCGGCTCGCACGTGGGACGCGGCCCGCAGGTGGATTTCGTCCTGGGCAAATGGGACGAGGAGGAGGAGAAGCAGCTTCCCGAGATACGGGAGAGGGCCGTGGAGGCCGTCAAGTCATTCGGTCTGGCCGGCATAGAGCGGACCATGACCCAGTTCAATCGACAATAAACACGTCTTCCCCCTTTTTGTGGAAATAGTACTGCTCCCTGGCGAATTTCTCCAGGGAGTCTTTGTCTGATGTCAGCTCGTCGAGCTTGTCGTCAAGCATCTGTATGTCCCGGTTGTACTGTCTTATGACCTTTTCCTGACGGAGTGCGGTCAGATAATCGCCGGCCCAGCGGATGAGGTTGTTGCGGTCCACAAAGAGAACGATCACCGCGAATATGACGGTGACGATAGTGTATTTGTTCGTGATGACTTTGACGAACTTTTTCCAGGGGCTGACAGATGTTTCTTCCATGATGGTACAAAGTTAGGACTAATATCGCTATATTTGAAAAAATTTTGAGAGGCGATGATGAAAAATCTTTTGAATGCCGGCCCAAGTCTGTGGGAATCCTGCCTGATTCTGCTTCTGCTGGTCATAGGGCAGCTGGCCGTCTCTTTTCTGGGAATGCTTCCCATGCCGTTGATATACTCACTGGCATACGTCTTTCCCTTGATATATATCTTCAGACTCGGAGCGGTCAGGGACGGCGGCGCACCGTCTGTCGTAATGGGAACATCCGGCAGGACCGGTGCCTGGCTGATGCTTCCCGTGGCAGTGCTGGTGGAGCTGTCGCTTGTAGTCCTGCTGGGAGTGGCGACATCGTGGATGGAGACTCCGCAATGGTACGATGACATGCTCCGCAATATGTACGGTACTGAGTTGATCGGCAGTGCTGTTACGGTGTGCGTGGCGGCGCCTCTGCTGGAGGAGCTGCTGTTCCGCCGGGTCATCCTCTCCGGTCTGCTCAGAAGGATGCGGGTGTGGAAGGCGGTGGCATGGTCATCCCTGCTGTTTGCGGTGGCTCACCTCAATCCGTGGCAGGCTGTGCCGGCTTTCGCGATGGGCTGTCTGTTCGGATGGATATACGCCCGTACAGAAAGCTACTGGACAACGGTGGTCCTGCACTTTGTCAACAACGCCCTGACTATAGCGGTCGTGGCGTTTATGGGACCTGATGCCGCCATGGGTTCTCTGGAACAGTTGGTCGGAGCCCGGGCGTATTGGCCGGTAGTGGCTCTCTCTGCTGTCGTGACGGTGGCCGGCATATGGGCCCTCAATAAGTATTTCCCTAGGAAACAATACAATCAAGTATGAAGAAAGCAATATATCCCTTTAAATTCATACCCCAGCCGAAAGAGAGGGTCTGGGGTGGTCACCGTCTGGCGGCTCAGTTCCACAAACCGTTCGACGCGGAGAAAGTGATAGGAGAGAGCTGGGAGATTTCCGGCTTTGAGGACGACAGTTCGGTGATAGCCGGAGGCTGGCTGGACGGCAACCCTCTCTTCGATGTCATCGAGACATATATGGACGAGATAGTCGGGGATGACAACTACAAGCGTTTCGGGGACGAGTTTCCGATACTGGTCAAGTTGCTGGACATCAACGACCGCCTGTCGGTCCAGGTGCATCCGGACGATGATACTGCCTTTGACAGGCACAACTCCTATGGCAAGAACGAGGCCTGGTACGTCCTTGAGGCCGACCCTGATGCCAGGATATATATGGGATTCAACAAGGATATGGATGTGCCTGAGTTCCTGGACCGCTGCGCCAAGGGCACTCTTGAGGAGGTGCTCAATGTCGTGACTCCGCACAAGGGAGACTTCTTCTTTATCGAAGCCGGGACGGTACACTCTGCCGGAGGTGGTCTGGTGATAGCCGAGATACAGCAGCTCTCGGATGTGACATACCGTATCTATGACTGGGGCCGCGAGCACGACCCCGCCACTGCCCGGCAGATGCATGTGGACCAGGCCCTGAGCTGCATCAATTACCGCAAGTATGACAGCAGTTCATTGTTTGTCCCGGCCGGTATGAGCGGAACATCAAAGCGTCTGGTGTCCAGCAAGTATTTCACGGCAAATGAGCTTGCTCTTACGGCTCCGCTGCGGGTATGGCCGGACCGTTACGAGAGTTTTATCCTCTATACCTGTCTGGAGGGCGAGGCAGTGCTGACACCATCCGAAGGCTCTGAGAGGTATCCGCTGCTGCGGGGAGAGTGGGTGCTGATACCGGCCGCTATGCCGGACTTCATGCTCGCGCCTGTTGTGCCGGGAACCCATGTCATGGAAGTCTATATAGGCAGGCAGGAGGAAAAGGATGATTATATAAAGGAGTAGTTATGGAGGAGCAGGTAAGAATAGATAAGTTCTTATGGTCGATAAGGGTGTACAAGACCCGTACCGAGGCTGCGGATGCCTGCCGCAGCGGCAAGGTCAGTGTCAATGGTGCGGAGGCCAAGGCTTCCCGGGATGTCAAGGCCGGGGATACAGTGACCGTGCGCAAGGGCAGCGTACATTTCCAGTACCGTATAATAGTACCGATAGGCAATCGGGTGGGGGCGAAGCTGGTGCCTGAGTTTGCGGAAGATATCACTCCTCAGGAGGAATTGGACAAGCTCAATGCCCCGTTTGAGACAGTCTATATCAGGCGTGACCGCGGGACGGGTCGTCCTACCAAGAAGGAACGCCGCGACCTCGACCGCCTCATGGACGAACTGCTATAAATCAGAGAGATGGATCGCAATACTTATTATGTTGAGATTGTATGTAAATGATAATTTTTTATATTTGCAATATGTTTAACTGATAACTGATAATGCCATGAAATCTATTAAGATCATCATTTTTGCACTCTTGTGCGTAATGCCGTTGTTGTTTTCTTGTGAGAAATCTAATCAGCAGCAACCGGAGCCGGATCGCGAGTATCCAAATTTGATAATTACTTCCGGAGATACAGTTTATGTGGGTATTGACGGAGGTGTCTGTGAAGTGCTTTATGAAATTGAGAATCCAGTTGAGGGCAAGAATGTGGAAGTTGTTGTAAATGCCAATATTGACTGGATTGAAAATATAGATGTAGAAGAGCAGGGTAAGATATTGTTGACGGTGGCTTCCAATGAAGAAGCTCCGCGAGAGGTGTCTATTTCTGTAAAGTATGATATACGTACGGTTGATGTGATTCTTTGTCAGAGCGGTGTGGAGAATGTAACAATGAGTGAATTTATAGGATACTACTATGGGGCGGAGGGTGACAGTGATGCTGCAAATTACTATTTCTACATTGGAAATAAGGAGTTTAATGGAATAATGATGGCTCCTGATGCCGTGTATTATCGGATAGATCTTTATGCCGGGGTGTCTGAAAATCCGGCTCGGGCATTTGTTCCGGAGGGTACATATGAGTTGGGTAATGGAGAGATGGGGACTTTTACGGAAGAATTGAGCTGCATGATATCGGTGGATGCCAGTGCCATGAGTGTAGCCTATGATTATGAATCGGGGACACTTGTTGTGACAAGGGACGGCGATAACTGGAATTATGATTTGACAGTCAGCATAGGCGGAAATATACACCATGTGGTATACAACGGGCCTGTGATGTTTGAGGATTATTCTCCTTCTGAGGAATGGAAGCGTCCTGAAGGAGATTATTCTGCAGTGACACAGGATATGACGATAGAACCCGAATCAATATCAGCACGTTATACCGGATTTGAGGACGGAGGAGATCTTGTGATAGATTTTATAGACGGAAATATGGTTCTTTCAGCGTCTTTCTTTGTCGAGAAAACAGATGGAGTACTGGAACCCGGGAAATATAATGCATCCGGATTGCATATGCCCGGTACTTTGGAATATGGAGGTGCTACTATCTTCTTTGGAATGGTGCTTGAGTCTGGATCTTATCTGAAAATAACGGATGTTGATTCGCAAGTAGAGACTTTTGGATTTATCTCAGGTGGTTATATTGAGATAGACCAAGTTGAGGCAGATGAGTATTATTTCAATATAGATTTGGAAATGGAGGGAGAGTACAGTCTGACCGGCACTTATCAAGGTGTAGTGGAGATAGCTTCAGGACTGGATCCGGAAGCGGTTCCTGGTTATGGTAAGTTAAAATAGGAAAGGGGTGAGGTCGGCTGACTCGTAGGTGGCGTGGGAGATGGCCTTGTGGCCTTTGTGGTTGTAGTAGAACTGGTCGATGCCGAATATCTGGGCTCCTTCAATATCGTTTACAGGGTCATCCCCTATCATGAGGGTGGCCCTTTTCGCTTCTCTCCATCTGTCTCCTTCCGTGCGTTTTATGCCCGAGAGGGTCTCCACCGCGTAAGCGAAGATGCCCGGACGGGGCTTGAGGCAGCCGGCCTCCTCCGACACTACCACTGCCGAGAAATATTCCGATATGCCGGCTCCGCGCAGCTTGCGGTACTGCACCTCCCGGAATCCGTTGCTGAGGATAGCCATCTTGCCTCCTGCCAAGCGTATGGCCTCCAGCATTTCCCTGGCTCCGGGCATCAGTCTGTTCTCGCAGACCATCTGTTCGAGATAGTCTTCTCCGAACTGCCGGGAGAGGGCCTCGTCCTCTACTCCGTACCAGCGGAATGCCTCGTAGAACCTTTTCCACCGCAGATCCTCCTTGGACATCTCACCATGCTCGTACGTGGCCCAGAGCCGGTGGTTCAGCACGTCGTAGCGCATAAAGAAACGGTGCAGGGAATCTTCCCCACACCCTTCCTTTTCCTGTATCGCCCTGCAAAGCACCGGATTGCGTGAGATGAGCAGACCGATGGCGTGCTCTGAGTTGCTGTCGAAGTCCCACAGGGTCCGGTCCAGGTCGATCAGGTAGTATCTGTACGGCCTGACAGTCATCGGTTATCTGCCGGTGTAGTTGAACGGGGTGAGCCTGCGGAGCTCGTCCTTGACCGACTCGGCGATATTCAGGGAGTCGATGAAGTCCCTGATGGTGCGGTCGGAGACTGCCTGTCCGGTGCGGGTCAGGGCCTTCAGTGTCTCGTAGGGATTGGGATAGCCCTCCCGGCGGAGTATGGTCTGGATGCCCTCGGCCACGACCTCCCAGTTGTCGGAGAGATCCCGCTCGATGGCGTCCCTGTTGAGTATCAGTTTGCCCAGGCCCTTCTGGAGGGATTTCAAGGCTATGATAGTATGGGCGATGGGAACGCCTACATTGCGCAGGGTGGTGGAGTCCGTCAGGTCCCGCTGCAGGCGCGATATGGGCAGCTTGGATGCGAGGAACTCGCAGACTGCGTTGGCCATGAGCAGATTGCCCTCGGCGTTCTCGAAGTCGATAGGATTGACCTTGTGGGGCATGGCGGAAGAGCCGACCTCGCCTTCCTTGATTTTCTGCTTGAAGTACTCCATCGAGATGTAGGTCCACATGTCGCGGCACAGGTCCACCAGGATATTGTTGATCCTCTTTATGGTGTCGAAGAGGGCTGCCGTATTGTCGTAGTGCTCTATCTGAGTGGTGGGATATGAGCGTTTAAGTCCCAGTCTGTCTTCCACGAAATCCTCGGCGAATGCATTCCAGTCAATGTCCGGATAGGCTGCGAAATGGGCGTTGAAGTTGCCGGTGGCTCCGCCGAACTTGGCCGAGAAAGGCACGGCCAGGAGCATCTTCTGCTGTTCGCGCAGTCTTGCCGTGAAGACGGCGATTTCTTTGCCCAGTCTGGTCGGGGAGGCAGGCTGGCCGTGGGTGTGGGCCAGCATGGGGATGTCCTTCCAGTCCTCTGCCATGCCGTCCAGCATATTCAGCACCTCGTAAAGCTGAGGCAGGTACACGTCCTGTATGCCCTCCATAAGGCTGAGGGGTACGGCAGTATTGTTGATGTCCTGAGATGTCAGGCCGAAATGCACGAACTCCTTGAATCTGGGATTGATACCCAGGCTGTCAAACTTCCTTTTTATATAGTATTCCACGGCCTTGACATCGTGGTTGGTGGTCTTTTCTATCTCTTTCACTTCTGCAGCCTCTTCCTCGGTCATGTCCTGGTAGACGGCCCTCAGGGAGTCATACAGTCTCTTGTCAAACCCTTCCAACTGCGGCAGGGGCAGCTCGCACAGGGCTATGAAATACTCTATCTCAACTCTTACCCTGTATCTGATCAGGGCAAATTCCGAATAATAGGAAGAGAGGTCACTGACCTGTCTGTAGTACCTTCCGTCAATGGGTGAAATCGATGTCAGCATGGTGTATTTTGATTAAAACACAAATATAGCTGATAAATTTTGTACATTTGCAAAGTTTCATCAAAAAGGAAGTCATGCTTATAGTAATAGAGGGCCTTGACGGTTCGGGGAAGTCCACTCAGGTGGCTCGGATGTCGGAATATCTGGCATCCAGGGACGGCCGCAGTCCGGAATACCTGCATTTTCCACGTTTTGACGCTCCTGTTGTGGGCGATATGATTGCCCGTTTCCTGCGCGGGGAGTTCGGACGGATAGACCAGGTGCATCCGATGATAGTTGCCCTGCTCTTCGCCGAGGACCGCAGGGATGCCTCCGCAACGATACGCGGTTGGCTGGAAGAGGAACGGACGGTGCTGCTGGACAGATATGTGTATTCCAATATAGCTTTCCAATGCGCCAAGATAGATGATGCTGACCGCTCTCTGGAACTTCAGCGGTGGATACTGGATACAGAATATGGTGTCTACGACATTCCTCGTCCGGACTTGAATGTCTTTTTGGATGTGCCGGTCTCGTTCGTGCGGGAAAGACTCTCCAATGCCAGGGAGGGCAGTGACAGGGAGTATCTGCACGGGGCCGAGGATATTCACGAGGCGGATATGGCTTTCCAGAAAAGGGTGAGGGATGTCTATCTGCGTCTGTGCGCGTCGGATCCGGACTTCCGCAGGATTGACTGTGCCGGTCCGGGCGGGGAGATGCTCTCCGCGGACGAGGTCTTTGAAAAGATAAGGGAGGTGTTATGAGAGCTTTGAGGGTCTTGATGTTCTTGCTCCGTCTTGTCTTTGGAGTCACATTTATCCTGTCCGGATTTTTCAAGCTGACGGATCCCGTGGGTACGGGGCTGATAGTCGAGGAGTATCTTAGAACCATGCATATGGGTTTCCTGACCTTCGGCTCAGTGCCGTTCGGAATGGCCCTTTCGCTTCTGGAGTTTCTAATAGGCATAGCCGTGATTATGTGTGTCAGGATGAGAGCGGCTTCGACAGCCGGCTTTATAATGACGGCTTTTTTTACTGTGCTTACGTTTTTCATGGCGCTTTACGATGCGATAGAGGAGTGCGGATGTTTCGGACAGGCCGTACATCTGAGTATGTGGCAGACTTTTGTGAAAAATGTCGCCCTGCTGGTGTGCATTGTTCCCATATTCCTTTTCCGTAAGAAATTCAAGCCGGTCGCACCTGTGCCTGCCGAGTGGGCGTTTCTGGCCACATATGGTACACTTGCACTGTTCTGCACGGTGTATTCCTATATCAATATTCCGTTGCTGGAATTCGGCAACTTTAAAGTAGGGACCAATATTGCGATGAAGATGGATGAGTTGACGGATACCGATAACTTCGAGACGGTGTTTGTCTATGAAAAGGACGGTGTCAGGAAGCATTTTTCTTTGGACAGCCTTCCGGGAACAGACTGGACTTATGTAGACCGGGAAACTGTATATCTGGGTAATGAGGAGGATCTGCTTTTCGATATGACGCTTGAAGACTCAGACGGAGTCATGGTTACGGAGGATATAGTGGACTCGGACAGCCCTGTGTTTATATTTTCCGCATTCCGTCCGGAAGATTTAGACGGACGTTACTGGAAGAAAGTGGCGGAGTGTGTTGACTCAGCGGAGGTTTACGGTGCCGGTTGTTATGTGGCGGTACCGGTAGTGTCCTCTGTGGTTGATTCGATTGCCATGCATTTCCCGGGACTGGCCCGGACATTTGTGACAGGAGACTACCGTACCCTGATATCGATGGTGCGCTCCAACGGAGGAGTAATGCTGATGGATGACGGCATCGTCGCCAGAAAATGGTCCCGATGGCGTTTCGGCCCAGAGGATGTGGCCAGAACCGTCGCTATGGATTCGGAAGAACTTACAGCCCGCGGTACTATCGCCCAGAGACTGTTCTATGAGTCGTCCATACTTTTAGTATTTCTGATTATAATTCTTTTCCGCTATGTCTGCGGTATAGTATACGGTAAGCGTTACAGCAATAAGAAGCACCATGTCCAGCCGTAGCCGCCGCATATATGCCATACTGTTGCCTCTGCTGGCCGTACTGGCAGCGGGCAATCTGTTTTACGGTGCCGTGCCGGTGCCGCCGTCGGCCGTATGGGAAATACTTACGGGCGGGGAAGCCGGCAATCCGGCCTGGGCGGTGATCCTTACCGACTCCCGTCTTCCGCAGATGATTACGGCTCTGCTGGCCGGAGCCGCCCTGGCCGAGAGCGGACTGCTGCTCCAGACTCTTTTCCGCAATCCGCTGGCCGGTCCTTCCATCCTGGGCATAAGCGACGGTGCCAATCTGGGTGTTGCACTGGTGATGCTGGCCTTCGGGGGTACTGTCGGCTCTCTCGGAGGCTACTTGGCCACGGTGGCCGGAGCCATGCTCGGCGCCTGCATGATACTGGCGGTGATTGTATTCTTTTCCAGGAAAGTGTCCAGCAGCGTGATGCTTTTGATAGTAGGTATAATGGTCGGCTATCTGGTGTCTTCCTGTATCTCCATACTTAATTACTATGCATCTGCCGACAAGGTGAGGCAGTTCGTGATGTGGGGTATGGGGGACTTCTCGGCGGTGTCCCCGGCCAGGCTGCCCTTGTTCGCTGCAGTGTCGCTGGCCGGCCTTGTATTCTCGTTTATGCTGGTAAAGCCGCTCAATGCCCTGCTGCTCGGGGAAAAATATGCCGCCAATCTGGGTGTCAACATCACGGCGGCCAGGATGAGCGTGCTTATATGCACCGGCCTGATGACGGCCGTTGTGACGGCATTCTGCGGCCCGATATCCTTCATCGGCCTGGCTGTGCCGCATATCGCCCGCCTGCTTACCGGTACCTCCGACCACCGCGTACTGGTGCCGGCTACCATGCTCTCGGGAGCCTGTATTGCCCTTGTCTGCAACATGCTCACAGTCATTCCCGGGACCGGGACAATGCTTCCGCTCAACGCCGTGACTCCCCTGTTCGGCGCACCCGTCATTATATATGTCATAGTCAACCGTAAGAACATCCAATATTTCAACTGATATGGAGCAGTCAGCAGTATCCGCGCAGCATCTGGCCATAGGCTACTCTCTTGGCAAGGGACGTTGGAAGACCGTCCACCCGTGTGTGGATTTTACCCTTAACCTCGGAGAACTGACCTCCCTGATAGGACTCAATGGCGCCGGTAAGTCTACGCTGATCAAGACACTGTGCCGGTTCCAGCCTCCTGTGGGCGGTTCGGTGTCCGTGCTGGGAAAAGATGTGCGGGAGTATGCTCCGCACGAGTTCGCCCTGACAGTGGGAGTGGTGCTTACGGACCGTACCAACGCCGGCGGACTTACGGTACGCGAGCTGGTCTCTCTCGGCCGGCAGCCCCATACGGGCTTTCTGGGGCATCTGGGAGACAGGGACAGGACAGTGGTTTCGGATGCGATGGACTCTGTCGGGATATCCCATAAGGCCGACAGCTATGTCTCGGAACTTTCGGACGGCGAGCGGCAGCGGGCGATGATAGCCAAGGCTCTGGCCCAGGAATGCCCGGTCATCGTGCTGGACGAGCCGACGGCCTTTCTGGATGTGGCCAGCCGTATCGAGACCATGTCGCTGCTGCATGAGACGGCCCGCCGTCAGCACAAGGCCGTGCTGCTCTCGACTCACGATATCGACAATGCCCTGATATTCTCCGACCGTCTGCTGCTCTTGCCGGCTGGCGGTGCGCCTGTCGTTTCCGGCTCTCCGGAGGATCTGGTGCTGGACGGCAGCCTGAAAGCGTTCTTCGGTCAGCGCGGCATGAACTTCGATGTACGGTCTGGGCAGCTGTCGACAGGTGTGTCCGGTCCCGAAGTAGGTGTGGACGGAGAAGGTCTCACTGCCAGGTGGACTGCCAACGCCCTGGCCCGCAACGGATTCACTCCGGTGCTTCCGGCAGACGGCATCCCCTGTGTACGCTGTCTGTCGCCGACCTGTCTGGAGGTCTCTCATCCTGGCTCGGCAACATCTGTCACCGTCTCCTGCATCTCGCAGGCGGTGTCGCTTCTTATCGATTACAAGGGCTTGAAGTAGCGAGGCTCACGGCCTGGGAAGAGGTCGGGATGGAAGACGGCGGCCAGGTCCTCCAGAATCCATGCCGGGTGGAGCACGATATCGTCGTAGTAGGTGGAAGAGTAGGTGTTGCACCCGAATATGTGCTGCTGCCTGAAAGCCCGGAACTCTGAGTAGAGCCGGTATTCGGCTTCGAGAGAGGCGTAAGTCATGGGCTGCGGGCTCCAGTACTTGAGTACCCAGATGTCTGCGTCGATACCCTTGCTGAGAACGCTTTCGAACGACATATTGACATTGGCGGCTGAGGTATTGCCGCTGAAGATGTAGTCGGCCCCGGCATCGCTGTACATGCGGGCCATGTAGCTGCCTCCTCCGGGAACGTCCCAGGAGGCTCCGTATTTGCGCTCGGCCAGCAGGGTGGGACGGTGTGAGTCTCCGCCGTTATCCTCGATGTGCCTTGAAACGGTATCCCTGATGCAGTTGTATTCGGTCTCGGCCTCTATGAAGAGGGAATCGGCCCTGTCGGGACAGCCGAGCAGCAGACCGAACAGCCTGATCCATTCGGTCCGGCCAAGAGGCAGATTCTCCATATAGTCGGCGGCCTCGATGATGGGAATCCCGAGCTTGCCGGCCGCTCCGTAGTTGCTGTTCTGAAAGGGTGAGGCGATGATAACCTGCCCGCCGGCATCGGCTATCCGCTCCACGCTGGGGGAGACTGAGCTGCCGCAGTCGGTGATGCGTCCTCCGGCCACTCCGTCGAGTACTGCCTTGCAGGTCATGTACTCCGGCTCGCATACTCCGGTGATGCGGTCTGTCTCTCCGAGTGCGTCGATTATCGAGGCATGTACCGAAGAGTAGACGATGATCCGGTCGATAGGGGTGCGTATCAATGTGCCTTGAGGCAGGTCTGCCGGTATGGCATTGCCTTCAGGTACGAGGATGTACCGGTGCAGTATCCTGGCGGTGTCCCAGGGATTGGTGATTTCGGCCACTGAGTAGCCGTCGCAGCCGGTGATGCTCAGGTACTGCGCATACCGCATCACTGCTTTCTCTCCGTCCGCCGCTCCGTTCCCGCCTCCTCCGCAAGCCAGAAGCACCATGGCCAGCACAACCGCCGCCGATATCCTTATTGCCGTTCTTTTCATATCCATTTTAATATGTCTGCAAATATATCCACGCATGGCATTTGCGCAAAATATAATTTCATAATCTATCTGCGGAAATAGGATTTTGAGCGCGCTTGCACAGATTATAACCGGGGCTTGGATTTATTCTGCAGGTAGAGTATATTTGCAGGCTTGGAAACAGAATATGGGAAAGGAAAGTCAGAAAACGGTGGAGAGGCGGATACTGACGGCATCGTATGTCAGCATCATAGGCAACGGTCTGTTGTCGGTGGCCAAGATCGTGACAGGTGTGATAAGCGGCAGTTCCGCCGTGGTGGGAGACGGTATCGACTCAGCGTCAGACGTGGCGGTGTCGATAGTGATGATAGTGGCGGCCAAGGTCATGGGACGCCGTCCCAACCGTAAGTATGTCTACGGCTATGCCAAGGCGGAGTCGATAGCGACGAAAATACTCTCGATGCTGATATTCTTCGCCGGGGCCGAGATGCTGATATCCGCAGTAGGGCATCTTTTCTCCCATGAGGAGAGGGTCATGCCGGGGATGGTGGCCATCTATGTGACGGTGTTCTCGATAGTATGCAAGCTGCTGCTGTCTCTGTACCAGACCAGGGTAGGAAAGCGTACCGGCTCGTCCATGCTGATAGCCAACGGGGTCAATATGCGCAACGACATGATTATCTCGCTGAGCGTGCTTGTAGGCCTGTTCTTCTCGTTCATCCTCGACATGCCTGTGCTGGATTCGGTGACGGCCCTGCTGGTGAGCCTTTTCATCATCCGCTCGGCCATCAGGATATTCATGGACTCCAACGTGGAACTTATGGACGGCGTGAAGGATGAGTCTGTCTATCAGAGGATATTCGATGCCATAAGCAAGGTGGACGGAGTCAGCAATCCGCACAGGGTCCGTTCCCGCAGTATCGGCGGCAAGTATATGATTACCCTCGACGTGGAGGCGGACGGCGGGATGACTCTCAACCAGGCCCACGCCCTCTCCAATCAGATCGAGCAGAATATCCGGGACAATATCCCCGAAGTCTACGATATAGTGGTCCACATCGAGCCTACCGGCACATGCCCCGAGGACACCTTCGGCATCAAATAACCGCCGCCGGAGCATTTCCCGTAGGGCTACTTCGCTCAAACTTACTCGGCATTTTGCCGAGGAGTGAATTTATATCGGATTTTCTGAGGGAAAATCAAAACTGCGTCATAACTTTGCGGTATGATTATATCTGTGGACAGCCGCAGTGTGACCCGCCCTGCCGAGACTGTCTTCTACGCCCTTAAGGGGCAGAACAATGACGGGCATGACTATGTGGAGCGGCTGTATGGCCGTGGTGTGAGGCATTTCGTACTGAGCGAGCGCAGACCTGAATATGAGGCTCTCGAAGGGGCTTCGATAAGGTATGTGGATGACACTCTGGAGGCTCTGCAGGAGGATGCGGCCCAGTACAGACGGCAGTGCCGGGCAGAGGTGACGGCCATTACGGGCAGCAACGGCAAGACCGTGGTAAAGGAATGGATAGCCCAGCTCCTCGGAGAGGACGTGCCCCTGAGCCGCAGCCCGAGAAGCTACAACTCTCAGGTGGGCGTGCCGCTGTCAGTTCTCGAGATTGCGCCCGACAGCCGTATGGCGCTGATAGAGGCCGGTATGTCAAGACCGGGGGAGATGGCCCGGCTGCATGATATAATACGTCCGGACATAGGAGTGTTCACTCATCTCGGAGATGCGCACAGTGAGAATTTCCCTTCGCATGAGGCGAAGATGATAGAAAAGTCCCTGCTCTTCCGCGGATGCAGGACCGTGGTATGCCGTGAGGGATGGCCTGCCAGGGTGATAGAGAGGCAGTGCGGTCCGGACACCGCAATGTATCTCTGGGGTGTCTCGCCGGAGTCGGATGTGAGAATTCTCGACTGCGGTGTATCCGCTTCGGGGCGGGATGTGGAGATACTGGTGCGCAGTAGCGGTGAGAGGGGAGTGCTGCATATTCCGTTTGCCGATGAGGTGTCGTTCGAGGACTGTATGACGGCTGTGGCGTTCATGCTCCTGCACGGTTACACTCTTGCCCGTCTGTCACCGAGGGTGGCCGGTCTGCAGCCGGTGGCTATGCGCATGGAGATACGCGAGGGGATCAACGGCTGCACTCTCATCAAGGACTACTACAACTCCGATCCGGCTTCATTCGCATTGGCTCTCGGGGCTTTGGCCGTTCAGGACAATGCCCGTCCCAAGGTGGTCATCCTCTCCGACTTCGTGGACGTGGAGGGGGGCGACGGCTCGATATACAGGGAAGTGGCATCGCAGCTGAAGAAGGCCGGAATAGCCCGTTTCGTGGGCATCGGACCCTGTCTGTCCCGTTACCGGGAGTTCTTCGATATCCCGCAGTGCAGGTTCTACGAGACGACGGAGGCGTTTCTGGCAGGAGAGAAGAGGGATGATTACCGTGACATGGGCATCCTGATCAAGGGTGCCAGGCAGTTCCGTTTCGAGTACATAGGCGGCTTCCTGGCCCGGCAGTCCCATACGACTGTCCTTGAGGTGGATCTGGATGCGCTGGCAGGCAATTTCAATATCCTGCGCAACCGGGTGCCGAAAGGTACCAAACTGGCCGTCATGGTGAAGGCGTTCTCCTACGGCAGCGGAGCCGGGGAGATAGCGGCCCAGCTCCAGTACAGCGGCGCTGATTATCTGATGGTGGCCTACGCCGACGAGGGGGTGGAGCTGCGCTCGAAGGGAATAACCGTGCCGATAGCCGTGATGAACCCCGAGCCGGAGGCATTTGACCAGATGATAGAGTTCTCGTTGGAGCCGGAGATATATTCCCTGACGCTGCTGCGTGACTTTGAATCGGTGCTCGCCCGTAATGGGGTGGAGGATTATCCGGTGCATCTGAAACTGAACACCGGGATGAACCGCTCGGGTTTGGACAAGGCCGATATCCCTGAGCTGCTGCGCTTCATGCAGGGCCGCAGGACGGTGATGCTGCGCAGTATGTTCTCCCATCTGGCAGTGGCGGACGAACCTTCGGAGGATGAGTTCACTCTCGGACAGATAAGGCTGTTCGAGGAGATGACCGGAATGGTGCAGCCCCATTTCCCCTACAAGATACTCAGGCACATACTCAACAGCGCGGGTATAGAGCGTTTTCCGCAGTACGCCTTCGATATGGTGCGCATGGGCATAGGACTGTACGGTATAGGACCGCTGCCGGGTCTGAGGCCGGTGAGCACATTCAAGACCCACATAGCGTCGATACGCAGGATAACGCCGGATCAGACAGTGGGTTACGGACGCAAGGGACGGGTCAGCCGAGTGTCGGACGTGGCTGTTATCCCTGTGGGCTATGCCGACGGTCTGGACCGTCACCTGAGCTGTGGGGTGGGGCAGATGATGGTGCGTGGCCGCAGGGTGCCGGTGTTGGGCAATATCTGCATGGATGCCTGTATGCTGGATGTGACCGGCTCAGGAGCGCAGGTAGGGGATGAGGTGGAGATTTTCGGGTACAATATTCCCGTGACCGAGATTGCCGACAAGCTCGGAACCATTCCCTACGAGGTGCTGACCAGCGTCTCCCGCCGTGTCAAGCGTGTCTATTTCAAGGAGTAGCTTCTGTCTTCCCTCTCGAAGAAGTCAATCGTGCGGTAGAACGGATGTACCGGGCCGTAGCCGGGACCGAAGCGGAAGCCGGAGCCGTAGGCTATGGACTCGTTGATGAATATCTCCGCTCTCTCGACCGCAGCCTCAAGGTCGTATTTTCTGGCGATGTAGGTGGCTATGGCCGAGCCGAATGTGTCGCCGGTGCCGTTGACGTTGCGGGTGTCTATGTGACGTTTGTAGAAACGTCTGACGGTGTCGTTACGGCGGTTGTACAGCACGTCCACCAGATTCTCGCCGTCGGGTATGGACTTGATGATTACGGAGCAGCCGGTCTCGGCTATCTTTCTGATGAGTCTGTCCACGTTGTCCAGAGTGACGGTCTCATCGGCCAGGACGCGGGCCTCGTGTATGTTGGGGGTGATGATCTCAGCCTGGGGGAAGAGCAGCTCGCGGTAAGCGTCTATCGACTCCTGCAGGATGAGGGCCCTGCCGCCCGAGTCCACCATGACCGGGTCGATGACCTTGGGTACGTCCGGATATTCGCGCAGCAGGCCCGCCACGGCCTCGACTATCTGCTTCTCGTAGAGCATACCTGTCTTGATGCAGTCGGCTCCGACATCGTCCAGAAAGTCCCGGCTCTGTTTCAGGATGATGTCCACGGGCATGGTATGGATGCCCTTGACCTGGGTGGTGTTCATGTCTACCAGAAGTGTAGTGGCTCCGGCTGCGAATCCTCCGCATGCCGATACGGCCTTGATGTCAGCCTGTATGCCGCAGCACCCGAGGGGTTCGCTGCCGGCTATCATGAATACTTTTGCGAAATCTCTTTTATTGTCCATTGCTGTGTCTGCTTAGATGAATGTGGAAAAATGTATGTTATGCGATGACCCCGAAGTGTCTTAGGGCCTTGGCGACCCCTTCGTTGTCTATGTGCTCGGTGACGTAGTCTGCTGCGGCCTTTACCTCATCCCCGGCGTTGCCCATAGCCACACCGGTGCCGGCCTTTTTCAGGATGGATATGTCGTTGCCCCCGTCTCCGAACGCCATGCATTCGTCCAAGGCGATGCCTTCATGTCCGGCTATGATCTCCATGCCGCGTCCCTTGTCGGCGTCGGCTGAGATAACGTCAGAGAAGTACTCGCACCAGCGGGTGGATTCGGAGTGCCTGAGCAGCCTGGCCACCTCCGCTTCCTGATCTGTGTCGAAGAACGGGGTCATCTGGTATATAGGCTCCGTCAGCATCCGTTCCGTAGTGGTGGCCCGGTCGATCCCGGTTATGGCCAGCATCCCGCCGAAGATACGGTCTACTATGGGCTTGTGGTTGTGTACGATGGCCCTGGCCTCACCGACTATCAAGGATGGCACGTCCATCCGGTCAGCAGCGTGGAGGATGACCTCCACGTCTTTGGGGTCTATGGGATTGCGGGATACGGTCTCTGATCCGACAGTGCATATCGCTCCGTTTACAGTGATATAGCCGTCTATCAGACTTTCTATGGGGTCAAGGTTGTTGATCAGCGGCTTCGGTCTGCCGGTGGAGATAAATATCCTCACTCCACGCCTTCTGGCTTCGGCAAGAGCCTCTACGGTCGGCTTCGGAACCGAATGCGTCCTGAAACTTACCAGTGTCCCGTCTATGTCGAAAAACAGTGCTTTTATCATTTCTTGAAATTTCAGTCCGCAAAGATATACAATTTATGCGGTCTGCCAGTCGTCGATATTGCCCTTGTTCAGAGCATTGCGGACATTTGCAGCCCAACTTTCCATCCGGGCATCGGACTTGCTGATGTAGCCTGATGCCAGCATGGAGAGGAATCCCCGGCGGACCTCCTCGTTGGGAAAGTCCAGCCTGAAAAGTTCCGTCTCCCGGTCATATCCCTTGATGGTCAGGTATCCGCTCTGGTATATCATGGGCAGGGGCATCTCTACCGTGGCCTTGTAGTCCGCGAAAGCTGACGGGGTGTACTCGCCTCTCAGCATCTCCTCCATGTTCTCGTCGCCTTTGGAGAGCAGCCTGACCAGGTAGTCCGAGGTGCCTGTCGTCATCCAGTAGTCCCTCATTTTTAGAGAATCGAATACATTGAGCAGACTGAAAGGGTTGTAGACATCCGTCATCTCCTCGCTGAAATGGTATCCGTCATAGCGGCGTTTGAGGCTGTCTGTAATCTCCGGTACGCTGACTCCGTACTTTGCCGCCAAGTCCTTGATAGGCTCTGCGAAACAGCTTTCCAGTTCCTGCTGTGTTATTCCGCACAGGGTGTCGTACCGGCTGTCCATGCTGATATCCTTCGGCTGGTTGAACCCGCTGAAGACGCTCACTTGTGCGAACTTTGTCACTCCGGTGAGGAGCACGAACTGGAGGTCGGCGTCTGCGGCCTTGAATACCGAGTAGAAGCCTCGCAGTACATCTTTATGCCAATCCTCCAGAAGCCTCTCCTGTCCGTCAATGACAGTGGTGAGGCCCGTCTCCAGCACGTCCAGCAGGGGTTTGTCGTACTCGTCGATGAGCACCACGCACCTGCGGCCCGTGCGTTCGTGCGCTGTCCGCAGCACTTCCTGAAAACGCCTTCCCACACCTGTGTATCTGTCCGTTGGCGGATAATTCCTCTCCCAGGCCGAGACTGTATCTTCCAGAATGCCCTCCAGAATACCGGCTTCCTTGAAATTGCCTCCATTGAAGTCTATATGGAACACCGGATATTCCAGCCAC
This sequence comes from uncultured Bacteroidales bacterium, assembly GCA_944323785.1. Taxonomy (GTDB): domain Bacteria; phylum Bacteroidota; class Bacteroidia; order Bacteroidales; family UBA932; genus Coprenecus. The sequence goes on along the minus strand of CALUTU010000005.1, from coordinate 100,435 downwards.
TCTTTCTCCAGCGTATCTATGGCCAGTCCTCTGAACAGTTCCTTTCTTCCGAGGAAATAGTTTTCGAGAGTGGACATCAGCAGGCTCTTTCCGAATCTGCGCGGGCGGCTCAGGAAGTATATCTTTCCCTTTTTCACTAAATCGTAAATCATGGCCGTCTTGTCCACATAGACGTAGCCGTCCTGAATTATCTGCTCAAAACTCTGAACTCCTATCGGGTATTTCATCATAGCCAATCCTCCTATCGGTTGATGTTATCAGCACAAAGTTAATCTATAATCCCGAAATAAAAAAGCCGGAGTTTATTCCGGCTTCTCTATAAGGTGCTCGATGAACCAGCGGTGGATGCGTGGGTCGTCGTTCAGTTCGGGATGGAAAGAGGTGGCGAGCATGTTGCGCTGGCGGGCGGCGACGATGTGGCTGTCTACCGTGGCCAGCACTTCTACGTCCGGAGCGGTTACCTGTTCGATGTAAGGGGCGCGGATAAATGTCATGGGCACGTCCTCCATTCCGGCGAAGGTACTGCGTGTGAAGAAGCTGCCGAGCTGCCGGCCGTAGGCGTTGCGCAGCACGCGGATGTCCATGGTCTGCAGGAAGCGGCGGGGTTCGTCACCCAGGTCCTTGGCCAGCAGTATCATGCCGGCGCAGGTACCGAAGACGGGTAGTCCTCCGGTGATGCGTTCCCTGAGCGGCTGCAGCATGTCCAGGCAATCCATCAACTTGCCCATTGCGGTGCTCTCGCCGCCGGGCAGGATGAGCCCGTCCATCGGCCGGTTCAGATCATCCGACTGACGGATTTCGAAGTGCTCCACACCGAGGCCTTCCAGCATCTGTCCGTGCTCGAGGAAGGCCCCCTGTAGAGCGAGAATGCCTATTGTGTGCATTGTCGTGTGGATTCGGGATTACTTGCCTCTTTCGGCCATCAGGATGGTGATCTCCTCCTCGTTGATGCCGACCATGGCTTCGCCCAGGTCGGTGGATACCTCTGCCAGCAGGGCTGCGTCGTTGTAGTTGGTCACAGCGTTGACGATGGCGCGGGCCCTCTTCTCCGGATTGCCGGACTTGAAGATACCGGAGCCTACGAAGACTCCCTCTGCGCCGAGCTGCATCATCAGGGCGGCGTCAGCAGGGGTTGCCACTCCGCCGGCTGCGAAGTTTACCACTGGCAGCTTGCCGTTCTCGTGTACGTACTTGACCAGGTCGTAGGGTACTTCCAGTTCTTTGGCCTCGTTGTACAGCTCGTCCTCGGGCAGGGCCTGGAGACGGCGGATGTCACGCATCATGCTGCGCATGTGGGTCACGGCCTGTATCACGTCACCGGTGCCGGGTTCGCCCTTGGTGCGGATCATCGAGGCTCCCTCGGCGATACGGCGCAGGGCCTCGCCCAGGTTCTTGGCTCCACAGACGAAGGGTACGCGGAACTTGGTCTTGTCGATGTGGTATACACCGTCGGCGGGGGAGAGCACCTCGCTCTCGTCGATGTAGTCGATCTCCAGGGCCTGGAGTATCTGGGCCTCTACGAAATGTCCGATGCGGACCTTGGCCATGACGGGGATGCTGACTGCATTCTGGATGCCGCGGATCATTTTCGGGTCGCTCATGCGGGATACTCCGCCGGCGGCACGGATGTCCGCGGGTATCCGCTCGAGAGCCATTACTGCGGCTGCTCCTGCTTGTTCTGCAATCTTGGCCTGCTCGGGAGTGGTGACGTCCATGATGACGCCGCCTTTGAGCATCTGGGCCAGGTTCTTGTTCAACTCATATCTGTCGTTCATAATACCTTGGTTATTTATGTTAATAAAGTAAAATTCTATACGAAGGTAGAGAATTTATCCTCATTGTCCAAATATAAAAACAGGCATAGAACGCACTGTGGACTGAATATTCTACAGGACAATCACTTTGCTCAGCCGCGGTCGTAGTGGGGCATCCGCTCGGGGATGACGATGGAAAGCTCGATGATGCCGGCAACAGTCTTGCCGGAGCCGTCGGCTGCGTCCTTGTACCAGGGAGTCTGATGTATCAGCTTGCGCTGTCCCTTCTTGCTGATGGTGTACGAGTTGGTGATGCCTTCGGTGAGGATGCGGGCGATTATGCCGCGGGAGCGGTCATTGTGGCAGCCGAGCATGCAGCGGCCCCGCATGTCTCCGTTCACTGCCACGGACTTCTCGTTCTGGTATACGATTACGCACTCGGTGTCGCACACAGTAACGGCGCATTCCACATTCTTAAAGTAATCTTCCATAATCTGATGTCTGGTGGAGAGTGACTGTTATAAGTGTTCCTCCCAGTATCTGAACATATACTGATAGAGGTGGTATGTGGTGTTCTCCCTCTCGTTGATGCTGTGCGAGCGCATGGGGTAGGAGAGCATGTCGAACATCTTGTTCTGGCGGATGAGCTCGTTGACCAGCATCTCGCAGCTCTGGTAGTGGACATTGTCGTCTCCCGTGCCGTGAATCAGCAGCAGGTCGCCTTTCAGTCCGGATGCGAAATTGATGGGAGAGCCGTCATGGAATCCCTGCGGATTGGTGGAGGGCAGCCCCATGTACCTTTCCTGGTAAATGGTGTCGTAGAGGTACTGGGAATATACTCCGGCCACGGCTATCCCTGTTGAGTAGATAGAGGGGTATTTGAACATCAGATGTGCGGTGGACGAGCCTCCTCCGCTCCAGCCCCAGATGCCGATACGGTCCGGGTCCATGAAGCTGTAGGTCTGAAGGAGTTTGGTCACGGCTGCCGCATGGTCCGCCGGCGGTATGATGCCGACTTTGCCGTAGACGCATTTGCGCCACTCGCGGCCTCTCGGTGTGGCCACTCCGCGCGGGTCGATGCTCATGACGATGTAGCCTTCCTGTGCCAGGAAGCGGCTCCACAGATCGCCTCCGCTCCAAGAGTTCTGGACTGTGGACTGCCAGGGCTCGCCGTAGATGTAGAAGATGACCGGGTATTTTGCGGTGGAGTCGAATCCGGTTGGCTTGATCATCCATCCGTCCAGTACCACGTCGCCGATGTCCACCCGGAAAAATTCCTTGGCCCCGGGGTTGACGGCGGCGAATCTCTCTGCCAGTTCATGGTTGTCCTCCAGGGTGCGGACAGTCTTGTGTCCGGGCAGCGTGACTATCTCGTAGACGGTAGGGGTCTCGCTGTTGCTGAAGGTGTGCATGGCGTACTTGGCATCGGGGGATATCATGTAACCGTGATGGCCTGCGGGCGCGTCGGCTGGAGTAATCCGCTCGGTCTTGCCACGGCCGTCCAGGCGACTGCGGTAGAGATATCTGTCTACCGGGCTGTCCGGAGATGCGATGTAGTACACCCATCCGCTCTCAGGGTCGATTCTCACCACATCTATGACATCAAAGTCTCCTTTGGTGATGAGGGAGACTTCGCTGCCGTCACTGGATATTCTGTAGAGGTGTCTCCATCCGTCCCGTTCGCTGGTCCAGGTGAAGTGTTTTCCGTTGTTCAGCCAGACTATGTCGTCGTGGACGTCGAGAAATGCCTCGTCGGTCTCGGTCATGAAATTGTCAAGCTCCATGGTTCTTATGTCAGCGTAGTAGACTTTGTCTGTGTTCTGCAGGCGGTTGAGCTGCTGGATCATCAGTCTGTCAGTACCCGGAACGAACTCCATCCGGGCCAGGTAATTGTCTCTTGGATCTCCGGGAATGGCCAGCCAGCGGGTCTGAGGCCCGTCAATGTCCACGTCCACTACGCCGATACGGGCAGCGGAGTTGGTGGTGCCGGCTTTGGGATAGGGCAGTGGAATGACAGTGGAATATACCGAGTCGATGTTGTCTATCATATAGAATGTGCCCGTACCGCGGGTGTCGAACTGCCAGTATGCGATGCTGCGGCTGTCGGGACTCCAGCGCCAGCCGTCCTGCTGGTGCAGCTCCTCCTCATAGACCCAGTCGAACTGTCCGTTGATGATCTCATCGCTGCCGTCGAAGGTAAGCTGGCGCACGGAACCGTCGGCCAGGCTTTCCACGAACAGGTTGTTCTTATATACGTAGGCGATCATTGTCCCGTCGGGAGAGAACTTGGCGAACTGCATCGATGCAGGCTCGAAGTCAGACCGTCCCAGTTGGCGCAACTCTCCGGAAGCGGGTATGTAGAGCCAGTAGTCGCCTCTTTTGGCTGTCCTCCACACACGTTGGGAGTTGGTGTATATCAGCAGCATGGAGTGGTCTGCCGACCAACTGTATCCGTCTATTGGCAATGGATTTCCGCATCCTTCTGGAATGAGACTTGACGCAGCTACGGCGATAGTCTTCTCTCCGGTTCTGATGTCGTTGAGGACCAGATTCTGTCCGTTTGTCGCTGAGTCTTTCTCCAGGGTCAGGAACGAGTGGCCGTCATCGGTCCATCTGAAGGCTGTGATGCCTTTTGCCGCGTATTCGTGGTTTTTGTATATGTCTTCCAGTGTGAGCCTGCCGCTCTGGGCCGTAGTAGTGTATGCCGCCATGGCCGCCAGCGTGAAGAACAGTGTGAATGCAGTAATATGTCTCATATGAAATGATTCTTAAAATGTCGCAAATATAGGCGATAATAAGTCTCGCAGTATGGAAGAGATAAATAATTGTTGGCCTTTTTGAATAAAATTGTTTAAATTTGAAGTCAAAACCTGATAAAACCTTAGCCATGTTTTCAAAAGAGACTTATATAGAAAGGAGAGCCGCTCTCGTGGAAGAGATGAGGAGGCTCCACCAGTCCGGGCTTCTGCTGTTCCTTGGCAATGACGAGTCCGGTATGAATTATGCGGGCAATCCCTATCCTTTTCGTCAGGATTCTACGTTCCTGTATTTCTTCGGCCTTGATTTTCCGGGTCTTGCGGCCCTTATCGACATGGAGGACGGCAAGGTGTCCGTATATACAGATGAATTGACCATAGACAATATCGTATGGAAGGGAAGCCTGCCTGTAAGGGAACTGTGCAGTAGGGCAGGCGTGGAGCATACGGGGTCCATGGACGAGCTCAGGTCCCTGCTCATGAAGGCTGAGCACAAGGGCCGGATGGTGCATTTCCTGCCTCCTTACAGGGGACGGCATTATGTCAAGATGTTCAATCTGGCAGGGCTGCCGGGCGGGGCATTTGACGACAGTGTGTCGATACCGTTTATCAAGGCGGTGATCAGCCTCAGGAGCCACAAGTCCCCCGAGGAGATAATGGAGATAGAGGATGCGGTCAACATATCCTCAGACATGAATCTGGCCATGATCAGCATGATACATCCTGGCATGTCGGAGAAGGAGGTGGTCTCCGTGGTTACCGGTATCGCGCTGAGAAAAGGTATAGGTCTGGCGTTTCCGGTAATAGCCACGGTTGACGGTCAGATACTGAACAATCACTGGTACGGCAATATCATGCAGGAGGGCGACCTTTTCCTTCTTAACGCCGGTGCTGAGAACAGGATGCACTATTCCGGTGACATATCAGCCACTGCGCCTGTAGGCAAGCGGTTTACCGATAGGCAGAGGATGATATACGACATAGTGCTTCACGCCCATACGGCCGCAGTGGAGGCCCTCAGGCCCGGAGTGCCTTTCCTGGATGTGCATATGAGGGCATGTGAGGTGATGGCAGAAGATCTCAAGAGTGTGGGTCTTATGAAAGGCAATGTACACGAGGCTGTACAGGAGGGAGCCCATGCCCTGTTCTTCCCCAACGGCCTCGGTCATATGCTGGGCCTTGACGTGCATGACATGGAGGCTCTCGGAGAGGCCTGGGTAGGATATGACGGTCATCCGAGAAGTACAAAGTTCGGTCTCAAGTCCCTGCGTCTGGCCAGAGAACTGGAGCCCGGTTACGTGCTGACCATTGAGCCGGGTATCTATTTTATCCCCGAGTTGATAGACTTGTGGAGGAGTACCGGCAAGTTCAAGGATTTCCTGAATTACGACGAGATAGAGAAGTTCAGGGATTTCGGCGGCTTCAGGATAGAGCGGGATTACATGATACTGGACAATGGCAACCGCCGTCTGGGCAAATATCTGCCTATTACGGCTGACGAGGTGGAGGCGATGCGATGATAGTGAAGATATGCATAGGCAGCTCATGCCATCTGAAGGGCTCCTACGATGTGGTGCAGGGTATGAGGGATATCCTCAAGAAGTACGATGTGGAGGAACTGGTGGAGCTTCAGGCAAGTTTCTGTTTCGGACAGTGCGCGGACGGAGTGGTGATGCGTGCCGAGGAGTCTCTGGACGGTTCCGAGGACGTGTTTATAAGGGGAGTCAACAAGGACAATGTGGAGCAGAAGTTCCTCAGCGAGGTGTATCCCAAACTGGGACTTCCTGCTCCTGAAAAGTGATGTGACAACATAAACCAGACTTATGAAAGAGTACCTCGAGTTTAAGAAAGCCCGTTGCAAGGATTGTTATAAATGCTTGAGAGAGTGTCCTGTAAAGGCGATTGAAGTCAAGAACCATCAGGCGCAGATCATCAAGGAACGGTGTATCCTCTGCGGTCGCTGCACAGTAGTATGCCCTCAGAACGCCAAGATTGTTCACAGTGAGAAGGACGAGGTGGACAGTCTGCTTCTGGACAATGACAAGGTCGTGGCCAGCGTGGCGCCTTCGTTCATATCGTCTTTCCGCCTGAAGAATTTCGCCCAGATGGAGACGGTCCTGTACAAGCTGGGTTTCGCGTATGCGGAGGAGACGGCGGTGGGGGCAAATGCGGTGACGAAGGAGTATGCCAGGTGCATGGCTTCAGGGGATTTCCCCAACTTCATTACCTCCGCCTGTCCGGCTTTGTGCCGTCTTATACAGGAGTATCATCCCAATGCCTTGAAGTATCTGGCTCCGGTGGATTCTCCTATGATCGCCCATGCGAAGATACTCCGGCAGCGTTTTCCAGGATGCAAGGTGGTTTTCATCGGGCCGTGTATAGCGAAGAAGCGCGAAGCCCGTGAAAGCGGTCTTATCAGCGGTGTGCTGACTTTCGAAGACCTGCGGCGCTTTATGATTGAGCGGGGCGTGACATTCCCTCTGCCGGATGCGGTGGACGAGTTCGAGGCATTCTCATGCACGGGTATTACCGGTGACGGGGTAGCCAACAGGAGCAAGTCCTATCCGATACGCCGCGGCATCATCCATTCGTTCGAGAGCCGCCCGTCGGGATACGATTACGTCGCGGTGGACGGGCCGCAGAACTGTGTGAACACGCTGGAGAACATCGACAAGGTCACCGGGGTGTTCTTTGAGATGAATATGTGCGAGAATGCCTGTGTGAGCGGACCGTGCAGCATGGTGGATGACGGAGAGGAGGTCCGGGCGGCAGTAGAGGTGAAGAGGTATGTCAGGGAGGAGTGTGCCGCGCTGCCGCGTGAGCAGGAGGGGGACAGGTCTTACGATGTGGATATCTCGGCGGCCTATCCCAGGATAGAGGGCAGGAGCATGACTCCTACGCAGGAGCAGATAGAGGAGATTCTCCACCGTACCGGCAAGTTCAAGCCGGAGGATGAGCTCAACTGCGGCTCTTGCGGTTATCCTACCTGCAGGGAGAAGGCCTGGGCTGTGTTCAACGGTTATGCGGACATAGACATCTGTCTGCCGTATATGCGTGAGAGGGCCGAGTCCATGTCCTATGAGATCATCCATAACAGTCCGGAGGGCATCGTGGTGCTGGACAGTGATATGAATGTGGTGGATATCAACAGTAAGGCCAAGGAACTGCTGGGCATTACTGCTGTCAATCTCAAGGGGCTTCCGGCCATAGACTTTTTCAACCCTACCGAGTTCCTTATCGCTCAGAATTCCGGCCGCCAGTACGTGCGCAAGAAGATATACGTGGCTGAGACGAAACGCCACATAGAGATGTCCATCAGCATCCTGAAAGGGAACCATGCGCTGTTCGGCATCCTCAAGGATATCACTGACGAGGTTCACTACAACGAGAAGTTCGGAAAGATGAGGATGGAGACTTTGGCCACTACAGATGATGTAATCAAGAAGCAGATGAGAGTGGCGCAGGAGATAGCCTCGCTTCTCGGTGAGACCACGGCCGAGACGAAAGTCGCCTTGCTGAAACTGAAGAAGACTCTCATGCAGGAGGAAGAGGAGAGGGAACGCTCAGAAAAGTCATAATCCGCGGCCTATGAAAGAGTTGTTTATAGAGTACGGCTATGTGTCCCTGAACAAGTTCGGGGAAGAGCTCTGCGGAGACAAGGTGGAGAGCGTCACTGTGGACGGCTATACGACCCTGGTGCTGGCTGACGGGCTGGGCAGCGGCGTAAAGGCCAACATTCTGTCTACGCTTTCCTCGAAGATACTGTGTACGATGGTGGCCAACAACATCCCCATCGAGGACTGCATCGAGACCATGATCCAGACTTTGCCGGTGTGCAAGGTGCGTGGGGTGGCGTATTCGACATTTTCTGTCATACACGTGGATGCTTCCGGTCATGGATATCTTTTTGAATTCGACAATCCTCAGGCAGTATATTACCATGAGGGACACTGTGTGGATTTTGACCGCAAGCCTTTGGATGTCCTGGGCAAGAAGGTGTATCATTCGGAAATCAATCTGTGCGACGGGGATATCGTGCTGGTGATGTCGGACGGTACGATACACGCCGGTATAGGCCGTGTGCTCAATTTCGGCTGGGACCGCAAGGACATCATGGAGCATATGGACCGCAATATCCGGCCGGAGATGTCGGCCCGCTGCGTGGCCTGGCTGCTGGCTGCCGCCTGCAATGACCTGTACATGGACAAGCCGGGCGATGACACCACGGTGGCTGCCCTGAAGATGCGCGAGGCCCTGCACGTCAACCTGATGGTGGGCCCGCCGGTCAACAAGGAGAACGACGACTACTACGTGGCCAAGTTCATGGAGGGCGACAGCAAGAAAGTGGTCTGCGGAGGCACCAGCTCCCAGATTGTCGCCCGTTATCTGGGCAAGAAGGTCACGACGAGCCTGGACTTTCCTGACAAGGAAGTTCCGCCCATCGGTCACATCGACGGGATAGACCTGACGACCGAGGGAGTGATAACACTGCGCCGCCTGTTGGAGCTTACTGAAAAGTACATTTCGCCCAATGATTTGACCCCCAAGATGTTCACAAAACAGGACGGAGCCTCGCTCCTGGCTCAGATGCTGCTTGAGAATGCCACCCACATCACCTTCTTCGTAGGCCAGGGTGTCAACAAGGCCCATGAGGGGCTGCCCATAGACACCACACTGAAGCTTAAACTGATTGAGCGTCTTGCGTCCAGTCTCAAGGCCATCGGCAAGGTCGTGGACATACACTACGCCTAGTCAGGTCTTCCGGCTCAGGCGTATCTGCCCTCTTATCTGCTGCCGTGTACATACACTATGCCTACTGGCAGCGTAACCTCCTGATCCCTGGACACGCCCTATCCCTGTCTGGAATTAACACACGCCACAGGCACACCGCAGGTGAACCGAAATCCAGCCACACCGGTACACCTGCGCCCATTTTAATGAAAATCCAGCAGTCGAAAAGACCAGGCCCTCCCACCGCTTTGCGGCGGGCCCCTCCCTCTAGAGCCGAGGGCGGCTAGTCTTTTCTCGTTGCCGGATTTTCATTTTCACCACACGGGGGAAAGTGCACCGTTTTCGCGGAAATTCCCGGCACTTTCCCCACCGGGGGTGGAGACTGTGAGTCTTTCTGTGGGGGGAGGTAGGGGATGTGAGGAGGGTGGAGGGGGTCAGTCGAATGTGATGTCGAGGCGGCCGACGTATTCGCCCTGAGCTCCGGCCTGGACGATGATCACGTCCTCACCGTCTAGATTGGGGTAGATCTTCTCGGATTTCAGGAATGTGTGACTGTGGCCGCCGATGATGACGTCTATGTTGCGGGTGTTCCTGGCCAGGTTGATGTCCGTGCGCTGATTGGGATAGCCCGAATAACCCAGATGTGACAGGGCGATTACCAGGTCGCAGTGCTCCTCGTTCTTGAGATAGTCAGCCCATCTCTGAGCGGCCTCATAAGCGTCAATATAGACCAATCCTTCCCGGTTCTGTTTGGCAACAAGCGACTTAATGTTGGCCAACAGGCCGAAGACGCCTATCTTGCGGCCGTTCTTATACACGATAGTATACGGTTTTACATAAGGCTCCAGAGCAGTACCTGAGAAGTCATAGTTGGCGCAGACTGTCTGGAACTCCGCCTTTGAAAGCCGTCTGGCAAACTCGTTCACTCCGTTGTCAAACTCATGGTTGCCGATGGCCACTACCTCGTATCCGAGGGCATTCATCAGTTCCATCTCCAGGTCTCCCTTGAAGACCGTAAAATACGGTGTGCCCTGGTTGTAGTCTCCGGCATCAAGCAGCAGGACGCGGTCCCGGCCATACTGCGATATCACCTGGTGAAAATACTCGGCGCGGCGGTGTACGCCTCCTGCACCCGCACCACGGCCGACTCGTATCTCCTCTATCTGGGAATGGGTGTCATTGGTATGGAGTATCACCAGATCCTGAGCCGTAAGGGCGGGAACGGAGACAAGCAGAAGCAGCACGAACGCTGCCGATATGGATTTGCTTCTTATCTTCATAATGTCAGTCCTTTTCTATGATTACACGTCCGTCACCCTTGTTCTCCAGGACTATGCCTGACTCGGAAAGGTCACGCAGATACCGTACGGCGGCATCCCGCAGTACGATGCCAGTACGGTCTATGGACACGGCGTCGTCTCCGATATCGAAACGGTCTCCCCCGTCCAGCAGAAAATCGATGGTCACCAGATTGTACAGAGCGTCATCCTCCAACGGCCGGCCGCCTATCAGGCATTTCTCCAGTTCTCCGTCACGCACTACTATCTCCACCCCGCCTAAAGCTTCGAACTTACCGGAAGCGAAACGCTCCAGAATACGGCGGATGTCCTCTCCTTCCATTACCGCGACCACGACAGTGTTGTCAAACGGGAAAGTGGAATATATGTCATACACCCTGACTGCTCCCTTGGGGAAATTACTGCGTATGCCGCCGAAATTGGTAAGGGACATGGACGGATAGCCGTTGTTCAGACGGTCGGAAACGGCATATAGCAGCATGTCGGCAGCCAGATTGGACAGGGCGCTCTCGGGTCTACCTTCCTTTATCTCCTCCGAGGAATATATCACCACTTCCATGAGTGGAGTCATCTGCTCCTGATGTGCGGCGACTATGCTGTCCACGCCATAGACGGTATCGCTCTCATAGGCGGAGTCCATCCTGACACGCTGCCAGCTGTACTCAAAGTCCTGAGCACTCAGCATCTGGCCAACAAGCACTGCAAAAATTAAAATAACGCACTTTCGCATATCAAAACCTATTTCAGAATTGCGTCAGAGTGGGTAAAATACACCAAGACTAATATTTAAGCCATTTCCAGATGTCCTTCCAGGAGTACTTTGTACCGTGCATCAGGATGCCGATACGGTATATCTTGCCGGAAAAATACACGGCAATCAGGAAAGTCACCAGCAGCAGGCCGATGGACAGCAGCAGCTCCCATGTCTGCACGCAGCCCTCGAAGGGCACACGTGCCAGCATCACCATCGGAGAGGTGAATGGAATAATAGAGCCCCAGAAGGCCAGCTGACCGTCTGGATTCTGGAATGTCTGAAGCATAAGCAGCAGTCCGATAATAAGAGGAATGGTCACGGGCAGTACCAGCTGCTGGGTGTCGGCCTCGTTGTCCACGGCTGAGCCGATGGCGGCGAAAAGGGAGGCATACAAAAGATAGCCGAGGACGAAATATATCAGGAAGCAGCCGATGATGAGACCGAAGTTGACCTCCTTGAGTGCCGTGAACACCTGTGCGGTCTCGCTGTCGGAAGCGGAGGCTATCTGTGCCATCTGCTCAGAGTCCATGCCGGCCATCTGGGTCATCTGCTCCATGGCCTCGGGATCGCTCATCAGTTCCGGTCCCATGGCAAGCTGGAAGCCGAATACGATGGCCAGGGTCAGGACCACCCAGATGAAGAACTGGGTAAGGGCCACGCTGGCCACGCCGAGAATCTTGCCTATCATCAGGTCGAAAGGCTTGACGGAGGAGACGATGACCTCCACTATCTTGTTGGACTTCTCGTTGATGACGCTGGTCATGACCATGTTGCCGAACATGGTCACGAACATGTAGATGATAAAGCCCATGATGAAGGAGATGGCCATGCTGATTCCGAGTATGGACTCCCGCTCCTGACCGTCCTCACCGACTATGTAGGTGTTCAGGTCCACCTCGTGATTGAGATCCGCCTGTATCCGGTCGTAATTCTCGATATTGTACTGCTGGAGCTTGTAGCGCTCTATGACATCGTTGACATCGGCCTTTATAGCGTCGCTCACTTTCGCGTTGATCTGCTTGACCGCGTATGCATCCACAGTCACGTTGTTGGCGGTGTCCAGAGGCGAGACATACATCACGGCATATACACCCAGGCTGTCCAGATGATTCTTGGCGAACTCCAGGTCTATGTTCTCGGGTATGACATACTCTATCTCCGCGCCGCTTTCCAGTGCCTGGGCCACAACACCTGAGTCGTCCAGCACCATCACCCTGTTGACATCCTTGTCCAGGTCGGCCATCATTATGAGCGATGGCACTATCATCAGGGCCGCGAAAAGTATGGGGGTGACGATGGTCGTGATTATAAATGATTTCTTCTTGACGCGGATGGAGAATTCACGTCCGAGTACGAGTTTTATCTTCTTGAAGTCCATATTACTTGCCCTCCCCTTTTACTAATTGGATGAATATATCGTTCATGCTCGGTATCAGCTCGCGGTAGGACACCACGTCAATGCCGCTGCCGGCCAGTTCCGAGAGTATCTGAGCCGAAGGCGTTCCTTTGGGCACGTCGTATACGGCCCTGCGGATATCCTTGTGCGCTCCGTCCGAGACGAGCTTGAGAACCTGCCGGTCAGACATCTCCACTGATGCGCCGGAGGGTCGGTAAAGCACTTCCACCTGGCTCTTGCCGTGGTCGCGGCGGATCTGCTCCACACCTCCGGTGACCACGAGATTGGACTTGTTGATGAGGGCGATATTGTCGCAAAGCTCCTCTACGGACGCCATATTGTGAGTGGAGAGGATAATGGTCGTGCCCTCGTCTTTCATACGCAGGATCTCATTGCGGATAAGCTGCACGTTCACCGGGTCGAATCCTGAGAACGGCTCGTCCAGGATCAGCAGCTCCGGCCTGTGTAGAACAGTGGTGATGAACTGCACTTTCTGGGCCATTCCCTTGGACAGCTCCTCCACTTTCTTGTTCCACCAGCTCTCGATGCCGAACTTCACGAACCACTTCTTCAGTTCTGTCATGGCCTGCTGACGGCTAAGTCCCTTTAGACGGGCCAGATACATGGCCTGCTCCCCGACTTTCATCTTCTTATAGAGACCGCGCTCCTCGGGAAGATAGCCGATGCGGTAGACATCATCGGGGACTACCGGATTGTCATTGAAAAGCACAATGCCGGAATTAGGCACTGTAATCTGGTTGATGATTCTGATTAGAGTGGTCTTGCCTGCCCCGTTGGGCCCGAGCAGACCGAAGATAGTTCCTTTCGGAACTTCTATGGAGACATGGTTCAGGGCCGTATAAGTCCCGAACACTTTCACGATGTCCCTACAGGCAATAGTATTCATATTTTTCAGGAAAATTATTCAAATTGGAGGGATACCAGCTCCTGGGTATGGTCCAGACGTCCTTTCTTGTCGTAGACTGCCTGCTTGACACAGCCGATGCCAGGAGCATACCATGTCTCTATCCGCTCTGTTCTGGAGCCTATGGGCTGTTTTGTCACCTGATTCTCCTTGAGCAGGAAGCAGTCGAATGTTCCTGCCGGCACGGTGATGCTCTTCTGCTCCACCACCTGACGGCTCTGAGTAAGGATGTTGGCGGAGACCATGCCTATCTGGACCTTTATCTTTCCATCAGGGATAGTCATTCCGGCCTTCAGGCCCGAGGGCACACTGCTGGCATCTCCTTTGGACATGATGTCCTGCACCTTCATTACTTTCCCCACGTCGCTCATGCGCGAGACAGTGCCGTCGGGGCCTCCGACCGTGACCTCCATCGGAAGATTGCCGCCGTTGTCATCGAAAAGCGGTCGGCCGTCCTCATCGTAAAAATACTGGTCAAAAGTCACGGTCCCCTTCTCCAAAGTGCCCGATACGGCCTTGACAGTCATTACATAAGACCCGGTCTTATGTCCGTCCGCGTCATAATTGGCATACTCCAGAGTCATACCCTTGGTTATGGGACAGAATCCCGATTTGTCATAATCCTGTGCTGATACAGAATATCCGCCGGCTGTTATCATGACAGCGGCGGACATCATGGAAAGTAAAAATGCTGTATTTCCCATACTTGTTCTATTTTTCTTTATCGTCCTTAACATCTTCGGGCTCAGAGACCGTTCTGTTGACAAGCACTTTGTCTATTCTCGCTCCGTCCATGTCCACAACCTCAAGGCGGAAGCCGTTCCACTCCACATACTCCCCGGACTTGGGTATGTGCTCAAGTAATTCAAGAATCAGGCCACCGACCGTATTGTAATCGTTTTCCGATGCCAGTTCCTCCATGTCAAAATGGGCCAGGAAGTCGTAGAAAGGGCACTGACCGTCCACCAGCCAGCCGCCTCCGTTCTGGCGCTCGATGATATCCGGCTCGTCCTCCTCGTCATCTATGGAGCCGACCAGACCTTCCAGTATGTCCTTGTATGTCACGATACCCTGGCATACTCCGAACTCGTCGCAGACCAGACCGTAGGTCACGTGAGCCTTCTTCATCTGCTCCAGCACCTTATATACGTCCGTATACTCGTGGAAATACTGCACGGGGCGTATGATGTCATCTATAGAGAATTTCTCGTTGTCCAGCTTGCCGAAGAGATCCTTCAGGTAGACAACCCCGACTATCTCATCAAGACTGCCGTCGCCCACGGGATATACCTCAAAGAGATTCTCCTGCACAGTAGTATTGATTTCCTCCCGTGTCATCTCCTTGTCTATCCACACTATCTCGTTGCGGCTGGTCATGATGGACTCTATTTTTCTGTCGCCTAAAGAGAATACTCTTTCTACGATATCCTGCTCCACATCCTGTACCTCTCCGTCCTCCTTGCCCTCGGCCACCATCGACTTGATCTCCTCCTCAGTCACCTTGGCTTCTTTCTCCTCTACATGGAAAGCCTTGACAAACAGGGATGTGCTCTTGTCCAGTATCCACACGAAAGGGGTGGCTATCCACGAGAGTACCAGCATGGGGCCGGACATTACCTTGGCGATACTCTCCGGAGAGCCCATACCCAGACGTTTGGGAACCAGCTCGCCGAGAACAATGGTCAGATATGTCACGATGATAACTATGGATACCTGCGCAAGAGGCTGGGCCACACTTTCCGCCAGCCCCCAGCCCTCGAGTATGTCGGAGAACTTGTCCGCTATCGAAGCTCCCGAATAGATACCGGTGAGAATACCGATGAGAGTTATCCCTATCTGCACTGTAGACAGGAACTTATTGGGTCTTTCAGTAAGATTGAGAACATTTTTGGCGGAGCGGCTGCCCCT
Source organism: uncultured Bacteroidales bacterium (assembly GCA_944323785.1). Classification (GTDB taxonomy): domain Bacteria; phylum Bacteroidota; class Bacteroidia; order Bacteroidales; family UBA932; genus Coprenecus. Next base: position 84,913 of record CALUTU010000005.1, on the reverse strand, counting down.
TTTGGCATCGGCTGTAAGACTTGATTTTCTTGCGCTTATCAGAGCAACCTCACTCATGGAGAAGAGGCCGTTGAGTAGAATAAGAAGTAGAATTATAAAAATTTCCATTCAAATGTAAGAATAGTCACGAATGCAAAAATAATGAAAATTCGGAATTAGCATAGGGTTAATCAGAATTCTCCATGCATTTATTGAAGCAATGGCGGCAGAGAGGCTCGTAGATATCCTTCTCCCCGAGTTCCACCAGGCGGTCGCTTGTGCTCAGCCGGTGGGAATGCAGTGCGGGATCACCGCATCTGACACAGATGGCATGTACCTTGTCCACGTATTCGGCCACGGCCATAAGAGCCGGCATGGGGCCGAACGGTTTTCCCTGGTAGTCCATGTCCAGGCCGGCGGCTATGACTCTTATGCCCGAGGATGCAAGCTGGCGGCACACGTCCACTATGCCGTCGTCGAAGAACTGGGCCTCATCTATGCCCACCACGTCCACGTCTCCGGAGAGCAGCAGGATACTGGCCGAAGACTCCACCGGTGTGGAAAGTATGGCAGTGGCATCGTGTGAGACTACTTCCTGCACTGAGTATCTGGTATCTATGCCGGGCTTGAATATCTCTACCCGCTGATTGGCGAACTTGGCCCGCTTCAGACGGCGTATAAGCTCCTCGGTCTTGCCCGAGAACATCGAGCCGCAGATTACTTCTATCCATCCCGGTTTTTTTGCGTATTCTGAAAACATTTTCTTACTTTTGTTCTTTGCGGATGCAGTCGTCCCGGCATCCGGAGTGCAAAATTAACATTTTATACCATTTTACCGTCATGGCCGGCAAGCTTTATATCGTACCCACTCCTGTGGGCAATCTGGAAGACATGACTTTCAGAGCCATCGCGGTTCTGAAACAGGTGGACCTCATCCTGGCCGAGGACACCAGGACCACATCCGTACTTCTGAAGCACTACGGGATATCAAAGCCTACGGAGGCGCACCACAAGTTCAACGAGCACGCCCGTGTCCGCCCAGTCTGCGAAAAGCTCCTCTCAGGTATGGACATAGCATTGGTGTCGGACGCCGGTACCCCGGGCATTTCCGATCCTGGATTCATGCTGGCCCGTGCATGCGCTGAAGAAGGTATAGATGTCATTACTCTGCCCGGAGCCACGGCCTTCGTACCGGCTCTTATAGACTCGGGACTACCGGCCGACAGGTTCTCGTTCGAGGGTTTCCTGCCGGTAAAGAAGGGCCGTCAGACCCGCCTGACAGAGCTCGCCTCCGAAGGCCGCACCATGATATTCTACGAGTCGCCCTACCGGCTGGCCAGGACCCTGTCGCAGATGTGCGGGTATTTCGGGCCGGAGCGCAGGGCGTCGGTCTCCCGCGAGATCAGCAAGGTCCACGAGGAGACCCGCAGGGGGACGCTCTCAGAGCTGGCCTCGTGGTTCACGGACAACCCGCCCAAAGGGGAGATAGTACTAACAGTAGAAGGGAAAGCATATGTGGGAAGAAGAGAAAAAGAGGAAAGGGAGGACTGAGCGTCTTTTCTCCAACGGAGTCATCATCCTGGTGTTCCTGATTCTGACGGCCCAGGCTGTATTTTTCACCAGACACCTTATTATTAATAGCAGGCGTGCCGAGACAGGCACAGCATCAGGGACAGTTTCCACCCAGGGCAGGCCGCCTTCATCCGACACTGCCGGCATCGTCCGTTATCCGTCTGTTAATGAGCGGCAAGGTGCTGAGCCAGGCGGCCGGAATGCAGTGGCAGCTACGGGACAGTACGGAAGCACAGGCTCCGTGGATAAGAACAAAGTGCCGCAAGACGGACCTGCGGATGCTGCTGGAACCGGAGCCGCGGCATCTGTCGGAGATGTGTCCGCAACTGGGACAGAGAGCCGGCGGTATGAATACGATTACGACGGATGGAAATGGGATATGGTGGAACTTAACTCCGCCGACAGCGCGGCTCTGGATGCGCTGCCTGGAATAGGACCGTGGTACGCAAAGCAGATATTGAGTTACCGCGAGCGCCTCGGGAGTTACGCGGACGTCAGTCAGCTGCTGGATATCCGCGGATTCGACACTGCACGTCTCAATCGTCTTTACGACTATGTGTTTATAGAGCCGGCATCCGTCCGGAGACTGGACCTGCGCACCATGTCCGTTGACTCCATGGCGTCACACCCTTATATAGGCCCGTATGCCGCAAAAGGCATAGACCGCTTCCGCCGCACTGTCCCTGACAGCGTTTTCTCATTGCAGGCCATAGTCGAGAACGGCATACTGTCCGGAATGCAGGCCAGAAGACTGTCTCTGTACATGCGCCGGGACTGACATTCAGTCACTGACAGCGCAGTTACCTACATGCAGGTCATGCAATTACCCAGTTGCTGTGTATCTCTGGATGGAACAGCAATTTAAACCTACGTTTATTTTGCCATACGTTTTTTTGTCACACACTTGTCACAATCTGATTTTTTTGCATTAAATTTGCACCGTTTTAAACGTACTATTAAATCAATCAAGATGAAGAGCAAGTTTATTCTATTTTCAGCAGCTGTAGTCATGATACTGGCGGCTGCTTGTGAACAGCAGACAGGCGGAGGCAACGGCAATGGCAACGGAGACTCCGCATTCCAGCTGAACACCGATTACTTCGACGTCCCTCAGGACGGTGGTACTATTTCCATGACCTACCAGTTCGTTAACCGCCCCGAAAACGACGGAGACTTCTTTATAACTTCTTCGGACTGGATTACTTTCACTGGTGATGACATTGCCACCAACACCCTGTCGTTCGACATAGAGGCCAACCCGTCGCATGAACGCACGGATACTGTCGTCATCAGATATGACTACAGTACCGGATTCCTGCTCGACACAGCCTTCGTGCATCAGGACGGCCAGAACACAGATGTGTTCATCGATGCCAAGTCCTGCACTGGCGAGTACTATACATCCGATAAGTCCTATTATACATGGGTATCCACGAATGGACTTTGGGTGGTAGGCTCCGAAGGTCTCAATATCAACTTCTACTCAAGCGAGGAGCCTGTTACAGAGGAGTTCCAGCAGAACGGCAACACTTACAGGAGACTTGTCACCCTGCCTGCGGGTACTTACACCTACGATCCTCAGGCCACTATGGAGCCGGGTACATTCTGCCAGACCTCTTTCTACGGTATCGCTGCGGAGAATTACGGTTACAATCCCCGCTATGCTATCACTGACGGTACTGTCATCATCACCGATCTCGGCAACAACGAGATACAGTTGGAAGCCGAGGTGACATGCTCGGACGGTCGGAGCTATGGACTGTTCTTCTCCGGCAGCATTGAGAACTATATGTACATAAATGGATAAACAATTTAATACTTAGAATATTCAAACATGAAGACTTATTATATACCAGCGATTATGGCAGGTCTTGCATGCCTGTCGCTGTTCTCCTGCGAGGATAAGGAGCCGGAAACTCCCGACACACCGGTAGAGCCCACTGTCTCGATATCCCTCGGCGAGGCAAAGACAACCTCCGTCGACTTCACTCTGACTCCTGCCAATGCCGAGAGCGTGGCATGGCAGATCGTGGAGACCGGAGAGACAGTTCCCACAGCTGAGGAGATACTGGCTTCCGGACATTCGGCCGGAACGGAGTCTGCAACCTATACCGCTGACGGTCTCACGCCTGAGACATCGTATGTTCTGGCTGCTGCAGCCGCCAATGGCGACCTCTACAGCAGCGTGGCTACGCTTGAGGTCACAACTCTGGCAGAGGGCGGTGACGAGGTGATTATCCCCACGGTAGCCATCGAAAGTGTAAGGCCCAAGAGAGACGGTCTCACTTTCACATATACCCAGGGGGATGCTGAGGCTATCGCCTACGTGGTAGTCGGCAGAAGCGAGGCCATACCTCATGCCGATGAGATACTGCAGACCGGAACTCAGGTTGACCTGAGCCAGAGCGAAGTGACAGTGGAAGGCCTGGCTTCCAATACCTCTTATACTCTCGCCGTGGCCGCCCAGAACGGGACGGCATACAGCGAGGTACAGTCCGAATTCCCCACTACGCTGTTCGAGTATCAGATAGACGAGGATATCGAGCTCACATTTACCTCTGTCAGTATAGATGGCGTCTCGGAGAGTGACAATGGTGTGAACAGGTTCGTTACAACTTTCACAACCAATGAGGGAGCCGAGTTGACTGTCTTATTCTACGCCAACGTTGTAGACGGAAGTCCGGAGGCAGGAACTTACAACGTAGTGTCTACCGGCATCACCGATGCTTTCAGCATTATAGAAGGTGAGCTTTCCGGGGGCAGTGGCTATAACACCTTTGTGAAAGTTGATGACTCCAATCTGGGTGCCGTGGTAGGCGGTTCCATGGAGATAGCCGCAGACAACATCTCTTTCGACTTCGTCATCAACCAGTACTACACTCTCTCCGGCTCATATGCGGGAAATATCACTGTGCCTTCTTCCACCATTGGCTCTAACATGACCGAAGATATCCTCGATGTCGCATTCAATACTACTGAATTCGGGACGACTTTCACGCTTTCAACCTGGGCTAACGATCCGGAGATGAGAATAAACATAGCAGAAAAGGGAGATAATGCTGGTTTCAAAAAAGGTAATGAGTTCCGTGCTACGTTCTTCATTGATAACAATAACGGAGTGCTCCCTGACGGAACCTATACCGTAGGTGATAAATTAGCGTCTGGCACTTTTATTGACTACGCACAAGGAACGTATCTTATAATAAAGGAACCCGGTGCTTCGAGTTCAGAACATATCAATGCTCCGGCCGCGAGCGGTAAAGTAACGGTTTCCACTGAGGAGAACGGAGACCGTACTGTCTCCTTCGAATTGTATGACGATATGGGACATAGATTTACTGGATCATATACTGGTCAGTTGCAATAATCAATCATATATTGTAGTATGAAATTCTCAAAAATATTATTTATAGTTCTTGGTATGGCTTTCATCCTCTCCTGCAAACCGGGAGAGGACGGGCCTGATGCCATCATAGGCAATTCCATTTCAGTTCCGAACGAGGTGACAACAGTCCAGACCTCGCTCGAGTTTGACTCCGACTGGACTCTGGAGAACCGGGCGTCATGGTTTGTAGTGACACCGATGAGAGGCAGCGCGGGGACGGCCAATCTGACTATCTCCATTCTGGAAACAAATTCCGGACTAAAGGAAAGAGCCGGAAATTTCGCCGTGACAGTCAACGGCACCGAGACCCTGTACTACGTGTTCCAGGACGGTACCCCCGGCTTTAGCATATCCCCTGACAGCTATACCGTAACATCTACGGAGCAGACTTTTGCCTTCCCCGTGGAGGGAAATGTGAAGTACGAGGCCGTACCGGACGTGGACTGGCTGACGGTTACCGGTATCCAGTATGACTCCACGCTTCTGGAGGACAACCATACTTACTCCAAGTACATGACATCCGTAGTCAATCTGTCCATACAGGGCAATGACGGCGAGATCAGAGAAGGCCACATCACCCTTACGGGCGAGGACGGCGTGACTACCGCGACCATTACCGTGGAGCAGATAGGCTCGCTTGTCGCTGACTACAGCCGCACTTTCGTGAGACGCTCCCTTGCTATCCGTTTCACAAGTACGGGGTGTGTGAACTGTCCTACTATGAACCAGGCTCTTGAGGAAGCTGAGAGAAATGTGGCCGATCATATCATTCCCATGAATATGCACACTTTCGCCCTCAACGGGAATACAAGCCTCGCGTACTCTAACTGCAATGCCTTCATTGCCATGTTTGGAGTAGCCAGCTATCCGAGGGGATTTGTCAACTATTACGGAGAAATAGCCAACAACACCAATCCGACCATTATGACTGATGAGTTTAGCGGATTGGCCGAGGAGGCTGTCCGTGAGTTGCCTTCCAATACCGTTATAGGCGGAGTGACCAGATTGGAGAATGACACTGTCTATGCGGACATCAGCATAGCCTCGAAGGAGGCGGGTCTGTATGCGCTGCACGCCTTCCTGCTTGAGGACGGCCTGGTGTACTACCAGCTGGGAGGCAGCGAGGATTATGTCCACAATAACGTGATTCGTATAGAGATGACCGACAACCTTATGGGAGACAATGTCTCGCTGGAGGCCAACGGCACTTACGTGACCCAGCTGAAAGTACGCGTTCCGTCTTCAGTTGAGAATACCGACAATCTGCACGTAGTAGTCTACACAACCTACAATGGAACTTACACCGGTAGCGTTGCGAATGTCCTCTACGGGGATTTCGGTGCGGTTGTGGACAATGCTGTCAACATTCCGATCAACACCCTTGTCAATTACGCATACGAGGACTAAGTATAATTTAATTTAAGAATTTACATTGCAATATTTTAAAATGAACTATTTTTATCTGCGTCTCTTTGCTGTGTCAGCGGCTGCTGCCGTAGCGCTCTCATGCCAGGAACAGAATGGCCCTGCCGAGGCAGTGGCTCTTGCTACTCCGGAGGTGTCGGCCACCGTCAATGGAGACAATGTTACGGTATCTTGGACAGAAATCCCCAATGCGGCGACTTACAGCTGGAACATTGACAGCAACGCTGCGAGAACCACAGACCAGACATCGGTAACCGTCAGCACCTCTGATCTGGCTGAAGGCGAGCATACGGTCTATGTCATTGCCAATCCGGCCCTGGATGCCGCTGATCAGTACACTGCCTCGCAACCCGGCTCATACACTTTCACAGTGACCGCTCAGGTAGAGCCTCAAAGACTGGAGACTCCGGAAGTGACCGCTAATCCTGACGGTAAAGGAGGGGTTGTTGTCAGCTGGTCCAGCATTGAGCATGCCGCATCTTACATTTACTCCCTCGATTCAGGCGAATGGGAGACTACCACGGAGACGTCTGTCACATACCAGACTTCCGACCTTACTGCCACCACTCATACTGTGAGTGTAATCGCCCAGCCTGAAGAAGGCTCAGCCGAATATCGCGAATCACTTCCTGGAGAGTGCTCGTTCACTGTTCAGCACGAAGTCGTGGAGCCGGTAGAGGAACTCAGATCGTGGTTGGGAACCTACACTGTAGGATGTACGGCGAGGGTTGTCGTTGACTACAATTCGAACGATCAGATAGTGTTCGAATTTGACAAAACTGGCTATGCCGACGAAATTCCAGTTACCATACAGCCGTCCACCAACGAGAACTATGTGTGGATAAGCGGATTGTCTCCTCTGTCAGAGTATTCTCTTTGGGCTACCATAATCGAGAGCGAGGATGGAAAGCCGTGTCTTGGCATCGTGACCGGTGATATGGCCGTAGCTCAGGACCTAAATGGCAATGATATGCTATGTGCACCTATATGCTGGAATGAGGAAGATGATGTTGTCACTATCTTTAGCGGTACTGAGTACGCATTTCTCATAGACCCTGATACCAAGACGAGCATTTCTCGCGAGCTCATGAGCAGTTCCAATGTACAGTATACCGTTGTGGCTGCAGATATTTTCTCATTTGATAACGGTGTGGGTGTATATTACGGTGATTACCCTACTTATATTCCTGCCGGAACTTTAACGTTCACTAAGACCTCTACAAGTTACGCTGCGCAGGACAGTAAAGTAATGACTGTGGTAAAGGCGGCTCCGACAAGCATGTCGTCAACTGTTACCAAGTAGAGCATAAGGGTAGTACCAGTTTAATCTGATAGGGAGCGCATTCGACCGGACAGACGGCGAATGCGCTCCTTCTCTTTCCTCCCATCCCGTCTCATTCTTGTCCCGTCAGCCCCTCCAGTCACACGCCCTTGTGCCTTTCCGTCCCACATCATCCTCGTCAACCCCTCCAGTCACACGCCCTTTTACCTTTCCGTCCCACATCATCCTCGTCAGCCCCCCAGTCACATACCCTTTTACCTTTCCGTCCCACATCATCCTCGTCAGCCCCTCCAGTCACACGCCCTTGTGCCATTCCGTCCCACATCATCCTCGTCAGCCCCCAGTCACATACCCTTTTACCTTTCCGTCCCACATCATCCTCGTCAGCCCTCCAGTCACATGCCCTTTTACCTTTTCATTTCATTCAACATTTCGTCCCACCTTTGCGTTTTTTCTCCCCTTGTCCTAGACCCTCGGGGAAAGTGCCGGGAATTTCCGCGAAAACGGTTCACTTTCCCCCGTGGCTCGCAGGGGTACCGGCTCCACATGCCTCTCTGGCGGCACCTGCCATTTCCACCCCCGGGGAAAGTGCCGGGTTTTTCGGCGAAAACGGTTCACTTTCCCCCATGGCCGGCCGGGGTACCGGCTCTACAGGCCTCTCTGGCCGCACTTGGCATTTCCACCTCCGGGGAAAGTGCCGGGTTTTTCGGCGAAAACGGTTCACTTTCCCCCGTGGCCGGCCGGGGCACTGGCTCCACAGGCCTCTCTCGCCGCACTTGGCATTTCCACCTCCAGGGAAAGTGCCGGGTTTTTCGGCGAAAACGGTTCACTTTCCCCCGCGGCATGAGACTTCAGGGGAGGTCCAGCAGGGCCTACTTGGGAAAGTGCCTAGTATACAGGCACTCTGAAAAAGAGCATCTGCTGGACATGGGGTGAAATGGCGGTTTTATGGCAAAAAGCGGGCAGTCCAGCAAATCGCCAAAATGTATGCGTTTAATAATCAGCACAATACATTTGAGCGGTGTGTTGGACATTGTAAAAGTTCTTATTAAGCCAGCCTTTGGGGAAACTACACTTTCCTCCGTATGGTGTTCTTATGAAATTCCGGCAACGAGAAAAGACTAGCCGCCCTCGGCTCTAGAGGGAGGGGCCCGCCGCGAAGCGGTGGGAGGGCCTGGTCTTTTCGACTGCTGGAATTTTCATAGAGTCTATGCTGTCAGGTTCTTAAAGGGGGTGAATGGAGTGCGGGGAAAGTGCCGGGTTTTTCCGCGAAAACGGTTCACTTTCCCCCATGGCATGAGACTTCAGGGGAGGTCCAGCAGGGCCTGCTTGGGAAAGTGCCTAGTATACAGGCACTCTGAAAAAGAGCATCTGCTGGACCTGGGGTGAAATGGTTGTTTTATGGCAAAAAGCGGGCAGTCCAGCAAATCGCCAAAATGTATGCGTTTAATAATCAGCACAATACATTTGAGCGGTGTGTTGGACATTGTAAAAGTTCTTATTAAGCCAGCCTTTGGGGAAACTACACTTTCCTCCGTATGGTGTTCTTATGAAATTCCAGCAACGAGAAAAGACTAGCCGCCCTCGGCTCTAGAGGGAGGGGCCCGCCGCGAAGCGGTGGGAGGGCCTGGTCTTTTCGACTGCTGGAATTTTCATAAAAGTGAGTGCTGGTATACCGGTTGGGCGGAGTTTCGGTTCACCTGCTGTGTGAGGGCTTGCTGGATTTGGGGTCTTTGGATTTGGAGTCTTTGGATTTGGAGCCGTCGTAGAGGTAGCGCTTGATCTTGTGGGTGGCAGTCTTCTCGAACTCCTCCTCCTGAGGGTCTATCTCGCTGATGCGGGAGAATTTGCTGACTTTCTGGTTGACGTAGTCCAGAATCTCTTTCTTGAGGTTCTCCAGCTTCTCCTGAGCAGTGCGTTTCAGCTCGTCAGTGGACTCGAGAAAGGCCTTGAGCTTATCGGAATCGAAATGAACCAAGGCTGTAAGCCTGCCCTTGCGGTTGGTGACCAGGGACTCGGACACCATATCGTGGCTGTTGATGACGCTCTCCACTTCTTCGGGATAGATGTTCTCTCCGCTCGGGCCGATAATGGTAGTCGAGGAGCGGCCTTTGATGTAGAGCCAGCCGTCCTTGTCCAGCTTGCCGAGATCCTTTGTCAGGAACCAGCCGTCCTCGGTGAAGGCTGCGGAAGTGGCCTCGGGGTTCTTGAAATAGCCACGTGTGACGTTGTCTCCCTTGACGGCTATCTCGCCTACGCCTGTCCTGGGGTCTTTGTTGAGCAGACGCAGCTCCACGCCTTTGACTACCGGGCCGGTGGATCCGAGCCGGACCATGTCCGGGGTGGCTGCTGCGATGAGCGGCGAGGTCTCGGTGAGTCCGTAGCCTATGGCGTAGGGGAAACGGGCCTCAAGCAGGAAACGTTCCACCTCGGGGTCAAGCCTTGCCCCGCCGATGCCGAAGAAACGGATGCGGCCTCCGAATTTTTCCATCAGCATCCGGCCGGCCTTGCGGTGCATCATTTTCCTGAAAGGAGGGATGCGGTGCAAGAACCGGAGCAGAGGTGATGCGGTGAGTTTCGGCAGCACCGCGCTGCGGTATACCTTTTCTATAATAAGGGGCACGGAGAGGATGGTCGTGGGCCTTACCCGTGCCAGGGCATTCATAAGAATGGTCGGTGTCGGTGCCTTTTCGATGTAGTTGACGCTGGCTCCGGCCTGCATCGGAAGGAGGAGACACATGCTGCACTCTAGGGTGTGGGACAGGGGCAGCAGGGACAGCCACACGTCCCAGTCGAAGCTCGGGCGGACATCCTCGGTGGACCAGAGGTTGGCGCACAGGTTGCGGTGGCTGAGCATCACGCCCTTGGAACTGCCGGTAGTGCCTGATGTGTAGATGATGGCGGCCAGATCGTCCGGCTGTATGTCCGCTTCGGAGGGCAGCTCTGCCGGCTCACTGCACGGAGCTCCCTTGATGATGGAAAAATCGTCGAGGCAGATAATCAGCTCCAGTCGGTCAATGGCTTTCGGCAGGACTTTCGGCAGCAGTTTCCTGGATACGAACAGGGCTCTGGCCTCCGAGTGCTTGAGTATGTGCTTGATCTCGCTCTCGGAAAAATCCGGAAGCATCGGCACTGTAATCATGCCGAAGGCGGCTGTGGCGAAATACGCTACGCCCCAGTTGGGCATATTCTGCGAGAGCAGCCCCACGAGGTCGCCTCTGCCCATACCGTAGCGGGCCAGCAGTCCGGCGGTCTCATAGACCTTGGCGTGGAACTCTCCGTAGCTGTAGCCGGGCCCGTCGATGAAATGCAGGAACGGCTTGTCGGCATATCGTGTAAAGGCGAACTCGAGCAGTGCCCGAAGTGACCGCTGATGTGTGTTGTCCATAATGCTTTCCTTTTAATCCAGGTCGTCCCCGGTAGTGAATTTCTCAGGATATTTTCCTACTACGCCTTTATCCTTGTACCATTGCCGTATGCGCTTTAGGTCAGCCTCTACATTATCGGTGATGTGGAACTCTTCCTTGGCTCCTACAGTTTTAGTCCCCCAGTCAAAGTAACCGAGAAACACCGGCACTCCTGTGGCTTTCGCGATGGTGTGGAATCCTCCCTTCCATCTCTTTACCGGCCTGCGGGTCCCTTCAGGGGCAATGGCCAGCTGGAAGTACTCGTCTTTCTCAAACTCGGCGATCATCTGGCGGACCAGATGCGCTCCGCCTCCGCTGCTGCGGTCTACCGGGATACCGCCCAGATGCCGCAGTATGGGACCGAGGGGCCATTTGAAAAAGCCTTTCTTGATCATGACCTTGGCGTTGCCGCCGACTGAACGGTAATAAAGCCAGGATATTACGAAGTCCCAGATGGATGTGTGAGGGGCTCCCAGAATGATGCATTTCGGAGCGGGGATGGCCTCGTCCATTCCTTTCCATCCCATAAGATGGAGTATGCGCTTGGCGGTATTGGGACTGATGATTCTCATAAGCGGGGAGTGTTATACGATTTCCAGAATTAGCTCTGACCTCAGATTCTGACGGATGAACGCCTGTCTGTCAATGGTATTTTTCCCCATATAGAACTGAAGCAGAGTAGGGATGCTGTCATCCGAGTCCAGACGGACCGGGTCCAGTCTCATATTCTCACCGATGAAGTCCTTGAACTCATCGGGCGAGATCTCTCCGAGACCTTTGAAGCGGGTGATCTCGGCCCCGGAACCTATCTCCTTGACGGCGGCCTCCTTTTCCTCCTCACTGTAGCAGTATATGCTCCGCTTCTTGTTGCAGACCCTGAACAGGGGTGTCTGGAGGATATGGACATGTCCCTGCCGCACCAGTTCGGGGTAGTACTTGAGGAAGAAGCTGACCATCAGCAGGCGGATATGCATTCCGTCCACATCGGCATCGGTCGCGATGATTATCTTGTTGTAGCGGAGGTTGTCCATATCCTCGTCCACGTTGAGGGCGGCCTTGAGCAGGAGCAGTTCCTCGTTCTCGCGGACCTCCTTCTCGCTTTTCTGCACGCAGTTCAGCGGCTTGCCCCTGAGGCTGAACACGGCCTGGGTATTCACGTCGCGGATCTTGGTGATCGAGCCGCTGGCGGAGTCTCCCTCGGTGATAAAGATGGACGAAAGCTCGGCGAGCTCGTTGCGCGAGTCGGTATAGTGTACGCGGCAGTCCCTTAGCTTCTTGTTGCAGAGACTGGCTTTCTTGACCTTCTCCTTCAGGTTCTTCTGCAGGCCGGATATGGCTTTCCGCTCCTTTTCCGAAGCCTGTATTTTCTTCAGCATGACGGAGGCGGTCTCGGGATGCTTGTGGAGGTAGTTGTCCAGCTCCTCCTCCACGAAATCGCCTATGAATGAGCGGACTGACAGACCTGGACGCACGTCCTTCGAGCTGAGCTTGGTCTTGGTCTGGTTGCCGAAGCCGGGCTCATTGACGCGGATGCTGATGGCTCCGACTATCGACTGGCGGACATCGGCCGGCTCGAAGTCTTTCTTGAAATGCTCCTTGACGGTTTTGGCTACCGCCTCGCGGAAAGCGGCGAGATGTGTACCGCCCTGAGTCGTGTTCTGGCCGTTGACAAAGGATGCGATATTCTCCCCGTTGCTCTCTCCGTGGGTTATGACGCACTCGATGTCCTCTCCTTTAAGATGGATGGGAGGGTACAGCGGTTCTGCCGCCATGGTCTCGTTGACCAGGTCGAGCAGGCCGTTTGCCGAGTGATAAACGGTACCGTTGAGCCTGAGGGTGAGTCCGGTGTTGAGGTAGGCGTAGTTGCGCACCATGGTCTCGATAAACTCCATGTTGTAGGAGTAGTTGTGGAAGACCTCGTCATCGGCGATGAAACTTACGAGCGTACCGTTCTTCTCGGTGCTGTCGCCGCTCTCGTCGCTTTTCTGTATACCCTTTGAATAAGTCGCGCTGCGGAATTTCCCGTTACGGTAGGATGTGATCTGAAAATAAACAGATGTGGCATTGACGGCCTTGATACCTATGCCGTTTAGGCCTACACTCTTCTTGAATACTCCGCTGTCGAACTTGCCGCCCGTCATCAGCTTGCTGGATACGTCCACCACCTTTTCCAGGGGGACACCTCTGCCGAAGTCGCGGACAGTTACCTGACGGCCCTCCACTGTTATGATTATCTCTTTTCCGAAACCTGACGCGTATTCGTCTATGGAATTGTCTATCACCTCCTTGACCAGTACATACAGGCCGTCATCAGGCATCGAGCCGTCTCCGGTACTGCCTATGTACATGCCCGGTCTGGTGCGGATGTGGGTGTACCAGTCCAGGGTCTCTATCGCACTGCTGTCGTAATTTCTTAATTCTTCGCTCATTATCTTTATAAAGCCAAATTTGGACTCCTGCAAATTTATGAAGTTTTTCGGGAAGAAATGTCCTGCGGGAGAAAAAAATGTTACTTTTGTCGGATGTAACGGAGTACTAAACCTAATTGGAAGCGAATGAGAAAAGCGAAATTTTTTCCAATGTATCTCCTGCTCCTGGTGTCGCTTGTTTCCTGTTCTGTCAGGGAAGAAGTGCCTTTTGAGACCGGAATGGGCGGTATCCGCCTGGAACTGCTGACGGACCTGACTGCTACCAGGGCCGATGCGGAGGGACAGCTCAGTCCGGAAGACTTCAAGATTGAGATTATCAATCCGCAGGGAGTTATTTTCAAAAGATGGGACACCTATGCCGAATATCTGGCGCAGGAGAGTACCGTATTCGCGATGAACGCCGGAGGACCCTATACATTGAGGGCTTCTTACGGTGACTCTGCCGCGAGCGGATTCAATGCATTTTTCTTTATCGGAGAACAGGAGTTTACCGTGCAGCCTCAGCAGGTGACCGATGTAAGCGTTACTTGCCGTATGGGCAATGTGAAGGTAGCTGTGGAGTTCGGAGACAATATTCGGAAGCAATATACCGAATATACGGCGACTGTAAGCACTTCGCGCGGCTCACTGGTCTTTGATAAGGACTGTAAGGAAGCGGGATATCTGCCCTGCGGCGATATCTCTGTCTACGTGGAACTGACCGGTCCTGACGGGGAAACTTCAGGCTTCACTAACTCAAAGGAGATAGTCGGCGAGCCTGGAGACTTTATCACCCTGAAGATAGATACCGGCGAGGTTCCCGATTCGGATGTCTCTCTGACAGTCTCGATAGATCCCGCGACAAATGACCATCAGGTCAATATCGAGCTGCCGTCGGACATGCTGCCCGACAAGGCCGGTGCGGATATATCCGCTATTCCTGCCGGAGATGTCTGGGCCACCAGGGTGTATGTGGATATGACGACTGACGGAGATCCGGCGGAGCTCTACCCGGAGGTACGTGCCTACGGTGCTTCGGAATGGAGCCGTCCGTCCTTTACCTCATCGGTGTCCGGCAGCGTCAACAGTGTGACGCTTACCGGGCTGGAGCCTGCCACCAGATATGAGATACGTGCCAGGTACAAGTCTGCCGTCTCGTCCGTGCAGGAGTTCACTACCGAAACAGCACAGCAGGTGGAGAATGCCGGCTTTGAGGAGTGGAGCGAATGGACATACTATGTGAACAAGACAGGATTGTTCTGGGGGGATGATGTATATCAGACCAATTATGCTCCTTATCTGAACGAGGAATCCAGGTGGTGGGACTGCAACAATTCTGAGACAACTCCCGGAAACAGGACCAACACCGGTGCATCCTATAAGAGTTTCCCGATGGTCTCTTATGTTGAGGGGCATGAAAGCAACAGGGCAGCTCAGATGATGACCATTGCTGTAAGCAATTCAGCGACCAGCGGGACGGCGCCTTTCCCAACGGTCGGTTTCGGCCGCATATTCACAGGTGTGTACGGCGGGGAGCAGGGCCGTCCTTTCGCCTCCCGTCCGACCCGGATGAGCTTCTGGTACAAATACTCACCGTATGATTCGGACAGTTTCAAGGCCTATATCTCGGTAAAGAGCGGAGAAACGGTGATAGGAGAGGGCACGCTCACATCTTCGTCCTCAGTCTCCTCGTGGACGCAGGTCTATGTGGATATAAATTATACCGTGACAGACCTGAAGGCAGATACTATATATGTGGAGTTTGTCTGCGGTTCAGGAAAGGATAAATGGCAGTACGGTATGGATATCATCTACGGCGGCGGCCTGTCGGCCAATGTACATGGCGGCAGTATCCTGGCAGTGGACGATATAGAACTTATGTATGAATAAAAACTAAAACCTTTAAAAAAACAAAAATGAAGAAGACAGTTTTGGCATTGACAGTGGCTGTGTCAGCCTTATTGGCCACTGGATGCAACAAAGAAGGAGTGTCATACAGCGGAGACAAGGCTCAGCTGACACTTTCCCTGACAGCAACGGGCAGTTTTGTAGAAGTGAGCCCTGTTTCCAAGTCAGAAGAGACAGCAGATGTCAATGAATTTGCAATCAATATCGTGGATGTGGCCAGCGGCAGGACGGTGTATTCGTGGGACAGGTACGCGGATATGCCCGGTACGGTCTCTCTGGATCCCGCAGTGTACAGAGTCGAGGCAGGTTCCGGCGAGAAGCAGCCTGTAGCGTGGAATCAGCCTGTCTTCTTCGGTTCCCAGGAGGTGACTGTTGAGGCCGGAAGCACTGCCCAGGTATCTGTGGTCTGCACTATAGCCAATATGAAAGTGTCAGTACGGTGTACCGACTCGTTCCTTGCAGAGGTGGAGACAGACTTTACTGTAACAGTGACGACGGAGGACGGCCCGCTTATCTTTACGAAGGACAGGATTGACGCCGGTGACGCCGGTTATTTCGACGTGGCGCCTCTGACCATGGACCTGTATGCCGTCAGAAAGAACGGAGGTACGGTCACTCATCATATGGAGATATCCGAGGTGGCGGCAAGGGATCACCATATCTTCACACTGGATGCGGGAGGCACCGGATATGCCGATTTCTCCGACGGAATAAGCATCGACTATACCTGCAACGAGAAAGAGGAGCATATCATCATTGACGGTATGGAAGAGAATCCGGTAGATCCGGATGAGCCTGAAGTTCCTGATACAGATGCAATCACCATCTCGGCCACAGCCGGTATTGACGAACCTGTCACCTACAGCAAGTCCGCCCTGCCTTCTGAGTTCAATCTGACGGTAAGTGCGCCCGCAGGTATTGAAAAGTATGTGGTCAATGTCAAGTCAACAGGACTCAGGGGACTTTTGGATATGATGCAGATGTCTTATTCTGTGGATTTAGCCAACATGAATGCGGCAGAGGAGGGTTTCTGGGGTACTCTGTTCGGCATAACATCGGCCGATGTGAAGGGCAAGACAGAGGTAGTCTTCCAGATCGCGGCATTCCTCAGTGCTATGCCTGAGGAGACCAATGAACTGGAAATAGTCATTACCGACAATGACGGGGCCTCCGTTACCAGGACACTGACCATCATCATGGAAGCATAAATGGGAGGACTTGGATATGAAAAATGCAGTTATTGTTGCACTGATGGCCGTTATTGCGGCAATATCGTGCTCCCGTCAAGACGAACTGGTGCCGGGCAATGGAGGTGAGGGCTTTCTCAGACTCAATATCTCCTCAGACCTGACGGTGACGGAGGTCAAGGCGCAGGAGGATGACCCGACATTTAAGGTGGTAATCAAGAATTACGAGAACGGAGTGATAGTGAAGACAATTGAGGATCATCACACTATAATGGACGAGCCTGTCTCTCTTACGGAGGGCAAGTATATAGTGGAGGCCACCAACGGTGAGGATGTGGAGGCCGCCTTTGAGGCACCTTATTATAAAGGTGCTGACACAGTGGATGTCGTGGCCGGGGAAAGCGCCTATGCGGATATTGTCTGCACTCTGGCCAATGTGAAGGCTACGGTGACGGTCTCGGAGAATGTCCGGATCAATTTTACGGAGTACTCTGTGACTGTGTCCAACGGCAATGAGGGCGGTTCGCTGGTCTATGCCGGTGAGACTCTGGCCTCTGAGGGCTATTTCAGGTGTACAGGTACTCTGAAGTGGACTATCGATTTGGTCAATACTGACGGGGACAGATTCTCCCAGTCAGGGGAGGTCTCCGATGTTGAGCCAAGGGATCACTATAAGTTCAGTTTCGATGTGGAGGGCGGCACTTCGACAGGCGGAGGTCTGTCCCTGAAAGTCACTGTGGACGGTACGCTTAACGACAAGGAGCATGTCATAGACATCATAGATCTGCCGGTTCTTAATCAGGAGGTGATTACTGGAGATGCCAATCCATGGGCCATGTTCGCATACGTAAACGGAAAGTATACTACGGATTCGGCTCCCGAGGGCCTTGGATTCCAGTACAGAAAGGCCTCGGAGGCTGAGTGGACGGATTTCGCAGGTGAGATCTCCTACGAAGGCAAGACATTCTCGGCCCGTATCACGGGCCTGGAGCCTGAGACGGAGTATGAGTTCAGGGCTGTGACGGCTCAGGACAGGAAGGATGACAATGTAGTGCAGTTTACGACCGAGGCGGCGGACCAGCTCCCCAACTTCAACTTTGACTCGTGGTACAAGGATGGAAAGAACTGGTATGCCAATGCCGATATGGGGGACAATTATTTCTGGGATTCCGGAAATAAGGGAGCCAACACACTGAGCGAGGTGAACCCGACATCTCCGGAAGAGACATTTGTGGTCTCCGGAAAGGCTGTAAGGATGGAGTCCAAATATGTGATACTGGCCTTTGCAGGGGGCAATATCTATTCCGGCTCGTTCGGTTCGGTGTCCGGTCTGGGAGCTTCGATTAACTTCGGCCGCCCGTACACCTGCCGTCCGACCGCCCTGCACGGATGGTATTCGTATGCACCTAAAGCAATAGACAAGGTGAAGGCTCCTTATGAGGATCTGAAGGGAACTATGGATGTCGGCAAGATATATGTTGCTCTGACGGACTGGAGCTCTCCGTTCAATGTGAACACCAATACCGGAACATTCTTCGTTCCTGACGAAGATCCGGCAGTGATAGCCTATGGAGAACTGGAGATTCCCGAAAACTCAAACGGAGAGTATAAGGAGTTTACCATCGATCTGGAGTACCGCGACCTGGAGCGCATACCTACTCATGTGCTCGTAGTGGCCACTGCCAGCAAGTATGCCGACTATTTTACCGGCGGAGTGGGCAGTACCATGTATATAGACGAATTTGAATTCTTGTTTGAATGATAAAAAAGGCTAATATCAGTTTTGCGGGGTTATGTCTGCTGACAGTGCTTCTTGCGGCTTTTCCGTTCTCATCCACGGGAGCGGAAAAGTTTGACCGTGGTCTGGATCATAGGGACGCGCCTGTGTTTATGCCCAAAGGACAGTTGATGTTCGGAGGCACAGTGTCGTACAGGGACTACAGTTTCTATGACTACACGTTCCTGATACTTGATGACATGAATATCAATGCCTACACTCTTTCTGTCACTCCCAGTATATATTACTCTTTTGCGAAGAATATGGCAGTGGGCGTAAAATTTTCCTATAAGAGAACGCTCGGAAGGATAGACCAGACCGATATTTCTCTGTCTGACGACCTTTCCTTCGGAATATCTGATTTCTATACCCTGCAGCACACATACTACGGTTCCGTGTCCTACCGTTATTATATACCGATAGGAAAGAGCAGGGTGTTCGGAATATTCAGCGACATATCCCTGAACTTCGGAGCCGGACAGGGCAAGTCTCTTTCCGGGACGGGCGACAATCTTACCGGAACTTACCAGAAAATTCTGGACATAGGCATAGATGTTATACCGGGAGTATCGGTTTTTGTGACCAATGACATGTGTGTGGAGGCCTCGGTGGGCATACTCGGTCTGGAGTGGAAGCGGATATCGCAGACAACCAATCAGGTCTACGAGGGCAGTTATGAGACATCGAAGGCCAATTTCAAGCTCAACCTGCTGTCAATCAACATAGGAATCAATTTCGTGCTGCCGGTGCTCAACGAAAAGCCGTCAGCGTCAAAAAACTGATGAGTCATGTCGTCCAGGAAAAATATCATTTGCGCCCTGATGTCCGCGGCAATTCTGCTTGCGGCTTCCGGATGTATAAAGAATGACATCCCTTATCCCAGGAGACTGGGGACTATAACCGCCTTTGAGGTTCAGGGGCAGCTGTCCGCGGCTGTGATCGACTCATCCGCGTTGACGGTGTCCGTGGATATGGCTGATACGGTGACTATGAGCCATGTCCGCCTGCTCAGATTCGAGACGTCTTCCAATACGACAGTGTCTCCGGCCCTCGACACTGCCTTTGTCGACCTGTCGGCTCCATTGTACTATGAATTGACCACATGGCCCGGGCAGGTGTACCGCTGGACTGTGACCGCCACCCAGACGATTGAGAGATATGTCCGGGTACGCAACCAGATAGGTGAGGCTTCCATCAATCCCGACGAGCATGAGGCCGTGGTCTATGTGACTTTGGATACTCCTTTGGACTCCATTGAGATTACGGACATGAAACTCGGTCCTTCCAACTCTGTCATTACTCCGGCTCCGGAGTCGGTCAGGGATTTTACCTCACCGCAGGTGTTTACAGTGTCATACAGGGATGTCGTGGAGGAGTGGACCATGGCTGTCATACCGCGGGAAGTGACGCTGACTACCGAGCCGGCTGATGCGTGGGCGTACTCGGCCTATCTTTACGGTATGGTTCCCGAAGGCTCTGAGGCTCCTGGTTTCAGGTACCGGAAGGCGTCGGACACCGAGTGGACGGAAGTATCCGGAGTGGAGGTGTCAGGCATGAACGTGAACGCCCGTCTGACAGGCCTTGAGCCTGAAACGGACTATGTCTACAGGATATATTCCGGAGATGCGGAGGGCAGCGAGGAGACCTTCACTACGGAGGCTGCCGCACAGATGCCCAATATGGGTTTTGACCAGTGGATAAAGGACGGCAAGAGCTGGTTTGCCAATCCTGACCTGGACGCGGGTTACTGGTGGGACTCGGGTAATATAGGCGCGAATATCATCGGGGAGGCCAATCCGACTTCTCCGGAGGAGAGTTTTCTGGCGGTGTCCGGTGACGGCAAGATGGCCGCAAGACTGGAGACTGTCAAGGTCGTGATAGCCATGGCCGGCGGCAATGTGTTCTCGGGGCATTTCGGAAGCGTGCAGGGACTCGGAGCCGAGGTGTTCTTCGGACGCCCCTTCGAGACCAGACCGTTGAGGATGACGGGATGGTACAGTTACGAGCCCGTGCCCATTGACAATGTCAATCCTCCGTCGGGAGTGGATCTTCCCTTTGACCGCAATACTATCGGCGGACGGATGGACCGGTGTCATATCTTCGTCTACGTGACGGCATGGGACGGACCTTGCAGGGTCAATACCAATGAGCACGTGTATCTCGACGTCAATGACCCGGACGTAATCGGTTACGGGGAACTGGTGGACAGCACGGGTACGGGCGGTCAGTACAAGCAGTTCTCGATAGACATCAAGTACCGCGACCATCGTAAGCCGACATACTGCGCCGTGGTTGCCGTGGCCAGCAAGTATGCGGACTTTTTCACCGGGGGCATCGGCAGTCTGATGTACGTGGATGAGTTTGCCTTCGAATACGACGGGGAGCCGGTCTGGGAGGAGCCTGAGTCTTAATAGAGGACGACAATATAAGAATTGGTTATAAAAATTTGCTTATCTTGAAATATGTCGGTAACTTTGCTGCCGATAAGCGCATGCTTTGTTTGATGTTTAACTTGATTATATTAATGTGAGTTTGAGACATTCATACGTTCTTCTTTGCAATTGACATCACGTCTCTGGCTGTTCATGGTGAATTGATGCCGGCAACGGTGATTTCGGATAAATGAAAGTTTTAATTATTTATATTATGAAACGTTTAATTTTTTTATTTGCAGTAGTGATTCTTGCAGTGTCCGTATCGTGCGAAAGGGATTCCGGTTCGTCTTCGGATGTTGCCGTAAGTATCGCTCCCAATACTTTGACAGTCCCGTCGGCAGGAGGTACTTTTTCGATCAAATACTTAGTTGATGGAAATGAGAATGTCGAACTGGAACCGGTATGCGGAGAGACATGGATCGGAGGCTGGGATTTCAGTGTGGACGGTGTGCTGACCTTTCAGGTAGACACCAATAGGGGGGCGGCCAGGACTGCCGTAGTGCATCTTGTCAGCGACAGACTGGCTGAGGATGTGTTCTTCACAGTCGAGCAGGGTGATGCTTCAAAGGTTTATATGTACGACCTGGAAAATGCTGTCTGGACAGCAAGGATATGCAAGTTCGACAGGGAGGAGACTATATTCCAGGAAGTGAATCCCGAGCGTCAGTCCGAACTTTGGGACTCGTATGTCACGGCTGGAGAGTATGCGGACCAGTATGCGCATGACTGGAACATGGAGCATCCGGACGATCTGATATCGTCTGAGGATGCGTTGGGATTCGAGTTCACGGATCCGGAGGCTGTCAATCCCGAAATGAGGACTTTCTTCACGGTGACGTTCAATGACGGATGCATTGAGGTCGTGGACGGCATGGAGACTGTGGCCGGAGCCGCTACTGTCATACGTATTGCCGGAAAGTTCACATTTGATGAGGAGACAGGTATCATGACCGTCTCTGACACATGCAATACTCTTTATGACAGGGAAGTGAGGATTCAGTTCTCTAAAGAAAATGAGGAGATGGTCTATGATGTCGTCTACATGTGGCATCCGGATTATCTGACTGACTATTTCGGCACCTCAGACCGGTTGGGATTCGTGCTGGCCAATTATGACGGTTCGAAGTGTTATATCCCTCATGGAAAACTTAGGTATTACCTCAGGTACATGGGGCCGTACTCCGATGAAGAACAACTATAAAATTAGCCTATATTATGAAAGGAAAAGATTTTTTAAGAATGTCCGTGCTGTCGGGAGCTGTTGTCCTGGCAGCGCTGTTGTCGTCCTGTAACAAGGATGAGCAGGGCTCTGCTCCGACCGTATCGGTGGAGGCGGTGTCGTCTGATGCCTCATCCATAACTTTAAGAATAAGCTCCGAGGGAGCGACAGAACTTGCGTATATGCAGATAAAGGACCTGCAGTCAGTGCCTTCTGCCAATGGACTGCTGAGTGCCGGTACGCAGGTGGAGGTACCTGGCGGGGATGTTGAGGTTACGGGTCTGGAACCGTCTACTGATTATTATTTTGCCGTAGTGGCTGCCAATGGCGACCTGTATTCCGAGATAGCTACCGTCGAGGCCAGTACCTTGGAGGCAGAATGTACCTTTGAGCTTACTGTAACAGGTACGACATCGGAAGCCATCGCATGGCGTGTGGTCCCGAGTGTGGATACCCAGCCTTATTATGTGGCCGCGCTTCCGGCCTCATACGCGTCATCTTCGGATGAGGAGCTGCATGCGGCTGTACTGGAGCAGATAACCGAGGCGGCCGGAGGCAGTCTGGAGGATTATCTTTCAGCAAATATGTTTACCGGTACGAGGACAGGAAGTATCACAGGCCTTGAGCCGCAGAAAGAGTATCTGCTGACGGTAATGGGACTTTCAGCCTCAGACGGCTCGCTTCAGACAGGCATTGCTAAGGACAATGCCACCACCGCAGAGGAATTTGAGCTGACCTTCACTCTGTCTGTCTCGGATATCACCGCGACAACAGCGCATGTGTCGGTGGTGCCGTCAGACAATGAGGCAACATATGTATGGCTGTGCCAGCCTTCTACAAACTATCCTGGAATCAGTGAGGATGAGGCGGACGCAATTGCCAAGATGTATGTGACCAATCAGGGCGCATATCTTGATCAGGGTATGGGGCTTTATACCGGATCTTATGATATTCCGGATTTCGAGGTTAATTCCGACAGCAGGTATTATCTTTTCGCATTCGGGTACACTCCCGGTATGGGCATTACCAGCAGCTGTGAGCTTGAGGCCTTTAATACAGGTCACAGTATGCAGCCTGATGAGTTTAAAGCGGATATTATCGTCAATGTAGCTACTGCAAAGAGACTGGGCTTTGAGGTCCATCCTACGGACTCATGCGGTGCCATTTACTACCTGCCGGTAGTCCTTTCTAAAGCGGAGTACACTTGGGAAAAGGCGCAGAAGGAAGTAGTAGCCGCCGTTCAAAGCAATTATGATCTCAATATCGATTTCAACCCCGGTTATACTATGACAGACGCAGTCTCTTCGGTATGCTATAGGGGAACATACGAGTACTTTGAGGCTACGGGCCTTACTCCCGAGACCGACTATGTGATAGCTGTCGTGGCTATATCCAATGACGGGGAGCCAGGCAATGCTGAAGTGACTGAAGAAGCAAGCACAACGGTTGAGGAGCAGTCAAAAGCCATATTCTCCAATAAACTGGTGGGAATTTACGACGGAGATGAGGCTCTGGAGGCCGGACTTTTCACTGAAAGCAGCGCATCAGTTTCCGGAAATGCCTTAGCCGTATTCGAAGTGACGATTTCCGAGGAAGCCGTACAATGCTATTATAACAGCAACCTTGTCGGAAACTACTCTAATCCCGAGGAGGAGTATAAGACTGACGACGATCTTATGAGTTGGCTGCCGGATAATCCTTTTACGGTAGAGGTTGAAGATCATACAACCACGCATATTATTGTTCCTTATAAGTATTATGATACGGACTACTATGATTACACATTCGTGACGTGGGCCAATGACGCGGAAGGTATCTGGGGACCTGTCAGCAGGACTTTCGTACAGGCAGTAACTACGAACGTGGGTCCTATTCAGGATCTGGTGGATCTTATGAACGGTCCATCCGCAGCACCGGTATTGTTGTCGAAATGACGGTAGGCTACTGACCAGTCTGAATTAATCAGCACAGTCCATTCCGGTTTTCCCGAATGGGCTGTGCTTTTTTTATGGGCATCTGCGAAGTAGCCGTCCATAACGTTCGTGTTCAGTTTGCCCGTCTAGAGGAGTCCAGCAGGAGTAGATTAGAGAAGTGGCCGATAATCAAGCGCCCAGAAAAAAGATGTCTGCTGGACTCGGTGTAATATGGTGGTTTTGTGGCGAAATGTACGAAGTCCAGCAAGTTACTAAATGTATATGCTTGATAATTAGGGAAATATATTTAAATGGTGTGCTGGACATTGTAAAAGTGACAGCGAATGAACTAATGGAACAGATACGGCCTGCAAAATGGCTCGCGGAAAGATGGGGAAAGATGGGTTAAAAGAAAGGGGCTGTTGTGACGCAGCCCCTTAAGATTGTCGTTTGAGTTTGTTGGATGCCTTTAGAAAGCCAGCATGGGTCTTACCGTCGCACCGGTGTTTTTATCGTAGCACAGGTATTCTATCCATCCGCCGTCCGCGAAATCGATGTAACGATACCTTGTGGGAGAGGACTGTGCTGCTATCTGTATTCCGTTGCCGGCGTCAGCGAACAGTATCTTGTTGGTGAAGCTGACCTTCTCCATGGCGCTGTTCATCAAGGACACCACAGTGCCCATCTCCATCCAGGACAGGCATCCGTCCCAGCCTCCGACTGCTGAACTGGCCTGTACATTGGACTCGTCAAACTGCAGACCGGTAAGATTGCTGATGGCGTCCAGCAGCTGGCCTCCTGCCGGCATAAACCAGCCTGTTGTCATGCCTTCTGCCGGACCTCCGACCTCATTTTTGAAGAGGGTTATGGCCTGGAAGCCGCGATAATTTCCGGCTGCGACATCGGCTGCTCTCTCAGTGATGAGCAGGTGGTAGTTCGCGTAGCCTTCTATGTCGGCTATGGCCAGGCTGTAAAGTTCTTGCGGATCCGTAAGCTCGGGGATGCTGGTAAAGCCTATTTCGGACTCATCCCTCTCGAAATTGCCAGTCGAGTAGTCGTTGTACCAGCTGTAGTATTGGCCATATCCGGCTCCCCGTGTAGCAAGAACCAGAGCATGGGCTGTCCCTCCGAGTGCTTCTTTTTCACCGTTGCCGATTCTTTCCGGGTCAATCTGGCATACAAGCCCTATTACATTGGCGGAGCCTACTTCGGATGCCGGAGCGTCCTTTGAGAGCAGGTTTCCGTCCGCGAGGAAGAAGTCGCCTATCTGGAGATTGTGCTCTATGACAGTCGGCTCGCCTTCGGAGAAGGAAGTGCATTTTCCGGCTTCAGCATTGCCGTCATAGGTTTTGGACTCACCGGAGTATGTGCATGGGATGGAGAAGGCACCCGGTTCTACGACCAAAAGAAGTCTCCCGTTTTTACTTTTGGGAATCTTTGAGTCAAAAGAGATTCTGAGACCGCTCAACGAATAGTCAGGGATGTCGTAGTCCGTGTTGGTGAATGTGTAGAATGTCCCCGGAAGGCTTATCTCAACAAGTCCCATGGCATGTGACATGCCGAGACTGAGACTGTTGTCCGCCGGAGCTGCCATGCCTATAAGCAGGTCGGAGGAGTCGAATCCGTCTCCGCTCTGGTCGGACGCTACAGGCCAGGCCTCGCTTATCATTGAGAAAAAGCCTGCGGCATCAGAGGCCGTAAGGTCTACGGATGCAGGCAAGGTCTCCTGATAGGGCCAGTAAGCATAGTACTCTGCTCCGGAGGGAAACAGCATCTCCGGATCCGCGGCTTGCCATACAATGGCGTCGCCGGTGCCTGATGCGGTGAGGCAGATGTTGTTGAAGCCATCCAGTATCTCTCCGTTCATCAAGGCGAACAGACCGATACGGTCTCCTGCCGAGAATGCCCTGTTGTTAGAATAGGTCCCGTCTTCCATGGAAAATCCGTTGTCGCTGACTGTGATTGTCAAGGGAATGTCCACGGAGTCTTCTTCTTTGCCGGTATTTTTCTCGCAGCCCATTATGACTGTACAGACTGCTGCGGCGATGATAAATCTTTTCATAAAACAAAAATTAAAATATATTCATGCAAATGTACGAAAATAAATAAAAGCCAGATGGATTTTTTGGAAAAACCTGTCTGGCTTAATTGGATCAAGGTCGGCTGAATTACTCGCAGATGATGGTTACGTTGTCCACGACCATGATGCTGCCCTAGGCGGCACGGTACTGGTTGCCTTCTTTGCTGGCTGCGAAGATTACGGCCAGCTTGTAGGTCTTGGCGGGGTAGGAGGCATCAAAGGTGAAGGAGGTGATGAGTGCCTCGCTGCTCTCGCTGCCGGTGAGTTTGGTACCGTCGAACGTTACATCTACGGGTGTGCCGTTGAAGTCGATACTGATCGTGAGGCTTATGGTGTTGCCAAAGAATCCTCCGTCGACAGTGACGTGCTGCTCGCCGATGACATTGAGGGTCAGAGTCTGTTCACCGGACAGGGTGTAGTCGTACTCCGGTATGTCGGAACCGACTATCTTGCAGCTGTCAACTTTGATGGTGCCTAATTCTATGCCCATGAACGAGAAGTCCTCGAGTGTAAGGCTGACGGTCTCGTCGTCAACTTTGGCGACGGTGATGTTCCTGGCGATGTCCGAACCGACGGGCTCACCTCCCAAAGTGATATTGAGCAGGCCCTTGTACTCGCCTGCCAGCTGCTCGTCTATGGGGTATGTGATGTCGGGATTGTCAGTAGTGCCGGTGACTGCTTTCGCGAAATAGGCTCTTGTTGTTACACCGTCCTGTGCTGTCACAGTGAATGTCACTGTGCCTTGTGAGAAGTCCACGGCCGAACCTGATGCCGGTGAGACTGTAGCGTTTTCAGAGACAGTAATGGTGGGAACGAGGGCGGAGAGCCGCTCGGAAACGGAGTCGGAGCTGACACTGAATGTGATGCTGTCACCGTTGATGACAGGCTGTGAGGTCACGATGCTGTTGGCATCGACTGAGGCGTCAAAGGTGAATGAGACGACCTCGGCTTCCGACGATAATTCTTCCGCTTGCCTGCAAGAGAATGTGCCGGCGATGGCGACTGTGGCGGCAAGTAGAAGGTATTTTAATGATAAATTGCTCATAATGAGTTTGTTTTGGTTTAAATGGTTAGTGCAAAATATTCTAGAATTAGCCTATTCAAACTGTATATGACAGTGCATTATTCAGATTACGGGGCGCTAAGATATATCTTTTCTTCTATTGGAAGATGATTTTGCGGGACTTTTTACTACTTTTGTATGTTATTTGTAGATTGCAAATTCGACAAAATATAGACTATATGACTGATTTCCAGAAATCAATTATCGAGGGTATCCCGGATGTGCTTCCGGCTCCCAAACCATTTGACCCGACGGTCAATCATGCTCCGCACAGAAAGCAGATACTTACCGCTGAGGAAAAGAAGCTGGCATTGAGAAACGCACTGCGGTATTTTCCTCCCAAACATCATGCGGAACTCATTCCTGAGTTCAAGGAAGAGCTTGAGACTTACGGACGTATCTATATGTACCGTCTGCGGCCCGATTACAAGATATACGCCCGCAGTATAGATGATTTTCCATACAAGAGCCGTCAGGCTGCGGCCATCATGCTGATGATATCCAATAACCTGGACATGGCCGTTGCTCAGCATCCCCACGAGCTCATCGTCTACGGAGGCAACGGAGCGGCTTTCCAGAACTGGGCGCAGTACCGTCTGACCATGCAGTATCTCTCGCAGATGACGGACGAGCAGACCCTGGTGCTGTACTCGGGTCATCCGCTGGGACTCTTCCCCTCGCATAAGGATGCACCGCGTCTGGTGATTACAAACGGTATGGTGATTCCCAACTACTCTTCCAAGGATCATTGGGAGAAGTTCAACGCCCTCGGCGTCTCCCAGTACGGGCAGATGACTGCGGGCTCCTTCATGTATATAGGTCCTCAGGGTATCGTTCACGGCACTACCATCACTGTGATGAACGCCGCCAGGATGCACACCCGTCCCGGGACGGAGAACCGCGGCAAGCTCTTCGTAAGTTCCGGTCTCGGAGGAATGTCCGGAGCTCAGGGCAAGGCTTCGGTGATAGCCGGCGTGGTCGGTATCATCGCGGAGATCAATCCCAAGGCCATCCGTACCCGCTATTCCCAGGGTTGGGTAGACGAGGTGTACACCGAACTCGACCCGCTTATCGACAGGGCTCTCAAGGCCAGGGAGAACAAGGAGGCAGTGGCTCTGGCATATCAGGGCAATATCGTGGATCTCTGGGAGAGGCTGGCAAAGAGGGGAGTGGATGTGGACCTCGGTTCCGACCAGACCTCACTGCACAATCCCTGGGCCGGCGGTTACTATCCCGCAGGTTTCACATTTGAGGAGTCCAACGAGATGATGGCTTCCGACCCCGAGAAGTTCAAGAGAGAGGTGCAGAAGTCGCTCCGCCGTCAGGTGGCCGCCATCAACAAGCTCACAGAGAAGGGCATGTATTTCTTCGACTACGGCAATGCCTTCCTGCTGGAGGCTTCCCGTGCGAAGGCCGACATTATGGGAGTGGGCGGAGCGTTCCGCTATCCCTCATACGTGCAGGACATCATGGGACCTCTCTTCTTCGACTACGGTTTCGGTCCGTACCGATGGGTATGCACATCATCCAAGCCTGAGGACCTGGCGGAGACAGACCGCATAGCGGCCGAGGTGCTTGAGGACATATACAGGACAGCTCCTGAGGAGATAAAGAATCAGCTTGCGGACAATATTCACTGGATCCGCGAGGCCGGCAAGAACAAGCTGGTCGTCGGCTCGCAGGCCCGTATTCTCTACGCTGATGCCGAGGGCCGTATAAAGATAGCGCTTGAGATGAACAGGGCTATCCGGGAGGGCCGTATTTCAGCTCCCATCGTGCTCGGACGTGACCATCACGACGTGTCAGGCACGGATTCGCCTTACCGCGAGACATCCAATATCTACGACGGATCGCAGTTCACCGCCGACATGGCCGTGCAGAACGTCATAGGCGACTCCTTCCGCGGCGCTACCTGGGTGTCCTTGCACAACGGCGGCGGAGTAGGCTGGGGCGAGGTCATCAACGGAGGCTTCGGCATGGTGATTGACGGCAGCGAGGATGCTGACCGCAGGATAAGAATGATGCTGCACTGGGATGTCAACAACGGCATCGCACGCCGCAGCTGGGCCCGCAACAAGGGCGCGATGTTCGCCATTAAGCGGGAGATGGAGCGTACTCCGGAACTGAAGGTGACCATGCCCTACCTGGTGGACGAGAGCCTTCTGTAACAGATTGGAACTATTAACTTTCAAATATTTGAAATATGGCAGAAAAATTATTTACTGAATTTCCTCCTGTCTCTACGACAGCATGGGAAGAGGTAATCACGAAGGACCTCAAGGGTGCCGACTACGAGAAGAAGCTCGTATGGAAGACCTATGACGGATTCTCCGTGCGTCCTTATTACCGTGCCGAGGACCTGCAGGGTCTGAAGTACGTAGGGAAAAATCCCGGAGAGTTCCCCTTTGTAAGAGGAACAAAGCAGAATAACAGATGGTTCATCAACGAGAGCGTATGCTGCGGGGACATTGCCGCGGCAAACAGCCAGGCTCTTACCCTCCTGACCAAGGGTGTCGAGTCATTCACCTTCCACCTTCCCGAGGGCAAGGTCATGGAAGTGGCTGACTACACCGCTCTCCTGAAGGGTATTTCCCTCGAGAAGGTGCCCGTGAACTTCCGCGGCTGCTGCCCCAAGAACGTGGACGGCCTGCACAATTTCCTCAAGTACGTGGACTCTCTCGGCATCGACAAGGACACTGTCCGCGCAACCTTTGACTTCTCGCCTCTGAGACCTCTGAACAAGAAGGGCTCCTTCTGCGAGGAGAAGGCTTTCAATGCCCTGGCAGAGTGCGTAAAGGCTGCCGCTCCCTATAAGAATATACGTGTCATCGCCGTGGATGCAGTGATCTACAACAGCTGCGGCGCCTCCTCCACCCAGGAGCTCGCTTTTGCCCTCAGCCAGGGCAGCGAGTATCTCTCCCGCCTGAGCGATATGGGTATCGACGTGGAGACCATCGCACGCAAGACTTTCTTCGAGTTTGCGGTAGGCAGCTCCTATTTCATGGAGATAGCCAAGTTCCGCGCCGCCCGCATGCTCTGGGCCAACGTTGTCGAGGACTACGGCTGCGCCAAGGGCTGCCCTGAGATGATGCTGGTATTCGCCACCACCTCCGAGTACAACCTTACAGTCTACGATTCCTATGTAAATATGCTCCGCGGTACCACCGAGGCCATGAGCGCTGCTATCGCAGGCGTGGACTACCTCGAGGTGCTGCCTTATGACTTCGCGTTCAGGGTTCCCAATGACTTCTCCCGCCGTATCGCACGCAACGTGCAGAACATCCTCAAGGAGGAGGCCCGTTTCGACAAGGTCGTCGACCCCGCAGCCGGTTCCTACTATGTGGAGATGCTTACCGAGAAGATAGCCGAGGCCGCATGGGATCTCTTCCGCAAGGTAGAGGCCGCCGGCGGCTATGTGGCCCAGTTCAAGGCCGGATTCATCCAGTCCGAGATCAAGGCCGTGTCCGACAAGAGGGACAAGAACTACGCAACCCGCCGCGACACCATCCTCGGCAGCAACCAGTATCCCAACTTCCTCGAGAAGGCCGGAGACGAGATTACTCCCGAGATCGTATCCCGCGACATCCTCACCCGCATGGGTCAGGTCGTTCCCGCCCACGGTTGCCAGAAGGAGGATGCAGTGGAGCCTCTGAAGCCCTACCGCGCAGCTGAGGCCTTCGAGGCCCTCCGTCTTGCTACAGACCGCAGCGGCAAGGAGCCCAAGGCATTCATGCTTACATTCGGCAACCTGGCCATGTGCCGCGCCCGCGCCCAGTTCTCCTCGAACTTCTTCGCAGTGGCCGGTATCCGCATCATCGACAACAACCGTTTCGCTTCCATCGAGGAGGGCGTAAAGGCAGCCCTCGCTTCCGGAGCCGAGATCGTGGTTGCCTGCTCGTCCGACGACGAGTACGCTGAGGCAGTGCCTGAGATCGCACGCCTTATCGGTGACAAGGCCATCGTAGTCGTAGCAGGCGAGCCTGCCTGCAAGGAGGATCTCCAGTCCAAAGGAATCCAGAACTTTATCAGTGTCAAGAGCAACGTCCTCGAGACCCTTCGCGGCTATCAGGAGAAGCTCGGAATCAAATCTCTTTAATCTCAGAAGTTATGCGTCCTAATTTTAAAGACATACAGTTTGACAATGCCGCCGCAGGATGCGCGCAGGCAGCTGCTTCACAGCAGATTTGGGAGACTCCGGAGCAC
This sequence comes from uncultured Bacteroidales bacterium, assembly GCA_944323785.1. Taxonomy (GTDB): domain Bacteria; phylum Bacteroidota; class Bacteroidia; order Bacteroidales; family UBA932; genus Coprenecus. The sequence goes on along the minus strand of CALUTU010000005.1, from coordinate 53,670 downwards.
ATCGGCGTGAAGGAGATCTACACTCCCGGGGACAATGAGGGAATGGAGCACCTGAACTATGCAGCAGGTCTTCCTCCTTTCCTCCGCGGACCTTACAGCACCATGTACGTGATGAGGCCCTGGACCATACGTCAGTATGCAGGCTTCTCCACGGCAGAGGAGTCCAATGCTTTCTACCGCAGGAATCTCGCCGCAGGACAGAAGGGTCTGTCCGTGGCATTTGACCTGGCTACACACAGAGGCTATGATGCCGACCATCCCCGCGTAGTCGGTGACGTCGGAAAGGCCGGTGTGTCTATCTGCAGCGTAGAGGACATGAAGGTGCTCTTCGACCAGATACCTCTGAACAAGATGTCAGTGTCCATGACCATGAACGGAGCCGTTCTGCCTATCCTGGCCTTCTATATCGTGGCAGCCCAGGAGCAGGGTGCCAAGCTCGAGGAGATGCAGGGTACCATCCAGAACGATATCCTCAAGGAGTTCATGGTCCGCAACACCTACATCTATCCTCCCGAGTTCTCGATGAGGATTATCGGCGACATCTTCGCCTACACCTCCAAGTACATGCCCAAGTTCAACTCGATATCCATCTCCGGCTACCACATGCAGGAGGCCGGCGCTACCTGCGACATCGAGATGGCCTATACCCTGGCTGACGGTCTGGAGTACCTGCGTACAGGTATCAAGGCCGGCATCGACGTGGATGCCTTCGCTCCCCGTCTGTCCTTCTTCTGGGCCATCGGCATGAACCACTTCATGGAGATCGCCAAGATGCGTGCAGCCCGTATGCTCTGGGCCAAGATTGTAAAGCAGTTCAATCCTAAGAGCAACAAGTCCCTCTCACTGAGGACCCACTGCCAGACATCCGGCTGGTCCCTCACCGAGCAGGATCCTTTCAACAACGTGGCCAGGACATGTATCGAGGCCATGGGCGCCGCACTCGGACACACCCAGTCCCTGCATACCAACGCTCTCGACGAGGCTATCGCCCTGCCTACCGACTTCTCCGCCCGTATCGCACGTAACACCCAGATCTACATCCAGGAGGAGACCAACGTATGCCGCGGCATAGATCCTTGGGCAGGTTCCTACTATGTAGAGTACCTGACCGACCAGATCGCCCACAGAGCATGGGAGCACATCCAGGAGATCGAGAAGCTCGGCGGTATGGCCAAGGCTATCGAGACCGGTATCCCCAAACTCCGTATCGAGGAGGCCGCCGCACGCAAGCAGGCCCGTATCGACTCAGGTGTGGACAAGATTATCGGTATCAACGAGTACCGTCTGGACAAGGAGGATCCCATCGAGATTCTCGACATCGACAACACCAAGGTACGTGAGTCTCAGATCGCACGTCTGAAGGAGCTCCGCGCCAAACGTGACAATGCCGCTGTCCAGGCTTCTCTGGATGCCATCACCAAGGCTGTCGAGACCAAGAGCGGCAATCTGCTCGAGCTCGCAGTCGAGGCCGCACGCAACCGCGCCACCCTCGGTGAGATCTCGGATGCATGCGAGAAAGTTGTCGGAAGATATAAAGCAGTTATACGTATGAATACAGGTGTTTACTCTTCTGAGGTCAAGAACGACAGTGAGTTCGAGAAGGCCAAGGAGATGGTGGCCGAGTTCGCCAAGAAGGAAGGCCGTCAGCCCCGTATCATGATCGCCAAACTCGGTCAGGACGGACACGACCGCGGAGCCAAGGTTGTGGCTACCGGTTATGCCGACTGCGGCTTCGACGTGGATATGGGTCCTCTCTTCCAGACTCCTGCAGAGGCAGCCAAGCAGGCTGTGGAGAACGACGTACACATCGTCGGTGTATCCTCCCTTGCAGCCGGTCACAAGACCCTCGTGCCTCAGATCATCGACGAGCTCAAGAAGCTCGGCCGTGAGGACATCATGGTGGTAGTCGGCGGCGTTATTCCTCCTCAGGACTACGATGCTCTCTACAAGGCCGGTGCCGCAGCCATCTTCGGCCCCGGTACCCGTATCTCCACCGCAGTCATCAAGATGATCGAGCTCTTGAATATGCGCTAATTGGTTTTATGATGCGTCAATAACAAAGAGGCCGACCCAAAAGAGGATTTTTGAGGTCGGCTTCTTTTGTTATTCTACAGTATAAAAAAACCGGCAGAGATTATCTTGCCGGTTATATTATTTAATAATGAGTTATTACTCCTCGTTCAGTCTGAGGTGCTGTACATAGATAGCCTTCTTGATCTCGTTTCTTCTCTTTACGGAAGGTTTCTCGAACTGCTTTCTGCTGCGGAGCTCGCGTACCACTCCTGTCTTCTCGAATTTACGTTTGAATTTCTTGAGAGCCTTCTCTATGTTCTCGCCTTCTTTGATAGGTACTATAATCATTCTTTTACCACCTCCTTTTATTAGGGCTGCAAAGATAGGGGATTTTATTAAATTTGCAAAAATAATTGACAATGGTAGAGGAGTTTCTGCAATATATCACGTCTGAGAAAAGGTATTCTCCGCGAACATGTGCCATATACAGGGCGGCGCTGGAGGATTTTTACAGAGTTCAGTATCCGGATCTGTGTGAGGAGGACGGTTCCTTTCAGATAGGGGTACTTACGCCTGAGCAGCAGAAAGAAGCATTGATATTCAGTTGTATACGCGGATACATAGCCTCGTCATTGAGGAGTGGACTGAGCCCGCGCACAGTCAACCTGCATCTCTCGGCATTGAGCAGCTACTGTACCTGGCTTGTGCATAAGTCCGTACTGCTTTCCAATCCGGTGCGAAAGGTCCCCAGACCGAAGGAGAGTCACCGTCTGCCGGAGTTCTATACTGAAAAATCCCTGGAACAGTTCTTTAAGACCAAAGGACTGGACGGCTCCGGCAGGGCCTGCTCTGAGATGAGCTGGCATGACTACCGCAATGTGCTGATGGTGTTGGTGTTGTATGCCACCGGAATGCGCCGTTCGGAGATAGTGGGACTTGGACGTAGGAACTTCGACCTGGACAGAATGGTATTTACGGTTTTGGGAAAAGGGGATAAAATGAGAGAAATTCCCGTTCCCGCTTCCGTTTGTCAGGAAATTTTATTATATTTGGAGAGAATTAAGAAAGAGTTCCCGGAAAGTCCGGATGACGGCAGGTTTTTCCTGACAGACGCGGGCAAGCCGCTGTATCCGGAGTTGGTGAATGAGGCGGTACATGAGCAGCTGAACGGAGTGGAAGGATTCAGCGGGAAGAAGTCTCCGCACGTGCTGCGCCACTCTCTGGCAACTCATCTGCTCAACAACGGAGCGGATCTTAATTCCATAAAGGAGATACTGGGACATGCCTCGCTGGCTACCACGCAGGTGTATACCCACAGTTCTTTTGAACAGTTGAAAGATACATATTTAACCGCTCATCCAAGAGCAAAAAACGGAGGTAAACATGAAGATTAACGTTCAATCGATCAAATTCGATGCAGATCAGAAACTGCTGGACTTCATCGACAAGAAAGTCGGCAAGCTGGAAAAGTTTTTTGACAACATCATCAGCTGTGATGTCGCTCTCACGGTTCAGCCTGACCATGGCAAGACAGTGAAGGTGAGACTGGGCATTCCCGGAGATGACCTCATCATCGAGAGGACTGCACCTACATTCGAGGACGCGGTTGTGGACTGCGTCGATGTCCTCCAGGACCAGATCAAGAAGATAAAAGAGAAGAGATTCGGTAAATAGCGGGATAAGATTAATCTCATACTTATTGGAACCGGAGTCGCCCTTGTTGCGGCTCCGGTTTTTTCTGTATTAGAAAAACAGAGATGTGAGTTCTGATGCTTGGACTAGACCGAAATAGTCGGTCAGGGGCAGTGCGGAAAGTGCTGTCAGGATAGAACCGTAGGAGTGGGGCAGTCCGGTCAGGGCCTGCTCCACTTCTTCTGTTGGACGGGTGAAGAAGTAGTCCCCTCTGATGGAGCAGGAGCGTATGATGCCGCCGGAGACATCCAGGGATACTTCAATGAGGCCGGAGGGGAATTTCCGTATCCGGTTGAGACCGTAGTGCGGGGAGTTGCCGAAATTCCATTGCCATGTGGCGTACTTGCTTTCACTCAAGCGGTCTATCCCGGCTGTTTCGGTCTGAGTGTAGCTGCGGGTGATGCAGCCGTTGCTGTCGGCGATGCGGCTCTGGAGGTAGTTGAGGAAATCCTCTGCGGACATTCCTCTCAGTGTGCCAGTCAGGTGCTCTGAGATGTTTGTGACTCTGGCCCGGTTAGACTGGACGCTCTTGCCTGTGAATTTCTCGGGGCGGGTGTTCAGGGCTGCGGAAAGATCGGCTACGGAGGCCGAGAATAGGAGCGTGCCGTGCTGCAGCACTCTCCCGCTGTGTACGCAGACGGCATTGCCTGAGAACTTCCGGTCTTCTATGACCAGGTCGTTGCGGCCCTGGAGGGATGCGTTTATGCCAAGGCCTTTCAAGGCCTCGATTATAGGGGCTGTGAAGCGGCGGAACATCGCTCCGGTATCCTCGTCCGGGATTTTCTTGTCGATGAAGGTGTAGTTGATGTTGCCCAGATCGTGGAAGACCGCTCCGCCTCCTGTCAGACGACGGACTACCGGGATATTGTGAGTCTGTATGTATTCGGTATTGATCTCGGCCAGTGCGTTCTGATACCGTCCGATGATGACGGACGGGGCATTCCGCCAGAGCCGGAATACAGGTTCATGCACGTCGGTGAGAAGGTATTCCTCGGCGGCCAGATTCCAACAGGGATCTGTAGTCCCGTCAACTATGCAGATCATCTGTGCGGGTGTATTTGCGGGATATCAGGGACAGTATGTATTTGTACAGAAAATATACGGCCAGGCCTATGAGTATGCCGGCAACGGCTCCGCACAGAACATCGGTGGTAAAGTGTTTGGCCAGATAAATCCGGCTGAATGATACGGAGGCTGCCCATAGTACGATAAATACTGAATACCACTTGCGTCGGAATATCAGTGCCGTCAATACGGCCATCCCGAAAGTGTTGGAGGCGTGGGCCGAGAAAAAGCCGTAGCCGCCTCCTGCCCCTTCCGGCAGACTTAGCAGAAGCCCTTGGAGCAGCGGCTCATTACCGGGCCTGGGCCGTTCAATGATGTTCTTGACGATATTGGTCACTTGTTCAGTCAGACCGAAGCACAGCAGTACGGCAAGTACTCCGATGAGTCCGGTCAGCCAGAGTGGAATCCTGGAACCGGATATGAGCGCCTGAGACTTTTCCCCATACCATCTTGGTACGAAAAACAGTATGGCTATGGCCGCGTAGAGTGGAATCCATACGGTCTTGGCGGACAGAAAGAGCATCACTTCGTTCCAGAACGGAGTATGCATCCCGTTAAGTCCGAGAGTGATGCTGTGGTCTAGATTGATCAGCCAGTCTATCATGGTCTTTCAGTGTTGAGGGTGTTCCAGAGCATGTCCTTGAGCTGCGGGATATTCTCTCCGCTGACGGACGAGAAGAATATGGACGGGATGCCTTCCGGCAGTTCTTTCTGCAGTCCGGCCCGCAGTTCCTCATCCAGAATATCGGTCTTGGAGATGCCCAGCAGCCGGTCCTTGTCCAGCAGTTCGGGATTGAACTGCTCCAACTCTCCAAGCAGTGTGCGGTATTCTGCCCTGATGTCCTTCGAGTCGGCCGGGATTACGAAAAGCAGCATGGAGTTGCGCTCGATGTGCTTGAGGAATCTGAGCCCCAGCCCCTTGCCTTCATGGGCCCCCTCGATGATACCCGGAATGTCGGCCATCACGAAGGAGTGGTCGTCGCGGCATGACACGATGCCCAGGTTGGGTTCCAGAGTGGTGAAAGGATAATCGGCAATTTTGGGCTTGGCGGCTGATACGGCTGAGAGCAGGGTGGATTTGCCCGCATTGGGAAAGCCTACCAGCCCTACGTCAGCAAGCAGCTTGAGCTCCAGGATGAACCAGCCTTCTTTTCCAGGCTCTCCTTCCTGAGCGAACCGTGGTGTCTGCAGGGTGGCCGTTTTGAAAAAGTTGTTGCCCTTGCCTCCCCGGCCTCCGCGCACCAGGATTTCCTGTTGTCCGGCCTCCATGATCTCGCAGAGCACCTCTCCGGTCTCGGCATCCTTGGCGACAGTACCCAGGGGTACGTCCAGTATGATGTCCGCTCCGTTGGCTCCGTGCCTGAGGCCTCCGCTTCCGGCGCCTCCGTGCTCGGCCTTGATGTGCTTGCGGTATTTGAGGTGGATAAGAGTCCAGTACTGCGGATCGCCCCGGAGGATGATGTGGCCTCCACGGCCTCCGTCGCCTCCGTCCGGCCCGCCCTTGGGAATGTACTTCTCGCGTCTCAGATGCGTGGAACCGTTGCCCCCGTTTCCCGAAGCACAGAATATCTTCACGTAGTCTATGAAATTGCTGCCTGGCATGGATGGTTATTCGTCGAGGATGCGGGAAATGTTGGCGAATACGTGCTCAATGGTATCGTTGCCCTCTATCTCGCGGTAGTTGCCCTTACCTTTGTAGTAGGTGATAAGGGGCTCTGTCTTCTGGTGATAGGTGGAGATGCGGTGCTCGATGGTGGCCCGGTCCATGTCGTCCTTGCGGTTCTCGATCATGGCCCTGTGGAGGATGCGGTCGTACACCAGCTTGTCCTCCAGTGTAAGTGAGATGACGGCGTCTACTTTTCCGCCGAACTCATTCAGCATGCTGTCCAGGGTCTCGGCCTGGGCGATGGTGCGGGGAAATCCGTCGAAGAGGAAGCCCTTGATGTGGGGATTGTCGGTAATCTTTCTGCGGATCATACCGACAACCACTTCATCCGGGACGAGGTCGCCCCTTTCGATAAGCTCAGCCGCTTTCTTTCCGAGTTCGGTGCCGGCCTCGATCTCATGACGGAGAAGGTCGCCGGTGGAAATGTGAAGGTAATGGTATCTGTCCACTATCTGTTTGGCCTGGGTGCCTTTGCCTGCGCCCGGAGGACCGAATAGGATATAGTATCTCATGATGTTGATATGTTTGTAATACAGTTAGTTATTCGACGATGTAGATGTCCTGGAGCTGGCGTCCGAGCTGGTCGTAGTCCAGACCGTAACCGACTATGAACTCGTTGCCTATCTCCATGGCGTGGTAGTCTATCCTGACATTGCCCTTGTAGGTGCCGGGCTTGAGGAACAGGGTGCAGACTCTGATGTCGCTCACGCCCATATCCTGCAGCAGGGCATACATGTCCGTGATGGTCTTGCCGGTGTCCACTATGTCCTCTACGATGATGACACGTCTGCCTCTGAGGCTGTCAGACAGTCCTATGAGCTGCTTGACCTGACCGGTGGACGAGGTGCCGCAGTAAGAGGCCATCTTGACGAAAGACAGTTCGGAGAGGAAGTTGATGTACTTCATCAGGGAGGCCGTGAACATAAACGAGCCGTTGAGTACGCTCAGAAATACCGGCGTGTCTGAGCCCGCGTAGTCCCGGTTCAACTGCTCCGCTGTCTTTCTGACAGCTTCCTCTATCTTCTCATTGGAAATGAAAAGCTTGAAATACCTGTCGTGAAGTTTTATCCTGTCCATAACGCAAAAGTAAGGCAAAAAAAGCAGAAATAAAGTTTTTTTAGATTAAATTTGCACTGAACAATGTAAATCAGTACAAGATGAAACCGATAGTATCTATTATCATGGGAAGCACTTCTGACATGCCGGTGATGAAACAGGCTGTGGAGTTTCTCGATTCGATGGAAATACCGTTTGAGATCAACGCCTTGTCGGCTCACAGGGTGCCCGTGCAGGTGATGCAGTTCGCCACTGCAGCCAAGGAGAGGGGCATCAAGGTGATAATCGCAGGCGCCGGAGGTGCGGCTCACCTGCCTGGAGTGATAGCTGCCTACACACCTGTACCTGTGATAGGAGTGCCCATCAAGTCATCCAACTCGATGGACGGCTGGGACTCGGTACTGTCTATCCTACAGATGCCTTCCGGCATACCTGTGGCGACTGTCGCCCTCGACGGGGCCAAGAATGCGGCTATCCTTGCGGCTCAGATTATCGGAACAGGGGATCCGGCCGTGATGGAAAAAGTCGTGGCCTTCAAGACCGACCTGGCCTCGAAGATAGAGAAGGCCAACAGGGAGCTCAAGGAGATAAAGTACAAGTTTAAAGTCGATTGACGATGTAGAAGACTCAAATAAGTCTGGTATGTGGGGGAGATTTGAAGGGAAGACGATAGTTTACGGAGCCGCCCTTCTCGGAGCGGCTTTTTTGTTGTGCAGTGTGCCGGTGAAGGCTCAGGAACTGCCGGATGCCATAGTACGTATGATCGAGGAGCAGTGCGAAGCCGGCGGGGAAGATCCGGAAGAGCTGGCGGAATACCTGGCGGGACTTATGACCAGGCCGCTGGACCTCAATATGGCGGACAGGGAGGCTTTGGAGGCCTTCCCGCTGATGACCCCGTTCATGGTGGCCAGTCTGCTCGAATACAGGGCAGAATACGGAGCAGTCTCCTCGGAAGCGGAGCTGTCGCTGGTGGACGGCTTCGATGCGGAGAAGGTGAGAGTCCTGAGGCCGTTTGTGACATTCCTGCCCGGTGAGGTGAAGGAAGACAGACGGCTGGATGTGTCGGGCAAGCTGGTATTCCGGACAAAATGGGACCTGAAGCGGAAAAAGGAGGATAATGACGGCCTGCCGGTACCGCTGTTGACCAAGTTCAGTGCGGAGTTGAACGGGCAGTATGGCGCGGGCTTTACCATGGAAAGCGATGCCGGTGAGTACGGATTCCCGGATTTTTATTCGTTTTATGTCTCGGCCGGTGATATAAATCTCTCCAGGGACGGCCGTTACCGTCTTGTCAGTGCCGTGGCCGGGAATTACTCGCTGCGTCTGGGCCAGGGCCTGGTGCTCTGGAGCGGGTTCTCTATGTCGTCTCTGGCCTCGCCTTCCACGTTCGTAAGGAGACAGGCTGGAGTCCGTCCCTACACATCCACGGACGAGAACAATTATTTTCACGGTGCCGGCTTGACTCTCGCTTTTCCGGCGGGAATTGAGGCGACCGTATTTTACTCGGACAACGGTCAGGATGCGAAAGTGGAGGGGGAGTATTTCGTCTCCAAGCCGGAAGACGGACTGCATGACAGCGATGCGGACCGTGCCGCAAGAGACGCTCTGCGGGAGCAGGTGACCGGGGCGAATGTTTCCTGGAGGAACAGCTGGCTGAAGGCGGGAGCGACAGTCGCCGCCTACCGGTATGACAGGCTGGACGGCAGGAGGACTTCCTATTACAATGCTCACCTGCGGTATGACGGCTGGTGGGGCAATGCCTCCGTGGATTTTCTGCTTTCATTCAGAGGTGCCAGGATCTTTGGTGAGGCGGCCCTGGACAAGGACTTTGACTTTGCTGGAATACTGGGCGCGGTATATCCGTTCTCCTCCTCGGTGGAAACATCCGTGGTGTACAGGTATTATTCCAAGGACTATATTGCGACTCACGCCGGAGCCTATTGCCGCAGCAACGTCAACAACGAGCATGGGGTCTCGGTTGCCCTGAGATGGACTCCGGTGCGGGATGTTACCCTGTCCTCATCGGTGGAATATACTCATTTTCCCTATGCCCGCTTCGGTGTGAGAACGCCCTCGGATGCCTTGAGGGCATCGCTGGACTGCGGTTGGAGCGTGACACAGGAACATTCGCTGTATGCCAAGATCAGCGGGACATATGACAACGGGCGGGGAACCCGTCAGCTCAGATTGAGAGCGGAATACAGTTACGTCGGAAACAGCGGGCTGGAGCTGTCCACGCGCTTTGAGGGCACTTATGCCGGCAGTATGGGCGGGCTGCTGTTCCAGGAAGCGGGATACCGCACCCCGTCGGGACGTTTCAGGTGCTCGGTCCGTGCCACTGTATTCTGGACTGAGGACTGGGACTCCAGAGTGTACTGCTATGAGGGGGATGTGCCCGGTTCGTTCTCAGTCCCTGCGTATTACGGAAAAGGAGCGGGCCTGTATGCGCTTCTGACATACAAGCCCGTAAGGTGGTTCAACCTGAGTCTCAAATGCTCGGCCTCCAAGTATGCGGACTCGGAGAAAGACTGTCTGAGATTCAGGCTGCAGCTTAGTTGGCCTTTTTGATTTTGAGCTTCTTGCCGGGATATATCTTGCTGTTCTTGCTCAGCCCGTTGAGACGCTGGATGTCGCTTACGCTCACTCCGCTGAATTTCTTGGCGATGTTCCAGAGATTGTCTCCGGAGCGGACAGTGTACATCACATATCCGTTGGATACGCTCGTGCTCACCTTCCCGCCTGAGGATGATTTGGCGGACGGACCGCTGCCGTTGGTATAGATGGCCAGTCTCTGGCCCTCCCGTATGCGTGTGCCTATGCCGTTCCATCTCTGGATATTCTTTACCGTGACTCCGTATCTGAGAGCGATGTGACTCAGTGTCTCTCCGCGCTTTACCCGGTGGGTAATCTTGGACGGCTCGGCGGACTGCTGTATCTGTTTCATCGCCGCCGGACTGAAATATACGGAATCCTTGTAGGCGTATATCTCTTTTTCGTGGTCAATGAACGCACCTGTGTACTGGTATGGCAACTGGAGGATATACTCTTTCTCCGTACCGGGGATGATGTCATGCAGGTACTGCGGATTGTGCGTGCGCAACTCCTCGATGCTGGCTCCGGTGTAGTGGGCTATCTGTTCGAAATGCAGCATTTTGTTGACCTTGATGGTGTCCGTATGGGGCGGCATAGGGATGAATTCCGGTGTGAGATTGTGCTCTTTGTAGTATTTCATCGCATAGAGAGCGGCGAAGAACGAAGGCACATATCCTCTGGTCTCCCTGGGAAGGTACGGGTAGATTTCCCAGAAGTCCTTTGAACCGCCGGAACGGCGGATGGCCTTGTTGACGTTGCCGGCTCCGCAGTTGTAGGAGGCAATGGCCAGAGACCAGTCTCCGAAGATAAGGTATGAGTCACGCAGATATCTGGCAGCCGCATGAGCGGAAGCGATAGGGTCGAATCTCTCGTCCACATAGGAATTAATGGTCAGGCCATACCTCTTGGCTGTGGAATACATGAACTGCCACATGCCTTTGGCCCTGGCTCTGGAGACGGCTTTTGTATTCAGTGCCGATTCTATGACGGCCATGGCGGTGAGCTCCAGAGGCATGTCGTATTGGTCAAATATCTCTTCGAAGATGGGGATATAATAGGTGGCGAGTCCGAGTATCCTTTCCATCTTCTCGGGCATCTTCTGGGTGTAGTAGACTATGTGGTTGCGTATGATTCGGTTGTAGGGCACGGATATATATGGATTAAGTTTTTGTAGCCGGCTGATGTATACCGAGTCCGGTATGTCGGAGACCATCTCTATGGTATCTATGTCGGAAGGCTCTATCTCCATAAGGTTAAGATTGCGTTGCTGGTACCACAGACTTAGGAGAGAGTCTCTGGAGATGAAAGATGTATCCGATATTGACTCTATCCCGTCCATGTCCATAGCACCCATATTGATAGAATCCGCTTCTGCAAGCTCCTCATAGACTTCTAGATCAGCGTATTTCCTGTATAGACTGTCTAGTTCCATCATGAGGGCTTCATTTGCCAGGACAAGAGAGTCTCGTTCCCGAATAAGACTTTTTCTGTCCTGGGATGCAAATAATGTTATTTTTTTCTTTTCTTTATCGTGTTTCGGTTTGCCTGAAACATTGATGGGCAAGCTGATGAGAACAGCTGCTGTCAACAGTAGTATAAACGTTTGTCTCATTAATTAAAATCTGAAATTCATTCTAACACCCATTGCGCTGCCGGTAGGCATGGCAAGAGTGTAGTTGGTGGTGAAATCGTAGTTGATGGGTTCGATGATGGCCGGCTCTATATCCATACTGAGGTTCTGATTGACATCGAATTCGCTCATAGTGGCGAATACATCGGCATCAATAATCTGTATGATATATATCAGAACCGTCGCTACTATTGAGTAGTCCCGGTAACGGCGGTAGTAGTCTCTGTAGTATTGGAGATTGTCTACGGACAGGTTGCCGGTGTAATTACCTCCAGGCTGGGTGGCCATATTGTAATCATGTTGGAAACGTTTGTACTGTAGGTCATTGTAGTACCAGCAGTATCCGGCGACAGCCAGCCCCCCATAATATATCGGCAGTTTCCAATATTCCCGGTTGTATATTTGTCCCAGTCCTGGAAGCAATGCGGAATATATGGTGGCCCTTCCCGGCAGATGCGGACGGTAGGATTTATAACTTGCGGCTCCATCCAGCAGCTGCCCCCAGTAGAAGGCGGCTGCGCCTATGAAAAAGAGGTTCCTGGCCAGCTTGTCAGACTCACTTCCTGTCTTCTTGAACTGAGAGTTGTAGTAGAATCCTCCACCGAGCATACCGCCGATACCGGCGTAGATTATAGGCAGTTTCCAGTAATCTTCATTGTATATCTGGGCTGTTCCGGGCAGAATAAATGAACCTGCGAAGGCCCAGCCTATAGACATCGAGTCTCTGTGAGCAAGAGACTTGAAATATCTTTTCAAGGTGTATGATTCTTCTTTTGAAGATGAATCTGACGAGATGCCTGAACCCGGGATGCTCCCGCTTCCGCCACTGTTGATAAACTGGGCAGAAGCTTGTAAAGGAAGCAGCAGTGATATAAGTACTATCAGGACTGTCTTGCGCACGTCTCTAGGCGTTTTATTGGTTGATGTTCTCAATCGCTCTCAAAAATGATTCCACTTCTGCATCCGATGAGAACTGGATAGTGAAACTGCCTTTACCCTGCTCCGATCTTTTGATGCTTATATTGTTTCCAAAATACCTTCCGACTATCTCCAGTACTCTGTAGTAGCTGTCAGGCAGTTCGGATGATGCTTTCTTATCCTCGGCTTCTCTGCTCCTGTCACCTCTCTTCAGCATGTTCTGGGCTTTGGCCTCAGCCTGTCTGACCGACAGATTGCGTTTGATGATGTCGTCGCACAGGCTCAGCTGAGCGACCGGATCATTCAGCGAGAGTATGGCCTTTGCATGTCCCATGGATATCTTTCCGTCTCTGATGCATACCTGGATCTCTGCAGGAAGCTTGAGCAGTCTGAGGTAGTTGGCCACGGTTGCCCTTTTCTTACCGACTTTATCGGCCATGGCATCCTGTGTCAGGTTGCATTCGTCAATGAGCCTTTGAAAACTCAGCGCGACTTCTATCGCATCCAGGTCTTCTCTCTGGATGTTCTCAACGATGGCCATTTCAAGCATGCCCTGATTATCTGTCTCCTTTATATATGCAGGTATGGTGCTCAGTCCGGCGGCGGAGGCGGCTTTAAACCGACGTTCCCCGCTTATAATCTGATATCGGAGACCTATTTTGCGTACCGTTATAGGCTGGATTATGCCGAGCTGCCTGATGGACTCAGTGAGTTCGGCGAGAGCATCCTCGTCAAAATTACTCCTGGGCTGGTAAGGGTTGGCGGATATCTTCTCGACGGGAATCTCACATATGGAAGCGGGATTCCTGACGGGATCATTCCCAATAGTGTCTTCGGCTGGAACCGTCTGGGTCACGCCGAGACTGTCTATGCCGGATATCAGGGCTCCGAGCCCTTTGCCCAGTGCGTCTCTTTTGTTTGCCATACGTTATGAATTTTTAGATATTATTTCCTTGGCCAGATTGAGATAGTTGTTTGTTCCTGCGGATACGGCGTCATACAGTATTACCGGCTTTCCGTGAGAAGGTGCTTCGCTTAGACGGACATTGCGCTGGATAATGGTGTTGAAAACCATGCTTCCGAAATGATGGCGGACATCTTCCACTACCTGATTGGCCAGTCTGAGCCGGCCGTCATACATAGTAAGCAGGAATCCTTCTATCCGGAGCCCTGGATTGAGACGTACCTGTATCAGCTTGATGGTGTTGAGCAGCTTTCCCAGTCCTTCCAGGGCGAAGTACTCGGTCTGAACCGGGATTATTACAGAATTGGAAGCCGTCAGGCAGTTGACTGTGATCAGGCCCAGGGAAGGAGGACAGTCGATGATGATGTACTCGAACCGGTCCAGCACTTTGTCAAGTGCCTTTCTCATGGCCAGTTCCTTGTCGCTCACGTTGATAAGCTCAATCTCCGCGCCTACCAGGTTGATGTGTGACGGAATTATCTTGAGATCCTTTATCTCGGTGTCCATTATCACGTCTTTCATCTCTTTCTTGCCGATAAGGACCTCGTATAAAGTATTGCCCTGCTCTGAATCAGGGTCAAAATCCAGTCCTGATGTTGTATTGGCTTGCGGATCAGCGTCGATCAGCAGAGTCCTTTTTTCCAAAACAGCCAGCGATGCAGCCAGATTGATGGCTGTCGTGGTCTTCCCGACCCCTCCTTTCTGATTAGCTACAGCAATAATTTTACCCATATCTATACTTTAACCTAATCTGCAAAATTAGAAATTCTTTTCATCCAACCGATAATTAATATTAGTTTTGCGAAAATTTTTACAAAACAGATGAATGGCAGTACATGGATAGCGGTTGTGAACCCCAATGCCGGGGGAGGACGGGTCGCCACGGAGTGGCCCGTGCTGTCCAATAAGTTGAAAAGCAGGGGCTTTGTGTTTGAGGAGGTGTTCACGACGCATCGGTATCATGCGGTGGAACTGGTAATATACGCTCTAAAACGCGGGTTCAGGAAGATAATATCGGTGGGTGGGGACGGTACTCTCCATGAGATAGTAAACGGCCTGTTTTACCAGCAGGAGGTGCCGGTCAGTGATGTGACTCTGGCCGTTCTTCCGGCCGGCTCGGCAAATGACTGGACCAGGATGTACCGGATTCCCAGGGATTACGACAAGGCGATAGATACAATAATAGACGGAAGGACCGTGCTTCAGGATGTTGGAAGGGTGGAATATGTCCAGGCAGGGGTTAGGAATGTCCGTTATATGGTCAATGTGGCGGGAATAGGGCTTGACGCCAATATATGCTGGTACTGCAACGCCGCGAAGAACAAGGGACGCAGTGGAGATATGGCCTATGTGAAGGCGGCATTCAAGGCGTTGCTCGGCCGTCGTTCCAAAAGAGGGAAGGTGGTGGCTGACGGCAAGAACTTCTTTACCGGCAGGATTTTCTCGGTCGGATTCGGAATCGGGAAATACAGCGGTGGAGGTATGATGCAAGTGCCTGATGCAGTGGCCGATGACGGACTGATTAACCTGATGCTGGCCCGCAAGATCTCCAAATTGAAGTTTCTGTTTCTGTTCAAGAGACTTTTCAAAGGTACGATATACAGTGTTAAAGAAGTGTCCCATAAGATGATACGGAAGGTGTCCGTTATAACCAGGCATCCGGACAGAGTCGAGATAGACGGAGAGGTGGTAGGCAGTACACCCATGACCATGGATGTACTGCCGCAGGCACTCCGTGTGATAGTGGGCAGGGATTTTGAGCCATGTTCCAGGAACTGACCATATTCATTCTCGGATTGGTGACAGGTCTTTTCGGGCTTGTCGCGGTACTGTATCTGTTTGTCTTCGAACACAGCCGAATAAGGCTGGTGCTGGGCGTGATTCTGGCCGTATACGCGCTGTATCTGCTTAAGGACCTGCTGTATCTTCAAGAGGGTGTGGCGGACAATCCGTTTATTTACAAGCTGTTGCTGTCTATAGATACCTGGGCGGTGCCATTGTACGTCATGTTTGCATTCGAATTTCTTTACCCTGGCAAGATGACACTTCGGAAGGATCTTCTGCTGTTCGGTTCCTTTCCTCTTTTTACGTTGCTTTATGTGCTGTATCCCTATGACTGGGTTTATAGCCTTATGACGGTCTATGCGGCTGTATTTTCCGGAGTATGCATATGTATAGTCCTGCACAAGACGCTTTTATACCGCAGGATGCTCAAGAGCAGTCTCTCAGACATAACTCATATGGATGTGAAATGGCTTTGGGTTACCATTGCGCTGCTTCTGCCGAATCTGATACTCTGGGCATTTGTCTCCTCCAGGACCGACAATCTGCTGGATGCCGTCTACTATCTTTCCCTGTCGGTGACCTGGGGTATCATCGCTTATAAAACATATTATTACAAGTATCCGTCCGCTTCAGACCTGATGTCCGGGGACGGTCATGCAGTGACAGTGCCCGTGCCCTCTCATTTCTCCGAGAAGTTGGCCCGGCTTGCCGCTGACGGATATTTTGTCCGGACCCCGCACCTTACCCTGGCGGAGCTGGCCGCAGAGCTGGGAACCAACAGGACGACGCTTTCGTCCTACATCAACAACAGTCTTGGCACTACATTCTACGACTATGTCAACAGCAGCCGCCTGGAGTACACAGAAAAATTGCTGTCGGATCCGGATGCGAAGTATTCAGTGGAGCAGCTGGCCGAATTGTCCGGCTTCAATTCTCTTTCCACCTTCCGCCGTGCTTTCGGCAAGAAATACGGCATGTCTCCTCAGCAGTACCGTGAGAGGGTGCTGGAAAGGCGTTGATTGACGCTTTGAATCGATATTTACGCTTTGACATCATTGGTTCCGGACGGTTTTGTGCGAATGATACGTAGCAATTGACGTATTGGCGCTTCTTCTGGTGAATTCTGCCTTATCTTTGAATAGTTGTTAACTTTAAACTTAATAGTATGGCGGAAAAACAGAATCAACAGGAGAACAGTAAGACTCCTAAGAATAAAAAGAAAGCAAGACGGGAGGGCTTAGTGGGTTTTGATATCCAGGAAGTGAAAAGACTGTCTGAAAGCGATGACCCCAATGCCGAGGCATACGGCTTCCTGTATCAGGCAGTGAGTACGTCTCCAGGTACCAAGAGTGATATTGATGATGTCTATCCTGAGTCGGCGGAGGAGATGGCCCGGATGCGCGAACTGGTGGACAAGGCTGACAAGGCCATCATAGATGAGAGTGATACCTATATAAAGTGTTGCCTGATTGATCTTGAAGATATACTTGACTGGTCAGGCCGCAGGCACTGGACTATCATGTGGCCGGTTATCATAGGTGTGATTCTGACGGTGATCTTCCTTTCCTGGAGGGTGGACAAGAAGCAGGAAGATGTGGAAGACAGGCAGGCCGTGGTCGCAGCGGTAGAAAACTGGGAAGAAGCTGATACCGTGCTTGTCTGGGAAAGTACACCGGACCAGGGAGATGCCGGGTTTGAACTTGCAAAGTACGGGCATCAGGGTCCGGTAATGTACAAGTACCTGACACTCTGTGATAAGAAAATATCCTATACAAGATATATGAAGTCCTCCGAGGAGTATGCCGCAAAAGCTGATACGGCCCGGTCAAAGGAGACACGCAGGAGCTTGGAGAAGCAGTCTAAGGAGTATGCCTCTGCGGCTGAAGATTACCGAAAGGAGTTCGATGAGATCAACGCTATGGGTTTCAAGAAAATTCAGAAAATGGCTCTGGACGAGTACGGTTCATGGCTGAAGAGCTCCAAGGCAGATAAACGGGCTGTGAGGGCCTGGAATATCTTCTTCATCCTGCTTATACCTGTCTATATATTTTCTCAGCGTCCTTATGGATATACGATTACCAGGACCAGGGCGGAGTCAAGCACCCTCAAGGGTATAAGCAAGTGGACTTATGCTGTGTCGGCCATGCTGGCCGGAAGTGCCCTTTCAATTCCGTATATTGACACGATTATAAAGTACAGAGACGGCAGAGTGGAGAGGACATCAGATGCCGGAACCAATGCACCTGTAGTAGCACTGAAAGTCGCTCTTTATATAGCCGCATTTGCCCTGGTCTGCATAGTGTCCTGCCTGCTCATGCTATATATGACCATCCAGGGCCTCAGACGCAACTACAATTGGGCTCCGCTGCTCAGTAAGGTACGCGGTACAGTATCGTCTGGGATTGACAAGATGAAAACAAACAGCAATAACAATAACGTATAGAACCCGGCTGCGAATCCTGGAATGTAAAACTGTGAAAACTTCACGAAAATGCCGTGCCCATTACCGGGTGCGGCATTTTTCAACAATATCCGGCCAAACCGGCCTAAAAACACTGTCCGAAATTATTTCAAAGTGGTGCCACCGGGAATCGAACCAGGGACACAAGGATTTTCAGTCCTTTGCTCTACCACTATGTATCTCTCTAAGAGTTACTGTTTTAACAATCTTTTTCTGTCTATAGTCAAAACATTTTGGAAAACATGGACATGCTTTCTGGGTTAAACATTATTCTTTAATTTATCACATGATGTCTTTAGACATATACTGCATCTCTTTCCAAGTTTTTCCTGAACAACGGCCTCATAATGGCACCAAGAGAAATCAAGTCCACCCTGCATTTGAAAAGCTCTTCCAACTCATTCTGAATGCCAGCCATACTGAAAAAAGACGGAGTTCTCATTTTCACGCAGACATCAATGTCACTGTCAGGCAACTGCTCACCTCTGGCGCAGCTGCCGAAAAGCCCAAGAGTCTCAATGCCATAGGCATCTCCTCTTTCAGCCTTGTATTCCTTCAGTTTTTCCAAAATCTCTTCTGTCTGCATAATGCCGGCTTCTATACTGCAAAGTTAACAAAATATCCTAACATAATGGAGAAACAATCACACTGACAGGGCATACTCCACCTTGCCTGACATATCATTTATGGATGCCAGCTCCTTTCCGATGTCATGAATAGTCTCCAGAATCTCACGATATCTTTTCTCCGAGGGCTTCTTGGCTCCGCAGATGTACTGGGCAAACAGGCTCTGCGAGAGTCCCATTCTCCTTGCAACAGCCGAGGCATTGAATTCAGTTTTGCCCTGTATTTTGACCGTTTTCAGGCATAAAAAAAGAGAGTTGCTTTTCAGTAACTCTCTGGCTTCAAAGTGGTGCCACCGGGAATCGAACCAGGGACACAAGGATTTTCAGTCCTTTGCTCTACCAACTGAGCTATGGCACCGTGTTTGGTTTGGGAGTGCAAAAGTAAGAGTTATTTTGGATTTTGCAAAATTTTATGCAAAAATCGGGGAAAATCGCAGAAATGCTTACCTTAGCGGTTGCACCGGCAGGGTGAGGTGTCCGTCCGAAGCGCGGGCATGAGATGACAAATTATACGAGTGATGAAATACGTGGATGTGATCATACCGTTGAAGTTCAGGGATTCCGTGACCTATTCGGTGCCGGAGTCCCTGGAGAGGAGCATTGTGCCCGGAAGCATCGTGAAGGTGACGGTCGTGGGGCGGTCGTATACGGCGGTGGTGCTGAGGGTAAAGGATGTGCCTGGCTTCGACCCGTCAAAGATTATCCCGCTCAGGGAAGTGGTCAATTTCCCGCCGGTAACGCAGGCCAACATGGATTTTCTGCGGCAGGTGGCCTCTTATTATATGTGCTCGCTCGGAGAAGCGTTCAGGTTTGCGGCTCCGTCTACGGTCAAGGCACTTAAGCGTGACAGAGCAAAGGGGGCGGATGCTGAGGAAGCAGCCGGGAACGGCAGTGGCGGACAGGAACCGGCCGGGACGGCTTTGCCGGTGCTGTCCGAGGAACAGGCTAAGGCAGCGGACAGTATCAGGAATCTGTTCTCGTCCGGGAAAAATGTCCTGCTGCACGGGGTCACAGGCTCCGGCAAGACTGAGATATACATCACTTTGGCGGATGAATGTCTCCGAAAAGGGCGGAGTGTCCTGTATCTTGTTCCGGAGGTCGCCCTCAGCCGTCAGATACAGAAGCGGCTCGAAGAGCATTTTCCGGGCAGGCTGCTGGTATATCATTCCCGGCAGACCGCTGCGCACAAAAGAGAAGTCTATGAGCAGGTGGCATCCTGTCCGGCGCCTCATGTCATACTCGGCCTTCGTTCGGCTCTCTTTCTGCCTTACAGGGACTTGGGACTGATAATCGTGGATGAGGAACACGACACGTCTTATAAGCAGACCGACCAGGCTCCGCGATATCATGGCCGCGATACCGCCCTGATGCTGGGCAGGACTATGCGCTGCCCTGTGCTGCTGGGCTCGGCGACACCGTCGTTTGAGAGCCTCTACAATGTGCAGACCGGCAGATTGGGCCTTGTGTCCTTGATGCACAGGTATTTCGGAGGAGAAGACAGTTCTGTGGTGCTGGTGGACATGAGAAAGGAAAGACGAAAGAATGCGGTGAAGGGTCCGTTTTCCCTGATCTTGCTGAAGGCTATGGCCGCACGGCTGGAAAGACACGAGCAGGTCCTGATTTTCCGTTCCAGAAGGGCGTATGCGTCTGCGGTCGAATGTGGTGAGTGCGGGGCGGTGCTCAGATGTCCCGGATGCAATATTCCGCTCAGCTACCATAAGTTCAATCACAGTCTGTCCTGTCATTACTGCGGTTACAGTACACCGTTCCCTGCGGTATGTCCTGAATGTGGCAAGGACGCATTGCGGATGCTCGGGGACGGTACTGAGAAGATAGAGGAGGCCCTGCGGGAGTTTTTCCCGGAAGCCAGGATAGGACGTTTTGATGCGGATACTGTCAGGGACAAACGTGAGGAAGCCAGGATTCTGAAGCAGTTCGCCGAGGGGAAAATAGATATTCTCGTTGGTACGCAGATGATAACCAAGGGCTTTGATTTCAGCCGGCTGACGCTGACGGCCGTGCTGAAAGCCGAGACGGTGACCTCGGTGTTTGATTTCAGGGCTGACGAGCGGGCGCTCCAGCTCCTGCGTCAGCTGATGGGGCGGGCCGGGCGCAGGAGCTCTGCCGGCGAGATGATAGTGCAGACCTTCCGGGCGGAGCATCCGGTATTCAATATGTTGCTTTGTCCGGGAGGAGAGGATATCCGCCGGCTGATGGATGAGCGCAGGGAATTCGGTTATCCTCCGTTTACGAGGCTTATCCGTATATTGCTCAGATCCAAAGAGCAGGACCGGCTTGAGACTATGGCACAGAATGTTTCCGCAGTATTGGACCGCTCTGGATTCCGGGATGTCAGCGGTCCCGCGGCACCTCCTCAGGAAAAGGCTGGAGGTGAATATCAGCTGCAGTTCCTTGTAAAGACGGACCGCGCTCACAGCTGGGCGCAGGCGAAGGAACGGCTGTACAGGGAGCTTCGCCGGATTCCGTCCACGGACCTGACAATAGATGTGGATCCGGTCAATTGAAATTAAAAGGCCCCTGGCGCCGTATGGCACCGGAGGCCTTTGAGTGATCTGCTTGGGGCTCGAACCCAAGACCCCAACATTAAAAGTGTTGTGCTCTACCAACTGAGCTAGCAGATCAGAAATTGGACGGCAAAAGTAAGTAAAAAGATTTAATAGTCAAAATATTTTTACGGCATGGATGAATTTAGTACTGAGGTGATGGCGTTCATGCGGGAATGCACGGGCAAGGAACCGCTGTGGAGATGCGTGTCCGGTGCAGGCGTATGTGTGGATGCGGAAGAAAGGCTGGCGGCGGTCATCGTTCCGTTGGACTTTTTCAGTAGCGGAGGTACGGCAGAGCGTTTGATCTCAGCGGGGGCTGCAATATCCGGATGGACGGCTGCGGACAGGATGTTCCTGTATGAGGACCGTTGGAGGAACAGCGGTCCGGCTGTGAGGGCCATGATGAGGGTGAGGATGGGGCAGGGACTCAGGGTGTTTGCTCGGAACTGCGAGGTGCGTGCGGTAACCCCGGAAGCAGCTGCGTCATTTCTCCAGCGCAATCATGTCTATGGCTCGGCGCGGGCCCGGTACCGGCTGGGGCTTTTCCGTATAAGGTCTACGGGAAATGCTGAGGCGGGGATGGATCAGACTCCGGGGATGGTGGCAGTGGCTACTTTTTCGGACGGCAGACGGAGGGAGGACGGTACGGTCTCGTATGAATGGGTGCGGTATGCCTCGGTTCAGGGTGTCAGGGTGGTCGGAGGGATGGGCCGGCTGCTTGATGCCTTTGTCGCAACAGTCGGAGACGGCACCCCGATGGATGTGATGACCTATGCAGATCTGGAGTGGTACGACGGCCGCTCGTATCTGAGGCTGGGCTTCAAACCGTGCGGAGACCGTGCTCCGGTGTGGTTCCTGTGCCGTCCGGGATGCCCCGGGAGGCAGGTATGCCGTACAGAAGCGGCAGTGGATGAGGTAGACGGGGTCAAGATATGCAATCTGGGCAGCCGGAAGTACGTTCTTTGCGGCAGATAGGGAGTCTCAGCCCTTGCGGAATCTGTTGACAAGTGCGAACAGTACAGTGATCAGCAGCAGCACTGTGGTTACGATGCGGAAGCCTATCATGGTCGAGCCTATGGATATTTCAAAAGGATACATGGAGTCAAGGAGGCATCCGAGATCCCATACTGCGGAGAATATCGTAAGGCACGTCATGAAGAACAGCAGATTGTTCATTCTTTTGTCCGCTGCCTCCTCGCGTCTTTGGTTCTCCTGAAGGAGCATGTGCTGCATCTCGTTTTTGTCCCTGACGATGTCAAAGGCATCGTCCATGTGCGACATCATTCCGCACGGAAGGAAATTGTATGATATTTTCGGGAAGCAGTATTCTCTCTCAAACTGTATGAATTCATCCTTGAGATTGTGCAGATTGCTGCCTTTTTTCCTGAAAAGGGTGTTGAGCCGGAACAGGTAGAATTTCCGGAAAAGGCAGTAGAGGTATATCTTTCCGAAGTAGTCTGTCTCCCAGTTTGTGATCAGATATTCCTTAGTGGATCCCGAGAGGATGGTGAAGGTGTCGAACAGGGCCAGGGCTGTCCAGTTGTTGAAAATCGAGATTTTGGACGACTGGATGGTGGAGCCGAAATATTCTTTCGAACTGCTCATGAAGTCGTCGCCGTTGTAAGAGCCTTCCCTGGTCAGGGTGCCTGCCTCGAACAGCCTGCGGTCCAGCTCGTCTGCCCCGGATGGGTACTCGTCAGTGGCGAGAATGTGGAACAGTTTGAATTTATTGCCGTTCTCCATAAGAAACGGATACCCCGTTGTGACCGTACCGTCGTAAGATACCCGGGATGTAGTGGAGTAAGGCCCTCTCAGGCACTCGTAGACCTCACATATCGGGTGGATGACGGCATCCGTGAATCCGCCCAGAGTGTCAGGGTTGTAGTAGCAGATGTTCCGCAGAGTACCGAGGGCGGCGGTAAGATCGCTGAACTGAACATTGCGGTGGACGGTCTTTATCGAGAATACAGCTATGTTGAAAGGGAATATGTACAGATGCAGGTCGCCTGCCTCGAAAGAGTATTCGTGACCGTTTACCTGGATTGTGAGTCCTGTCATGCGGCTTCTGCGGAAAACCTGTATCCCGTTACTGTCTCCGCATCCTGAGATGAAATCGATGAAGTCACTGTAATAAAAATCCTTCATCTCGTCTGTCTCTTCCCGGGTGCATACAGCTTCGTTCCATCCTGCCGGAAGACAGTCCTGGGACAATCTCTTTCCATACCTCCTGTCCGATGTGAAGAACCCGCACAGGAACGCTCTGCTTTCTGAAACAATCATGGTCGTTTGTATCGTGCTACAAGGGCATAAAAGTAGAGTTTTTTAATTATCTTTGCAAGGCTATGAAAGATTTTTTACTGCATCAATATACCCGGGAGGACCGTCAGCGGATAGAGAGTGTGTTTGACAGGGCCTGTGCCGGATATCCGTATACACTTGCTCATGCTGTGACCGGTATAGTCCGCGAGATGTCCCTGGAGCATTATTCCAAGGCGATGAACTATACCCTGGATTTCTTTGAGACGGCATCCCAGTACATATCCGTCATCCTGTTCGGGATGCTCCGCAAGCGGGCTCTGGAGAGCGGGACAGTGGACGAGTCGCTGCTCAAAGTGATCAGGAAGATAGATGACAAGCGGCCCCTCTCGTTCGGAGACTGGTGCAACGATATCCTGGCACCGCTGGCTTCTGCTGCATCCAAACTGCTGGCGGACAATCCGCTGTGCGCATCGCTGTGGAATGTGCTGCGTCCTAAGCACAATGTGTTTCTCGGAGGAAAGTCGGCTCCGGGTATCGTACAGATACGTAATGAGTACAAGGGGCACAGCACCACTTTGTCGGAGGAGATATACAAAGGAGTGGTCTATACCATGGAACCACGGCTGATAGAGTTGCTGGAGGCCCTTTCCCCATTGGCTTCCGCGGAATATTTCGCGGCTCCATGGGGCGGTGGGGAGGTCATCAGTCTTAAGGGTGATGTTCCTGCGGTTTCCGAGCATTCTCCAGGGATTCCTGCCGGACATTACTGTATTTATACCGGTGGAGAACTTTTTTTGGACCTGTTCCCTTTAATATATTGCGATGAGAACGGCTTTATATACGTATTCCAGTCGCTCATCAACGAGGAGACCTCCCACATATCCACCAACGAGAGTGCTGTTAGAAAGGTTACGGATGTCTTCAATGATGAGTTTGATGCCTATATGCAGGCTGTGTCGCCGTCGTTTGACATATCTGATACGCTGAACTGGGATGAGTGGGTGGCCCTTCTGCACGCCGAGTCGGCCGGTTTTCTCCGCAGAGTGTACAATGAGAAGAAATACAACAAGGAACTTTTTGTGGAGAGAATGCAGCTGACGGCGGAGCTGGAGAGATTTCAAGGAGGGGAAGCCGTGCTGTTCCCTTTGTTGGGCGAGGCCGGACAGGGTAAGACTAATCAGTTGTGCCACTGGACAGAGACTCTGATGCAGAGGGGAGAGGCCGTGTTGATCATGAGCGGTTCGGATTTCTCTATGGTCAGTCTGGAGGACAAGATGCGCAGGGTGGCCGGGGCTTCTCCGCGCAAACCCGTATCCAAGATAATGGACGCGCTGCACAAGTGCGCCTTGGAGAAAGGCAGAACCGTTACGGTGTTCATAGACGCTGTCAACGAATGTCTGCGCTACAGCGGCTCTGATTCAGAGGAAAACGGGCCGTTGGATCTGTACAACAGCCTGTGCTCGGTATTCTGTGCCGGTGGATATACTCAGTTCAAGGTGCTGTTCACATGCCGCAGCTATACGTGGAAGAATGTGATCTATCCGGTGGCATCCAGGCAGCCGGCCGGACTTTTCCATGACCGTGGCGAGGACAGCGATACTGCCGTCAGGGGATTCACTCAGGAAGAGGCGGAGAGGGCTTATGCCATTTATGGCGAGCTGTATCAGATGCGTACTCCGTACAGAGAGCTGTCCAAAGGCAGCATTATCCGTCTGAGGGATCCGCTGGTGCTGAAGATAGCCTGTACGGACTATCTGGGCCGGAGGCTGCCGGAGAAGATGCACGATTACAGTTCCCTGAGCCTGTTTCACAGGATGTTCGAGGACATAGCCTCGTCCTATGCCGGAAATCGTCAGAAGGAGATACTGCTCGTCATGGCCGAGTATTTTCTTAAGAGCTATGAGAGTGGAGTTCCGGTTGACTCTATATCTTTCAAGGAGCTGCGTCACGCTGAAGACGGCCCTCTGGCGCGTCTGTCGGAACTTATATTCAAGGAAGACGGGACATCCGTTGCCTATGGAGAACTTCTCAACAAGCCCGAGCGTCCTGTCCTTAGGTATGTCGAGAATGAACATGATGACCAGGGAGGCAGGATACAGTTTATCTACGAGAGGTTTCTGGAATATATGCTGGCTCTGGTGTATTACAGGGCCGAAACGGAACAATCAGGCGGGAAGGCATTGCCGGTAGGCAGACTGGTGGAGACTGTGTCCAGGGCGCATACCAATGAGGTCTTTATGGGAGCCATGCGCAATGTGCTGATAATGGACTATGTCAAGACCGGGAGCAGTGATACGCTGCTTGATCTAGCCGCGCATTATGGAGAGGATTACAATATAACGGCCATAGTCAATGATGCCGTCAGCGTGCTTGTTGGAGAAAATTATGAGGAAGAACTCTTCAGCCTGGAGGAGGATTTGCTCTCCGGCTCACCCGACTGTACAAAAACGCATGTGATGGAGTTCAATGCGCTGAGTAAGGCTATACAGGGTAATAAGGCTACGGAAGAAACGATAGCGCGTTACCGGGAACTATCGGCTGTCCTGGCACCGACTCTGAAACTGCGTCAGCTGGCCGCTGTCACCCTGCTTAACGGTATATTCCTGACGGACTACTACAACGAGGCGGTGTACAGCCGTGATCCCTTCTCCCTTCTGTGGCGGCTTCTGGATGACCCGGTGTCCGAAGTGCGCAATGACGCCTGCATGTACTCCTACTATATATCAAGAAAAGACAAGACATTGAACAATACGCAGCTGCGTGAGAACATCTCGTCTGTGATAGTGGATAGGATGTATGGTGAGATCCGTTCCAGGTCATTGATCGGCGGTGTGACCGGAAAGGACGTGCGTTCCAGAACAGTTACATTTCTGGAGGTCGGCACCAGGCTCAATGTCCTGCTTATCATAGATGCCCTGCTTTCAGGTGATGCCGGAAGACGTGCGGAGGTGGCGCCTATGCTTGACCGGACAGTCGGCATATTCCGTTATATGACGTGGAATTTTCGGCTGGTGAAAGTCCTGATGCCGTTTTTCTCGGTGATACTGAGGCGGCAGCTTACGTTCCAGGCGGCTTATGTCAACAATGTCATAGAGTATCAGTCTTTTTGGGATGACAGCGTGGTGCCGCTCCGCAGTGTCTCGTCGGAGTGGAGCCGCGAGGACCTGAAGGATGTGCTCGGTACTCTGTTCAATTATTCGCGGTATTACAGCAAGGGATTGCCGGTCCCGGACTTCGGCGTCCATCTGCCGAAGATAATAGCCGCATACCGTACCGGAGACAGTTTTACGTATCTGGCTCTGGAAAGGCTGCTTGTCGTCAACGGGCTCTGTGACATCGGGATAATGTATCCTGTAACGGAAGCGATGTCTACCCCGGAGTTCGCACAGACCCAGTGGTACGACTATTCCCGTATGTCCATGATCTATGTACTCTATCAGCTGGGCTTGAAGTCGGAGGTATTCCCGGACGCTCTGTGGGAGGTGACCGGCCGGTGGTGCGTGGAGTGGACCAGACGGTGCCGGGGATATTTCAAGGCACGCAACAGTTATAAGGCCAATCCCATGCAGTTGTATAAGCGGAACGTGATGACCTGGTATGCGATGATTTTCAGTGCGCGTCACCCTGGCTGTTCCGCAGAGGACATACGTGCAGGTATACCTTTGTTCTATGAACTTCTGGATGAGGCGATAGACAACAGGGACAAAGAGCTGCTGGTGCATCTTATAGACAACATATCTGAACTGGTGTCCGACTCAGGCTATATTGATACTGCCCTCGAACTGCTCCGGTACATACTCGTGCGTATAGATTCCGTGAAGATAATGGAGGAGATGGACAACCGTGCCGACCTCAGGTATCCGTCCACGTCGGAGGATATAGTGTCGCTCGTGGGCAAGCTGCTCGGAACGGCGAAAAATTATTTCCCTGCGGAGGTGGACAGTTTCCTGAAGAAGGATATAGTGGGCCTGAAGTTCCCCGGAATAAGCAGATACCGTGAGGACATACTCAACTACAATCCGGGTGGGGAGACCCTGTCCGACCTGTTCACGCACAAGTTCGGCAACTTCCTGATATGGTCCTTGGTCAATGAGGAGGCCGTGGATGAATTTGCCTATGAGGCGATGTGCGCCGCCACGGATGCTCCGGACTGTATCAATTGGTTCAATCAGGTGGTACGGATATTGTTCAGGCATCTGTTTAAAGTGAGAATATGAGAAATGTAATGATATCGGTGTGTCTCGCACTCGTGCTTACGGGTGCGGCCTGCTCCGCAGAGGGTCTGTCGGAAAATGAGGTTAGGAATATGAAGATAATAGCTCATAGAGGTGGCTCCTCCTTAGGAAACGAGAATACTTTGTCATGTATAGCGGCTGGTATGGCCGCCGGAGCCGATATGGTGGAGATAGATGTGCATCAGACGGCTGACAGCGCGCTGGTGGTGTGTCATGATATGACAGTTGACCGTACAACTGACGGTAAGGGCCGTATAGAGGACCTGACATTGGCGCAGATACGCTCGCTGAGGATTGTCGGTGAGGACGGTTCCCTGACGGACGAGCATATCCCTACGCTGGAAGAGGTGCTGGACCTCATAGACGGCAGATGCGGCCTTCTGCTGGAGGTGAAGCGCCGCAAGCATCAGTATGAGGGGATAGAGGAGCGTGTGGTGGAGGCCCTGGAAAGGCACAATTCCGTAGGATATACAGTAGTGCAGTCTTTCAATGACCGTGTGATAGAGACAGTCCATCGGCTTAACCCTGAGATACGGGTGGAAAAGCTTCTGTTCTGCCGTGTACTTGGCCTGCCTCTGATATTTGACGGCACGTTCACGTCTTTCAGTTGGGATAAATACGGATATGTCGCTTCATTCAATTTCTATCACAGTTTTATAAACCGCAGGCTGCTCGATGAGATTCATGAGCGCGGCAAGGAAGTGAAAGTGTGGACGGTCAATGATGAGAGGTCGTTCCCGAAGCTACCTGTGGACGGAGTTATAACCGACTGTCCTGATAAATTCTGACAGCCGGTTTCGCGGCAGGGACATAGACTGACAGTGAGTCTCCGCTGCTGTCAACGTCCACTTTTATTCTGTCGCCTTTCTTGATGCCGGACAGTATGAGCTCGGCCAAGGGGTCTTCAAGGTATTTCCTCAGTGCTCTTTTGAGCGGCCGGGCTCCGTAAGCCGGGTCATAGCCTTTGTCGCACAGGAACTCCTTGGCCATGCGTGTCAGGCTTATGCTGTATCCGGCTTCTGATACCTTCCTGTACAGTCCGGCCAGCTCCAGTTTCAGGATTGCGGCCATGTCGCTGCGGGACAGACTGTTGAAGTATACGGTCTCGTCCAGCCTGTTGAGGAACTCCGGAGTGAAGGTTCTTCCCAGAGCCTTGTCAATCAGAGTCTTGTGCAGCCGCTCGGGGTCGTCACCGCTGCCGCTGTATCCGATGCCCCTGCCGAAATCCTTTATATCGCGGCTGCCTATGTTGGAAGTCAGTATGATGACCGTGTTGCGGAAGTCCACAAGATGCCCGTTGCTGTCGGTGAGCCGTCCCTCGTCCAGTATCTGGAGCAGGATGTTGAAGATGTCGGGGTGGGCTTTCTCGATCTCGTCCAGCAGCACTACCGAGTATGGTTTCTGCCGCACTCTCTCGCTCAGCTGTCCCCCGTCGTCGTACCCGACGTATCCCGGAGGAGCCCCGAGAAGCCGGCTGACGGATATCTTTTCCATATATTCGCTCATGTCCAGGCGTATAATGGCATCCTTACTGCCGAATAGCAGTTCCGCAAGCGTCTTGGCCAAGTGGGTCTTTCCGACTCCTGTAGGGCCCAGAAACAGGAAAGAGCCTATGGGTCTGTCGGGGTCTTTCAGCCCCGCGCTGTTGCGCTGGATGGCTTTGACGACCAGCTCTACTGCCTTTTCCTGGCCTATGACGCTTCTGAACAGGGCCGGCCGGAGTCCGTGGAGTCTGGATACGCCTGATAAGGACATCTTATTAATAGGTATCCCGGTCATATTGGAGACAGTCCTCAGGATGTCGGATTCTTTGACGGATACAGGACTCTTGGAATGATTCCTGACAGCGTTGTCCGTGATGCGGTCCATCTCGCTCTCGTGTTCCTGCTCCATTCTCAGAAGCTTCACTCCCATGTCGAAATCACTGCTCCTGAGACAGTCTTTTTTCATGTCACGTATGTCCTTAAGGCTGTCTCCTATAGCTCTCAGTTTCGCCGGTGGCATGCTGTGCCCCAGATAGGCTGCCGCTCCTGCCTCGTCCATTACATCGATGGCCTTGTCCGGCTGGTTTCTGTCCGTGATGTATCTTCCGGACAGAGTGATGCAGGCCCTGACAGCCTCGGGAGTGTAGATTACGTTGTGATATTGCTCGTAATGTGTTTTCAGGCTATTGAGTATCTGCAGCGTCATGCTCTCCGACGGTTGCTCCACGGATATTTTCTGAAATCTTCTGGCCAGCGCTCCGTCTTTCTCGATGATCTTACGGTACTCATCCGAGGTTGTGGTTCCGATGCACTGGAACTCTCCTCTGGAAAGGGCCGGCTTCATGATCGCCGCCGCGTCCATAGTGCCCCCTCCGCCTCCTGCGCCCACGATATTGTGGATCTCGTCTATGAACAGGATGATGTCCGGGTTGCTGCGTGCGGAGTCCAGAATCCTCTTCAGTCTTTCCTCAAAGTCCCCACGGAATTTAGTGCCGGCGACTATAGCTCCCATATCCAGGGAGATTATCCTTTTGCGGAGCATACATACCGGGACATTTCTGTCGGCGATGCGCATGGAGATGCCCTCGGCTATCGCGGTCTTGCCGACACCCGGCTCTCCGACTATCAGTGGGTTGTTTTTCTTTCTTCTGCAGAGTACGCTTATGGCCCTGTCTATCTCTCTGTCCCTTCCAATGACAGGATCCAGCAGCCCATCCTCCGCAGCGGCTGTCAGGTCGTATCCGAACCGGTCCAGAATATCTCCTTCGGGCTCCGGTAACCCGTCTTCCAGATCGTCTGTATCCATGTCACCGTATCCGCTCTCCCCGGCTTCCGGCGCATCTTTGGCGTATCGGCTCATCCTGCTGAAATCAAGTCCCAGATCGTGCGCTATGCGGGAGAATAAGGATGTGCCTTCCTTGAGTATGACGCTTAAAAACACCATGGTGTCGGGAATGTGCCCGGCCTCTGGCATCCTGATTATGGACGCGGCAGTGTCGGCGACATGCCGGAGCTCGGGGCTGACGCTTACATCTTCGGATACATTGTAGGGGATGGAGTACCCTTTGTCCAGACGGTCCAGAATCATGGCCTTGATGCGTTGAAGGGACAGTCCGTTCTCTTCCAGGAAGCGGCATGCCTCATTGTCCTCCTGCCGTATCATCCCGAGTATGAAGTGCTCTACGGTGATGGTTGTCCAGCCTGTCTTTACGGCTTCTTCGCCGGCATACCTGAAGATGGCGTTTACTTTCTCGACCTCGTTCATGTGCTTTTAAATTTCAAGGCCCTAAAATAATCAATATTTGAAAAATATTTCGTATTTTAGCGTTTTGTTTTGGAAATACATGATAAGATGGAAAATGAAGAAATAAATCAGGGCAGGATAGTGCAGGTGGATATCGAGACGGAGATGAAGACAGCGTATATCGACTATTCGATGTCCGTTATCGTGGCGCGTGCCCTGCCTGATGTGCGGGACGGTCTCAAGCCGGTCCATAGGAGAGTATTGTATGGAATGAACGAACTTGGCCTGACATCCGGAGGCCAGCATAAGAAGTCGGCCCGTATAGTCGGTGAGGTACTGGGTAAATACCATCCTCATGGAGACTCGAGTGTCTATGACGCTATGGTCCGGATGGCTCAGGACTGGAGCATGAGATATATGCTGGTGGACGGTCAGGGTAACTTCGGCTCGATAGACGGGGACTCGGCTGCGGCCATGCGTTATACGGAGGCACGTTTCCGCAGGCTGGCGGAGGAATGCCTGGAGGATCTGGACAAGGATACCGTGGATTTCACACCCAACTTTGACGAGACTTTGAAAGAGCCGGTAGTGCTGCCTTCCAAGGCTCCGCTGCTGCTGCTCAACGGCTCGTCCGGTATCGCTGTCGGAATGGCGACCAATATGGCTCCGCACAATCTGGGTGAGGTCGCCGATGCCATCTGCGCATATATAGACAACAACGACATCACCGTGGACGAGCTTATGCATTATATAAAGGGGCCTGACTTCCCGACCGGAGGCATTATTCAGGGTATATCCGGCATAAGGGATGCCTTTGAGACCGGACGCGGGCGCATAGTGGTGCGCTCCAAGACGGAGATAGAGGTGCAGCCGTCAGGCCGTGAGGTGATAGTGGTGACAGAGATTCCCTATATGGTGAATAAGAGGGAGATGATAGAGAATATAGCCAGACTGGTGGAGGAGAAGAAGATAGACGGTATCGCCTACATCAACGACGAGAGTGACCATAAGGGTATGCGCGTGGTCATCAAGCTGAAGATGGGGGCGGTGGCCAATGTGGTGCTGAATACTCTCTTCAAGCTCACCTCGCTTCAGTCCAGTTTCTCGGTAAACAATATCGCTCTTGTGGACGGACGTCCCAGACTGCTCAATCTCAAGCAGCTGATAAAGTACTTTGTACGTCACCGCCACAATGTGGTAGTGCGCAGGGCACAGTTCAATCTGGCGGAGGCCCGCAAGCGCGAGCATATACTGGCCGGTCTGCTTAAGGCGATTGATATCATAGACGAGGTGATAGCCCTGATACGTGCGTCTAGAAGCCGTCAGGATGCCCGTGACGGTCTGTGTGAGAAGTTCGGTTTCTCCGAGATACAGGCCGGAGCCATTGTCGAGATGAGACTTGGTCAGCTTACCGGCATGGACCGGGAAAAGCTCCGGGCTGATTATGACGCAGTGGTGGCCCTTATTCAGGAACTGACGGCATTCCTGGCGGATGAGTCGCTCCAGTATGCGCTGATTAAGAAGGAGACTCAGGAACTCAAGGAGAAATACGGCGATCCGAGACGTACAGAGATAGTGCCTTCGGCCGATGAGTTCAATCCCGAGGACTTCTACGCCGACGAGGATGTGGTCATCACCATTTCCCATTCTGGCTACATAAAGAGAACACCTCTGGCCGAGTACCGTCTGCAGAACCGCGGAGGTGTGGGCTCCAAGGGCAGCACTACCAAGGATGAGGACTTCATAGAGCATATCTATGTGGCCAATACCCACAGCACCATGCTGTTCTTTACCGATAAGGGCAAGTGCTACTGGCTGAAGGTGTACGAGATACCCGAGGGGGCCAAGACATCGAAAGGCCGCGCTATACAGAATGTGATCAATATTGAGCCGGATGATCACGTCTGCGCTTACCTCAATGTCGGCAACCTGAATGATGAGGAGTATATCAACAGCCATTATATCGTGCTCGCTACCAAGCGCGGTACGATAAAGAAAACCCTGCTGGAGGCATACTCCCGTCCCCGTCAGAAAGGAGTCAATGCTATTACCATAAAGGAAGGTGACGGACTGCTTGAGGCTGTGCTGACCGACGGAGACAATGATATCCTGCTGGCGGCCAGAAAGGGCAAGTGCGTGCGCTTCCATGAGTCTCAGGCCCGTTCCATCGGCCGTACGGCGGCCGGTGTGCGCGGCATAAGCATCGAGGATGACGATGAGGTGATAGGTATGGTCTGCGCCAGGAATGTAAAGGAAGGGGAGACTGCTCTCGGTGACATACTGGTGGTCAGCGAGAACGGATTCGGCAAACGCTCTCCTCTGGAGGACTACAGGATTACCAGCCGTGGTGCCAAGGGAGTCAAGACCATCAATATCACAGACAAGACAGGTGAACTTATAGCCGTCAAGATGGTGTCTGATGACAATGACCTTATGATTATCAATAAGTCAGGTATTACTATCCGCGTTCCCGCATCCGACATAAGGGTGGCCGGCAGGGCTACTCAGGGGGTTAAGCTTATCAACCTCCGTGAGGGCGATGTCATTGCTGCTGTCTGTGTCGTGAACAAGAGCGAGGAGAAGGTACAGGAAAATGGAGAGGAATTATAATCAACCAAACAAATAAACTGCAATTTTAACAAAGTCATGAAACAGATTTTATTGACCGTTGCTATGCTGGCAGTCGCTGTTGCTGCCGGGGCACAGAACAAAGATCAACTGCTTTCTTCTATCGAAAAAACTGAAATGGCTACCAGGAATGAGAAGAAAGCATCGAATCCCAATACATGGATTAAGTACGGAGACGCGCTGTACAAGGCTTATGAGGCTATGGTAAGCCCTGATTACAGAGTAGGCTGGAGCGCTACTGAGGTGGCCATGTTCAATACGCAGATGCCGTTGTCCAATGAGCAGAAAGAGATAAACGGTGTTCAGTACTATATTGAGCATTATGCTTTACGTGATCTCTACTATAATCTCAATACTCAGATACTGGATGCCATTATCATTACTCAGCCTATCTCTGAAGAGAATCTTCTCGCAGATGCCCGTGATGCCTATCTCAAGGCTGCGGAACTGGATGCAAAAGGTTCTAAGACAAAGTCAATTACTGAGAAGCTTATGAATGTGCAGGGCCGTTTTATTGAGTATGCTTCCGGGAATTACGCTTTGGGTAATTATGAAGTGGCGGCCGAGAACTTCGAGAACTCTCTGTCATGTGTAGACAATCCTGTAGTAAACAGGGTGGATACTATGATGGTCTACAATACCGGCCTGATGTACAATGCGGTAGGAGATAATGCCAAGGCTAAGAAATATTACGCACAGTGCATAGAACTCGGCTATGATGCCAACGGAGAGGTCTCCTCATCGCTCGCATCGATACTTATGGCTGAAGGCGACATCGAGGGTGCTAAGGCCTGCCTCAATGCCGCTTTCCAGAAATATCCCGCAAGTCAGTCCGTGCTGGTGGCCCTCATCAACCTCTACATTGAATCCAACGACGATCCCCAGAAGATACTGGACCTTATCCATGCAGCTCAGGCCAATGAGCCTACCAATCCTACACTGGTATACGCAGAGGGCAATGTCTACTTCAATACCGGGGATTATGATGAGGCTATAAAGTATTATAGAAAGTCTTACGAGATGGATTCGACATATGTTTACGGTGTGTATGCTGTGGGAAGTGCTTATTACGAGATGGCTTTGGACGTTCAGGATGATATGGACAAGCTGGATCTCCGCGATGTCGAGGGCTATGAGAAGCTTCTGGCTGAGTTCGAGCAGGATCTGATGAGTGCGATAGAACCTCTGGAAAAAGCTTTTGAGATGACTGTCGATCAGGATGTCAAGAATAACGCTGCATTGATGTTGAAAGAGGTGTATTTCCGTTTCCGCGACAAACCCGGCTTCGCAGAACAACATGCCAAGTACGAGCAATTCTTAAAGGAAGCAGGTTTCTAATAAGTTGAGATAATCAAATAAAAACTCCGGTTGCCCACCGGAGTTTTTTATTATTCCTGTTTGATGTTCCTGGTAAGTCGCTGGACCAGTTTTGAGCCGGAGATAAATTCGCTGGCGATGACCCTTAGAACCGTGTATGCGGGTACGGCTATCAGGATGCCGAAGATACCGCTGATCTGTCCTGCAAGCAGGATGACGATGAATATCTCCAGCGGGTGGGCCTTTACGCTGTTGGAATAGATCAGCGGCTGGAATACGTAGTTGTCTATGAACTGTGTGACGATGAAGATGGCCAGGATGATAATCAGGAAGAGCAGCAGAGGCATCTCCACGCCGTTGTTGATATGGTATATGAGTCCCATCAGTACGGCCAGGATGTCTCCGATGAGAGGCCCCAGGTAGGGTATAATATTTAGTATACCAGAGGCAAAAGCCACGACTATGGCCAGTCTGGGGTCTATCTTTGCGATGAATACAAGACCTATGCTGTTGAGTGCTGCGACGAACAGGGATTCGAGAGAGATACCGACGAAGTAGCGGGATAGCAGATTGTTTATGGACTTTACGGCCCGGCGGGTTTTTTCTTCATATTTGTCCGGGACAATGGAGGACAGAGTATCGGTTATCAGGCCGTTCTCCATCAGCAGGAAGAATGCTATGAACACCACTGAGAATACGGCTATGCCGAAATTGGCTATGAATGACGCCAGCGAGACTATGATGTTGGAGAAGGTGTTGATGTTTATGAATTCCTTGATGTAGTTGAACAAGTATACTTCCAGCCTGAAATCCGGCTCTACTGAGGGTATGGACTTTATGATAAATTCGTTGATCTTCTCAAGCGGACCGTGTACCTGTGAGCCCAGAGAGCTGAGGCTCATGTTGTTGACAAGATGCACGAACTCACCTATCATAGGGGCCAGCAGCAGGAACAGAGACAGGCAGATGCAGATAATCAGAGCCAGTGTAAGGCCTGAGGCCAGCCATCTGGGGAAATGAAAGCCCTTTATCTGTATCCGGCACAATGCTTTTACTACAGGCTTGCCGATGAGGGCTACCACTACGGCGACAGCTATATAAAGCAGCACTGTCCGGAAATACCAGCCCAGAAACAGTATGATAGCCGTTGCTCCGGCTATGATGAGATATTTTGCCAATTTGTCCATATCAGAGTGTATGTCGTTACAAAAATAAAAAAGTTCCGGCAGAATTCAAGTCTGTCGGAACTTTTTCAACCGGTAAGGATTTATTCTGCTGTAGTCTCTGTCGCTTCAGGTTTGGGTTGAGGCCTCTCGTTTCCAACGGCTACATTTAAAGTACGGCCCATGTATTCAGTTCCGTTCAGGGCCTCTATGGCTTTCATACCGTCTTCTTCAGACATCTCGACAAAACCATAGCCTCTCGACCTTCTGGTTTCCTTATTGACGATGATTCTTGCTGAGGATACTTCCCCAAAAGGAGCGAACAGCGAAGTCAAATCCTCTTTCCTGACTCTGTAGTTCAGGTTAGATACAAAGATATTCATGTGTGCAGTTTGGTTATAATTCTTTGCAAAGTTATTAAAATTAATCCTCAATGCAAAGAAAATGTAACAAACAGCGCATCTGTATCTTATTCGTGCCCGTAGCTGCTGCCGTCAAAGCAGTGCGTGCATATCATCTCCTTGGGGAGCCCTATCGCGGAGACAAGATTCTCTATGGAGTTGAATTTCAGGGACGCCACATTGACTTCCTTCTTGATGTAGTCTACCATGGCGGCATATTCCGGAGTGTCGTTGCGGACGTATTTGCCTAGATTTTTGTCGTGAGCGCCCTCGTTCTTGAGTATGAAGCGGCGGGCTATCAGTTCCAGCGGTGTCCTGGACTCGGAGAAGTTGATGAACTCGCAGGGATATACCAGAGGAGGACAGCTTATGCGCACATGAACTTCCTTTGCTCCGTAGTCATAGAGGTTGCGGACATTGTTGCGCAGCTGGGTGCCTCGGACGATGGAGTCGTCGCAGAAGACCGGTTTGTGGTTCTTGAGTATTGCTCCGTTGGGTATCAGTTTCATCTTGGCTACCAGGTTCCTTCTCTCCTGGCTGGTGGGTGTGAAACTACGGGGCCAGGTGGGGGTGTATTTGACATAGCCGTTGCGGAAAGGCACTCCCTTCCCGTCGGAGTATCCTATGGCCATGCAGGTGCCGGAATCAGGTATAGAGCATACTGTATCCATTTCCGAGTCATCCTCTTTAGCCAGTTTGTAACCGAGTTTGTAGCGTACCTCGTCCACGTTTATACCCTCGTAGGAGCTTGCTGGATAGCCGTAGTAAATCCACAGGAAAGAGCATATCTGCATCTTCTTCTTGGGCTTGACTATCTGCTCATAGCCGTCCGCTGTCATCCTGACAGCCTCTCCCGGTCCGAGTATGTATTCTTCCTTATAGCCAAGATTGGGGAACGCGCAGGTCTCTGAGGTCACGGCATGCGCCAATTCTTTCTCTCCGTTGTCGTCCACGGCTTCCTTCTTCCCGATAATAAGCGGTGTCCTTCCATAAAGGTCTCTGCTGGCGATGATGCAGTTCTCGGTCATGATGAGGAAGGAGCATGAGCCTTTGATCTTCTGCTGTACGGACTCTATGCCCTCCTCGAACGAGGCCGAGCAAGTGATGATCTGGGCTATCAGTTCAGTGGGATTGGTCTTTCCGGAACTCAGTTCGGTAAAGTTCTTGTTCTGGGAGAGCATTTCTTTCTCCAGAGAGTCTATGTTGCATATCTTGCCGACGGTGACGATGGCGAACCGTCCCAGATGCGAGTTGACAACAATAGGCTGGGCGTCAGTGTCGCTGATGACACCTATGCCGATATTTCCGGTATATTTGGAAAGATCGTCCTCAAATTTCACTCTAAAATAAGAGTTTTCCAAAGAATGGATGTCCCTGGCGAAGATGCCGTCACCGTTGTAGACCGCCATACCGCCCCTGCGGGTACCGAGATGCGAGTGATAGTCTACTCCGTAGAAGAGGTCGTTTCTGCATTTTTTTGTGGAGATGACTCCGAAAATTCCTCCCATAGATGTGTGTCGTTAAATTATGCCCGCAAATATACCGCGTTTCCGTGACTTTGTGCAATAAAATTTATGTTTTTTGGAATCCGCATTATAAGTTGCTGATAGTGGCGTTTATGCGTATGAAAAGCTCTATGGCCAGCTCCAGGAGACGGCCTGGAAGTGCGAGTATGACGTTGGCGGTATCCTGAATAATCAGGACTGCGGGTATGAGCAGCATCGCGATGCTCACTATCGGGGAACAGAGCAGGTTGGCCAGCAGGGAGTAGAACGCGAATGTCCCGAAGTGCAGCAGAATTATGGGAGCGGTGGTCGCCTGGCAGGCGATGGTCATGGCGCAGGCGTCGGCAATCCGTCCCGATATTCTGTTCCGGGTCTTTACTATGGCCCGGAGGTGGGGAAATATCAGGAAGATCGCGGTCATCGCCGCATAGGAGAGCTGGAAACTTATTCCGGACGGAGCGGACGGATCTGCAATTGTTATTATGATTGCGCTTAGTGACAGCGCATTCAGACCGTTGCGCCGTCTGCCTGCCAGGACTCCGGCCTCATAGATGCTGAACATCACGGCCGCTCTTAATATCGATACTCCGCAGCCGGTGAAAATGGTGAAGGCCCATAAGGCCGCGATGATGACAGTGGAACGGATGCGTTTGACCGTCGGGGAGTTCCCGACCAGTGCAAGCAGCTTCAGCAGCAGGCCGTAGAACAGTCCCAGATGCATCCCTGACAGGGCCAGCAGATGAATTGCACCGCTCTGCCGGAAACTTTCCTCTATTCCGGGTGGTATCTCGTCCTGATATCCGTATGCCAGGGCTTTCACTACAGCGCGTATCCGGGCCATATCTTCTGAAGGCATGGCGGAGTCAACGGCAGCGGAGAATTTCCATCTCAGCCTTGCCGGAAGCGTCCGCAGAGGGGGAGTGCCGTTCTTCAGAACTTCTAGGGAGGAGTTTCTTCCGAAAAAGCAGGTGTAGAAGACACCCCTCTCTTCCATATATCTCCGGTAATCGAAATCCCCGGTGAAATTTTCCACCCTGGAACATCTTACGGTGGCATTCACAGTGTCTCCGGGCATCCATACCGTCGTGTCCGGGATATTATATATAATGGTGTTCTCGTTTCCCAGGGACAATTCCAGAAATGGTCTGCCGGATGAGGACCGCCCTCCGTCGGTGATGATGCCCCGGATGCGGATGCTCCGGCAGTCTCTCAGTCGCGAGCTCCGCACGTCGGGGCGCATTGTCTCCATGCAGGAGTATCCCGAGACTCCCAGCATATAGAAAACCAGGATGCTCAGCCGGGGATATTTTATGCAGGGAAGCAGCATTACGGCTGAAAGTGCTGTCGTGGAGTGAACTATGGCCGCCGGTATCCATGAGCCGGCAGGGCAGCCGCTGCATAGACGGACCGCCGTCAGATTGCCTGCGACGAAGAGCGTCGCAGCCGTAAAAAGAAACATCTCCCTCCTCATGCTTTCTGCACATTTTCAGTATTTGACTGCAAGGTAATAATTGTTTAGGGAAATTCCTATTTTATGTATAACTTTGCAGGATTGTTGGAATAATTTTAACAAATAAAAATATTATGATAGTATTGGTAATCAACTGCGGAAGCTCATCGCTGAAGTATCAGGTCCTCGACATGAGGAGCGACAACGACTACACTCTTCTGGCCAAGGGCCTTGTGGAGAGAATAGGACTGGAAATGGGTGAGGTGACACACCGCCCTTCAGGCAAGGACAAACTGGTCATCTCCAAGCCTGTCCCCGATCATACGGAAGGTATCAAGTCAGTCCTGGGGCTTCTGACGGATCCCGGGCACGGAGTTCTGAAGTCTCTCGACCAGATAGAGGCCGTAGGTCACAGGGTCGCCCACGGCGGCGAGCTGTTCCCGGAATCCTGCGTGGTAGACGACAAGGTGATGGAGGGCATCAGGAGCCTGTGCGAACTGGCCCCCCTGCACAATCCCGCCAATCTGCTCGGCATAGAGGCAGTGAAGAAATTGCTGCCACAGGTGCCTCAGGTGGCGGTGTTCGATACATCGTTCCATCAGACCATGCCTGACTATGCATATATGTACGCTATCCCGTATGAGTGCTATGAGAAACTTCATGTGCGCCGTTACGGATTCCACGGAACGAGCCACAAGTTCGTGGCTCACAGGGCATGTGAGTTCCTCGGTATGGATATCAATGATTCTAGGATAGTGACCTGCCATCTCGGTAACGGTGGCTCGGTGACCGCTGTGCTCAACGGCAAGTCTGTGGACACCTCCATGGGCTTTACTCCCGTAGAGGGTGTTGTCATGGGTACCCGCTGCGGCAACATCGATGCCGGTGCGGTGACTTACCTGCAGGATAAACTGGGCCTCGACGTGGACGGCATCACCAAGCTGCTGAACAAGAAGAGCGGCTTTCTGGGTGTGTCCGGAGTCTCCTCGGACTGCCGTGACATAGTAAGCGCCTATGAGAACGGCAACTACAGAGCTGGACTTTCTCTCAATATGTTCTATCACAGCGTCCGCAAATATATCGGTGCCTACAGCGCCGTCATGGGCGGCCTGGACGTTATCGTCTTTACCGGCGGCATCGGTGAGAATGACTGCGAGGCCCGTAAGGAGATATGCTCGACCCTCGGCTTCCTCGGAGTGGATTTCGACGAGGCTGCCAACAAGGGTGTGCGCGGAGAGGACAAGCTCCTTACCAAGGCGGACTCCAGGGTGAAGGTACTGACTCTCTCCACCAATGAGGAGCTGGTGATAGCCCGTGATACCATGAATCTTACACGCAAATAACAAAATATCAACCTTATAAAATCATGATTACAAATTTTGAACAGATTTACGAACTTCTTCGTTCGAAGACCAGAAAGCGTCTGATTGCGGCCTGGGCCGTAGATGACCACACTATCACAGCAGCCTACAAGGCAGTGCAGCTCGGTATCGTAGATGCAACCCTCGTAGGTGATGTGAACATGATTAAGAAAGTATGCGAGGCCGAGAAGATAGACCCCACCGTATTTACCATCATCAACAATGACAATGAACTGGCCTCCATCGCACAGGCAGTCCTTATGGTACGTGAGGGACAGGGCGACATCCTGATGAAGGGTCTCTGCTCTACTGACAAGTACATGAGGGGTATCCTCAACAAGGAAAAAGGTCTGCTTCCTCCCAAGGCCGTTCTCAGCCACGTGTGCGTGCTGTCCAACCCCAATTACCACAAGCTCGTTATCCTCGGTGACATGGCCGTGATACCTCTTCCTGATCTCAATCAGAAAGTCGCTATCGTAAAATATCTGGTCAACACCGCCAAGGCTCTTCAGATCGAGAAACCGAAGGTTGCCCTGCTCGCAGCTACCGAGCAGATGCTACCCGGTATGCAGGCCTGCGTGGATGCAGCCATCATCTCAAAGATGATTGACCGCGGACAGATTCCCGGATGCGTAGGCGACGGCCCTCTCGCCCTCGACGTGGCCATCTCCAAGGAGGCCGTCGAGATCAAGAAGCTCGTCAGCCCCGTGGCCGGCGACGCAGACTGTCTCCTCTTCCCCAACATCGAATCAGCCAACACATTCTACAAGGTCAACTCTCAGCTCTGCAAGGGCGTGAAACAGGCTGCCATCGTAGCCGGAGCCATGGCTCCCTGCGTGCTCTCAAGCCGTGCCGACAGCATAGAGACCAAGTTGAACTCCATCGCCCTCGCGGCCTTAACAGCTAAATAGTCCCGGGCATGGCGTATATATTGGCAATCAACCCCGGTTCGACATCGACCAAGATATCGCTCTTTGACGGGGCCAAGGAAGTATTTACCAAGACACTCAGACACTCTGCGGAGGAAATCTCCAAGTACGAGAACGTCATCGACCAGTTCAAGTTCCGTGAGGAGACCATCGTCAAGGCTCTTGAGGACAATGGCGTAAAGCTTGAGGACATCAAGGTGATAGTGGGCCGCGGCGGTCTGCTCAGACCTATTCCCTCGGGTGTCTATGAGGTCAATGAGGCTATGCTGAAGGATCTCAGCTCTGCCTGCTACGGCGAGCACGCCAGCAACCTCGGCGGTATCATAGCCAACGAGCTTGCTTCCAGAATCAAGGGTTGCAAGGCGTATATCGCCGACCCTGTGGTGGTGGACGAGCTCTGCGACGTTGCGCGTATCGGCGGTCATCCCATGTTTCCCAGGATATCCATCTTCCATGCCCTGAACCATAAGGCCATCGCGAAGATGTATGCCAGGGAGATCGGAAAGGAGTACGGTGATCTCAACCTGGTCGTAGTCCACATGGGCGGCGGCGTGTCCGTTGCGGCTCACAGCAAGGGCAAGGTGGTGGACGTGAACAATGCCCTCTACGGAGAAGGTCCTTTCAGCCCCGAGCGTACAGGCGGTATCGCGGCCATGCAGCTGGCTGATGCCTGCTATAGCGGCAAGTATACGCTGGCCGAGATGAAGAAGATCATCTCCGGCAAAGGCGGTGTGGTGGCCCACCTCGGTACCAATTCCTTCAAGGAGGTCGAGGACCGTGTGGCGGCAGGTGACAAGGAAGCTAAGCTCATAGCCGACGCATTCATATACAACGTGGCCAAGGCTATCGGCGGTATGGCAGCGGCCCTTTCCGGAAAGGTGGACGCCATCCTGCTTACAGGTGGCATCGCTTACGGCAAGGAGATGATGCAGCAGCTGGCCGACATGGTGTCGTTCATCG
The DNA here is from genome assembly GCA_944323785.1 of uncultured Bacteroidales bacterium. GTDB lineage: Bacteria > Bacteroidota > Bacteroidia > Bacteroidales > UBA932 > Coprenecus. The sequence goes on along the minus strand of CALUTU010000005.1, from coordinate 11,199 downwards.
CTCCGGTGAAGGTATATCCCGGAGAGGATGAGATGGCTGCGCTTGCCGGCAATGCCCTCGCCGTGATGGAAGGACACGAGGAAGTCAAGACATACTAAGCTCTTCCGGGGCGTATCTTCCGGGCCCTTATAAGGAAGAATATAAACAGACCTAAGGCAGCGGCTGTTCCTGTCAGGTAACTTACAGTTGCCGGCAAGAACAGCCCTCCTACATTATAGGGGGCTATCATGAAGTAGCATACGCAGACAAATGTCAGGAAGGTGGCCGGAATGGACATGATAAGGTGGTTCTTGCGGTTGTGGACCAAGTAGGCCGCTGCAGTCCACAGCACGACTGTGGCCAGCACCTGGTTGCCTATGCCGACGTATTTCCATATGGTGGAGAAATCCACCTTGCAGAGGATAAATGCCACTACGAAGATGGGAACGGCTATGATGAGGCGGTTGCGCATGGGTTTCTGGTTGAACTTCAGTGCGTCGCCGATGGTGAGTCTCAGGCTGCGGAACGCAGTGTCGCCTGAGGTGATGGGGCATACGACTACGCCGAGAATCGCTATGACGGCTCCGACCTGACCCAGCCACGACTGGCAGATCTCGTCTACCATGATGGCCGGAGTCTTGCCCGCGTCGGCTGCGGCGTTGAGGCCATCGGGTCCTCCGAAGTAGGCTATGGCGGCTGTAGCCCATATCATGGCCACTATGCCTTCGGCTATCATCGCTCCGTAGAATATGGGCCTGCCGTATTTCTCGTCAGTGATACAGCGGGCCATGATGGGACTCTGGGTGGAGTGGAAGCCTGAGATGGCTCCGCACGAGATGACTACAAAGAGCATCGGGATGAGGATGTTGGTCTCCGGGTTGGTGTGGAAGTTCCGGAAACTGTCCGCTGTCAGCTCAGTCAGCTGCAGGTCGCCGGAGAATCCCTTTACGAGCAGGGCTCCGGCTATGGCTATGGCCATGAAGAGCAGGACGGCTCCGAATATGGGATAGAGCTTGCCGATGATCTTGTCCACCGGGAGCAGGGTCGCTACTATGTAGTACGCGAATACGATGTAGAGCCAGATGCGCTTGTCCCAGCCGGTGAGGGTGTGCAGCAGGTCTGCCGGGCCGGTGACGAAAGAGACTCCGACGGCAATCAGTATGAAGGCCGAGAAGACAACGAGAAACTTCTTGACGCCCGGACCGAGGTATTTGCCGACCATGTCAGGCAGGCTCATGCCGTCATTGCGTACCGACAGCATACCTGAGAAAAAGTCGTGTGCAGCACCCATGAATATACAGCCTACTACTATCCAGATGTAGGCCACCGGACCGTAGGCCGCGCCGAGGATGGCTCCGAAGATGGGACCGAGGCCGGCTATGTTGAGGAACTGTATGATGAAGATCCTCCAGGGCTTCATTTCCTGGTAGTCCACGCCGTCGGCCAGCCTTTTGGCCGGGGTGGGACGGGCAGATGAGACTCCGAAAAATCTTTCCACGAACTTTCCGTAAGTGAAGTAGCCTATGATCAGGGCTGCGAGACATGCGATAAAAGTAATCATCGGTTGAGGAATTAAAAAACGGAGCAAAATTAAAATTATTCGTGGACATTTGTGTAATTTTGCGGCATGAATGCAAGAGTTCCTACCGAGTTGGGGACCGAGCGGATCCCCAAGCTTCTGAAACAGTATGCCGTGCCTGCGATTATCGCGATGACGGCCTCCTCGCTCTACAATATGGTCGATGCCATCTTCATCGGACACGGTGTCGGCCCTTACGCCATATCCGGTCTGGCACTGACGTTCCCGTTCATGAACCTGGCCGCGGCTTTCGGTACCCTTGTCGGTGTCGGAGCCTCCACCATGGCATCCATGCTGCTCGGGCAGAAGAACTATGACATAGCTAGGAAAGTGCTGGGCAATGTCGTAGTGCTCAATTTTATTATAGGTCTGCTGTTCACGATAGTGGCGCTGGTCTTTCTGGATCCGATACTCTATTTTTTCGGGGCCAGCGAGAATACCATCTCGTATGCCCGTGAGTACATGCAGATAATCCTGGCCGGTAATGTGATTACCCATGTCTATTTCGGCCTCAACTCCCTGCTGCGCTCGGCCGGCCATCCCAAGAAAGCCATGGCCGCCACCATCATGACAGTGCTGCTCAACGCTATTCTGGACCCGCTGTTCATCTTCACCTTCGACATGGGCATCCGGGGTGCGGCTGTGGCGACTATCCTGGCACAGGTAGTGGCTCTGGTACTTGTCGTCGTATGGTTCTGCGACAAGCGCGAACTGATACATTTTGAGCGCGGTATCTTCCGGCTGGAGAGACGTATAGTCAAGGACTCGATAGTCATCGGCCTTGCTCCGTTCCTGATGAATTTCGTGGCCTGCTTCGTGGTGATTATCATCAATATGAGGCTGAAGACCTACGGCGGAGACCTGGCTATCGGAGCCTACGGCATCGTCAACCGTATCTCCTTCGTCTTCATCATGATCGTCTCAGGTCTGACACAGGGTATGCAGCCTATCGCCGGCTACAACTACGGTGCGCGGCAGATGTCCCGTGTCTACGAAGTACTCAAGAAGACCCTTCTGTATGCGACTGTCGTGCTGACTGCCGGCTTCCTGATAGGGGAGCTGTGTCCCGGTCTGGTAGTGGCCATATTTACCGACGATCCCGAGCTGATGGAAAAGTCCATAAAGGGTATGCGCCTGGTGGTCGGCATGTTCCCGCTGGTGTCCCTGTCAATGGTCATCGGCAACTTTTTCCAAAGCATAGGCCAGCCCAAGCAGGCCATCTTCCTGTCTCTGTCCAGACAGGTGGTCTTCCTGATACCCTCGTTGTGGATTCTGCCTATGTTTTTCGACATAGCCGGAGTCTGGGTCAGCTTCATGGTATCCGACTTCCTGGCCAGTGCCGTTGCTATCATCCTATTGTTGAACTTTATCAAAAAGAACAGACCTCATGAACAGCTACAGTCATAACTTTGCAGTCAGTGTGGGCCGTCAGCTCGGAAGCGGCGGCCGTAACGTCGCTCTGGCGATAGCCCGGAAGATGGATGTCGCTTTCTATGACAAGGAGATCATCACTCAGGCAGCCAAGGACAGCGGGTTGGCACCGGAGTATTTCGAGAAGGTGGACGAGAAGCCGTCGTTTCCCATCGTAGGCGGTCTTGCCGGGCTTAATATTCCCTTTTATTCCACCGGTGTTCTCAATACCGACTATTATCTCGGCAACAACAATTTGTTCCAGATTCAGAGCCGGACTGTGGAGATGCTGGCCGAGAAGGGCCCGGGGGTGTTCGTAGGCCGCTGCGCCGATTATATACTCAGGGATCATCCCAGGCTGCTTACGGTCTTTATTACCGCGGACCTGGATGACCGTATAGAGCGGCTTTCCAAGCTGCTTTCCATCTCTGCCGACGAGGCTGCCTCACAGATTAAGGAGTGCGACCGCAAGAGGGCGGAGTACTACAACTACTATACTTTCAAGAAATGGGGTGATGCGGCTTCGTATCAGCTGTGTCTGAGCACATCTCTCTTCGGCGAGGAGGAGACGGCCGACCTGATAGTCTCCATCGTCCGTGACAAGCTGCTGAAGGATTGACTCCTTTGTTTTGCTGTCGCAATAATATAGTACTTCCGGAAACTTTGGCTCCCGAAAAGGGAGGGGACCCGCTTGCGGGGAGGATTTCCGGAAGTACTATATTATTGCAATTAATGGCTGACTAGTGATCGTAGACCTGGGCGAAGAAGGGATTGCCGGCGGCGATGGCCTCGAAGTTCCAGGGGTTGGGGTTGGCCGGGTCGTATTTGGGCAGGCAGTCCGGGCACCAGTGGCCGCCGCGTAGGACTGCGTTGGGGGTCATCTCGAACTCGTGGCCGAACTGGCATTTCCATCTGAGCGGGGTGAACAGGTCTCCTTTTGTCATGCAGGCCGAAAGGCATTCTCCGCCACGGAAGCGGGCCGCAGCTTTCATATCCTCTATATCGAGTTCTGTGGCAGGCTTGGTCTCATCGTAGCCGTGATGCAGCACGACGGCTTTCTCCGGGTCGTCCGAGGGGCGGCTGAGGTTCTGGTGTTTCCAGTCCGGGATGGCTTTCCATTCCTCCAGTGAGCCGAAGTGCGCCTTGATACGCTCAGTGTTTCCGTGTCTGAACCAGTAAAGCGTTCCGAGTGGATTGGATATTGCTACATGCTTCATGAACGCCTTGATAGCGAAGGCTGGAGCAAGCGGAGCAAGGGAGAAAAACCACGGAAGCTGCTTCTTCATGCGTTTGAAATATTCTTCGGCAGTTATGCCTTCGCGGAAGTGAAGTATCTCCTCCAGTCTGTCCGAGTCCAGATACCATTCCCCGTGAAAATTCTTGGTCGCGAACCAATCGGCACCGAATACCTTCTCTACGGGAGGACAGCCCATGCCCTTGAGCAGCATACTTTCGAATTCGTAGTTGGTCAGACGGAACGACGGGCCGCTGCTGAGGTTGTAGAACCTTCTCCAGAAACTATCAGGCACCCAGTCCTCGCAGACATTGGCGCAGACCCGTCCTGAGTCCTCCAGCGTACTCCATTCCAGCACGCCCTTAAGGGGTACATGGCAGGCTATCGGGTCGTTGGCTTTCATCAGCAGGGCAGGGTAGAGCATTCCCGTCTGGCGTATCGACACCCATTTTTTCAGGCCGGACTCGGTGAATATCAGTTCTGCGAGGCATTTTGACACTGAGTACCAGTCGAATATGCTGGTGTATATCGGGTCTCCTGTCCGTCCCCAGTGCCTTGGAGGCAGATGGTTGCCGACCTGAGCCACGGAGCCGATGTACACGACTCCGATGTCATCCCGGTTGGGCTGGGCCTTGACGGCATTGACAACGTTACATGCACCCTGAACATTGACTTTCAGTGTGCGCTCCGGATACATATCTGCGGCAGGGGAAACCATTCCTCCGATATGCAGTACGTAGTCCGCTCCGGTAACGCCTTTGAGCACACTGTCATAGTCGGTCAGGTCGCCCCAGATGATATCGACTCCGGGTTCGTCCTTAAGGTATTTAAGCTTCTTGATATTTTTCTTACCGGGACGTGCCAGCAGCACTATGTCGAATCTGTCCCTGCGTCCGAGCAGTTCCTTGAGAGCCGCTCCGCCCATATTGCCGGTGGCCCCGGTGATAAAGACTCTCTTTTTGGTCATATCCGGTATTTTAATCCTTCTCTTCAATCCATAGCTCAAAGAAAAGAGGTACGTATCCTGGAATATTGCTGTTCCCGTTGTCCCCATATCCTAGCTCGGAATAGAAATATGCCACACCGTGATCTCCATAACCCATACGCCACAGAGCTTTTGTGAATCCGTCAACAAATGAGTTGGCAGACAAAGTTTCTTCCTCGCTGTCCTGGTATTTGAAGGAAATAGCGTCATATTCGTTGGAAGAAGAATATATACGGTATTTTTTTGCAGTATCCTCAATATTGGTGTCGAAAACAGTACCGTCCAGATACTTGCCGACGTAACGCACATCTGCACTTTCACCGCTTTGCAAAGAGTCTATGGTATATAGATTCTTTGTGAAATAAAATCCGTATTCCGTTGAATCAAGATTGTAGGACTTGTCGGAGAAATCTTCCAATTGCTGGACCTGGTAAGCGTATGCGTTGCCTATGACCTCTCTTAGATAAAATTCATAAATCCTGGAGGAACCGTCACTGTGAATTATCTCACTGCCGCTTTCTCCGTCCAGGAGTGTGGCCGGGATGATAGCCTTTACCATTCCGCCTTCCTTCATTCCGGTCAGAATCTCTTTTATACCGGCGTTGCTTTCGGCTACATCCAGAATACGCGGATGATAATAGCCAGAAGGAGTATACTCTCCAAGCTGTCTAGCTATGCTGTCACTGGTATATGAATAATAACTGCCGTCGAGGTAAGTTATCGTGTAGTCAACTAATGCATAAGAATCTTCATCCAGGACCCGTCCTGTGCCTGGAATGGAATCTATTATGTAGAGACCGGAGGCTGTCTGCCTTGCATCGGGGTAATGTGTCTCTACAAATGCCTGTAGAATACGGTTCTGAACAGATTCGGATGATTCGTCTTTCTCTTCCGCGCAGGAGAATGCCAGAAATGCAGTGGCTGAAGCCAGTAATATTTTATTAAGTATGTTCATTGTCATTCTTCTTTTTTGATAACTCTGTCTACCCAGATTTCGTAAGCTAGGGCGGACAGTTTCGGTATGTTGTATACGTAAGAGTCGTAAAATCCGTACTGGGCGGAAAACAGAATCAAATAGTGTCCGCCGTCTTTTACTCCATACAGCCCATTTTCCAGTCCGTTGACAAGGCATCCTTCATTGAACAAGATTTTCCGTACCGAATAGTCTGGGTCAGATACGATGAATCCATGTTGCTCGGCAACAGTGGAATTGTTTGTGCTGAAAAGTGTGGACGGAGAGCTGGTGAAAATATATCCGGCATAGTAGAAGTAAAGGGAATCTCCGTATTCCAGGGAGTCCTGAATATTTACAGAAGTCGAGTCCAGAATTACGCGGTTGGAGCCGTTTCTGCGGACCACTGTGTTGTTCGCATAATTCTGAGTGATGTACGAGTCTATAGCCGCCTCCTGGTCTGCTATGGTGAGCTTTTTGTCCTCATTCGCGCATGAGATCAGACCGGCGGCTGCCGTGACGGCTATCATTATATGTCTTATTGTTCGCATGGTCATCGGTTGTTCAGCAAGAATTGTTCCAAGGACTGCCGGAAATAGTCCCTGACTTGAGCTATCGGGATATACAGTCTTCCGCCTGCGGCCCGCTCATGCCCTCCGCCGTTGAAGTACGCCTTGGCGAGAGCGTTGACGGATATGCGTCCTTTCGATCTGAGAGACACTTTGATAAAGTCTTCTGTCTCATTGAAGAACGCTGAAATTTCGATGTTTCCTATCATAAGCGGAAGGTTGACAAATCCTTCTGAATCCCCGTCCTGAATCCCATAATTCTTTTTATCCTCCATAGTGAGCACCATACATGAAGCCTCAGTCCCGGTGTCCAGTTCCATAGACTCTTTCAGCAGATGTCCCATCAGCCTCATCCTGGATTCCGAGAATCTCTTGAACAGCATATTGTTGAGGAAGTCGAAATCAACACCGGCTTTCAGCATCTCGGCTGCGACGTTGAACGTATATGGAGTGACGGAGTTGTTGAAGTTGTTGGTGTCAGTCAGAATGCCGGCCGTGATGGCGGAGAGGCTCTTGATACTCAGGCTGGAAGCCCTGCCACCAGTGTGCCTGAAGGCCATGAGGACTCTGAAGAGCAGTTCGCATGTCGAGGATGCATCTTCATCGGATATTACTATATTGAATCCTTCGCGGACAGCGTTGGGATGATGGTCTATCATGACTTTGTCGGCTTTGGCTGATGTCAGAAGATCAGACATCCATTCTGTCCTTCCCGGCTTGTTGAAGTCCAGGCATACGATAAGATCGCAGCCATTGACGGCATCCTTTGCCCTTTTCTTGTCCTCGGTATAATATATAATGGAATGCTCCGGATCCAGAAAATCCAGAAATGGCGGTGCGGCGGAGGGCAGCACGATGCATGAACTGTATCCCCTCTCCAAAAGAAACCAGTTCAGACCGACAGATGAGCCGACAGCGTCCCCGTCAGGATTGAAGTGGCTGATAATGGTCACTTTCTTTTTCCCGTCCAGCAGTTTTTCAAAACCCAGGGCCAGTTCTTCTACAGTCATACGGATAAATTTTATGGTTGCAAAATTAAAAATATATTGCAAGTCCTAATTATTATTTTTACTTTTGTCGGCATATTGAATAGTAAAACGAATTAAATTTTTATACTGACAATGAAAACACTCTTTAAGGTTTTGACTTATGTAGTCTTTCCTCTGTTGATTATTCTTTTGGTATATCTTGTGTATGACAGCGTGATGCAGCCTGTCAGATTCCAGAAAGAGGTAGATAGAAGAGAAGCTGTCGCTATTGACAGGCTGATGAGTATCAGAACGTTGCAGGAGGTTTACAAGGAGTCCAACCGTAGATTCCTTTCAACTACTGACTCTCTGATAGACTTCTATAAGAACGGCAAGATCACCATCGTCAGACAGATCGGTTCCATGGATGACTCTGTCGCAGTCGCTGAGGGAAGAGTAAGCCGCGACAGTATCGAGATTATGGTAAGAGATACGCTGCTCAAAGGCAAGGGCGCAATGATTGATTCCATCAGCTTTATTCCTTTCTCCGGCGGTAAGCGTATACATATGGAGTCCGTAATCAGAAAGGTTTCCGGTATTGAGATTCCCCTGTTTGAGGCTACTATGTCTTATGATGATCTGCTTAGAGGTCTGGACAGACAGTTGGTTGTCAATCTTAAAGCGGAAAAAGAGGATATGGGACAGTATCCCGGTCTGAAAGTCGGAGATATCAACAATCCCAACAACAACGCCGGTAACTGGGAGTAATTCAGATGTCCGGCTCACAGCACAGGATAACCATTCAACTAGACTTGAGTGGTTATTCTTTTACCATATATGACCGGAACGGGACTCAGACCGCACAGGAGAGTCATCCGTGTCCGGTCGATTTGTCTGTAAATGAGTTGGCTCAGGTACTAGGCAGACAATTTTCAGCAGTCTCGGTGTATTTCACTACGTGGAAATACACACTGGTGCCAGTTTCTCATTATTCAAAAGAGAGTCCTGGAATGTATCTGCGTTCAGTGCGGGACATTCAGCCGGATGACAGGATTCTTACCCTGGACATGCCTTCGCGCAAGGCGGTTATGGTGTTCGCTGTCCCTGAAAGCATATACAGCGGACTGACAGCACTGAATAAGAATGTCAGGTTCTATCCCACCGCCTATATGCTGATCGACCGTATATCATCCATCACCGACAATAACCGTCTTCTGGTATCCTTCACAGAGGGGATGCTGCATATAGCTGCAGCGGAGAGGGACCGTCTGCTTTTTGCCAATAGTTTCCCTGCAGGGGATATAGCTACGGCTGAATATTTTATATTCTCGGTTACGAAGGAGGTAATGTTCAATCCTGAGCATACTTGTCTGCACATATTTGGAAAGGTGTCGGACAAGGTGCGGGATGAACTGTGTAAATATTTTGCAAGATTAGCTTTCATATCATGAGAATAATAGGGGGCAGTCTGAAGGGCAGGGCGATATTTCCTCCGTCCGGGTTCAAGGCAAGGCCGACGACCGACTTCGCCAAGGAAGGACTTTTCAATATGCTTGACAATGCCTATGACCTTTCGACCATGCGTGTGCTGGATCTTTTTTCAGGCACAGGCAGCATTTCCTACGAATTTGCCTCCAGAGGAGTGCAGGAGATATATTCAGTGGAGATGAACCCGCTTCACGTTGCGTTTATAAAGAGGACGGCCGCATCATTTAATATAAAGGGAATGCATGTGGTCCGTCACAATGTGTTCGATTTCCTGAATATCTGCAAGTTGGATTTCGATATTGTGTTTGCGGATCCTCCATACGATATTGACGGGCTGGACACTATCCCCGACAAAGTCTTCAATGCTCCTGAAGTTCCCGGCGGCCTGCTCCGGAAAGGCGGCCTGCTGATACTGGAACATCCTGGAACTTATTCCTTTACCACTCATCCCCATTTTGACAGGGAACGCAAGTACGGGAACGTCCATTTTTCATTTTTCAAAAAAGTGCAGTGATTTTTGCAAAAAAATTTGCAAATAAGTAAAAACGCTATATCTTTGCAGTCCCTTTCGGAAACGAAGGAAACAAACAGAAACGGTGCGGTAGTTCAGCCTGGTTAGAATGCCGGCCTGTCACGCCGGAGGTCGCGGGTTCGAGCCCCGTCCGCACCGCAGAAAGCCCCGAAAATCATCGGGGCTTTTTTCATGCACTGACCTTACAACTCCGGTATCTGTAAGCACCGGAGCACCTGCAAAATGTCGCCTTGGGTGGTCAGAGCGAAATGTTTCTTGAAAAGCAGACACAACGGTAATTATGGAAGCAGTGTGATTTTATAAAAAGCTAATAATCAAAAACTTGTAAAAACACGGTGTTCCTACCGTACCCTCGGGTATCGCCAAAATCTCGCGCTTAAATCGCAACTATCACATATTCAGGATGTTACATTTATAGGGTGCTTCTCTGCTTACCGTTCCCGTACTGCACCCGTCGTATCAATTTCTGAGAGTGAGCGGAGAAGGTGCGCGAAAACAGCAACAGCAGATTCGCAATGTTTTGCTCAAAAAGATTCTAGGTACTGTAACCTAAATTTGGTTTTATCGATATTATTCGTACTTTTGTTAACTGAATTGTTAAACCAACTTGTTAGTTAAAATTAATAAATATGGGAGAAGAGAAGAAAAGTACACGGCAAATGATACTGGAAGCCGCTGATGCAGAGTTTCTTGAGAAAGGGTATGACGGCACGACCACGGCAAGCATAGCCGCCAGGGCGAAGGTGACACATGCCATGCTGCATTACTATTTTCAGACGAAGGAGAACCTTTTCGAGATGTTCATCCAGGGGAAAATGGCATTTGTCAAGGAGGCGATATGCCTTCCTGCGAGAGCCGCTGCTCCTGGGAATCTTGAGGATCAGGTCCGCTACATCGTCGGCCACCACATGGATTTCCTCCTTAGGCATCCGGAACTGCCGAAATTCATGCTCCGGGAGATCTGTTTCAATCGCGACAGGATGGCTATGTTCGCGGCTGTCGCACTGCAGGACGGAAACATAATGGATGTGGCGGCGAGCCTTAAAAAGGCGGCGGAGAAAGAAGGTCTAAGCATCGGATTCGACATCCGGACGATCATAATTGAAATGGCCCTGTTCAATATATCGGCATTCATTTCCGCTGACATCCATAGTTCCTGCTTCGGTGTGTCCGATGAGGCCGTCGCGGCCATGATAGAGGAGCGCAAGGCGGAAAATACAGAGCGGATTCTGAAAATGCTGGGAAAATGAAAAAGCTGGTAATTCTCTTAACGGTACTGTCTTCCTGGATGTATGCCTCGGCCGAGGAATATACTCTCGACGGCATCCAGCAGCTGGCCCGTGTCAATAACCCGGCCATCCGCCAGTTCGAACTGATAGACAGGATCGCGGATTTCTCCCTTGCCGATGCCTCTTCCGCATGGGCACCGCAGATATCCCTGTCCGGACAGGCCACATACCAGAGTGACGTAGTGTCTTTCCCTGAAAGCATGACCGATGTGTT